>MGIW01000001.1 GCA_001793945.1 Candidatus Wolfebacteria bacterium RIFOXYD12_FULL_48_21
AGGGGCAGCTTCCTTCAAACATCAACGCCTCTAACAGATAGAGACCAACCTGTCTCACGACGGTTTAAACCCAGCTCGCGTGCCCTTTTAATTGGCGAACAGCCAAACGCTTGGGACCTTCTCCAGCCCCGCGCTAGGGCGAGCCGACATCGAGGTGCCGAGCGAGATCGTCGATAGGGACTCTCGGATCTCACTAGCCTGTTATCCCCAGGGTAGCTTTTAGCCGATGTCTCCGGCCTTTCTATAATGAACCGTCGGGTCACTAAGTTCTGCTTTCGCACCTGCGCGTCTTGTAGGACTTGCAGTCAAGCCAGCTTTTGCCTTTACACGATGCGGTCGATTTCCATCCGACCTTAGCTGACCTTAATAAACTCCTCCGTTACTCTTTAGGAGGATAACGCCCCATTAAAACTACCCACCAGGCACTGTCTTCCAACGTTTTTGCCGTTGGAGTTAGATGGTAAAGAAATAAAGATGGGTATTTCACTGACGACTCCACGAATCCCGAAAGAAACGCTTCAAAGTCTCCCCACTATGCTACGCAATAAAACTTTAACATCAATACCAAGCTATAGTAAAGCTCCTGGGGTCTTTTCGTCCCGTTAGAGGTACACCGCGTCTTCACGGCAATCGCATTTTCACCGAGCTTTTCCTTGAGACAGTTCCCCAGTCGTTACACCATTCGTGCGCTCCGGAACTTACCCGGAAAGGAATTGCGCTACCTTAGAACGGTTATAGTTACCGCTGACATTGACGAGGGCTTCAGTCGCTCAGCACATACATTGCTGCATGCACCGACAACGTTAACCTTCTCGCATCGGTCAGGTGTCACCCACTATACATCCTCTTGCGAGTTAGCAGTGAGCTGTGTTTGTAGTAAACAGTCGCTAGGGATACTTTCGCTGCGGCCCACATTGCTGTGGGCAGGCCTTATCGCTAACTTACGGCCGCTTTTTTGCCGAGTTCCTTAAGGAAAAATCACTCGTTCGCCTGAGGCTACTCGCCTCAACCACCTGTGTCGGTTTGCGGTACGATATCTATATAACTAATCTTAGAAGCTTTTCTTGGAAGACTCTTCATCTGAGTTGACCAAGCCGAAGCAAGATCTTCATCCAATCTCCGCCAGTTGCATTAAAGCAGTATCCCGGATTTGCCTAAGATACCTGACTTGAAATAAGAAATGCCAAACCATTAAGGCACTCAAACTTATGTTCTCCGTCCCTCCATCGAATTATATAGATGGCGCGGAATATTAACCGCTAGCCCTTCATCTGCGGCTTTCGCCATCGACTTAGGATCGCCTAACCCTCCGTTGATTGCCATTGCGGAGGAAACCTTAGTTTTACGGCGTGATGGTTTCTCACCATCATTGTGGTTACTCATGCCAACATTCTCTCTTCTGATCGCTCCAGTCCTCCTCACAGATAAACCTTCAGCGCAATCAGAATGCTCTCCTACCACGCCCATCATCCCGAAGGATGACACGCATTCGCGTCTTCGGTACTATGCTTAGCCCCGGTATATTTTCGGCGCAACTCTCCGTCGAATAGTGAGTTGTTACACACTCTTTAAAGGATGGCTACCTCTGAGCCAACCTCCTATCTGTCAATGGAGAATTACTACCTTTAACACTTAGCATAGATTTGGGGACCTTAGACGGCGATCAGGGCTGTTTCCCTTTCGACCACGGAGCTTAGCCCCCGTAGTCTAACTAGTAGCGTTCTAAACCAGAGTATTCGGAGTTTGATTCGAGTGCCGAGGTTGCCCCCATTACACTCGATCCAGTAGCTCTACCCCTCTGATACTTTTCACTACCGCCAGTCCAAAAACTGTTTCGGAGAGAACCAGCTATTACCAAGCTCGATTAGCTTTTCACTTCTTACCCCAGCTCATCCGAAGATTTTGCACAATCAACCGGTTCGGTCCTCCATCACCTCTTACAGTGACTTCAACCTGGCCAGGGTAAGCTCGCTTGGCTTCGGGTCTTAGATAAACCGTCTTAGCGCCCTATTAAGACTTGGTTTCCCTTTGCCTCCGTTTCGTAAAACTTAGACAAACGATCTATCTAAACTCGTTGGCTCATTCTTCAATAGGCACCACGTCACACATCCGAAGACGTGCTCCGAGTCCTTGTAGGCGTATGGTTTCAGATTCTATTTCATCGGCCTCTCGGCCTGCTTTTCACCTTTCCCTCGCGGTACTAGTTCACTATCGATCTAAGAAAGTATTTAGCCTTACCAGATAGTTCTGGTGGATTCTCTCAGCTTGTTCATTTACTGAGATACTCAGGTGCAGAAACGAGAGAGTTCATTAGTTTTCGCCTACGGGGCTATCACCCGCTATGGCGTTGCTTTCCAGCAACTTCGACTAACCAATGAATTTTTTACTCCCCTTCTCCCCCCAAAAGCAGATCCACGAAGAGTCGTGTTCCTGCTTTTAGAAAGAAAAATGTTTCTGTCCTACAACCCCGATGGATATAAATATCTGTCGGTTTGGGCTCCTCCCGTTTCGCTCGCCGCTACTCAGGGAATTACTTTTGTTCTCTACTCCTCCGCTTACTGAGATGTTTCACTTCAGCGGGTGCGCTCCTGGCATCAAGTGCTCAGGTAATACAGGTTTGCTGTATTGGGTTTCCCCATTCGGAAATCTCCGGATCAAAGGTTGCTACACACCTCCCCGAAGCTTATCGCAGTTACGCCGCGTCCTTCATCGCCTTTCTTAGTCAAGGCATCCTCCATACGCCCTTACTTTTGTCCCTCTATTGGTACAAATTAACCCAAAAAATAAAATTGTTGATAATATTTTTTATACTATTTCTCTTGTTTGATTTCTATTCAATTATCAAGGAGACAGTCGATTCTCGCAACGGAGAGCGTGAGATATTTTTTGAAAAAAAATATCCGCTTTCGCGGACACAACATTCGGGTCAAAGATTGAACCGTTTGTTATCCGCGTTGCCTCTTCTCTCTATTACTCAGCATGAAGATAAGTATATAGATTAATAGGCCCTTGTCAAGGGGTTATTTGGGCTTACGGTGGACGGTTCACGGTTCACAGGAGGACGAGTTTTTATCGTTCACGGATAGTAGATCTGGTTCATGGAAAAGCGCATATTTTCACCCCGAGCATATCCCCGCGAGCATGTTATTCCGGCCTCCGAGCCGGAATCTATTTTGCGCTGGATTCCCGCCGGATCCGTCGGCTGACGGACCCGTGCCACGACACGGGGCCTGAGTGCGGGAATGACAATTCCAACAAAAATGCCCGCGTTTCCGCGGGCATTGGGCTCCTGTTTTCCTACCACGACTACCAGGTGTAGTTCCTCTTGATGTACGCAAGGTCCCTTTCAATGTACAGCCGCATGCATCCTCCAATCACTTCGCATGCCGTCGTGACATGAAACCGCTCTAATGGGCTCAGACCGCTTTCATTGTCGATATGATATCGCGCCCTTCTGTATGTTTCTTGATGCGGTATGAATGTAGAGTGCCCAGGATTGCGCAATACATTTTCCTCATGAAACATCCTGAGCGCCGAATCATATTCGCCGCCATCGCCGGGCTCATATCGCACAAATTGTATCAGCAGCTTAAATGGTTTTATCCAATTCGATCCCAGATCCGACAGAACGCATGCATCCAATGCTTGCGTAAGACGAGTCTGCCATCCGCGACTGCGTGCGATTTCCATGTTCTTTTCGTTATGTCGCCACGAAACCCAGTGTGGCTTTCTGCTTATCTCGTCGATTATCGCCGCTGCCAGTTCGCACGACAGCCATTCCTGCTGCGACGGGATTTCACTTCTGCCCTCATGGGATGCGTACCAGATAATCTGCCACCACAGCATGGCCGCCAACTGCATGTCCTTGTCTTGCTCACTAACCTCAGCCGATTGATCTGCCATTTGCTCTTCCTCCGCGTGGTTTGATAATTAAATTGTTATCTGCTACCGAAAGAGTAGCCCTCGAGAGAACCATTGTCAAATGGCGGATTTCGAATCGTGTGTTGATTGTCATCCCGAGCTCGCCGAGGGATCTGCTGCAGATTCCTCGACTCCTCCGTCGGCTGACGGATTCACTCGGAATGACAGTGCAAAAAAATACCGGCTTAGCGCCGGTATCTTTCTTCCTATATAGTACCTTCTTTCCGCCCTTGCTTGCGCCGATAGTGATCCCATACCCACCAGCCAAGGCCGAGCAAAATCAATGCGATGACCGCATAATCGAACTTCCTATAATATCGTTCCAAACTATGCCAATTTTCCCCAAGCACAAATCCGATCTTTGCCAGTACGAAGGACCATACGAATGCTCCCGCGAAGGTCAGCCATGTAAACCGCCAAAGTGAATGCACCTTGATGACACCCAACGGAAACGAGATGAATGTGCGCACGACCGGTAACATGCGCGATATCAATATGGCCCAATCGCCATATTTGTCGGTCCACACATGCGCGCGGGCTATTTCCGCCTGCACCCGTTCGCTACGGCGCATGGCCCGCCGGCCTCGAACCAGATACCCTATGTAATAAGAGCACAAGGAGCCGACCACATTACCGACCGTTCCGGCAAGCACCACCCACCAAAAGCCGAACACGCCTTGTGATACAAGGAACCCTGAAAACGGCAAAATGACCTCGGACGGAATCGGGATGTTCATCGACTCAAGGGCCGACAGCAAAAAAACTCCCACATATCCCATTTGCGTTATCACTTCGAGCACCCAGTTTGAAATTATTGCAAGCAGTGTGTGAATCATAAATCAAGGAGTTTGTCATCCCGGACTTGATCCGGGATCCATTTCCATTTTGCGCGATACGCGCATCTATAATTTTTTATTGTGAGTTTCGCACATAGTTGAAGTGGATACCGGCCTTCGCCGGTATGACACATTATGCTTTTCTTTTTTTGCTCGCATCGCCTCGCAACATCGCCGCGGCATCGTCCGGATCCACGACATTTACTTCAACGCCTGTTCCCAGTTCAAACCCTGCCGCAATACTTGTTTTTGGCTGAATCTCGATGTGCCAATGATAATGCCCGTACTTTTCCTTATCCCGTATCGGCGCGGTGTGAATAAAGAAATTATAATCCGGGTCGCGCAACTGCACTTCGAGCAACAACAACGCTTTTTGCAAAGCATCTACGATAAAATGCATCGTTCGTTCATCGGTATCTTCGAAATAGGGGAAATGTTTTTTAGGGAACACCCGCAGTTCAAACGGTTCACGCGATACGAACGGCGCGAACACGATCGCCTCCTTGTTTTCGTACACCACCCGCTTTTTCCCCTTGCGCTCAAATTCCACCATGGCGCAATGCACGCACTTTCCCGTCTTTTCAAAGTAGGCTGCCGAACCGCGCAACGACCGAAATACATCGGGTGGAATGATGGGTAATGACAATATCTGATAATGCGGATGATAAATGGATGCACCTGCGGATGGGCCCCAGTTATGGAACATTGATATGTATTTTACGCATGCGTCGTTTGCCATAGCATGGCACCGCTCCTGAAATGCCTTAAATACTCTGTTTGCCATTTCATCGCTCAAATGCGCAAAATTCGTATAATGATCGCGCGTGATAACAATATCGTGATGGCCGACGCCTTCCATGACCTGATAGGGTCCTTTTTCCGATTTCATGGCACACAGTTCCCGATGCGCCAATACGGGAAACTTATTCGGGATTACCTGGATAACCCAGCCTTTTTCATCGGTATAAAACAATACCGGCTCATCGTTGCCGTTTTTTTGCGGATCTTCAAATGGGCAAGTCGATCGTGCCACGCGCTTGCGTTTGGTCTTGGAGAAAAATTGTTCGGGACGAGCGGCACGCTTGGGAGCGATAACCACCCAATCGCCGGAAACCATGTCGCGACGGAATTCGGAGTTTTGCATAGAAGTTAGAGGTACGATGTAAGAGACAAGGGGGGGGTTGTCATTCCGGCCTCCGAGCCGGAATCTTATTTATAATTTATAAGATCCTGAAATAAATTCAGGATGACAGACAATATAATTTATTTCTTGAGTCTATTCTCATAATACCATCTAAACACATCGTATGCCACCGGTACCGCATTGCTTCCGCCTTCAAGCGCATCCTCTACAAGCACCAGCACCACTATCTTCTTTTCTCCTCCCACCGGGCCATACCCGGTAAAGAACGCATTTGTCTTTTGCTTCATCGATACCTGCGCAGAACCCGTTTTCCCTGCAACCACGAACGGCAACCCTTTAAGCAAGCGGGCCGTACCATAGTCCTTTTGCGTCGTCTCGATCATCCCCTTTTCTACCTCGTTCATCGAACCCGCTAAATGCGAAATATCGCGCAAAAGCTCGGGCCGTTGCTCATTAAGCGTATCCCCTTTTTCATTGACCATCTTTTTCATCACAAACGGACGGTACATCTTTCCGCGCGTCGAAATGGACGCGATGTAATTGATCAATTCCAGCGGCGTGACCGTCAAATCTCCCTGCCCGATGCTTACATTGTAGGTATCGCCAATGCGCCACGGCAGATCGGTCCGTTCTTCCTTTTCTTCGATGCTCGGCAAAAACCCAACCTTTTCGCCCGGCATATCGATGCCTGTTTTTTCATCCAACCCGAATGTGTGCCAATATGACCGGAGTCGCTCGATGCCAAGCCCTTTCACATCTTCGAACCCGCCCCCTGCGGCATAAAAATAAATATTGCTCGAACGAGCCAATGCGGAATATACATTCACCCAGCCATGCGCCTTCCAGTCGACGAAGCGCGAAGGCTGGTCGGGATGATAGGGGTTAGGGATTTCAATATACCCTTTCGAATACACGCTCTTCGATGTATCCATGACCCCCTCCTGTAATGCCGCAGTCGCAACCAGCGGCTTGATGGTCGACGCCGGATTATACAGACCCGATACGACCCTATTAAACAGCGGCCTGTCCCGGTTGGTCAGGTCCTCCGCGGTGATGCGATTGTTATCAAAGGTCGGTAAACTCACCATTGCCAATATCTCTCCCGTATCCGGGTCTATGACGATACCCGCTCCGGCTGTCCTTCCCATGTTTTCCAACTGCTCCTTAAGTCGCCCATAGAAATAGGTCTGCAAACCACCGTCGATCGTCAAATATGCATTACTCCCCTGCTCCGGCGCAATTTCCGTCTCCTTTCCCAAGCTTTCATTTTTTGCATTCCGATAATCGATCAAAGCGCCATTCTTTCCGCGCAGTGCGTCATCGTATTGCAATTCAAGCCCCGATTTTCCTATAAGGTCATTCAGGAGCAGATCCGAATCGCTTTGCATATCCTTAACCGATACCAACCCGACATACCCCGTGACATGACTAAACATACCCGGCTCCTCGTATTGCCGCTTGAAATCATTTTCTATGTGCACATCGTCCGCTCCCATGTTTTTTATTTCAGCAACCTGCCCGATCGTCAGATCGCGCGCGATAACCATGGAACTTTGTCGTTCAAGATCTACGCGCGATAACCATACCCTCAGCTCATCTTTATTGACACCCACAATACGAGTAAGTTCATCCAACTCGCGATTCTGCTCTTCGGACTGTTTCTTGAAAAAATTCGATAGGTCAAGCACCACCCTAAATGTCGGAATGTTTCGCACTAATGGCGTACCGTTTCGATCGAAAAAAATGCCGCGCTCGGCCGGTTTTACCGTAATATCGCTCACATTAGCCATGGCGCGATCCTTATAAAACGCACCGGCATTTATACCCAATAAAAACACTTTTCCAAATGCCATGATCGCCATCAAGGCCGCTGCCGCTACGACCAGCGTAAATACACCCCGCGCAAGTGGTATTTCCACGCAATCCAAACTTGACGCCATGTCGTCGAGCACCGATTCTTCCAAAAAAAGCTCCGAATCCCGTTGCCTCCTCATATACAAAATAACGGTTAACTAATAACTTATAACTTATAACAAAATGCCTCAATAATCCAGTATTTCGTATTTACTGTTATCGGTTACGGGTTATAGGTTTTTGGTTATTCTTCGCTAAATGCCATTTCTTTTGGCGGGATCAGTGTCGGGTCGGTCGGGATCGTTACATGAAATATGCTTCCCCGATTCAGTTGCGACTCCGCCCAAATGTCCCCTCCATGGCGGCGCACGATATTTTTTGTAATGTACAATCCCAGCCCGGATCCATCGACGACCGTCTTTTGCGCATTATCCGCTCGGAAAAACTTGGTAAAAAGCCTTTGCATTTCATCGGCAGGAATCCCGATACCCGTGTCTTTTACGCTTATTTCCACATATGGCTTATCGTCCAATTTTTTGATATCAACCGTCACATCGCCATTCTCGATATTGTATTTTACCGCGTTGGAAACCAAGTTTGCCAATACGATACCCAATTTTTGCGGATCAATTGAAACGCCTACCGGATCTTGGGATTTTTTCAAATACAGTTTTATACCCATTTCCTTCGCATATGGCAGCAATTCCGCCAATACTGTTTCGGCAAATACATTTATATCCATCGCCTGGAAACTATACCCATATTGCCCCTCTTCTATCTGCGACACATCGAGCAGGTCATTGACCGTCTTTAATATATTACCTGCTGCAACAACGCCCATGGACACCATTTCGCGCTGCTCATCCGGCAATGTTACCTTCGCCAAAGACTCAAATATCCAATTGATGGATGTTAGCGGCGTACGCAACTGATGCGCCGCCACTTCGATAAACTCGCTCTTTGATTTTAGCATGGCGATCTCGCGTGTTCTATCGTGAATGATCTTTACAAACCCAAGTACCGTTCCACTTGGATCGGTAATGCGGTCCGTGGTAATGCGAAACTCTATCGACGGATTCGTAAATGACATGTCGACGACCTGCGGATACACTCCTCCCTCCGTCCTTCGCACCACCAATGGCGCTATCGACGGATACAAAATCTGTGTCAACAATGCAAACTTTGGATCTTTTGCATTTTCCGGCGTGATCCGAGTACCCACCGCTTCCGCCGCCGTAAGTCCGAGCAGTTGACCCGCCGCCTTGTTCATCATGACCACTTTAAAGTTTTGATCGTAGGCGACAAGTCCATCGAGCAGATTTGCGACGATGCTTCCCAATTCATTGCGCTCCAGCTTTATTTCACCATTCAATCGAATAATGCGAACACCGTTCAAAAATATTATGGAGCCCATAACGGCAAAAATACCCGCGGTGATTACGATCCATTCCGCCCGAAGATAGAATGCGTTGATCCCCAGCAACACGATCGCGAGCGGCAAAAAATACCAGAACGGTCGCATTTCTGGAGCCTTAAGATATGATTTTTTTAGTGAAGGCGGCATGGGATTTTTTGTGTCAGTTCCACTCTCTGTCATTCCGGCGTCGTAATACTGTCATCCTGAACTTGTTTCAGGATCTCGTGGCAATGTGACAAGATTCCGGATCACTTGAAGCGCGAGACCTTATGCGCTTCGAGTATCCCGGCACATTGCACACTCTCCGTCAGCTGACGGATCGTTAGCAACGCCGAGGGTCAAGTCCGGAATGACACACTCTCTGGATTCCCGTCCCCGATCAAGTCGAGGACAGGCTCTCACCCGCGGGAATGACAATACTTAGACATTACTGCAAGTCCAAGCTATACAGCTTTCTATCGTATCGGTTGATGAATATTATTTTGTCTTCAAGCACGGTCAGGTTTGTTGCATCAATGGCCATATCATCCCCTTCGTAAATCGCCCGAATTCCGTTGTTTGCAATATCTATCTGATAGATGCCGTCCTGAGTATATGCTCCGCGCTTCAGATAATCATCGGGCAAGGTCAACCTTGCAAACGCCGCCTGGTCGCGCGGAATTGCGCAATACATTTGCATCGGAGCCGTTATGACGCACTTATTTGGCAAGGTAATGAATTTTACCGCCGCCAGTTCCACTCCTTGGTCATTGATGAGCGCTAATTTATGCGCTCCGTTTTCCGCAGTAGTGAACTTAAGCGCACGCGTTCCGAATGGAGCCCATTGCACCATCAAACCCCGATCAGACAAAAACTTCTTTACATTCTTTGTTTTCATATCGACGCGCCACAAATCCGACACATATTCCGCCGATGGCCGTTGCGCCATATACAGTACATCCTTTTGCGGCCAGTCTATCGTAAAATCATTTAGCGGAACCCCCAACACTTCGGTAAATTTCGCAGAATCACTTAGCCCGATCAAATCAGCCGTCTGTATGCGCAAGCGCATCGAATCGCCCACTGTAACAAAATATGCCGCCTCAGTTCCTGTCGGTGCCCATGTGACTTCCGATATTCCTTCGAGCGTAACCCCGGGCAATCGCTCTATCGCGTCGAATAAGCGAAATATGCTCCCTCCCGCTCCTTTTGATTCCACAAACACACGAGATCCATCGAACGACGGCCGCACCGTCGCGATGTTCGGGATCGATCGTTCATACACCAACTCGTCCCCTGCTTCGTCTACGCGCAATATGTTTCCCTCGCCATCCGCATACATCAATGCAGGCGCCGATGTCGCCGTGACCATCCAATATCCGGATACTTCCCTTGAGCTTATTACCCGCAAACGCTCCTGTTTCGATTCCAACGGCCGGATGACGCCCCCGCTTATGTCGGTAATAATATCGGCCACAACAGCCCTGTTGCGCCATGCAACATATGCGCCGAGCCCCAGCGCAATAACGCCCAATGCGATACTTACCCCAATGATTATCTTTTTATTTCTTTCCATATATGTATTTACCACGACCCACCCGGTTTTGCAGAACAATCCCAATGCGGCACCACAGTAATGAGCTCATTTTTTTCATTCCGGTATGTCCTACTCCGCTCAAGCGAACACTCCGCGTCTGTCCTTTTATCCCGATAGGTCGCGCTACTATCGCTCCGTGTCGCTATTTTTTCAAATTGGTCTGGCCTATCCGCGAAAAACTTCGGATCAATAGCTGCCATGTCCCATTTATACCCATTTGCATGGGAATAATCCCCAGAGGCATGCTGCCCCTCCGTGACCGAAGTGATGCGTACCGGGATGCCCGAAGCTGCCATAGCAGCAATTGAATCAAGCGTCCCGCCCTGTACCCCCTCCAGTGATATACATCCTCTCGTACTCCCTCCCGGGGCACATTCCGGCGATAAAGTCACTCCACCAACAGAAGAAAGCCTGCTTCTTGCTGCGGCAGCCTCCACGGTGCCACCGCCCCCCCTACTTGCTGCCCCTCCGCCACCAAATCCTCCGCCACCCGGAGCTAATCCCCCGGACTCCTCAAAACCTACCTCCGTATTTGTGATCGGCTCGGTTACTATTCGCTTCGACGGCTGTAATGTTCGTTGAATCCGATCAATGTCTACGATGTTCGGGTTGATAGTATTGAACAACACCTGCGCGCCGAAAAGCAACACGATCCCTTTGAGCGCATTTTTAATATAGTCATTACTTTGCCTGATCTTTGATGGATCGGCTGACATGGTTCGCAATACGCCACCATACATAATAACGCCAACCGCGACAATACCTACCAATCCCATAAGATATTTATAGATCAGAAACACCATATCCGCCGGGCCTTGTGCTCCCTGCAATATATCGGGGAGATAGCGCGTTACATAGATCGAATTTGCCGCAGGCGCCGGAGCGGCGGCCGGTGGGGCGATTGTCGATATTACATCTTGCGATATCGGCGTTGCAGCCGCTGGGGTCGGAGCGGAGTATGGCGTTGCCGTCGCATTTGAAAAATCAACATCCACAACGGCATGCGCTTTTCCTATGAATAACAATGTGCACATGCCAATGACCATGCCACCAAAAACAATACCGCGATAGGCGCGTCTTATGACATGTCCTCTTGCAATGAAAAATGTTTTACTGTTCATGATATCAAACTGTCATTAATAATCAGGGTAAATCTACGAGCACCTTCCCTGTCGCGCGTTCTATTGCCTTTCCCGGGTTCGTAACTGTCGCCTCGATGGTCGATTTTGCCCCGTCCCGCGGTTCGTTCCCTGCCGAGAAAAGCAGGCGCGGTTCTGCGGCAGTAGCCGCTTGCAATGCGCTTCCATCTACCGCCCATTGCATCCTTAGATCCTTCGCACTTGCCGCATTAAAAAAGAACGGCCATGCGTAAAACAAATTATCGCCTCGCGCAACCTTCTTTTGCGCGTACGGAATATCTATGACTACTTCCTGTTTCTTTACCGGAATGTCAAAGAGTTTAGTCACGGTCTGCCCCTTATAGTCGGGAAGTATTATTTTTATACTTAGCACATCTCCTCCGTACTTTTTATTGTATACGGTCAGCTGGCGGATACCCAATCCATTCACTTCGTTCTTCAACAGTTTGCCATCAACATACCAGCGCACTATGGTCTTGGAAAGGTCCGCAACCTTTCCGTTTTCTACCAGCTCAAACCCAATTGCCAAAAAACTTTGATAGGTCGGGAATGCTTTCCCTTCGTACCATGCTGGTACGAAGGTCTTTGTTTGCCAACTTGTCATGAACTCCGCTTCCGCATGCGCGGGAACGACAGACCCCAACATGCCCGCAAACATGGCGCCGATCAATAGAAACCCATATCGTATTGTGCGAACTTTAAGATATTTCATTCGTATATATATCCACCGCTCATTACCGCATTTTGATCTATGCGCGTGCGGCACTCGTAGCCGGGGCGGTTGCCATTTTCTTCGCGCCTGCCACCGATTCAAGCGCGCCAAATTTCTCCGGACGGTTGATCATCCAAATCCCCATAGCGGTGCCAATGAACTTTCCCGGAGCAAGTCCGCCAGTTGCCGCATCGATCACTGCACAAACCGGCGTAACGATCAATTTCTTTATCCCCTTTCCGCCACGCAATAGCATATACATTTCGATGAGTGCCGCCATGGCGGCATTCATAATCTCCGTAATCATTATACCAGCTCCCGCTGTAAACACCAAAATAGCCGCCTCAAACAATTCTTCGATACCAACCAGCATCAATACCAATATCGTCTCCGGGAGCCCTATTATTTTTTGTGGGGATTCTTCGGGCATAGGTTTATATGTCATTCCGAGTCTTTCGAGAAATATGCAGCCGGGCTCAGATCCCTCGGCTCCTCCGTCCGCCGACTGGCGGACGGATACACTCGGGATGACAAGCCATACGGGAACGCCATATGTTATTTGTTTTCTTTTGCCATTTCCAACAGTTGCTCCGGATCGGTGGTTATGATCCTATCTTCAAAATAAGACGGGATCACCTTGATTGCCACATGCTTGAGCCCGACAAGAAAGATTCCCTCGCCGATACCCGCAGAAAGTACAAGACTTTTTTCCGCTTCGCTCAGCGAAAATGTCTTCGCCAGAATATCTATGCTTGATGGCGCCTGTTTCAGCAACAACTGCAACGACGAGTTGGTGACGATCGGCACGCCATACGGCGAACCCATGAAATCGTCCACATTTTGCGTAATTGTGGTCATGCCCAAATAATATTTTCTGCATCGCTTTGCGAGTGAAAACAGAAATGCGGCGCTGTCCGCGTGTTTCATCAGCACCCATGCCTCGTCGATAATAAGGATGCGCTTTTTCATTTGCGCACGGATGAGGTTCCAAATATAGCTCAGCATCATATACATGGCAATCGGACGCAATTCTTCTTCCAAGTCGCGCGTCGAGAATATTACCAGTCTATTTTTTATGTCGATGTTCGTCGCGCGATTTGCAAACCCCGCATATGTTCCTTGCGTAAACTTATACAACTTTGCGGCCATGCTTTTCCCGCCCTCCATGTTTTCAAGCACGGTCTGCAGATCGCTCAACAACGGCGCTTCAAGTTTTGAAAAATCCTTAATGTCTGCAGTGATCCCCCGCGACGCGTAGGTTTCGTTGATCGCGCGGTCCAACAGCGCATCTTCCTCGGGCGACACCTCGCCCATCATCAGTTTCAAAAGGCCAACTACATTTAAGATATGTGAACGGAATGTATCGGCAGGGTCTTCGCCTTCCGGCACCACCGGAATATCCAATGGGTTGATGGCCGTATCGGATGTCAACGAGATCTTCAACAGACTCCCGCCGACCGCATCGGACAATTTTTGATATTCATTTTCCGGATCGATTACGATAACATCGATGCCCAGCATCAACGACCGCAATATTTCCAACTTCGTACTATATGATTTACCGGCGCCGGATTTTGCAAACACGACCTGGTTCGCGTTTTCCAACGAAAACCGATCGAAAATGATCAGCGAATTATTGTGCTGATTAATGCCATACAATACGCCCTTATCTGAGGTAAGGTCTTCGGACACAAACGGAAACAACGATGAGATCGGACTCGTGTTGAGCGCCGTGTGAATATCGAGTCTATCTTGCCCGATCGGCAATGTCGAAATAAACCCTTCAATATGTTGAAAAATAGACGGTTTTACATAGACCATTTGACTCTCGAGCATGGAGGCAATACGGCTCTCCGCCCGGGCCAACTCGTCTACGGAAGATGCGTAAATAGTTATATAAACCCCTACATCAAACAATTTTTCTTCCGCTTGCTGAAGCTGATCGCGCAATGCTTCTATGTCCTGATATGCCGTTTCGAGCGCCGGATCGCGTACCAACCCCTTTTCATCGCGTTCGGAAAGCTGCGCCTCCACCTGCGTTACCTTGCGACGCAATTTACTCAACGCGGTCGATGTGTCGATTGGATGCACAAAAATGGAAATGTCCAGCAGGTTTGGCAAGTTAATGATCACATCAAACCATCCGGTCGAAAGATACCGCGGGTAGGTAAACACAAAAAGCGTTTTTACGAATGTATCGCCAAGCCGTATATAATTGGGGTTCGCCTCAAGCGCAGCGGGAGCGATAACATTTTTTACATCGTCGTCTCCTCCTTCGTATGCCTGGGGTAGGGTTATTTTTTCCATGGTGGTGGTTAGTATTGTCATTCCGAGCCTTTCGAGGAATCTGTTTTTGCAAACTTCAGATCCTTCGGCTCCTCCGCCAGCTGGCGGATGCGCTCAGGATGACACATTCGGTCTTTTTATTACTGTTTTGCAATACCCAGTCCTTTCTTTTCGGTCGGCGCAGGGTTGTACAGATTATAAAACAATTCTATCAACTCTTCATCGTTCAACGCGACCGCACGCAAGCCGATACCTGCGAGACCTGCAACTACATGGTCTGCCCGTTGCTCCAATTGACCGATCGCCTCATCTAATGATACTTGCTCACCGGCCGCTTCTGCCGCACCCGACTTCTTTCCAATGAAGGGGATATTTTTCAGCAGCCCGCCGGTCGTTACGATCATAGCTCGGTCATACGGGACGACCACAAAGAACGATTTTCCCATAATATCACTTTGCTCCACAAACGATCTGATAAATTCACTATATTCGGTTATCTGCTCCCGCAATAGTTCGTTTGTTTCCGCTTCTTGCCTGATTGCGAGCCCATCGAGATAGCCTTTTATATTCAGTCGACGCGAATGCACGATGATCTGCAAAGAAAAATCGAGTGAGTTTATGAACTCCTGATATGCCCCTAAAATGATGTTTTTATCTTCTTCTGATTTCAACGCAAAATTGATCCCGCTTACCAATAGGATCTTTCGCAATGCGCCTCCCTTTAAAATAACCGTTCCATTATGGACCCGCTCTACATCCACGAATTGTTGCGTTGCTTGTGTTTCTTGTGGCATTGTTTTTTGATTATATCATATCGCCGCCTCTTATCTAAAATCGACCCGTTTTGCTGCTTCTTTATCACCCGTCCTTTTTCTAAATATGCTTACCCGCTCCGTGACCACTGCCGGTATATTCCTTTCCCGTTGCGGAATCGGATTTTTTGTCGTCGCAAGATCGCCTGACAGCTTATTGATCGAAGGCATTTGCGCAGTAAACTTTTTAAGCGTGTTCCGCTTATCGACTATATGCTCTTCGGGCATCGGGGCCGCTTGGGGCACCCCCTTTAATTCGGAGAATTCAAATGTTCGTTCCTTCGTTTCGCGCCGCCATAGATACAACCGCGGCTTCCAAAAAAACCCCGCGGCTGCAAACGCCACCTTGGTCAACGGCTGACCGTTGACCTTTACCAACGCGAGCGCAAGCGTTCCTCCGACCGAAATGATCGCAATGATTGCACCCGCCAAAAAAGGAAGTAGTGTGAACGCGACAAAAGCCACCACACCTCCTCCTACAACATACAACAGTTGTCGCAACGAAAACGGTCCGGCTATCTTGTCTTCTATTTCTATAAATTGGGGTATCTGGAATTGCATTGCTTCGCGACTAATGACTTTTAACTCATGACTACTAACGGGTGCAGACAATGCTTCTTTTGTCATTCCGATCCGCCAGTCGGCGGACGAGGAATCTGCTTTTTAGATTCAGATCCTTCGACTCCTCCGCCAGCTGGCGGATGCGCTCAGGATGACATACGCGCACATTATTTCTTATCTTCCGCTCTCTCTAATGTGCGCAGATCGATGACATCTTCATTTATCGGTATGTCCGCGAGGCGCGGCTCCCCTCCTTGTGGCGGCATCGGCGCGGCGACTTCCATTCGCTGCGGCGTCTTCATAACCACCGCCGAAGATGTTTCCGGCATAAGCGGTACGGGCACGATCGGCGATCGATCCGCTACCCCAGCCTGCGACATCGGTTGCGGTTCCTGCGCGATCGGCGTAGCTGCGATAGGCTCACTGTGCATAAGATCTATGACCTTGGGCTCAAAATCAACTTCATGCTCCTGTTTTGTGACCGGCGTAAACGCCGTTGCATCTTTTTGTTCTTGCGCCGGCGCACCAAATATATCCTCAGGGGCTTTTGCGCTCGTATAATGCACAACCCGTACCGGCCGTTGCTCTGTCGTTGCAGCTTCTTGAGGTCGCACTCCAACCCCTTCCACCATGCTCACTTCCGCAGTGACCCCCACTCCTTTCGGCTTTTGCCCTTGTGTCTTTCCAAACCCGAACATACCGCCAAACGAACTCAACGCACGCCTTTTTTGCGCGATTGGCTGCAGTTCCGCTTCGGAATGGATCATAGTTGGGCCCTCTACTGCCGGCGCCTCGCCTATGCGCACCTTGCGAATATCCACCTCTGTATTGGTCCTTTCTGCCGGAGAAGCCGCCACTTCGGTTGCCACCATCGCCGGAACCGATTCCATGGTCACCGACTCTTTTTTAACAAACCCAGATCCGCTCTCGGCAACGATACGCGGGCCATTACCCGACATATCCCCGTATAATTTCAGAATATCTCCTTTGATCAACAAAAATATTCTTTTATCCATTTGAAAGATGACGCGATCGATCGCCTGTGGATCCATACCGGGGATGGACCTGAGTTCGCTTGCAAGGTCGTTGAATTGCGTAAAACCAAGCATAATATTTCCGGCTACGATCAAAACCTGTTCCGCAACTTCGTCCGAAAGCCCCGTTTCTTCGCAAGCCTTCCAAATGATATCGCCGTTTTCCGGCGAGAAGAACGCCTCCTTCAATGATTCAGGAACATGCTCCCATCGGTCATAGATTTGTTCATTAGTTACTGTCAACATGGTTTTATTCTTTATCATTCCCGCCTCCGCGAGGATGACACTCAAGTGCATTGTCATTCCCGTCCTTCGACAAGCTCAGTCCGCCAGCCGGCGGATCCGGCGGGAATCCAGTAGCCATAGGAAAGGGCTCTGGATCCCGTTTTTCAACGGGATGACAACCTTTGGGTATTTAGAAACCTTACACTTTCTTTTCTTCTGATTTTTTCTCTTCTTTCTTTTCGCTTTCCCCATATAACCTGCGCCCCGCCGATTTTCTCATCGCCTCCTGCATGCGTATCATGTGCTGATAATCCTCATATTCCGGCAGTGCGGTAAACTCCGTGTTATGGCTCGTGTGCAACAGCTTCATTTGCGCTTCGATGTTGGTCGATAGCTTATCTCCGCCGATCTTCTTGAATGTCTTCATATCATTCTCTTCGATCCACTTCAGCATAGCCCCCATGTCTTTTGCCTTGGCAATGTCATCGTTGCTCGCCTTCAATTCTTTCATGATCGAAATCAACTCCTTGTTCGTTTCGCTCCCTATCATGTCGCCCTTGGATTGCCGTATGCCTTCGATGACGCCCATTTTCACTTCATTGCCTATCTGCTCAACCTTTTCCATAAACTTACGCATATCGGCGCCTTTACCAATGCCTTTCGTTGCGGCTCCGATCGCGCCCGGCTCGTTCAACAGCAGCGAAGTCAATGCCTCATGCCCATACTTCCCATCCTTATAGAAATCGGATCCCAATGCTTCGTAATCTTTTTTGGAATACCCCGCATAAAACTTCTTTGCGGCGTCCCTGTATCCGCTTTCCGCCGCAATCTTTTCTTTCTTTAGCTGCTGCAAGTGGTCCTCTGCGACCTGTTTGCCAAATCCTTGCGCCGTTTTTACCACTTCTTCCGTTTTCTTTATTTCCGAATCTATTTCAGTATGGTCTATCTTGCCGTGCTCATCGAGCATTTCCTTGTTGCGCCCTGCCGCCTTCACAAAATTGCCATGCGCTTTTTCGCCGCCATATTTAGTGAATACCGCTTCGGTCGACGGATCTACAATATCACGATCAAGGAACTGCTCGTTGACCTTGGACAATTTGCCCTTCGCCATAAGCTGCTGCGCAGCAAATACCTTTTCATCGGCAGCCATCGTACTGTAGCGCAATGCGAGATCATCGTCGGACATGCCTTTGAACTTATCGTCATAGGTCTTTTTAAGTGCCACCTGTTGCGCTGCAGTAGCCCCTCCCAATGCACGCCCCGCAGCACCGGCAACGCGGCCACGCAAGCCGCCCTTTTCACCTTCGTATTTGCGCATCGCAGCCGCTCCGCGCCCAATGGCGGCCACCGGGCGTGCTACCGCACGCCTGCCGGCACGCTCCGCCTCGCGCTGTGTTCCCGTGCGGAATCCTTTGATCCTATCTTGACCCCATGTAGTCATGGTGCCAATCATATCCTTTCCACCCTTTGCGCCGGAAATACTGATGCCGTTTGCGGCGATCAGAGACATGGCCATGAACATAACGGCCATTACCATTTGGATCACCGAGCTTAGATTGAACAGTAGCCCATCACCAAATGCATATGCGGCCGTGCCCGCCTCTTGCCCTGTGGGAGCGGCGCTTCGAAACGCGTTCAATGATGTCAAAGACAGCCACACAAAAAATATCATCACCGGTGGAAACATGGTCCAGCGTATAAAATCGTTCCACCATTTGTCCCAATGCTTTTTTGTGCCCGGAAATATCCATGCGACGAAAATGACGGGGGTCAATACCAACATGAACGAAAGTATGAAAAAGCGCACGAACAACATAACCGCCATCGTCAACAGAATGATCGAGCCGATGATCGTAAATATAATGGCAAAGACCATGCTGCCAATAAGACTAAAGGTGGATGCCGTAAACTTTTCTATCGATGCAAGACCGGAGCCCGCATTTTGTGTACTCAAAAACCCGGAGATATCAAATGCGCCCGCAAGCGCGGACGATATGGCAGTGCCTTTCAGCCCCGACTGTTCGAGAAAAAACTCCGTTACCATGCCCGATATATCGAGGAATACCCCGGGAATTACCAAACTGAAATTGACCAGCAATGCAATGACGATCAATCGCGGGAGCGCCTTTTTCATGCCATAGGTCTGGGAATCAAGCATGGTTGCAAATGCAATAATGATCAGCGCTATGACCAACGCAAGATCGGCCACATTGACCAATACCGTCCACCCCTTAAATAGGAAGATGTTTGAAGCCGGGTCGAGAATGGCGTTGTTCAGCCCCATCGCAAGCTCTATCAACATGCCACCCAGCATAAAGATCTTTTGAGCGATCCATGTGACCACAGCCAAAATGACCTGCATGATCTTTACGATCACAGTTCCGCCAATGGCACTAATAATATCGGCATGTGCACGACGAACGAGCGCCAATTCTAAAAAGGCACTCAACAGTCCAATCGAAAGAATTTTTTTATAGATCGATTTCATGTGTACTCGTCGACGACCAAAGACCCTTTCTATCGTTCAGACTCAGGAAGCGGGGGCCGCCATCAGATCGATACGGCTCTTGCATTGGGTAAATCTGCTCTGAACATCCCGCAATGTTGCTAACTGCGTTTCCCTATCCTTTATGGCACTATCATTTTTGCCATCCGGATTTTGTAATTCCAGCTGAACTGCAGCCCGATCAGACACGCTATACTTACTCAAATACGCCGTGACTTTACCATCCATGATCGATGTATCCCTGATCGATCCCGTCATAGTTTGCAGTTGTGCAATGACTGCGTTTCCTTCGGTCACTACCGGCTGGAGCTGACTTATGCGCGCCGTCAATGTATTCAAAATCGACTGTTGCGCCGCAACCTCGGCTGTCGTCGTTTGCGGAACACAAACCTTGTTTACATCCAACAAATCTAATTGCGCAAACAGATCAAGTATCTGTTCCGTATATGTTTTTGTCGTCTGTTTTTCCGTCAACAACTGCTGATAAGGAACCGTGATCGTTTGTATTTGCGCAATAAGATCCTTTTTCTGGCTTTCCAGTTGTGCATCTACCATGTCGCCATATTCCAAACTCGCAGGATCGTAGCTGGCCGCCGCTCCGCTCGATGAACCCGTCATGGCGGCCACGCCTTCGCGGGTAAGCCGATTGATGGCCGCATTTACCAGCGCCGATGTCCACGATTCTATGTTTGCAGCCCAATCTCCATCGGAGCCCATCGCCTTTACTAATGCCCCCCCTACGACACTTCCCGGTGTCTGTACTGCTTCCTTGGTACATGTCATTGCCTGCTGGGCATATGCGTAGCATTCTTCTATATCTCCACCTCCGCCGGCGATGCAATCATCATACAGCTGCTGTCCATCATTCTCCACGCATGTACTTACCGACAAAAATCCTTGCCCAGCAGCAGATTGCTGACGCCGCTGGTCTTCGTTAAATGCAGTCCTTAGATTGATCTCGTCGTCGAACATGACCAATTGCATATAGAGATTGTTTTGCGGCTTGATCGATTCACCATAGGCAAGCCAACCTCCATTTTGGAAGTTGTCGTAAAAATCCTGCACATTCGCCACGATGTCGGAAATAGTACAATTGACGCGCTCCCTATTGAACCGTGTCTCGGGGATCAATGCAACGCGCAGCTGTAGGGCAAACGGCTCGCAAATGTCGGAAAGCTTGGCATCTTTAATGACCGAGTCAAATGCAATTTCCCCTGCTTCTTTCATAAACCCATTCCAATCGGAAATAAACTTTGGATCGCCGCCGCCTTGGACCCACTTTACGGTCTCGTCGACCGTATAGTCGATGATGCGCTTGGCAATAACATCTCGCATGGTCTTTTGCCAACCTTCCTCTATCCATTTCGCTGCTCTTGCCGCATATTCCCCAATATCTCCCGCGTATTGAAGGATGCCGGTACCAAAGGCCGCAAGGTCAAATGATGTATCCAAAAAACCCAAAGCGGCATGCGCCTGTCGAGGAGTGCCTAAGGCCGGCACCAGTACAGTCAATGCAATAAATAGAATCGCGATACATTTTTTGAAATACATATTCATGATCGTGTAGTCGTTGCTTTATTATAACCGATTTTTAGTGCAAACCCAATTCGGCCGCTTTTTCATTTAGCATCTTTTGTATATCGATCTTTTTTGCATACACATTGGGCAATCTATCGATGCCGACATACGCGCGTATCGGGTCTTCTTTGCATGTACCAAATGCTCCATAAATATCCCCCAGCTCCTTGAAATATCCAAGAATCATTTTATGCATGGCGACCCACGATGACGGCACGACCATGCTTTTATACGATTCAAATACTTCCCCATAGACCTTGCTCAATTCGGCATTTTTCGCCGATGCACCACTGCCGAAGCAATCTTTCTGAAAATTATCTATCAATTCTTGAGATGAGCGAACCGCGAGCCGATCTGCATCGGCATTATAAAAATATTTCCCTGTGATTCGGCTAACGCCATCCATATAGCGTACTTTTGCGCTTTTTGAATTATCTGCCGTTATCTTAAGATCATTTGAATCGATTGCCGTCACAAATATCGTGTTGGGAACACTCCGTATAGTTTCCTCGATCATGGCGCGTGTTTCCGGATTGCTCGTATCCAATCCGTCGAATGGATTTTCGCCACCTTGGTCCATTTGTCGCATCTTTAGGAACATTGATTGCGCGACCATGCGTGTTATGTTGCCCTGCGCATCCGTGGGCGCATATGCCGAACCGACACTTTGCAACAGCCTACCCCCGTCAGGCCCACCTGATTGCAACGGATCGCTCAAGCCAAGCTTGTTTCCGATCTTTTTTATATCTACTGCATCGCTAATTCCCGGCGCATTATTCGCAAAAAAATAACCACCCGTAATGATGCCTGATGCAACCAAAAAAGTAAGCACAAACTTCACCTTATCCATTATCAGTATTATAGCAATAGTTCCTTTCTAAAACAATTTTCGCAATCATATCATCCTCTTGAAAATATCACCGAGTAATATATTCCGACATATTTTGAAAAATAATCTTCGATCAATGGTGCCATAAGCCGTTCGATCGGCGCATGGTCATCGGTCAATACCATTGCCTTCTCATCTGTGACCCGATAACCGGCGACCAGTTTTTTTGCAAGCACTTCTCCGCCGGGTAATCGGGCTATCCATTCGTGCAATTCCGCATCAGAAAACATATTGGGCGGACCATTCACTCCTACTAAAATTATATTTTGCGGTTGTCGAGCGTCTTTACCATACGCGAACACATAATATTCACCAAATACAGCGCCAAATGTCTTTGCCATGCTCTGAAACAATCGGGCATCGGTTCCTTCAAGCGAAGCAATGATGTTGATCGCATAGATTCCGTCCGGGTTCAGCCTCGACTTCACCAATCGATCAAATTCTATCGTCGTCATGTGCCACGGGATCGAAATGAGCGAATTATACACATCGGAAAATATGAGGTCATATTTTTTATCCGTCTGCTGTAAAAACACCCTGCCGTCGGAAATTTCCGCACGCACCGGATATTCTTTTAGCCGAAAATAATCCTCTGCGGCCTGTTGCACCTTCGGATCTATCTCTACGGTCGTCACATCCGCTCCTTTATAAAAATCGGCTATGTTTTTTGATAGCGCATACGACCCTCCACCCAATAATAGTGCGCTGTGGATGTTTTTATTTATCACGGAAAAAATAGGATATATCTCGGGATATATATCGAGTTGTTGTCCGTCCAACCCCTCCATACTATGCGCATCGGCATCCAAAAATAGAACGCGAACCCTCCCATTGTCTTTCAACTTACTGTCAACGACGCGAATCTTATAATATTCGCTTTCCGCTACAAACACGCTACCCTTTCCGTCGGTAAACAAATGCATCGCATATGTCATCATTCCTACTATCAAAAACAATACGGCTATCGATAGCACTCTCTTTTTTTTAAGCCGAAATAATATCGCGGCATTTATCAGTAACACCACAGCAATCGCCAGCACCGTCGCTGTGCTACCGAGATACCCAATAAAATAGAACCCGGTCAGAAATGTTCCCATAATACCACCCAGCGACCATGCCGCCGATATTTGACCGGATCGAGCCCCTGTCGCATCAATATTTTGCAAATGCAGCTTCAATATTCCCGGGTATAATGTTCCAAAAAATCCAGCGGGCACGCAAAACAATATTGCCGCCAACAAAAATGTCGCTACCGATATCGGCAAACCTGACACCACCAATAGTGGAGAAAAATATGCGGCCAACGGTATCAGAAATGTCGCCGTTGACGCCGCGATGAACAAAGTGGCAAGCGATTCCCGCGATCCATGCCGATCCGCATAGATCCCTCCCCAATAATTTCCGATCGCCGTGCCCAATAATACGACACCAATGACCGATGTCCATGTATATATAGACGACCCCACATAGGGAGCCATGAGCCGCGTCGCGATCAGCTCAACCGTCATCAACGCAAACCCTGCCATGAATGACGATACGATCAATATGTTTACGCTTTTTTTCATAGTGCAATCTTTATCAACTCATAGATATCTTTCATGGAAAGATCTTGTGGCCGTTTTTTCGCATCGATGCCGGCGCGCTTGAGCACATCCGCGACCGCATTCTTATCGCCCTCTTTGCCGGCGAGATTGTTAGCTATGGTCTTGCGCGGCTGGGTAAATATTTTCTTTATGAACGCATAATATACATCCCCTTTTACCTCTTCCGTTTGCCGAACATCCAGCCGCACCGTTGCGCTGTCAACTTTCGGAGGCGGGTTGAAATCCTTTTTCGGAATGATGTCGACAATGACCGGCTCGGCCCAAAACCGCACGCTTGCAGCGAGTAAGTTCATGTGCGGCACGGCCGCGCACATGCGCTCGGCGACTTCCTTTTGTATGGTCATGACCACCCGGGTTGGCTTATGATCCAAGCCCTCAATAACCCGCAACAGATATCCTGTTATATAGTAGGGAATGTTGCCAACGATTTTGTAGTTAATTTTGCAGTGCTTGTCATTCCGAGCAACTCCGCCAGCAGGCGGAGTTGCCGAGGAATCTGTTTCATTAACTACAGATCCCTCGGCAACCCATTCGGCAGGCTCAGGGCAAGGCTCACCGGGATGACAACTCAGCTCTTCAACCACCATTGGCAACAGTTCCAGCGCATTGCCTTCGATGACCTCGAATGCGCCCCTGTTCGCGAATGCGGAAAACTTCTTATTCAGCGGATCTATAAGCGCTTTATCGCGCTCAAGCGCCGTTACACGCGCACCTGCTTCCAATAGGTATTGCGTCAATTCGCCATGACCCGGACCGATTTCTATCACAACATCGCCCTCGTTTATTTCGAGTGCGTCTGCCACTTTCTTCAGCTTCTCTTCGTTAATCAAAAAATGTTGTCCCAGCTTTTGGCCCATATGTTCCATAGTAGCACCAACAACCTATAACCGACAACCTATAACAAAATACGGTAAGTATCGCTGTGTCATTCCGAGCCCATTCGACTTCGCTCAGGGTAAACTGTAGCCGAGGTATCTGCAGTAAAAACTCTGGATCCCGTATCAGAGTACGGGATGACAATACTGGACTCAGGTCCCTCGGTTCCTCCGCCAGCCGGTGGATGCACTCGGAATGACAATACAGTTCGGCAATAAAAATTCGGCATGTGAATGCCGAATTTTTATTGCCGAACTCCATATTCCCTTTTTCCTTTTCCTTATTTTCCACTCTCTTAATCCATCTCTATGTACCGTTCTTCATCATCGAATCCCCTTCCGCCTTCAAACTCCATCAGGCCCGACGGGATTTCGCTCAAGAATCGGGATGGCAGGTGGTAGAATGTAAGGTACAACTCCCTGCGTGCGCGCGTCATGGCCACATACATCAAGCGCCGTTCTTCTTCTATTTCGCTTTCGTTGTGATATGACATTTGGTGCGGCAACAGCCCATCGTTCACACCCACCACAAACACCGCGTCGAACTCGAGACCCTTTGACATGTGAATGGTCATCAAGTTTACAATATTATCTTGCACCCTTTTTAAATCCTTTTTCTTTACCGTATCGGTCGCTTCAAGCAGCGAAATGCGTTCCAAAAAATCTTCCATCTTCTCGAAACCGCTCGCAAACTCGATAAGCTCCTTGATGTTCTCGATGCGTTCCACCGAGTTGGTCTGCGTTCGTTCGATGTAATTGAAATAATCGGTCACCATCAATATGTACCCGATCAATTCCACCGGCCGCAACGAGGCGGCCTTTTGTGGAAGCTCTTCCTTGAGCTGTGTGTATGGTTTTTTCAAAAAGCTTTTCTTTAGCCTATCCAAACTCACGCTATCTTGCGGGTTTGACCCATAGCGCAACGCGGCCACAATGTCTTTGATCTCTTTGCGTTCATAGAACTTCAGCCCTCCAAATATGCGGTACGACATGCCCCGCTCAATGAGCGCCTGCTCCAACGCGCGCGATTGCGCGTTCGTGCGATATAAAATAGCCAACGATCCATAATCAGAAAACAGCCGGATCGCGTCGAGATGCCCCGCAACCCATTCCGCTTCGCCATCGGCGCTGTATTGCTCTATGACCTTGACCTTGCCCCCTTCGGGGTTGTTCGTCCACAGCGTCTTCGACTTTTGTAAGTGGTTGTGCGAAATGACCGCCGATGCCGCCTTGATGATGTTCGCGGTCGAACGATAATTTTCTTCGAGCAATACCACCTTTGCGTCAGGCCAATCCTTTTCGAAATTCAAGAAGTTCCTAAAATCGGACCCGCGAAACTTAAAGATGGACTGCTGGTCGTCGCCCACCACACTCAGGTTCCTGTACTTGCTCGCCAACAACTTGATGAGCATATACTGGGCCGTATTCGTGTCTTGGTACTCGTCAACCAAAATATACCGGAACCGCTCCTGATACCCATCCAGTATTTCCGGATTGCCCAAAAAGAGCATGACCGGCTTTTGAATGAGATCGTCGAAATCGAATGCATTGTTGTTTTGCAATGCCTGCTCGTACAGCTTGAACAAGCGGTAGACCAACTCGTCTTCCGCTTCTTCCGGGTCCACCATTTCATCTTTGATCTTCGAAAACTCCCTGCGTAATACCAGCGGGGTCAACCGCTTGGCGTCCCGCTCGGAAAGCCCGGCGCCGGCCACCACCTTTTTGATCAGTGACTTGCTGTCATCGGCATCGAAAATGGTGTAGTTCGCCGTGCGGCCAAAAATGCGCGCTTCCTTTTTCAGTATGCGCGCGCCAAACGAATGAAAGGTGCCGAGAAACAGCTCCTTGACCCGCAGGTCCGTAAGCTCCTTTGCCAGCTGATGTACGCGCTCGCGTACTTCGCCGGCGGCTTTATTGGTAAATGTGATCGCGATGATGCTTTCGGGCTGTACACCCCGCTGCAACAGCGAAATAAGCCTACTGGTCAGCGTTTTTGTCTTTCCCGAACCTGCACCGGCAACGATGAGCAACGGACCTTCGCCATGCTCCACCGCCGTGCGTTGTTTGTCGTTCAATTCATCAAATGTCATAGAGTAATCGCGAATAATGCGAATAAAAATTTAATAATGCGAATAAAAATCCAAATACAATCTTCACGCTTCTTGCGTGCTTTACAGTTTACCCGACTCTGCGCGCATTGTCATCCTGTCGTATTATTCATTTATTATGTGTCATTCCGAGCCGCATTGTCATCCCGTACTCCGATACGGGATCCATTTCAATTTTGTGCGGAACGCACAATAAAATAATTTCTATTGCGCGTATCGCGCGAGCGTGGTACTGGATTCCGGCCTGCGCCGGAATGACAAAGAGTGTCAGCGTCATCCCAAACGCGGGCCCCGTGTCCCCGTATCGCGGTACGGGGCAGGCTCCGCACGGGTCCGTCAGCCGACGGATCCAGCGGGGATCCAGATTTTTGCAGCGGCGACGCTTGGATATTCAAACTCTGGATTCCGGCTCGTGGGCCGGAATGACAATTCGATGCAATTTGACATATCTACAAAAAATATGCTTTTATACGAACAGTAGTTTCATCAATTTCATATCACTCTTAGAAAGGGAGGAATGTCATGGCATTTGTCATTTGGGCTGTTTTATGTGTTGTTTGCGGTTGGGTCATTTTTGCGGACGCTTGTTGCTTGGGACGCGTCGAAAACATCAAGCACCCCGTTCTCAAGCGAGTAGCGGATATCGGGCTTCTCTTGGCATTTCTCGCCATCGTCGCGTCGCCCCTGTATTACGAATTCCCTAATTACGGGTCTTCCAAGGTGGTAACATTCAAGGACGACCGAGTAACGGAACGCCCGTTTGGCGCATTTGTATGGGAGTTTGGCGGAGCGTTTTCGAACATCCCCAACAACATCGGGATAACGAGCAGTGTAACGCTTGCTGTTGACAGTCCGAAAGTTCGCACATTGCGGTACACCATCGACGCCCGGATCATCAACCCTACATTGTTCTTCGCGAAAAAGGAACGGCGGCACATGTTCGCGGTTAACGCACAAGCCAATCCGGTAGACACGAAGCAACTCGTTGCTTCCAGCGCCGACAATACG
Organism: Candidatus Wolfebacteria bacterium RIFOXYD12_FULL_48_21; assembly: GCA_001793945.1. Classification (GTDB taxonomy): domain Bacteria; phylum Patescibacteriota; class Minisyncoccia; order UBA6257; family UBA9933; genus UBA9933. Next base: position 28,086 of record MGIW01000001.1, read on the forward strand.
AATGAAACGGTAGAGGGCGAGATCACGGATCTGGTCGCCTACCAAATGTTCGAGTTCAATAACATTTTCTCGAACGGGCTTGCGATGCTCAATAATCCGCTCAACCCGGTACAGCAGGATGCGTTCAAACTCCTGATCGAATGCTTCATCAACGCCAACCTTGAACAGGATGGCATTGCGGTAAAGACCAGCCCCTTCACGATCGAGTGATCTTCGGTTATGCGCTTAGCGCAAAAGCCGGCCACCATGGCCGGCTTTTTTTATTTCGGCAGATTCCTCGACTGCAGTTTACCCTGAGCGAAGTCGAATGGGCTCGGAATGACAATCTCTTACATTCCGCCATCTGGCGGACGAACGGGCTCGGAATAGCATTCTCTGTCATTCCGAGCGGAGAAGTACTCTTCGCAGTCGAGGAATCTGCAGTGTTTTTGCTACAGATCCCTCGGCTCCGTTTCACTACGCTCGGGATGACATGCCGAGCTTCGTAATCGAAAGTTATATCTCCTCGTACAAATCACTCCAGCTCGGGTTCACTATTCCGATCAATTTAATTTTCTTTTCTCTTCTCCAATTCTTGAGCTGTTTTTCTCGCTCAATCGCGACACACACATCATTAGTTTGTTCAAAATAAACAAGCCTGCCAATATTGTATTTTCCCGTGAAACCTTCTTCAACCTTATGTTTATGCTCCCAAACCCTTCTTTTCAAATCGTTTGTTACCCCGATATAGAGTGTGCCTGAATTATTCGTAAGAATGTAAATGTAATAATGTTTCATACAGCTACAGATCCCTCGGCAAGCTCGGGATGACACGCTCTGTCATTCCGAGCGGAGAAGTACTCTTCGCAGTCGAGGAATCTGTTTTATATTTCCCGTATCCGATATTGGAATGCTTCGCTTAGGTGCTCGTTCGTTACCGTTTCTGCGGATTCAAGGTCTGCAATGGTGCGGGCCGTCTTGAGCATGCGGTAATATCCGCGCGCCGAGATGAACGACTTTTCAAGCATTTGTTTCACGAACTTTTTTCCGTTGTCATCCAACTGCACGACCGTGTCTACCAACTTTGAGGGCATTTCTGCGTTGGTGTATATCTTTGGCGTTATGTCCGCGAATCTCCGCGACTGGATTAACCGTGCACACAGCACCTGCTCGCGCACGGCGTCGCTTTCGTCCGATGCTTTTTCTTTTGCCAAGTCCGCCACTTTTACGCGCGGGACCTTTATTTGAATATCGATGCGATCGAGTAACGGACCCGATAGCTTGCGCTGGTAGCGGGTCACTTCGTGCGCGCCGCAATGGCATGCCTTTTCGTCATCGCCATAGTAACCACACGGGCAGGGGTTCATGGCCGCAACCAGCGTAAAGCGTGCGGGGAATTTCAATACGCTCTTTGCGCGCGCTATGCATACATCTCCGTTTTCGAGCGGCTGACGAAGCGATTCAAGCAGATCACGCCGGAACTCGGGCAACTCATCGAGAAACAATATGCCCCGATGCGCAAGACTGATCTCGCCCGGCCGCGGGTTCGCGCCGCCGCCGATGACCGACACCGGCGATGCGCTGTGGTGCGGTGCACGAAATGGACGCGTCATCGAAAATACATCACCGTTGGCGATGCCCGCCGCGCTATAGACTTGCATGACCTCTATAGCCTCATTCATGGCAAGCGGTGGCAATATGGACACCAACGCCTGCGCCAGCATCGTCTTTCCCGCTCCCGGCGAACCGCTCATCAATAAGTTATGCCCGCCCGCCGCGGCGATCATCAGCGCACGCTTTGCATTTGCCTGCCCTTTTATCTCCGAAATATCCGTACTGTAGCCACCCGTGTTCCATAGCAATTCCGTAGGCTCTTGCGCCTCTATGGGCTTGCGGCCTTCCAAGTGGTCGATCAATCCAACCATATCAACAACCGGTATCACGGTCACATTTTTGACGATCGCCGCTTCGCGCGCATTTCCCGATGGTACGAATACATAGCGGATACCCAACCCTTTGGCAAGACGCGCTATGGCAAGCACACCGTTGACCGAGCGCAGCTTCCCGTCGAGCGACAACTCGCCGACGAACATTTTGTCACCCGTTTCGAATTCCTTAATCTGTTTCGTCGCCAACAAATACCCCACTGCAATGGCGAGGTCATATTGCGAGCCCGCCTTTTTTATGTCGGCCGGGGCAAGGTTTATGGTAATGCGCCTATTTTCCCTGTTGGGCGGCTTGATGTGCGAATTTTTCAGCGCCGCGTTTACCCGTTCTTTCGCCTCGTTTAACGCCTTATCGGCAAGCCCGACTATCGTAAATGAATGGAGACCGACATTTATGTCGGTCTCCACTTCGATCAATTTTGCCTCGATTCCTTCAAGCTCCGCGGAATATACCTTTGAAAAGTGCTCCATTAGATTTTTATGAAAAGTGCTGATTAGGTTTTGTCATTCCGATCCGTCGGCTGACGGACAAGGAATCTGCAGCAATGGGCTCAGATCCTTCGGCTCCCCCGCCAGCTGGCGGATGCGCTCAGGATGACACAGGAACACTTAGATAGTTTCCCCTTCCCGTGCCAACCTCTTGCATGAGCGACACAATCGGGATGTGCTGTTTATTTGTATCATCTCCGCACCGAGATCTTCTCCGCACTCCTCGCACTTGCCATAGGTTTCCTTGTCGATTTTTCCCAATGCAAGATCAATGTCTGCTAATCGCTGACGCAATTCCTGTGATGCCGAAGATTGGTTTTCCCATGCTTCGGATTCATCTGTTTCTTCTTCAAGCGAATCGACATCACTTCCAAAGTCCTCGCCCTTTTCCAAAGTGTCGATTTTCACCTCAAGCAATGCTTTTTCATCTTCAAGCTCGTTTTTTATGGCTTCCAGTTTTTCTTTGTTCATATGTTTTTTGTCATTACTAAATGAATTTGAACAGAAACGGGAACAATACGAAATATCCCAACAGCCCCAATCCGATCACGCCAATGACTATTCCTGCGGTTATCATTACCGTCTTTGCCGCTCCGGATGATGCCTGCGGTTGCGCTACGGGTACTGCAGGAGCCTCAAACATCGATTTTTCCGGACCGGTATATGCAGGCGCAGCCCCGGGTCGCATCTCTTCCTGCCGTTGCGAAGCAATGGTTTCTTGCGCGCCTGCGGTTGGGACCTCGCCTCCGCCCTCCTTGAATGCCTTGATGTCCGATTCCATCGTGCGAATGTCTATTTCGAGCGCCGGCGGTTCAGGAACCTTTGCATCCTGCTTATCCATAGGCGTTGTCGGGTTTGTTTGCATATCCATGCAGATAGTATAAAGGAAAAAGGAAAAAGGAAAAAGGGGTGCGCGCGCCAATATTGATTTTTTTATATTGATACGATAAAGTATAGGGGCATTTTAGATCATGTTGCATGTTTCAAGAAGCCCGCGCCCCCATCGTCTAGTGGTCAGGACAACAGGTTTTCATCCTGTAAAGAGGAGTCCGATTCTCCTTGGGGGCACAAAAGAAAACAGACACCGTAATGGGTGTCTGTTTTCTTGTTTTGCTTCCGAACTTTCTTTTTATACCATTTTTCCCCTATAATTATCCCATATGAAACGATTTTTCGAGATTCTGCCCGGCGTCCTTTCGTGGACGACGCTCATTGGCGTGGCGCTGCTTTCCTGGCTTACTCCTGTCGGTATGGCCATTTTTATCATATTTTTTGATGTCTACTGGTTTTTGAAGACCTTCTACCTTTCCATCCACCTCCGCATCAGCTACCGCAAGATGCGCAACAACATGGAAATCAATTGGCTCGAGAAACTCAAAACCGATCCAGCGACGACGGCATGGCCCGACATCTACCACTTGATTGTGTTCCCATTCTTTGATGAACCCTATGAGGTCATCAAAGAGTCGTTTGAGGCCCTTACGCGCATAAACTATCCGCTCGACAAATTCATCGTTGCGATCGGCACCGAGGAAAAGACCGGCGAAGCATCAAAGCAAACTTTGGATCGCATTGCCGAAGAATATTCAGATACATTTTTCAAACTGATTGCCACCGTCCATCCGAGCAATCTACCGGGAGAAACTCCGGGTAAAGGGTCGAATGAAGCATGGATCGCACAGCAGGTAAAACGGGAGGTCATTGATCCGCTTCATATCCCCTATGAGCACATCGTCGTTTCTTCGTTCGATATCGACACGCAGATCTTCCCCGATTATTTCGGCGTTTTAACGCATGCGTTTTTGACGACCGAAGATAATCTGCACGCAAGCTACCTGCCTATTCCGTTCTTTTTGAATAACATCTTTCAGGCGCCGGCAATCGCGCGCGTCATTTCATTTTCCGCATCCATTTACCATATGATGCAGCAGGCGCGTCCGCATCGCCTTACGACCTTTTCTTCGCATTCGATGCCGTTCAAGGCTTTGGTCGATGTCGGTTTTTGGAAAAAGGATATCGTCAGCGAAGATTCCCAGATCTTTTGGCAATGCTATTTACATTATAACGGCAACTATAGGGTCATCCCGCTTAATTACCCGATATCCATGGATTCCAATGTTGCGCCTTCGTTTTGGCGCACGATGTTAAACCAGTATAAGCAGCAACGCCGATGGGCATGGGGAGGCGTCGAAAACATTCCGTATCTCATGACCGGCTTCATGCGGAACAAACAGATCCCGTTCAAAAAGCGGTTCTCTTGGGCATTTTTCTATATCGAAGGCTTCCACTCATGGGCAACCAATGCGTTGATCATCTTTACACTTTCATGGCTTCCAATCTTGTTAGGCGGACCGGAGTTTCGTTTTTCGCTCATTTCCTACTCCCTACCAAAGGTCACCAATCTAATCATGAACTTTGCTGCCATCGGCATCGTGACTTCCGCGTTTCTCGGCATTGTCCTATTACCGCCAAAGCCTATTTGGTTCAAGAAGCATCACTATGTATGGTTTGTTCTGCAATGGGCATTCCTTCCGCTCACCATGATCATCTTCGGGTCCATCCCTGCCCTTGATGCGCAGACCCGCGGCATGTTTGGCGGTAAGTTTCGCCTCGGTTTTTGGAGCACACCTAAGCATCGAGGTTAATAATTTCTTACCATTATGTCCCTATCCCGCATCCTGCACCACCCGCTTGGACTCATTGGTTTGGTTTTTTTCCTGAGCGCTGCCCCTTCCGTTTTTCTTCCTTTTTCGTATCTTTACCAGCACATTTCTCTTCCTTTCCGAACTATCATACTCTCGCTTGTCGCGCTTGTGTTTCTCATGCTCGTGCCCATGGCTGTGATCGTTTTTCTTTTTGAAGAAAAACTTTCCGCTTATGGGTGGCGGCTTCCTGTCGATACGCACGCATCGCGCAGACTTATCATAGCGAGTACGCTCGTTCTCCTCCCCTTTATCTTCTACTTGAGCACGCAGGATATCTTTCACGGATATTATTCCCGATATGGCATTGGCTTTTTGGAATTTCTTGTGACCGGCGGCATATTCACTTTCCTCTATTATCTTGCCGAAGAATTTCTGTTCCGCGGATTCCTTTTCTTCGGGCTTTGGCCGCGGCTTGGCTACCACAGTTTTTGGATCATTGGTTCTCTATTCGCATTTCTCCATATCACAAAACCGCCCGCCGAAATCATACTGTCTTTTTTTGCCAGTATTATTTTTTGCTACCTATCCCTTAAGACAAAATCATTTCTTCCGGCTGCAATCGTACACTTCATCATCGCCGTCGTACTGAATGTATTAACTATTCTTATTCCCCCGCTCAACGGCTAATATTATTCGAGATGCACCCTGTCGTGAAACCGCGCGACAACATCTTTCAGTTGCGGGTGTTCCGCAAGATCGGGATCCTTTTCCAGCACACTCTCTGCGGCCTCACGCGCACTCTTTACCAGTTTTAAGTCCTGCAGCGAACGCATTGCCAGATCGGGCAACCCCGTTTGCGATTGGCCCATAAACTCCCCGGGGCCGCGCAAGGCAAGGTCCTTTTCCGCAAGCTCAAACCCGTTCTTCGCGTGCACCAACGCCTCGAGCCTGTCCTTTGTCGGCTGCGCCGATGAATCGGTAAACAGCAGGCAAAACGATTGATGCTCCCCTCTTCCTACGCGCCCTTTGAACTGGTACAACTGCGCGAGGCCAAACCGATCCGCCCCTTCAATCATCATGATCGTCGCATTGGGAATATCCACACCAACCTCGATTACCGAGGTTGCCACCAATACATCAATCTCGCCTTTTTTCATTTTTTTCATAACCTCCGCTTTTTCTTCCGATTTTAACTTCCCGTGCAACATCGCGACGCGCATATCGGGAAATATCTTTTTCGATAGCTTGTCGTATTCTTCCTTGACCGTTTTTGTATCCACCGCAAACCATCCGCCAGTTGGCGGACTTCCTTTTGTTTCATCCTCTTCGGTTTTTTCTATGCGCGGACAGATAACAAACACCTGCCTGCCCTTTTTTACCTGTCCGCGTATGAAAGCATACGCATCCGTGCGGCTTGCGGGCGGCACTATTTTGGTAATGATGTCCTTGCGCCCCTTGGGTAGCTCACCAATGATCGATACATCCAGATCGCCGAACAGTGTCAATGAAAGCGTACGCGGAATGGGCGTGGCGGACATGGACAAAAAGTGCGGCAACAGCCCACCATCCCTTTTCCCCTTCGACAAGCTCAGGGCTTTAGTGTGCCCTGCGAGCGCCTGACGTTGCTTTACGCCAAACCGATGCTGCTCGTCTATGACCACCAATGCAAGATCGCTAAACACTACGCCTTTTTGTATCAGCGCATGCGTACCTATGGCTATTTTTATCTCTCCGGTCGCCAGTTTTTTTACCGCATCCGCCTTTTTCATCTCGCTTTCCAGCCCCTCCCCAAAAAATACCTTCGCACCCGAAGCGGTCAACAGCACCACCCCTTTCTCGAAGTTTCCAAATATTTTTTTGAATGTATGGTAATGTTGCGTGGCCAATATTTCTGTCGGCGCCATGAATGAGGCTTGTCTGCCCGCATCCGCTGCAATGATCGCCGCCAGTACCGCGACGATCGTCTTTCCCGACCCTACATCGCCCTGCAACAAACGATTCATCGGGTGCGGACGCGCAAGGTCGCCGCTAACCTCCCGCATGACCTCCTGCTGCGCATCGGTCAACTCGAACGGCAGCTGTGCAAGCAATTCCGCAAATCTCGATCCTTCCGCAACGCACGCATATGCGTTTTCCTTCGCGAGTCGCGATCGCTCAAGTATGTTTACCAACTGCAAATAAAAAATATCCTCAAACGCAAATCTGCGGCGAGCACGCAGTACATCCTTCATGATTTCCGGATAGTGAATCAAACGCAATGCATCGTTCAGCTCCGTGACATCGGCGCGCTTCAACATTTCCTCCGGCAATGTTTCGGGGATATATTCCAGCCCATCCAAAAGCGGCTTTATCAAAAACCGCAGTCCTTTCGAAGTCACGCCTTTTGTTTCCGGGTAGATCGGCACCAATCGTCCCGTATGTTTACACGCTTCTATTTCTTCCCGATATTCCGCCGCATCTTCCATAAATTGCTCATCATCTTCCGAAAAGCCAACAATCTCGTATGAAGGGTGTGAAAATCCTATTCCTGCCTTCCCTAAGCTCACCTTCCCCGCAAGATTAATGACCATGCCTTTTTTAAGCATTGCCACAAGAAACTTCTGATTGAACCATGTTGCCCGCACGCTTCCCGTTGCATCTACCACGGTCGCCTGAATGATAAACATCTTTTTCCTGAAAGACCGTAGTATTTTAATCTCCTGTATAACTCCTTGAATTGTAGCTGCCTCTCCCGGGACAAGATCTACGATGTTTGCTATCTTTGAAAAGTCTTCGTATCGGGACGGAAAATGCCACAATAGGTCTCGGACCGTTTTTAGCCCCAACTTTTCCAATCGCAGCGCAAATGCCGGCCCCACGCCTTTTACATATCGCAATTCAGTTTCCAACCGAATATCCGTGGTCATATTTTCCTATTGTACGGGATATTGGCATGGAGTGCCATCAGAGAAGCCACTCATGCTACTTTAACCAAAAAAAGACCCTCTCTGCGAAGCCATGCTTCGCAGAGAGGGTCGAGATACGCGGCAAGCAGCCAGCATCATTCGTAATGGATCAATAATCCGGCAACAAATGTCTGCTCGTACAGCTTTTTGTCACTGCCGGGGACAATGGATACCGAAACAATCCTCCTGCGGGACTGCTTTTTCCATTGCTGCTTTTTTACCATGATCTCAGCGATGGCAGCATCCTGCCCCTTCGATTGCGATCGCTTACTTTGATGTATGCGGTGCTTTGCCCATCGTCATTGATACCGTCATGTGGAGTAGCGTGAGCCACGGGCGTAGCGTGAGCCACGGGCGTAGCGTGAGCCACGGGCGTAGCCGCCACCGTCTCCGGTATTTTTACCTGCATATATATATAGGCAATCAAAAACAATAGCAAAGCGCAACCCATCATTATATGTATACCGATGGGTGTCTCCCTTTCCGGTTTTTCCTGTTTTGAAGCCACTTCGCCACCTCCTTTAAGTGCATTGTTTTGCGGCGTATTTGCCACGGGTATTAGTACTACTTTCCGTATACCACATAATATACAACATTGCAAGTTTTTTATGATCTTCGGCTGTCCGACTTCACGCAGGAGCAAAAAAGAACACCCGAGCCAACCGGCTCGGGTATTCTTTTTTTGTGCCCCTGTGTGGAATCGAACCACAATTTTAACTTCCGCAAAGTCATGTCCTATCCATTGAACGACAAGGGCAAAATAACTGATGGCAATTAACTAATGACTTATGACGAGAAAGCTTAAGGCAACCTCGCTTTGTCATTTATTAATGCCTTTCAGTTATAGCAAATCCTATTTCATTTTACAATATTCCGTCAGATACCAATCAAACGCTCGAGAAATTCGAAGAATGTTACCTCTATTTCGCCATGGGGGACCTTTTTATCCAAGGCCTCCCGGATCTTTTGCTCATCCTCCGCATGGATGAATATCTTTATATAATGATGCACCTTTGATTTTGTCTGCAACACCAATTCGTGATATTCATCGGAAAACTCATGGATGTCGTAGAGCGTGATCGTTGAATATTTATATGTCTTGTGTCCTTCGACCGTCACTCCTCTTTCGTCGATCGTAAAATCCCACATCTTCGGTTTTTCTCCGGCGAACATAAATATGGCCAGCTCGGCTATGACAATAAACACGGCAAACAAAAAGTTCTTCTGCCACAACGCAATGGCGATCAAAACAATAGCAACGGCCATGCTTGCCCAATACCATGTAGTGCTTTTTTCAATATGCTCCGCCTCGGGTGCCTCCCATGCAATCATCACACCCATGGACTCTTCTTGCGCAGCAGCCGCATTGTCTGTTTGCTCCTCCGCGATCTCTTCGATATATTCCTCCTCTGCTATATCTTCAGCAGATCGTTTAAGAAAAAATGTGTTTTCCTTTTCCATGGTCTTATTATAAAACATAATACTTTAAAGCACCATAACCATGCCGTCCGATAAAAAATGGCGGGGAATATTCCCCGCCACGCCCGCTCTTCAAAACCTATGCCTTACCGCACATATCCTCCGGTATGACGACCGTCGTCAGTGGCTTCAACTCTCGATACCGATAATATTCATCGCGATTCTCGATAACCCGTACAACGGTTCCCTTGCTTAGTTTTTTATAGCCGGAACCCCACCCTTCTTCGCTCAAACCGCATATAATGCACATCCTTTCCGGAGGCAATGGATCTAGTCCGCTTACAGAGCATGGCGTCTGAACGAGCGCCTCATGCGTACACTCATTTCGCAATCGATCGAGAAGCTCTCCCCTCTTTTTCTGCAGATCCTTTATCTGCGCCGTAATGGATATAATCCTATCCCGCAAATCGATGCCTTTCAGACCATCATCTCCGCTCATTTTGCACCTCACTGTTATTGTTAATGACTGCCAACAGGATATGAAATCGATGCCGCCCTGTCAATCAAAATCCTCCTGATGCCTTTCGGTATGCCTGTTTTGCAGATACTCATTCTATATACTAAAAGACTCAATACCGTCGACTCCGCAAGGACAAGCACTCTGTCGACATTTCAATTTTCCTACACAAAGCGGTAGGGGCGAGATTCGAACTCGCGATACCCTTTCAGGTATAACAGTTTTCAAGACTGCCGCCTTAAACCGCTCGGCCACCCTACCGCCTTATGCACGAAATAAACTCACGATTTGAATAAGATTCTATTAAACCTATTCCTGTGCTTCAGATTGCTTGTCCCTATTACCTCAAAATATCTGATTATATCTGCCCTGCTCTCTAATTGAACGCTTCTATTATTGCGGATTTTAGGGGAAAAATCCAGCTCCCTTAGAATAGTGAATGTCGACTGCAACAAATACTCCGAAGCCGAAACGAATGCCCATCGCGGATACTCATATGTCTTATTTTTTATCTTATGACGCTCGCCAAATATACACCCGTCCGTGTCAAATAATCCTCGTATACAATTCATCTTAAATGCATCATTTTTATTGATCCATTTTGGAATATCCGACCCATTTTTTAATTTGCTCCCTACCTTTAGCCCGATAGATTCACAGAAAGCGACCAATTTTACTCTCGATACGATAACATCCGTTGTCGTGCGACTTTCCACAATCTGCAAGGATGGCTCGACATCAAAAAGGGTCTTGATCAAATTTTGAACAAATTTTACGTATTCCGCATCGGTCTTGGAATTAAGCGTTACCCTAACCTGCGTTTTTGTCATCCCGCCGTCCCCCAGCATAATTCCGATAAATTCCGCCAGTCGTTCATCCTCTTTTGGAATCTTGATTTCTTTAGGACAACAATTGCGCGGCGGATTAAATTTCCCCGTCTCATCCCACCATTTTGCCCATGCTTTCTTGCGTTTTTCCGGATCACCGCCGACCCTGCCATATTTCTTAAAATTCGATCTTCCGGCTATTTTTCCGCCAATAGATGTATACCAAAATGCGTCCCGAGTTGTTAGATCAAGCGGCCTTTTAATTTTTGCAATTTCGCAAATTTTATCCAATCCTGATTCAGATATTGTATACCGCTCCCGCCTCCAGTCACTTAATGTACGCCTATGTATTCCCACTCTTTCCGCAAGCTCTATCCATGATAACCCTGATACATCCTTTGCATGGATTACAAATTCATTTTGCTTTCCCTTGGCAAAAATTATTCTTTTTTGGATTTTAGTATTAAACACCTCTTGCATTATTCCAGTTTACCAAAAAATTACTCTCGGGACAATAATTCCGCCTACACTATTTAACACAAAACCGCCGATCTGTGATCGGCGGTTTTGTCTTAATTTTGTGGACCTTACCGGGCTCGAACCGGTCACCTCTACATTGCAAATGTAGCGCTCTACCAGATGAGCTAAAGGCCCTGGTAGTATTTTCCTTTTTACACCAAAACCCGTTAAAAATCAACAGGGTGGACCATACCGGGATCGAACCGGTTGCCTTCGCCATGCCATGGCGACGCTCTACCAAGTGAGCTAATGGCCCGTTACATTTTACAGATAACCCTGCTTACTTCAATCAATTCGTTGAAAATATCTGCTGAAAAATAGTCAATCCTACAAACTCCCTTGTAATTTACTTTCTTTGACGCCTTGCCTATAGTACGAGAATCCACTTGCGCTTTATAAAACAAACGCAAAGGTACCTTCGTACTATTTGACCAAAATTTTTCCAATTTTTTCACATTTTGATCCGCCCTACATTGAACAGTGCAGCGAAATTTACTCTCATCGAGAATATAACATTCCCTCAAAAAACGCAAAAATAGCTTTATTATTTCAGGATCAGAATTACCAAACATTAACGACCCCCTATTGGTCTTTGATCCTTCGCCTAAATATAGCATAGCCAAAGCAATTTTTGCAACATCACGGTTAAGAAGGGTAGCGTCTAAATGCTTTACCCTGTTATGAATCGACAGGAGATAATTCTGTCGATTCTTTTTGTTCACTAAAAGAGCTTTCTTTTGGGCCAGTTTTATATTTTTTGATATGTTTCCGTCGATTCTTTCTTTCTGCTTTTTAGACAAAGTAATATTTTTGAACCAATATGAAATAGTGCTCTTTGGTATAAAGGTATCCAAAGCTTTATTTATTTCATTATAGGTTTTCCCTCCTTTCCGCAATGAAATAGCTTTTGTTTTAATCAAGGCATCATATGTCATGTTAGTATAATTGTACCATTGAACTTATCCATGTGCAACATACTTTATTCTTGTTTCCTCGCATCCTTGATAAAAATCATTCCCCATGAAATAATAGACGAGCAACGATAACGCCCTTGTCGTTCAACGGATAGGACTACGCATTCCTAATGCGTCAATGGGGGTTCGATTCCCTCCGAGGGCACAGAGCATAAAATCCCGATACGATCGGGATTTTATAGTTGCCCCAGTATTGTCACGAACTCATCAAT
>MGIW01000002.1 GCA_001793945.1 Candidatus Wolfebacteria bacterium RIFOXYD12_FULL_48_21
GTGAGACAGGTTGGTCTCTATCTGTTAGAGGCGTTGATGTTTGAAGGAAGCTGCCCCTTGTACGAGAGGATCGGGGTGGACGAACCACTGGTCTACCGGCTTTGGTACCAACTGAAATGCCGGGTAGCTATGTTCGGACGGGATAACCGCTGAAAGCATCTAAGCGGGAAGCCTCTCCTAAGATTAGACATCGTTTGAGACTCCTGGAAGACTACCAGGTTGATAGGCTTCAAGTGTAAGCATGGTAACATGTGTTTACTGTTGAACATGAGCCGATCAGCAAAGATGAGTGACTTCGGTCACAAGTCCGAGCCGTGAAGTGAATGTTTAATGGTTTAGCTGAGAAGTACTAATATGTCGATTTGTTCGTCTATTGGACAAAGTAACCCAAAAAATAAAATGGTTGTGATAGTTTTATGCATTCGATTGTTGTCAATGATTTCTTGGTGATTTAGCCTATTATGATCTACTCGATCCCATTCCGAACTCGGAGGTAAAAGTAATAGGCGCCGATGATACTAACTGGTTCGCCGGTGGGGAAAGTAGGTTTCGCCTGGAATTCATTGCCAATAATTGACGATAATAAAAACCGCAAAAGCGGTTTTTATGTTTCCCATTATCGTCATCCCCGCGAAAGCGGGGACCTATACGATGTATCGGCAATATTCAAAAACCGCCTTCGGGCGGTTTTTGATTTTGTAGGGGATATACTTTATTATTGCCAATTTTCAGGATATACTGAAATGTAATGAGTAGTAGATTAAAACAGGTCATATATGGCGTAGGATTTTTGTTGGTTTTTTCAGCGGTGGCCTTTGGCGTGTATGCGCTGTTGTTTCGCCCCGCGCCGACATGTTTTGATGGCCGGCGGAACGGCAATGAAACCGGCATAGATTGCGGAGGCGGTTGTGTTCCATGTGCGCAAAAATACGCACAAGCGCTCATAGTGGGCGCTGTTCGTACATTCGCATCCAATGGTAAGACGGTAGTTATTGCAGCAATAAACAATCCAAATGACGATTACGGAATTAGGGAAGTAGCGTACACGATAAACGCGCTCGACGAGGGCGGTCAAACGGTAGCGTCGGCCACCGGTAATACATTCATATATGATCGAAGAACAAAAGGGGACCGCTATATTGTTGGTACGCTCGATGTGCATGGCGGATCCGTTGCCAGCGTTGCGGTTGAGTTTTCCGAGCCGCAGGTTGTGCCGCGCATGGAGTTTGTGGAACCAAATGTGAATATACAGCGCTCGTCGACCGATATTGTTGGTTTAAAAAAGACCACGGAGCCGGTTTATGTATTTACGCGAACCATCGATGCAAAAACGGCAGGCGATGAAGTAAAAAAACTCGAAGAGTTTTTGCAGCAGAAACAATTTTTAAAGAAGCTGCCCGACGGGACATTTGATGCCGACACGAAAGCGGCGCTGGTCGCGTATCAAAAGGCAAGAAATATAACGCCGGCAAGCGGCCTGTTCGGACCGTTGACGCGAGCGAAGGTAAATGCGGAAATGGAGCGCGTGACCAAGGTGACGATCAGCCCTGATGGCGAAGTTTCGATAAACGGCACCATAAAGAACAATGACATTATAGATGCATCAAGGGTGGTGATCACTGGGTTGCTCTATGACGCGAGCGGCGGCATGGTAGGAGGGTCAAAGACCGAATTGGATAGGGTAGATGCGACCGAAGAGCGCGTGTTCAAGATATTGTTTCCAAGAACGGTACCCCTTGACCGGGTAGATACAACAAAGACGCGGGTGTTTGTGGATGCGATAAAATGAAAGATTTGTCATTCCGAGTGGAGCGTAATCCGCGGAACCGAGGAATCTGAAGCAGATCCCTCTCCGCCGGCTGGCGGATCGGGATGACACAGAAAAAGAAATGCTGTAAGTAAAAATTCATGAACGAAATATTTAACAAGCCATACGAGGCAAAGGAGTTTGAGCAGGACATCTATAAACGCTGGGAGGAAAGCGGCTTCTTTAACCCCGACAACCTCCCCGAGTCTTTAACTCGTACCTCTGACCTCGTATCTCGTACATTCTGCATCATCATGCCTCCGCCCAATGCGAACGGGCATTTGCATGCCGGGCATGCGTTGTTTATTACGGTGGAAGATATTATGACGCGCTACAAGCGCATGCAGGGATACAAAGCGTTGTGGGTGCCGGGAGCTGATCATGCGGGTTTTGAGACGCAGGTGGTGTATGAAAAAAAGCTTGAAAAGGAGGGCCGCTCTCGGTTCAAGATGGATCCGCAGGAGCTGTTCGACGAGATCATGGCATTTACGCTCGAGAACAAGAAGCACATGGAAGAAGAGGTAAAGCGCATGGGCGCATCGTGCGATTGGTCGCGCGAACGCTTTACGCTCGACCCGGACATTGTCAAAGAAGTTCAGAAGACATTTGTAAAAATGCATAACGATGGGTTGGCTTATCGAGGATTGCGCACGGTCAACTGGTGCACAAAACACCAAACCTCGCTGTCTGATGTAGAGACCGAGTCAGTGGAAAAGACGGACAAACTGTACTATATAAAGTACGGTCCGTTTGTGGTGGCTACGGTGCGCCCGGAAACGATCTTTGGCGATGTTGCAATCGCGGTCAACCCGGAAGATAGCCGATACAAACAATACATTGGGCAGGAAGTCGAAATAGAAAACCCGAACGGTAAGTTGACCGTCAAGGTCATTGGTGACGAGTCGGTAGATATAGAGTTCGGTACCGGGGCATTGAAGGTGACGCCGGCACATGACAATAACGATTTTGCGCTTGCGCAAAAGCACGGACTTGAACATGTGATCGTTATCGACCAGTTTGGAAAGTTGAACGAAAAGGCGGGCAAATATGCGGGTATGAAAATAGCCGAAGCCCGTACGAAAGTCGTCGAAGATCTACAAGCGATGGGCTTGATCGAAAAGATCGAAGATTACACGCACGCGGTGCCGACCTGCTACAAATGCGGCACGACCATCGAGCCGCGTCTATTGCCACAGTGGTTTGTGAAAATGGCGCCGCTCGCCGAAATGGCGGCCAAGGCGGTTGACGAAGGGAAAATAGAATTCATTCCCGATAATTACCGCAAAATATTTTTGTATTGGATGAACAACACGATTGACTGGAACATTTCACGCCAGATCGTGTGGGGCATTCCGATTCCGGCAAAGCTGTGCAATGATTGCGATGCCGCATTTCCGGATCTTTACGATGAAGTGCATGTATGTGAGGAATGTGGAGGCGCCGTGCGGAAAGATACCGACACATTTGATACATGGTTCTCGTCGGGCCAGTGGCCGTTGTTGACACTAAATTATCCCGACGGCAAGGATTTTAAGCAGTTTTATCCGACCGATGTCATGGAAACGGGTCGCGATTTGATCTTTAAGTGGGTGCCGCGCATGGTCATTTTTGGGCTGTATTTGGCAAAGGAAATACCATTCAAGACCGTGTATATGCACGGCTTGGTCAATGACGCCAAGGGGAAAAAGATGAGCAAGAGCAAGGGCAATGTCGTCAACCCGATAGAACTGATCGACAAGTTCGGGACCGATGCGTTGCGCATGGGGTTGGTCGTGGGCAATACGCCGGGCAACGACGCCGCGCTTGCGGAAAACAAAATAAAGGGGTATCGCAATTTCGCAAACAAGATCTGGCAAGCGACGCGTTTCGTGCTGATGAATTCGGATGGCGTTGATTTTTCACAAGTACCCGAGCTGACCGGGCGCGACAAGGAGGTGCTGGCCGAATGCGCCGCGATGAAAGGGCAGATAACAAAGGAGTTGGATGATTTCATGATCCACTTGGCCGCGGAAAACATATACCATTATTTTTGGCACACCTTTGCCGATAAGATCATTGAGGAAAATAAGGATCGGCTCAAGAGCGACAACGAGGCCGACAAATACGCCGCACAGTATGTACTGAATGAAATAGTAAGAGCTTCGCTTAAGCTGTTGCACCCGTTTATGCCGTTCGTAACCGAAACGATCTATGGCAATCTGCCGGGCAACGATGGTAAAATGTTAATGGTAGAACCGTGGTAAAATGTTTACTTTCTTATTCATTTGCATTATTTGCTCATGATTCGCATTATTAGCGATTACTCTATGAAAAAACTCATCGCATTCAACTGGAAAATGTATCCGAAAAAAGCGGCAGATATCGAAGGCCTTTTACTTGCTTTTGATGATGCGAATATTGATACGGATAGATATGAGATTGCCATCGCGCCGCCGGCGGTTTATTTGCCGATGATTGCGGATATATTTTACGAGGTAAAAGCGGACATTTCTTTGGCCATGCAGAATTGCGCATGGCAATCGGAAGGCGCATTGACCGGCGAGATATCGGCGGAAATGGGAAAGAATGTAGGTGCTGATTATGCGATCATCGGGCATAGTGAACGACGAATGCATCTCGGCGAAACTGATGAAGTGGTCAACAAAAAGGTTAAAGCTGCGATGGGCGCAAGGCTGGGTGTGATATTGTGTGTTGGCGAGCCGATCGAAGTACGAAAACAAGGCATTGTAGTAGTAAAAAAATATATTAAGCGGCAGATTGATGGTGCACTGCACGCTATCGAGCCATCGAGCTATCGAGGTATTGAGCTGTGTATTGCCTATGAGCCAATCTGGGCCATCGGCACCGGCAAAGCGGCAACTCCCGAGGATGCCGTAGAGGTTATTGCATTTATACGATCCATACTTAATACCAACTACGGCATACCAACTGCCCGCATCCTCTACGGCGGTTCGGTCAACGCAAAGAATGTAACGCTTTTTGTGGAGCATGACGGCATAGACGGTGCGCTTGTTGGCGGTGCAAGTATCAATAAAAAAGAATTAAAGAGCATACTGAAAACCTTGCATTCTTGAGCATGTCGCTTGCTACAAGTAAAACGCAATAATTTCCATGAATTCATTCGATCTATCCCTATTTAATTTCTTGCATGCATCGGCCGACCGATGGTTTTTACTCGATTGGCTCGCCACTCTGTTCGCGGTCTATGCCGGATATGTAATGGTTGCTTTCTTTTTGGTAACGATCATGAAGGAACGGGATCGCAAGAAGCGGGCCTATGCGTTTGCATGGTGGGCGCTTGCGGCGATCGTATCGCGTGGCATCATAGCGCAAGCGATTCACTTCTTTTACGCGCGTCCGCGACCGGACATGGCGCTGGGGATTGATTCGGTGTTTGACTATGTAGGGGCATCTTCGTTTCCGTCTGGGCACTTGGCATTGTATGTGACATTGGTTGCGCCCATGTGGTATCTGAACCACAAAAGAGGAATGATCTACGCCGTAGTAGTGGGATTGATGGGTGTTGCGCGCGTATATGGCGCTGCGCATTGGCCATCAGATGTACTTGCGGGAATCGCACTTGCATTGACTGTAACCTATGGAGTAAAGCGGTTGTTACTGGGCAAAGAAAAAATAGGGCAGAATAAGGAAGAAGAAAAAGAGACATAAAAAATGCCATGCGTCACAGGTGATGCGTGGCGTTTATTTTTGCGCAAGAGCCGTGGTATACTAAAGAAATGGAACCAATGGATCAAATACGAAATGTGCAAAAAATGGCAGGGAACGACGCAGGAGCAATGCGCAAGACGGCGCGGGAAAAGGTGTGGGGATATATTGCCGCCGCGCTGGGGCTGGTGGCCGGTCTTGCATGGAATGAAGCGATCAAAGGGCTAATAGATCATTATTTCCCGATACAGCGCGATTCCGTATGGGCAAAGGTATGGTATGCAGTGTTTATTACGGCGATCGTCGTGTTCGTTATGGTCAAATTGGAAAAATATTTTAAAACAGCAGACGAAAAACCCGTAAAGGTTAAAGAAGACGGTGGTGCCATATAAAATTGATCCCTCTTATGTGTCATTCCCGCCCGTTCGACAAGCTCAGGGTAAACATCCGGCGGGAATCCAGCATCCCGAAGATGGATTTCTCCGCCCACTGAGGACGGGAATGACAAAAGAATAATCGAGTGAGAAAATGATCAAGATATACATAACAGTCAAGCCGAATGCCAAAGAAACAAAGGTGGAGCAGATAGGCGAAAAGGAATACAAGGTCAGCGTAAAGGCTACGCCTGTGCAGGGAAGGGCAAATATCGCGGTGGTAAACGCGTTGGCGGAATATTTTAAGGTGACCAAATCAGAGGTAAGTATTACCGGCGGTTATTTCGGGAAAAAGAAAATTGTTGAAATTGGATGGAACTAAAAAACGCTTAATAGTATTGCTATAGCAATACTATTAAGCGTTTTTTAGTAGGTAATTTACTGCTTTAATTTCCGTACGATAAGCGATACGGCGAACAAAGTAGTGCTGACGAGGATGAAGAGCGGTCCCGGCGAAACGGCAAACTGTTGGGAAAGGAGAACGCCGCCGGCGGCGGAAAGAACGCCAAAGAGAACGCTGGCAAGCATAAAGCCGTGCAAGCTGCGGCTGATGTTTTTTGCTGCGGCTGCGGGAATGATGACCAATGAGCCCATAAGCAGTGCACCGACGAAACGGATGCCGAGCGCGATGGACAGGGCAAAAATGATTAGATATATAAAGTCGAGTGCCCGGTTTTTGACACCGATGGAGTGCGCGAGCTCTTCGGAGAGCATGCTGAGTGCCAGTTTTTTATGGATTGCAACGAGTGCCACAATAATACCGGTGGAAAGCAGGACGGTAGCAATCGACTCCATGAGCCCAAGTGTTCCGATATCCCCAAACAAAGCTTCGAGGATCTCGTGCTCGGGAATGAACAGAATACCAAGTGCAAGGCTGGCGGTAAAAAATATTCCGACCAAGGTGTCGACGGGCAGTTCAGTCTGGTATTTCAAGAGCCAAATGCTGATCACTGCCAAAAAGAGCGTGGAAAAAGCCCCGACGAACGGATTGATGTGAAATGCGAGGCCGAGCGCGATACCGGGCAAGGCAACATGGGAAAGTGCATCGCCAACCAGCGCCATGCGTTTAAGAATGACAAAACTGCCAAGTAGTCCCGCACTCGCGGCGACAAAGATCGAGGTAATAAATATCTGGAGGAAGGAAGTATCAATGGTCATGATGCGGTGCGTTTATGTGAGTGGGGTTCCGTATGGGTGTGTGCATAAAATCCGCGCTCGCCGCCATAGAGCGATTGCAGATGTTCGGCCTGAAGTATTTCGCCGGGCGCGCCATAACACAATTTTTGATGGTTGAGGCACAATACATTGTTTGCGTACTGGTAGACAATATTAAGATCGTGCGAAATGAGCAATATAGTCAGATTGAGCGTTTTATGCAGGTGCGAGATCATTTTATAAATGGATTCCTGTCCGAAGATATCGACATCGGCGGTCGGTTCATCAAAAAGCAAAACATCGGGGTTGTCGAGAATGGACCAGCCGACCAAAATGCGCTGGCGTTGACCGACGGATATTTCGCCGAACCCTGATTTGAGGATCGAGGCATCGAGCTGGATATAGTTCAATATTTCGTGCACTTTTTCGGGTGTGGCGACGGATCCGCGAAGTCGAAAAAACTCCTCCACGGTAAGTGGAACATCGGTTTCTATTTCCATGCGCTGGGGAACATAGCCGATCTTCATGTTCGGCGCCCATTCTACAGAACCGGAATAGGGAGTAAGCCCAAGAAGGGCCTTGAAGAGAGTCGTTTTGCCCGCACCGTTCGGGCCGATGATCGCAAGCGTTTCGCCTTGCGCTACCGAGAAGGTAAGTTTGTCGACAATAGGCGAAGACGCTTTTCCGATCGTCAATTCGGTAACTTTTAGGATGTCCATATATGTGGTAGTATAGCAAAGATAGCTCGTTAGCTCTATAGCTTACAAGCTTTAAGTTGTAGTATTGTCATCCCGAGCCTGTCGAGGGATCTGCCTTACTACAGATTCCTCGATTGCGCGGAGTACCGCTTCACTCGGAATGACATTAATAATTAATTGCATAGCATGAACATTGTCTTATTGATTGCATTATTTATCAGCACTATCGCGATTATCGTCGCTGCGTTTTATGTGATCGTTAAAAAGTTCATTCCAAAGCAGGAAGAGAAAAAAGACGACCAGTCGATGCTGATGCTGCAGAACCAGCTGACGGAGTTAAAGCGGTCGAACGATGAGCTCACAAAGACCATAGATGCAAAGCTCGGGCAATCGACAGAAATGTTCCAGCGGCAATTCGGCGAAACACATAAGATCGTCAGCGATGTCACGGAAAAGCTGACTCGCCTCGACGAAACCAATAAGCAGGTCATTTCGTTCGCCGATCAACTGCAGTCATTGCAGGATATTTTCAAAAATCCGAAACAGCGCGGCATCATCGGGGAATATTATCTTGAGACATTGCTCAAGAATGTGCTGCCGCCGGGAAGCTACCAAATGCAATATCCATTTGCCGATGGAACCATCGTGGATGCAATCGTGCGGGTAAAAGATAAGATCATCCCAATCGACTCAAAGTTTTCCCTTGAAAACTATAACCGCATTGTAGAAGAAAAAAGTGAGGGCGAACGCGCGCGCCTCGAAAAGCTGTTTGTGAACGACCTGAAGACGCGCATTACCGAAACGGCAAAATACATCCAGCCGGCGCAGGGGACCATGGACTTTGCGTTCATGTTCATTCCGCACGAAGCGATCTACTACGATTTGTTGATCAACAAGATCGGTGCACTGAAGGACGAAGACACGGAAAACTTCATCCAGCGGGCGGCGAGTAAATACAAGGTTATTATCGTTTCGCCGACCTCTTTCCTTGCTTATCTGCAAACGGTATTGCAGGGGCTCAAGGCAATGCAAATAGAAGAAACTGCACAGCAGATCATTAAAAATGTTGCGGAGCTGGGGAAGCATTTGGATGTGTACGAAGATCATATTAAAAAATTGGGTGGCCATTTGGGAACGACGGTCAATGCGTTCAATGCGTCATACAAGGAGCTGAAAAAGGTGGACAAGGATGTCATGCGTATAGCAGGAAAAGATGCGACCGCCAGTATCGACCCGATGGCGCTGGACAAGCCGAACATGGACGAGTAAAAAGCACCATCTTTAGGTGCTTTTTGCGGCTATGGACAAATTATAAAAAGCGTGGCAGTATATGAGCAGAACGTTACCTTGTCCATTTATCATGGAGGCTAAATATGGCAGAAGAAAAGAAGTGTGAATGGGTAGATCCAAGGGATAGGCGGTTTGTGTTGTCCCGCGCGGATGAGCTTAAGAGCGAAGGGCGCGTGGTGCTGATAGGCGAGTGGCCCACGGGCAAGCCGCCTGCACGACTGGTTGCGTCGGGATCGCGAGTAGAAGACTTGCGTGATGTCGCGGAATACAAAGCGGGTCACGAAGCGTGCATCACGGCGCATGCCATGGCGGGGAGTCTTACGCCGTGCGTTTTGATAGCACGCAGGCCCCCAAAGAAAAAGGAGGTGCATCGATGAACACCGTGCGCATTTTGTCGGAGGAAGATCGGCAACTGTATCAAGGAAAGTTCGTCGCGCTGGATGACTGGTCTCACGAAGGGAGCCCTGCGCGTGTGGTAGCCGCGGGCAAGACCATTAAGGACCTCGAAGGGAAGCTGTCAAAGATCGGTAAGTCATTTTGGGATGTAATCGTATTTTATGTATCTCCCGAGAAAAAAACAGTGTTTTAACACCGGGGCATGACGGTAATCGTAGAAAGCAAAGGCCGGGAAACCGGCCTTTTTTGTTTGATTTGACACCCGTTAAACACTTCGTATAATAGGGCATATGGCCTCGCGAGAGGTCATCGGCAGTAAAAACTCTAAGAATACAAAGAAGTATAAGGTAGAAGGTAGCAAGTATGAGGGGATGGTGCGTGATAATGCCGCATTCCTCTTATACCCTATACTCTATACCGTATACCGTATACCTAATACACGCATGCACATAAAACCATTATCAAATCATCTCTTCATCGAACCCATCGAAGCGGAAACGATGACAAAGAGCGGGATCTATATTCCGGAAAGTGCGGAAAACAAGCCGACGACCGGCAAAGTGATCGCGGTCGGCGAAGGAAAAATAAATGAAAAAGGCGAGCGCACTCCGATGTCGGTAAAGATCGGGGATACGGTGCTGTACAAAAAGTACGGCTTGTCCGAAGTCGAGATCGACGGAAAGAAATATATAGTAGGCGACGAAGACAGTATTCTCGCTATACTCGAATAAATAATAACGAAGTATGAGTAACGAAGCATGAAGTGAGAAAGAAATTGAATTCTTTCATACCTCATACCTCATACCTCATACCTCATATGTAATGAGCAAGCAATTGGTATTTAATGAAGAGGCTCGCATCGGATTGAAGCGAGGTGTGGATATATTGGCCAACGCCGTAAAGATCACATTAGGGCCGAAGGGTCGCGCGGTGGTTTTGGAACGCGGCTATGGCGCGCCTATCGTAACGCACGATGGCGTGACAATCGCAAAGGAAATAGAACTCGAAAATAGAATCGAAAACATTGGTGCTCAGCTCATCAAGGAAGTTGCATCGAAAACGAACGATATCGCCGGGGATGGCACGACCACCGCAACATTGCTCGCGCAGGTATTGATCACCGAAGGATTGAAGAACGCAACAAGTGGCGTCGATGTGACCGGCATGCATAAAGGTATGCAGTTGGCGCATGAAGCGGTTGTGGAGCATTTGAAGCAATCGGCGAAGAAGATATCGACCAAGGAAGAGATCGCGCAGGTGGCGACCATTTCGGCTCGTGATAGCGAAATCGGCGCGTTGATCGCCGATGTCATCGACACTGTTGGGCGCGACGGCGTGGTGACGGTCGAGGAAGCGCAGACAGTTGGACTTTCCAAGGAAGTAGTTGAGGGTATGCAGTTTGACCGCGGCTATGTGTCGCAGTATATGGTGACCAACGCCGAACGCATGGAGGCGGTCATTGAAGATCCGTACATTTTGGTAACGGATAAAAAGATAGGTTCCATTGCGGAACTCGTACCGGTGCTTGAAAAAATAGTCCAGTCGGGCAAAAAGGAACTGGTGATCATTGCGGATGACATCGAGGGCGAGGCACTTGCTACGCTTATATTGAACAAGATGCGCGGCATCGTGAATGTGCTGGCCATCAAGGCGCCGGGTTTTGGCGACCGCAAAAAAGAACTATTGGAAGATATCGCCGTAGTCACGGGCGCTGATTTTATCACCGAGGAATTGGGCCGCAAGTTTGACGGCATCGAATTGTCTTCGCTTGGCCAGGCTCACCGCGTGGTATCGACAAAGGACAATACGACTATTGTGGGTGGAAAAGGAGACAAAACAAATATTGAAAACCGCGTAGCGCAGCTAAAAGGCCAGCTCGAAACGACCGAATCGGAATTCGATCGCGAGAAGCTGCAAGAACGGCTTGGAAAACTTTCTGGAGGTGTTGCTATTATCAAGGTGGGTGCCGCGACCGAAACGGAGCAAAAGGAAAAGAAATATCGTATTGAAGACGCGATCAACGCGACCAGAGCGGCGATTGAGGAAGGTATCGTACCCGGAGGAGGCGTTGCATTGGTGCGTGCCATTCCGGCGGTGCAAAAACTGATTGACGGATTTTCCAAGGCACAGCTGGCGGAAGTGGTCGGCGCAACAAGCATTCTTGAAGCGCTCAAGGCGCCGGTGCGACAGATAGCAAACAATGCCGGCTACGACGGAGCGGTCGTTGTAGACAAGATATTGGGCGGTTCGGACGATTTTGGGTTCAACGCCGCAACCGGCGTGTATGAAAGTATGCTCAAGGCGGGTGTCGTAGACCCGGCAAAGGTGACTAGGTCTGCCATGCAGAACGCGGTTTCGATCGCTTCGATGATCTTGATCACCGAAGTGGTCATTGCCGACATCCCGGAGAAAAAACACGACCATTCGGCCGAAATGCAAGGAATGATGAATGGTGGATACTAATAGTTAGCTATTAGTATCCACCATTCATCCCTGAGCCCATTCGACGGGCTCAGGGTAAAACTCGTCGAAGGGATGGGTGGAGGATACTAAGTCCTGAGCGAAGTCGAAGGATTAAGATAGAAAAAAGAAACGAAGTGCAATAAAAAGGCCGGCGATGCGTATCGCCGGCTTTTTGGTCGGTCACAGGGTGTTACCCTGGCGGAAGTCCGGAAACATCTTCCCGCTGCACTTTGTATTTGCCATTGGGCTGTTTTCGGAAATAGTAGCCCTCCCAGTAGCTGGTCTGATGGCACTGTTTCGTAAAAATGAACACCTGCAGCCTCTGGAGAAGCGGGAGCCACGCGTTGACACGCGCCATGGTAAGCAACCTGGCGGTAATGTCGTGGAGCGTAAACTCCTGAGGGTAGAGGCCTCCGTCGCCTGACGGCGGGTCTCCATCGACAAAGAGTTGCATGAGCGCCCGCTCGTCTGCGTATTTCTGTAACACCTGCATATGACCACCTCATGATAGAATGGATAAAAAGTTACTGGAAGTAGTAAAGCATAAAATATAGAACATGTCAATTATTTTTATGTTTAACTGCGACAGTTTAATAAAAAAACCGGTAAGAAAATAATGAGTGAGGTCATTTTTTCTTACCGGCATTTGCTCGGATTATTCTCAGTGTAACATTTGCAAGGAGCTACTTGGTTTGGCTTTTTGAGCCGGGGATTTCATACCAGGGCAATACGCCCTGATCGCTCTTATCAACCTGCTGCCACTGCCTGGAACCCGTGTCTTGCAGTTCTCCCAATTTTGATTGGAAGCACTCGCGAAATTTGCGTTGGGCGGCAATCTTTTTCTCGGTTGAAAACTTGCGCGTCAGCAGAGTAGCCATGGGTGCCAGCGTTTTGACCGGCCCATTGGTTAACCCGGGATAGTTGATGGTAGCGGGGCGGTAAACGCCCGTTACCTTGCTGCCGATTTTTTCGCTTATCGGCAAAAGTTTATAGGTGTTCTTGTCCAACTTCTCGATATTCGGAAGAGGGGCGGCACCGACATAGATGGCCGCGGCGATACTTCCGGAGGTAAGAGCGTCCAGCAATTTCTTGCCGTCGTCAAAAGGCACTACGGTAAAGCCGCCTTCGCCCTGTCCTTGGAGGATTCGCGCCGTGTAGACGCCGCCGCCGGCGGCCCCAACCTTTTGGCCACGTAAGTCAGCCAAGTCGGTAAAGGTGTACATGCCATCGTTCATCATATACTTTTTCGGCTTCGGCGTTTTTGATTGCTTGAGGGCCAGGATGTGGATGGGTTCTTTCCAGAGAGCCACGAGCGTCTTAAGGGTGTTGTAGGCCGGGTCGGCTTGTGCATTGGCGAAATAAACATCGGAATGCAGGAAGGCCGCATCTGCCTGGTTGTTGAACAAGGCATCGAGGTTCCCGACCGCACCGCCGGTAACACCGGCAGCCGCTTTGATTTGGAGATTTTCATCGCCGCAAACGCCGACGATTTCCCCCAGGGCCTTGCTGTAGGTACCTGAAGAGCTGTCGGCGGCAACGGTCAGCTGTTCAGCAGCGAACGTTGTGGTTGAAAAAGCAAAAAGCAGTAACAGGGACAGGGCAAGAGTGGCATTCAGAGTTCTTTTCATCATCTTCACTTCCTTTTCGTTGGGGTTTAAGGATTGATTACCAGACCTTCATGTTGAGTTGGTGCCGGCGATGCCTGATCTTCATGTTCATTGCTCGCGCCGAATAGAAGATAGCATGCCGCCAGAACGAGCAAGAGAGAAACAGTTGCGATAATTCTGAACTGCATGGCTTACCCCCCTATACGGTTGATGTCTGAGAAATGGCGGGCGACTCGTGGAAAGGCAATTCAGCACGAGTTGCCTTTCGTCGTTCAACTGCCTGGCTAAGCGAGGCAAAAGATCGGTTAAGTTGCGTGCGGACGGTATCGAAGGCAACCTGCTGTTTGATATCAGCGTAAACTTGCGCTTCGGCTGTTTTGGACAACTGGGTTACTTTTTGTGCCGCCATGGACATGCTGTAGATGGCTTGAGCCTTCTTGATCTGCTGGCCGAAGTCCTTCAGCTGATGCTCGGCGACATTCCTTTCGGTTACCATGTCTTCGAGCGCAGTGTGCATTTTTTCGGACAACTGTACATAGTTTGCGGCTTCGGCAGGATATTGACTCTGGAACGTGGTTATCTGGTCGTCAAAATTTCGCACCTCGGTGTCGAAGTCAACGATTTTTTGAGAAGCCCTTTCCAACTCCGATTGTTTTTCGATCAGAAGATTCTGCATCGTTTCAATCGGATTGGCCTCGACTTCGGATACCAGAAGTTTCATGCGCCAATTGGCTACCTTAAACGAGAAAGTAGGAGCAAGCTGGATAAGCGCAAATCCGATCGCGCCGGCGAGCGCAAGCCCTATCATTCCCTTTATAGCCATGAAAACAATCGGCGAAATGATTACGGCGAGCCCAAAGCCCAGCCCCCACTTGATTCGTGTCGCCAGTTTTTTCCGGCGGACATCATCATTTGCATCTGACATCTTTTTCCTCCTTGATCAGAGTTCTCATAGACTCTCCTTGTTTATTGAAGAGTTGTTCATCGCTCGGTCTATAGAACCGAGCACCGTAAGCTCTCCACCCCTTTCGCTTGTGACGGATATCCCAAAGTATGACCGTAACACCTCCTTCTGGCTGAGATTTTTCTTGCCACACATTTCCATTTAAGGAAACAGTAACTCTTCCAATTTTACTCTCAGCTTCAAAGAAAGAACCATTATGGCCATTTCTGTGGGGCACTATCACAACCGCTTTTATGGGTGGATCTGTTGTGTCTTGCACTTGCTCACCTCCTTTAGGAAATAGTCCATTCCTATCCTATTTTTTGCTCACCTCCTTTATGCGGACATTGATGATTAGTTGTGTATCTACAATTTACATTGTTAATGTTCATCCTAAATCACTCGGTGTGTTGCACTTTAAGTGATGGTTTATAATAAGCATATTTTTAAAATGCTGTCAAGAGTAAAGGATGGACATCCTGTGGTTTTTATGCTTTAAATAAGGCAGAAACATAAACAATTACATAAAGATGGAAATCCCGATAACTGCAGAAGGAGGATTGGCGTATGCGGCTGCTCGATCACAGAAAGAAGATAGTCAATGACCCCGATGCCCTTGCGAAGATAATCGCGGGGCTGAAGGCGCAGGGGTGCAAGATCGTCGTGACGATCGGATCGTGGGACATGCTGCATGTAGGGCATGTGCGGTATTTGATGAAAGCAAAGGAACAAGGCGATGTGCTGATCGTCGGCGTGGATAGCGACCGGGCGGTCAAGGTGTATAAGGACCCGTCGCGTCCCATGGTCTGCGAAGCAGAGCGGCTGGAAATGCTGTCGTATCTTGAGTGCGTTGATTTCGTGCTACTCGTAGACGATGTCGACGAACAGGGTGCGTGGCAGTATGGCCTGCTCGAATTGGTCCACGCGGATGTATTCGTTGCCGTGGAAGGGTCATATCCGGACGAGCAGATCGCGGACATCGAAACGCACTGCGTGAAAGTGACAATACTGCCGCGGCAGGCGGAAACGAGCACTTCGAACATCATCCACAAGGTGATGAAGGAGTTTTTGAATCCGTTGATAACATTCCTGAAAGAAAGGGGGTTGGTCTAATGGCGCAGATAATGATCGCGTATATGCCCGTGTTGCATGAGGGGTATTTGAAGTTGTTCCGCAGGTACAAAGGCGCAGTTAGCTGCCTATATGTATTCGGAAAAATATTTATCAATGAAAACACATATATCGCCCGTGAGATTCGTGCATGCGATCCAGGCGATATATGCAGAATGATGCGTGGGCTGGGATTGTTTCCGGAAATCAAAATGCTTTGCAGGGAGGAACTGAAGAGCATTAAAGAAAATCCGTCGTTGTCGATCATCATGACCGATGACGAGTTTTCCCGGGAGTTCGCGGCGAAGTATCTGCCGGGCAGGCCCGTGCACATGGAGAGCCAATTTCTGCGCTGGGATGAAAAGTCAGTAAATTCGGCCGTGGAGGTTAAGTGTGACGGGGTGGTAT
The DNA here is from genome assembly GCA_001793945.1 of Candidatus Wolfebacteria bacterium RIFOXYD12_FULL_48_21. Lineage (GTDB taxonomy): Bacteria > Patescibacteriota > Minisyncoccia > UBA6257 > UBA9933 > UBA9933. The sequence goes on from MGIW01000002.1 coordinate 15,978, forward strand.
CCCTGCCACATGATCGGGAAATGATGCGGATCGCGCACGAAGAATCAAAGCGCGGTTCCTGTTGGTGGCGCCGCGTTGGCGCGGTGGTGGTCGATCCAAGGATGAACAAACCGGTTCTTGCGGCGCATAACAGGCATATGCCCAGCGAGCATACGCCGTATGCCGTAGGGGACCCGCGCGACTTCGTGAAGGCGGGTACGAATCCCGAGATCGCGGCGACCATACATGCCGAGCCGACGATCGTTGCCATGGCGGCGAAGAAAGGCATTGCGCTTGAGGGAATGCACATGTACATCACCGTGTTCCCGTGCGGTCCGTGCGCAAGTATCATCGCCGAATCCGGGATTTCCAAACTGTTCTTTGCTTCGGGGTGCGCGTATCTTGACGGAGATACCATCTTGCGAAGCCGGGGAGTTGAGATCATCCAAACATGGTGATCGAGCTCTTTCAGATGAGGTAAAAAATGCCCCGCATATGCGGGGCTTTTTGTTTTACCTCGCCGAAGCTCGCAAGAGCGAAGGCGGGTTATTCATACCGAACCTTGATCAACCGATCGGGAACCAAACGGGCATGGCCTTTCCGTTCTGATCGAGTTTCGGCTTGATCAGGTGGAAGTGCAGATGTTGCACGGTTGCGCCAGTGCAGTTGGTGTCGCCGGAACGGGAACAGATGCCGTATCCGTCGAGCTTGAAGCGATTGATAGCCCAACGGGTTAATGCGCCGATGTTGCTGTGGTCGCTGGGGGTTATTTGTACCGTAGAGATGATGTGCCGATTGCCGATGATCATAAAATGATGTTCGGCGTTTTCGTACGGCCAGCCATTTCGGGTAATGAACCAATCACCATGGCGGTGCAGGATGGGCCACGGGTGCCACAGAAACATGTCCGGGCAAAACGGGCATTTGCCCGTTTTAAGGATATCGGCAATCGTGACATCGTAACCGCCACTTCGTGCGAAGGTCGGGTTGACAAGGTCATCGCCGGTAGTCGAGTACCGTTTCGTTTCCGCGAGCGGTCTGCGATGCAGAATGGAAAACGCATACGGATGGTTGTCCGTAGCTACGAGTTCATCGTGGACCGTTTTCCAATCGTTCATATTGGATCGGGGGAACTTCACATCGCCTTCGAAGTTTCCGCCGACTTGGGTGAAATACATTCGATCGGCGAGCGGAAGCGCTTGTTCATAGATCTCGGCTCCGCCGATGATGCACACCTCGGGTGCGTCTGCCGAAAGCATGAACGCTTCGGGAAGCGAATAAACGGCCATGCAGTTTCGAAACAGTCTCGGATCCGCGGTAAACCTGTCGTACCATTCGTTCGCGTGTCGCGTGATGACCACGCTCTTCCGGCCCGGCAAGGGTTTGCCGTTACGGGCGAGAATGGATTCGAACGTCTTGCGTCCCATGATGACCGGTTTGCCGATGGTAAGGCTTTTGAATCGCCGCAGGTCGCTTGGAAGCGACCATGGCAGATCGTCCTTGTTGCCGATGATGCGGTTGGCATCCATGGCAACGATAATGGATATGGTACTCATGGTGGCCTCCTTGGGTTCTAATCAGGTCGCAACCGGGATCTTCATCGCCGGATGCGGGTCGTAGTCGAGCAGGGCGAAATCTTCGGGACGGAAGGCAAAAATATCCTTCACATCCGGGTTGATCTCGATGCGCGGCAACGGACGGGGTTCGCGGGTAAGTAGCTCGCGCGTCTGTTCGATCTGGTTGAGATAGATATGGGTGTCGCTCGTATCGTATACGAATTCGCCCACTTCCATGCCGACAACCTGCGCGACCATACGAAGGAACATTGCGTATTCGGCAATGTCGAACGGTACGCCCACGGGCGCATCCGCACTTCGCTGAAACAGATGCAGACTTAGCTTGCCCTGCGCATGGAAAAACTTGAAGAAACAATGGCAGGGAGCGACGAACACACCGTCGACATCTTGGGGGTTCCACGCGGTCACGACGTGGCGTCGTGAATCGGGGAACCGTTTCAGGTCGGCGATGACATTTTTGATCTGATTGATCTCGCCGCCGGAGCTGGTGCGCCAACGGATCCATTGCGGCCCATAAATGCGACCGAGGTCGCCGGGTTCAAGTCCGTACTGCGCGCAGATTTCCGGGGTTGCCCACTGGTCCCACAGGTGTACGCCGTGCTTGTGGAGAAAATCCACGCGGCTTTCACCCGAAAGATACCAGAGCAGCTCCACCACTGCAGCCTTGAATGATTTTGCCAGACTCCGCGTCGTAATGAGCGGAAAGCGATCAGACACATCAAAGCGCATGTGGTGCCCGCAGACGGCAATATTGCCTACGCCATGCGGATCACCTTTTCGTTGTCCCGTTTCCAGTATTCGTCGCAACATCTCTTGGTATTGCAGCATCGTAAACCTCCTTCGTTGGTTGAAAGAATTTGATATGGTTTGATATGACAAGGATACTATAGGAACATAATCATATTTAAGAGGGGTTGTCAAAGGAAATGGTCCGGCTGCCCTCGTTCCACCTCCCCGTCATTCCCGCGAAAGCGGGAATCCAGAGTTCGGCAGTTCGGTAAAGCAATAATAGTTCGGCAGAACTGCCGAACTATTATTGTATTGTCATCCCCGCGAAGGCGGGGATCTATAAAATACTGGATTCCCGCCTGCGCGGGAATGACAGAGAGATGTGGGAATGACAAGGGATGAAATAGTTTGACTATCGGCCATTGGATTGGTACTGTATAAAACAGTTGTTTAACCAATACATATCAACAGACAGGAGGTAGAGAACGGTATGGCGACACTTCTAAGGTTTAATGAGGGATTGAAGGACTTCCTTTTATTCGCGGAGGAAGACGGAATCAAGCAAGTGCAGAGGCTGGCGGTAGACATCCAGCTTGATGGGAAACATGTGGGCTATATTGCCCGTGATGGTAAAGTGACCATTGTCACGAACGCTATCGGCAAACCGAGTCACATTATCGAAGTCTCCTTCACTGAAACCCAATGGACGGCCATCGCCTTGCGGGCAAAAGAGTTCAGGGAGCGATGCGCCCGAATAGCGCAGGAGCAGGCCCAAGCTCAGGCAGAGCAGGATCGCATACTGGATCAAGCGTATGAGCAGATGGAAGCGCTCGGCGCCTCTTCGCCCGCCTAACCGGGTTGTTATGTAGCCGGACCACCGATAAGCCCCGTAGATGCGGGGCTTTTGTTTTTATAATGTGTGATATTTGCGTCTTGTGATGACGCAAATTATCGACATTCAACATCGATAACAAGGGAAGGTGAATTTTGGCCGTATTTTGAGCCTGCGAGCCTGTGAAAATGGGCGAGGTTGTCATCCCGATCCGCCAGCTGGCGGACGAGGGATCTGAAGTTATAGGGTACAGATTCCTCGATTTCGCTTCGCGGAATTTATCCTGATCCGCCAGTCGGCGGACGAATGGACTCGGAATGACAATACACTGGACCCTGGCATTCGGCGGGATGACACGAAGAGCCGTACGGGTGATGACGCAGAGAGCGATGCACCTCCGGCATTCCGTTATTAGTTATGAGTCAATTGTTATCAGTTAGCCTGTTGACATTGCTCAACGCCTCTGTTATTATCACAAGGTCAAATAGCAACAGCGATGTTGGTATCGATTGAAAAAAGGAAAATAGAGCGCATATAATCTTTACGAAGATTTAGTTTAAAACACCAAAGGGACGGGTGGATTGCTAAATCCGCTCGTTTTTTAACAGGGGTCGCTAATGATGCAAATTAACGGCAAATAATGCCAATAAGAAATGCATCCATGGATTCATTCGCATTATTAAATTTAAATTCGCATTATTCGCGAATACTATTATGAAATTCATACTCGGTAAAAAAGTAAAAATGACTCAGATTTGGAGCGGCGACAAGCAGATTCCGGTAACGATTCTGCAGGCTGGTCCGATAACGGTAACGCAGGTACGCGGAACCGAAAAAGATGGCTACGAAGCGGTTCAGGTAGGATTTGATAAATCCGAAAAGAAGGCGAATAAGCCGCTCGCAGGACATCTTAAAGATCTGGGAAATTTCAAAACATTGAAAGAGTTCCGGGTTGAAGGAAGCGATCTTAAGGTAGGTGATGTCATCGACGTCACACAGTTTGCGGAAGGTGATGTGATAAAGATCAGCGGTTTGTCTAAAGGCCGCGGTTTCCAGGGCGTGGTAAAGCGACACGGCTTCCATGGCGGACCAAAAACACACGGACAGAAGAACCGACATCGTGCGCCGGGTTCCATCGGCTCTACGGCAACGCAGCGCGTTGTACCGGGCAGAAAGATGGCCGGACACATGGGTCAGGAGCGTTTCTCGATCAAGAACCTCAAGGTTGCCGCGATAGACAAGGAAAATAATCTTTTGATGGTCCACGGACCGGTTCCGGGAATGCGGGGAACTATTATCGAAGTACGAAGCTAATAGAGTGATCGCCAATAATGCAAATCTTACGCAAATAATGCCAATAAGAAATGCATTCATGGATCAATTCGCATTATTAAATTTTAATTTGCATTATTCGCGAATACTAAATATGAAAGTTGATATCTTAAACTATAAAAACGAAAAGGCAGGGACGATGGAAATGCCGGAGCTGATGGTTGCCACAAGGTGGAACCCGGATCTGGTACACCAGGCGCTCGTAACGCATCTTGCAAACAAGCGTGACCCGTGGGCACATGCCAAAGGGCGCAGCGAAGTACGCGGAGGCGGCAAGAAGCCGTGGAAGCAGAAGGGAACAGGCCGCGCGCGACATGGTTCTATCCGATCCCCGTTGTGGAAGGGTGGAGGCGTAACGCATGGTCCGAGCAAGGATCGCGATTTCTCGAAGAAGATCAATAAGAAAATGAAGCGCATTGCTATTTTCTCGGTATTCTCGAAGAAGTTCGCAGACAACAACATTACCGTCGTGGATTCATTCGCAAAGGTGGGAACCAAAACGAAGGAATGGGCAGACGCATTGCGAAAGTTCGTCGACCTGCGTTCCAAGACCGTTGTCATATTCTCGACCGAGAATAGGCAGCTCTCATTGGCGCTGGGCAACATCAAAAATGTTGATACCCTAAACCCCGCTTCGATCAATGTCTACGATCTGATGAAATATAAAAATGTCATCATCGAGCAGAGCGCGATCGCGGAAATCGAACAGCATTACAAGATCTAACTAATAACTAATAACTAATAACAAATAACAAAATTCAGCGTATTGCGGAGAGTATCCCGTTATAAGTTATGAGTTATAAGTTACCAGTCAATATGGCTATTGCAAAGAAATCAAAAACTGAAGACAAGGCGGTCGTCGAAAAGAAGACCGTTGCGAAGAAGGGTACTGCCCTGAGCTCGTCGAAGGGCGCTTTGCGAAATCCGGCCAACGAGTTTATAATAAAACACCCGTTGATCACCGAGAAGGCGTATCACATGAGCGCCGCCGGACAATATGTGTTCGTCGTCGACAAGCACACGAACAAGTCCGAGATTGCGAAGGCGATCAAGAAGATCTACAATGTCGACCCGATTTCCGTGAACACGGTAACCATCCGGGGAGAACGACAGAAGTATAGGGGCGTTGCCGGTAAAAAGACGACCACCAAAAAGGCGATCGTCACGCTCAAAAAAGGACAGAAGCTCGACATTATGCCTTCCTAAAAGAGTGATCGCCAATAATGCAAATCTTACGCAAATAATGCGAATAAGAAATGCATGTAGAGATTGATTCGCATTATTAAATTTTAAATTCGCATTATTCGCGAATACTATCATGAAGAAATATTCACCAACAACTCCATCGCGACGCCACATGACAGTGGTCGACTATAGCGTACTGACCAAGATCGAGCCCATGAAGAGCGCGCTTATTCGGATTGCTCATCGTGCGGGTCGTAACAATCAGGGCCGCATCACGACCCGTCATCAGGGGGGAGGCGTTAAGCAGCTCTACCGCATGGTGGATTTCAAGCAGAACAAGATCGACATCCCGGCACGCATCGAGGCCATCGAATATGATCCGTACCGCTCCGCTTTTATCGCGCGTGCGCTTTACAAGGACGGCGAAAGACGGTATATTTTGGCTGGCAAGGACATGAAGGAAGGAGATGAGATCATCACGGCGGAAAGCGCGATCGTAAAGAACGGCAACCGCTCGAAGCTCAAGAACATCCCGACCAGCTATATGGTCTACAATATAGAGTTACAGCCAGGCAAGGGAGGTCAAATGGCAAAATCTGCCGGCTCCTATGCGCAGGTGTTGGCTCACGAAGGAAAGTACACCAGCCTCAAGCTGCCGTCCGGTGAGGTCCGCAAGGTCTTGACCGAAGGATATGCAACCATGGGTCAGGTTTCGAACCACGAGCACAACCTGGTAAATATAGGAAAGGCGGGTCGTTCCCGACACTTGGGTATTCGCCCTACCGTTCGCGGTAAGGCAATGAACCCGTGCGACCACCCACACGGAGGAGGTGAAGGAAGCCAGCCGCGTGGAACGAAGCGATTGAAGACCGCATGGGGCAAGATCGCAGGAGGTCACAAGACACGCAATAAGAAGAAGCGTTCGACAAGCTTGATCATCAAGCGACGGGTATCGGTTCGCAACAAATAAGCAATCTTAAATCTTAAATCATAAATCTAATCATGGCACGATCAGCAAAAAAAGGTCCATACGTAGACGAAAAACTCATGAAAAAGGTGACTGCTTTGGCGCACGACGACAAGACCGTCATCAAAACATGGGCGCGTAGTTCCGAGATCGCGCCGGACATGATAGGTCGCATATTCGGAGTACACAATGGAAAGGACTTCATTCAGGTGCGCGTGACCGAAGAAATGGTAGGTCATCGCTTGGGAGAGTTTTCCCCGACCAAGAAGTTCATCAGACACGGTGGTAAGTTGGCCAAGGAAGCGGACCGCAAGGCAGCACAGAAAAAATAAAAGAGTGATCGCCAATAATGCAAATCTTACGCAAATAATGCAAATAGAAATGCATAGAAGGATCAAATTCGCATTATTAAATTTTAAATTCGCATTATTCGCGAATACTATCATGAAACAGCAAACAGCAAAATTGAATCATCTCCGAATGGCTCCGCGAAAGGCGCGTTTGATGGCAACCGTCATCAAGGGATTGTCGGTCAATGACGCGCAAGCGCAGTTGGCGGTCAACCCGAAGCGTGCAAGCGAGCCGGTGTTGAAGTTGTTGCAGTCGGCGATCGCAAATGCGGTCAACAATGCAAAAATGGATATCACCAAGCTCGTCGTCAAGGAGATCAGGGTAGATGGCGGACCGATGCTGAAGCGCTGGTTGCCGCGGGCCCAAGGACGCGCAACGCCAATCCAAAAGAAAAGCAGCCACATCACGATCGTGCTCGAAGAGTCCGAAACGGTAAAGGCTCCGCGATTCACGATGGCAAAGAAGGCGGAAAGAATCACAAAGGTAAAGGCGGAAAAGGTAAAGAAAGCAGCCGCAAAGAAGGTTACATCGACCGAAAAGACCGAAGAGAAAAAGGTGAAGGCCGAAAAGACCGAGAAAACAACCAAGGTCGCAAAGGAAGGAACGAAGCGTAAGCTGTTTCAGAGGAAATCTATTTAATTACTATGGGTCATAAGATAAAACCAACTGCATTTAGGGTAGGCGTGATCAAAGACTGGACTGCTCGCTGGTTCCCGAAAAAGACCAATTTCAAGGAATACTTGGAAGAGGATGTGCTGATCCGCAAGATCATCGCAGACAAGATCGGAGCCGCAGGCATTGACTATGTCGCAATCGAGCGCTTTGGCGATTCGATTCGTATTCATATCAGGGCTGCAAAGCCGGGATTGATCATTGGCCGCGGAGGAAAGGGAATCGAAGACCTCTCGAAATTGCTTGATAAGAAGGTAGCTGCTATCCGCACAAAGAACGGAAGCAAGAAGCTTACCGGTATCAGCATGAACATCGAGGAGTTGAAGCGATTCGATGTATCCGCAGCGGTTACGGGCTATAACATCGCCCGCGATCTGGAACGACGCATGCCGTTCCGCCGCATCCTGAAAAAGACACTCGAGAGTCTGATGCAGACCCGGGAGGTCAAGGGAGCAAAGATTCGCGTTTCGGGCCGGTTGAACGGCGCCGAAATCGCGCGCACTGAACAGCTTGCAAAGGGAACCATCCCGTTGCAGACCATTCGCGCCGATATCGATTATGCGGAAGCGACCGCTTACACGACCTACGGAACCATTGGTGTAAAGGTTTGGATCAACAAGGGTGAAGTATTTAAGGAAAAGGAAAAGGAGCCGGTAAAACGACCGCAGGGAATCCTGAGTTCGTCAAGCGGGCGCCCGAGCCAATCCGAGAACCGCCCACAGCGAAGAAACTAACAAATAACCAACGACAGATAACTAATAACTAATGACAAAATACGGTCAAAACCTATGAGCACAAGCATTCTGTTATAGGTTATAAGTTATAGGTTATAAGTTAAAATTATGCTTATCCCGAAAAAAGTAAAACACAGGAAGTGGCACAAAGGCAGGAGCCGAACCCGTACCGTGGAAACACGCGGGTTGGGCCTCGCATTTGGCTCGTTCGGCATCCAGGCACTCGAAAGCGTTTGGTTGAACTCGCGCCAGATCGAAGCCGCCCGAAAATCCATTACACACTTCACCAAGCGTGGAGGAAAGATCTGGATCAGGGTATTCCCGGACAAGCCGGTCACCAAGATGCCGCCTGAGGTTACCCTCGGTGGAGGTAAGGGTAATGTGGATCACTATGTGTTCCCCGTAAAACCAGGCAGAATGTTGTTCGAGATTGATGGAGTAAAGGAGGACGTCGCACGCGAGGCATTTCGCCGAGCAGGACATAAATTACCAGTTAAAACAAGAGTTGTTATTAAGTAATCACTAATAATGCAAATCTAAAGCAAATAATGCTAATAGAAATGCATTTATGGATTTATTCGCATTATTAAACCAAAATTCGCATTATTCGCGAGTACTCTATGAAAAAGCAGGATATCCAACAATTAAAGAGCAAATCGAAAGCCGAAATGCAGAAGGAACTGAGCGAAAGCCAGACCAAATTGCGGGACTTGAAGTTTGACCTTGCAGCTGGTAAAGTAAAGAACGTTTCTGAGATAAAAAAGCTCAAAAAGGTCGTTGCACGGTTGTCCACGCTGATCACCGGGAAAAAAGAGGCAGAAGTTAACTAATAACTGATAACTGATGACTAATGACAAAATACGGCTCATCGTAAGAGAAGGCGTATCCTGTTAAAAGTTAAAAGTCAGAAGTTATAAGTCATTTATTATGGCAGCACGAAAATTACAGGGAACGGTTGTTTCCGATAAAATGGATAAGACACGAGTGGTAGCGGTTTCACGCCTTGCAAAGCACCCGATCTATCAGAAAATGTACAAGGTCACTGCGCGCTTCAAGGCGCACGATGAGCAGAACGAGTACAAGATGGGCGATGTCGTGATCATCGAAGAGACCAGGCCGGTAAGCCGCGATAAGCGCTTCCGTATCGTCGGAAAGATCTAAAGAGTTATCGCCAATAATGCAAATCTTACGCAAATAATGCTAATAAGAAATGCAGGGGAAGTGATTCGCATTATTAAATATTAATTCGCATTATTCGCGAATACTACGTATGATACAAGAACGATCAATTTTAAAAGTGGCTGACAACTCTGGAGCGAAGACTATTCGTTGTTTTCGCATCTTGGGAGGAACCCGACGACGGTATGCGCGCATTGGCGACATTTTTGTCGCATCGGTGCAGACTGCTGAGCCGCGCAAAGCGGTAAAGAAGAAAGATGTCGTAAAGGCGGTCGTTGTGCGACAGCGCAAGGCGATGAAACGGGCCGATGGTTCGTACATCCGATTTGACGAAAACGCGGCGGTCATCCTGAATGCAAAAATGGAACCGAACGCGACTCGTATCTTCGGACCGATCCCACGCGAATTAAAGGAAAAGGGATTTGAGAAAATCGTTACGATGGCGGAAGATATCGTTTGAACTAACCAATAACTATTAACTATTAACCAATAACAAAATACAACTCGAACGCACCTGAGCGTGCATCCCGTTAAAAGTTATAAGTTATAAGTTATAGGTCAAAAAATATGCGTATTAAAAAAGGTGATACAGTAAAAATAATACAGGGCAAAGAGAAGGGAAAGACCGGAAAAGTGTTGAGCACCATGCCGCAGAAAGAACGGATTCTTGTCGAAGGGCTTAATTTGTATAAGAAGAATGTCAAGCCGAAGAAGCAGGGTGAAAAAGGGCAGATAGTCACAATTCCCCGCTCGATGAATGCTTCGAATGTCATGTTGGTTTGTCCGGCATGCGGAAAGGCAACGCGCATTGGCGCAATGGTCGAGAACGATAAAAAGGTTCGCTCCTGCAAGAAGTGCGGAGCACGCATCAGCTAACGTACGGCGTCACATAATGTACGATTGATTATGAAAGATCTCAGCTTAAAAGAAAAATACATAAAGGAGGTTGTTCCTGCATTAAAGGCCAAGTTCGGGCACAAGAACGAAATGGCGACACCGAAGATCCAAAAGATCGTCGTAAATGTAGGCACCGGACGCATGAGCCAACAGGCGAATTTTACCGATAAGCTGTTGCCTGCGGTAGTGAACGAATTGATGGCAATCACCGGTCAAAAGCCGAGGACTAACCCGTCAAAGAAATCCATCGCAGGATTCAAGATGCGACAGGGAACCGTGGTGGGCGTTTCAGTAACGCTTCGCGGCGAGCGCATGTACGCGTTTTTGGACAAGATGAACAAAATCGTTTTCCCGCGTGTTCGCGATTTCAAGGGATTGGAGACCAAGGGCATCGACGGAGTGGGCAACCTCTCCATCGGATTCCGGGAACATACCGTATTCCCTGAGATCTCTCCGGAAAACGCAAAGGCCGACTTCGGGGTACAGGTCACGGTCGTTGCTCGTACAAATTCACGGGACGAGGCGGTCGAATTGTATCGATTGCTGGGCGTACCGCTGAAGAAGGACTAAGGCGTATTATTACTAAACTATCATGGCTAAAAAATCAGTTGTCGTAAGATCACAAAAAGAACCGAAGTATCCGTCCCGTGCAACAAACCGGTGTTTTAAGTGCGGACGCGGTCGTGCATATATGCGCGATTTCGGTCTTTGCAGGATCTGTTTCAGGGAAATGGCATCAAAGGGCGAGATCCCGGGAATAAAGAAGGCATCGTGGTAAAATAACTGATGACTGATGACAAATAACTAATAACAAAAAGAAAGGGCGAGTAAATAAAAATACAGTCCGTTAGAAGTTAAAGGTTATGAGTTAATTGTTAAATATATGTATATCGATCTATTAACACAAATTAAAAACGCCCAGGCCGTAAAGAAGGAATCGATCAAGGTGCCGTACACAAAGAACGACGAGCGCATTTTAGAGATTCTTACGAGCAGAAAGTATATTGCTGCGTACGACAAGAAGGGTAGGACCCCAAAGCGCGTATTGAGCATAGACCTCAAGTATAACGACGGACAGGGAGCCATTGAAGGAGTTCGCTTTGTGAGCCGTCCGAGTATCCATATCTACAAGGGATGCGACGAGATCAGGCCGGTAAAGAGCGGCCGCGGTATGGCTATCGTGTCGACCCCGAAGGGGATCATGACCGGCGAGCAGGCGCGCAAGGAAAAGGTGGGAGGTGAGATCTTTTTCGAAATCTGGTAAACGATACTAACGGGTGGACGGGGCGGCCGATGGCGGATCAAACATCCGAAATGGGTACCCGGTAACCAATATAAATAATTATGTCAAAAGTTGGAAAAAAACCGATAATCATTCCTGAAGGCGTAACCGTTATATTTGACGGAGCTGCTTTGGAATTGAAGAAGGGGGAGAACATCGTAAAAATGGTCGTACTTCAGTTCGTAAAGACCGAAATAGGAGATGTGGCCGATGCCGATGGTGTCATGAAAAACGCGATTACATTTACGATCGACAGCAACACCAAACAGGCGAAATCGAACTGGGGAACCATGCGTGCGCTTACCGCGAACGCGATCCAGGGCGTTTTGGGAGGTTTTACAAAAGTATTGGAGATCGAGGGGGTCGGCTATCGCGCTGCGATGGACGGCGAGAATCTGGTCCTCAACATCGGTTTTTCCCATCCGGTAAAATATGAACCGCGCAAGGGCATCAAGTTGTCCGTCGAAAAGAACGCCGTCACCGTGACGGGCATCGACAAGGCAATGGTCGGACAGACTGCCGCAGAGATCAGAAAGGTTAGAAAGCCGGAGCCGTACAAGGGCAAAGGTATCCGATACCGTGGAGAAGTTGTACGACGCAAGCAAGGAAAGAAGGTTGGTAAATAAAGAGCTGTCGCTAATAATGCAAATCTAAAGCAAATAATGCTAATGGGAATGCACCTATGGATTAATTCGCATTATTAAATATTAATTCGCATTATTCGCGAATACTGCATATGAACAAAACAAAACAACTCAATCAAATAAAGGAACGCCGAAGGATCCGAACCCGCGCAAAGCTGTCTGGAACCATGGAGCGACCTCGACTTTCCGTATTGCGGACCAACCAGTTCACATCGGTGCAGTTGATCGATGACATGACCGGCAAGACATTGGCAAGCGCATCGACTCGGGACATGAAGACCAAAGAGAAGGGAAAGATCATAAAGGCCGAAGCATTGGGAGAGATGATCGCCAAGAAGGCAAAGGAGATCAAGATCGATGCAGCAGTATTTGACCGCGGAGGATATAACTACCATGGTCGGGTAAAGGCAGTAGCGGAAGGCGCGCGCAAAGGCGGTCTTCAAATCTAAGAAGTATGAATACTACGCAACAGAAAACAACTCAATCGACAGGAGCGCCCACACAGGCGGGACGCAGGGGCGGCTTTGGCGGTCATGGCGCACCGCGTCGCGATGGCGGACGCCCGGTGGTAAAATCCGAATATAAGGACAAGATCCTCGACTTGCGCCGTGTTACGCGTGTTGTAGCGGGAGGTAAGCGTATGAGCTTCCGCGCGACCGTGGTCATCGGAAACGAAAAGGGTCAGGTAGGTATCGGTGTCGGAAAGGGACTCGATGTCGCACAGGCTGTCGACAAAGGCAAGCTGAAGGCAAAAAAGAACCTGATCACTATTCCGCTCAAGGGCCGCACCATTCCGCATGAAGTGTTGGCAAAGTACAGCGCAGCGCAGGTCATTATCAAGCCGGCAAAGCTTGGTCATGGTTTAAAGGCGGGCGGATCGGTCCGCGATGTGTTGTTGATGGCTGGCGTAAAAGATGCCACTTCAAAGACATTAGGAACCACCAAGAACAAATTGACCAACGGAATGGCCGCGATCGAAGCATTAAAAAAGCTCAAGATGGTCGTAAAATTTGGAAAGGAAGAAGCACCGAAGGTCGTTGCAGTGCAGGAGGTAGAAGCAACAGAGGAGGTATAAACGTGTCATTATGACTAAAGTGAGAGGGTGAACTCGAGTGTTCCTTGTCTCATGTCACATTGACCATTTTACTATTATGCAGTTACACGAAATAGCCCCGTTACACCCGGGAAAAACCAAAAAGCGAGTGGGCCGTGGCGGCAAGCGGGGAGACAATTCCGGCACCGGACACAAGGGTCAAAAGTCTCGCGCAGGCCACAAAATGAATCCGGCCTTGCATGAAATGCTTATTCGCATCCCGAAGTTGCGCGGTTTTAAGAACAAACCGCTTTTCGGAAAGTCGATGGGTATTAACATCGGCATCATCGATGCAAAGATGACCGATTCCGTAGTGACCTTGGAAACATTGGTCGCGGCAGGATTGGTGCGCAAATCCCAGACGGACATTAAAGTGCTTGGAACCGGAGAGGTTACCAAGAAATTGACCGTAAAGGGTTTGCCGGTATCAAAAGCGGCGAAAGAAAAAATAGAAGCCAAGGGCGGAACGGTGGAAGCACCGACCGTAAAACCGGCAGTAAAAAAGGGAGTGTAAGCTCCTTTTTTGCTTAAAAATCCCTTGCGTATCAAGGGTTTTTCCCCTATACTGATAACCACTAATAGCGCCCATCAAGGGCAGTACTAATTCATGGAAAAATATCTGAAAATTTTTAAGATCAAGGACCTGCGCATCAAGGTGCTGACCGTTGCGTTCCTGCTTGTATGTTTCAGGGTCCTGTCGGCAATACCGATCCCGGGTGTCGACAAGATGCGACTCGAAGAGTTTTTTGGTTCGAACCAGCTGTTTAGTTTCGTCGGCATCATGGCCGGAGGAACGATGAGCAACTTGTCCATCATCATGTTGGGCGTCGGTCCGTACATTACGGCGACAATCATCATGCAGTTGTTGACCATGCTCTTTCCGAGATTGAAGGAAATGTATTACGAAGAAGGCGCTGCCGGTCGTGCAAAGTTCAACCGGTACTCCCGTTATTTGACGGTTCCGTTGGCGGGTTTGCAGGCATATGGGTTTTTGAACCTGCTTGCATCACAGGGAGTCGTGGGAAGCCTTGGATTGTTCGATGTACTCAAGAATGTTGTGGTGATCATGGCGGGTTCCATGCTCGTGATGTGGCTCGGTGAATTGATATCGGAGCAAAAGATGGGCAACGGCATTTCGCTGATCATCTTCGCGGGTATCGTCAGCAGTTTGCCGCAGACGGTCGTGAACATCATACAGGCATACACGCCGAGCGAGTTGCCGACCTATATCGGGTTTGTGGCGGTTGCCATTGCGGTCATCGCGGGCGTTGTGTTCATCAACGAAGGCGAACGAAAGATCCCGGTTTCCTATGCAAAGCAGGTGCGTGGCACCAAAATGTACGGTGGCGTTTCGAGCTATTTGCCAATCAAGGTAAACCAGGCCGGCGTTATACCGATCATCTTCGCCATATCGTTGCTGTTGTTCCCGCAGTTCGTTGCGCAGATCAGCGCGATCTTTTCCAAGAGTCTTTCGCTGAAGCTTACCGACATCGTGAGCCAGTTCATGAACAACCAATATTTCTACAGCGCTGCATATTTCTTGCTCGTTGTGATCTTTACCTATTTTTATACGGCGGTAACATTCGATCCGAAGGAAATATCAAAGAATCTCCAACGAGCAGGCGGTTTCATCGCCGGCATTCGCCCGGGTGAATCGACCACCATGTTCCTGACCAAGGTCATCAGCCGCATCACCTTGTGGGGTGCCATCTTTCTCGGCTTGATAGCCATTCTGCCGAACTTGGTGCGCATGTTCACGGGCATCGCCATTTTGACCATCGGAGGTACCGCGATCTTGATCGTCGTCTCCGTTGCGCTTGAAACCTTGCGCCAGATCAACTCCCAGTTGATGATTCGCGAATACGAGTAAGGGTGGTAGTGGGTATACGGTATAGAGTATAGGGTATAGGGTATAAAGTATACGGTATAGAGTATAAGGTAGAGGAGTAAAAAGCATCGCTTGCGCGATGCTTTTTGTATTGATTTTTTGTATTGTCATACCGGCGGAGGCCGGTATCCAGAGCCCGTGTCATTCCCGTCCGTCCGCCAACCGGCGGACGGAGGAATCCATGATTTCCCTATGTAAATTACCATCCAAATATACCCCCAATGCGCGTCAACTCGGCAGGTCTTGACAAATCCTACAAATCATGTATAATATAAACATACAGTAAAAACAAGGCCTTTCACAAATAAATAACGCCGCAACACGGCAAGGAGAACACCATGGTAAAGATCATCGGCCCGTTTCAGATCAACACCGCTGGCAACCGCACGACTGAAGATGTTGTCGCAGCTGGCAATTATAGCTGGGCATCTGAAATAGTGAACGGGGTGAACTTCCCGATGCGCCCCATGCCCGAAGGGCTCCGCGAGATTGTTATCCTCGAGTTCGACCACCTCCCCACGCAGGATCAGATGTTGAGGGTAGTATCGGGGCAGGACTTGGATTTTCCCCGACATGAAGACGCGCTGTTCTTTGGCGAGCAGTATCCCGATGAACAGTGTAATGGCTCGATTGTATTCTTGCATGAGCCGTGGAAATGTTTGGGTGACGGTTCGTTTGTGCTGGTGCTCCAATGCGACAGCGCAGATAAGAAGCGCGGACTGGGATTGACCACAGTTGGTCTTATCGGAACGCGCAATCGACGCTTCGCCTTCGTCTGTAAATCGTAACCTACCTTGGTAGGTTGCACGCCCCGCACATGCGGGGCTTTTTTACGGCATTGTCATTCCGGCGGAAGCCGGAATCCAGACCCTCCCCCATGTGAAGCGCCATCCAAATACGCCATAAATGAGCGTTAGATTGCCAGGGTCTTGACAAATCCTGCAAATCATGTATAATATATACATACAGTAAAAACAAGGCCTTTCACAAATAAATAACACCGAGAAACGGCAAGGAGAACATCATGGAAGCAAAAATTGTAGGATCGTTCCGGATTAACACCGCTGGCAACCGCACGACTGAAGAGGTCGTCGCCGCCGGCAACTACGACTGGACAAATGACAGGGTCAACGGGGAGAATTTCCCGATGCGGCCGATGCCCGAAGGGCCTCGTAAGATTGTGTATCTTGAATTTGAGGTTAATCCATATTTAGAGGAAAAAGTGCTTGTGGAAGCACAGCGTCAAGGGCTTGAGCGTCCTCTATACGAAGATGTACTGTTTTTTGGGGAGCAGTATCCCGAGGAGCAGCGTAAAGGGCCAATCGCATTTTTGCACGAACCATGGCATGGTTGGCGCGTGGGGCTTGGTCGCGATAAAGCGGGTCGCGGTCTGGGCCTGAACTACTTTGGCGGAATTTACCGCCGCCGATGCCGTTTCGCCTTCATTCTCCCGTAACCTACCTCGGTAGGTTGCACACCCCCTCGCTATGCGAGGGGGCTTTTTTTGTCACGAACATAAAAAACTTGCTATACTAAAACATGTCTAAAACGAACATAGATCGCATGGCATATGGAAAATAAAGTTGGCATTAAAAAGATGTTTTATATATTGGCAGTAAATGTATTTGCCCTGTCGGCGATGTTTATTGCTACGGATATCGCCCACGCGTTCGATTTTCAGGCGGACGACACAAGCAGGCAGGAAGATGCCTGTCTGAGTACTCCAGTGCAAATTGTTGGCGCTATTACGCCGGGGGACTTTGAACGATTTAGGGTCAAGGCAAGTACAGGGAATTCACAATTGATCATTCAGGAATATTCCGCGCCACCGGTTAGTTGGTGGGAATATGCTACAAATCAATGGGTTTCGGATAAACAGGCCACAATTACCGAGGGCATATGGGAGTGGAGTGTTGAAGACTTTTCGTCGCCAGTTACATTTCAAGCAGACAGGTACTACATGTTTGCATTTTACCAAGGGAATATTTGTGGGTTCAAAGGAACGAATACTACAATTGAAGGGATGCAATTTTATCGCCAGGGAGGAACTAGTGACTGGGTGCGGGATAATAGTATAGATAATATTTGGTTTGAGATAAATGATGGGGGGCGATATTGGTCGACAATCAGCACTGTGCCGGAGGGTGTTTTGAATATACGGGAGAGTGCAGGCTTGAACGCATTGATCATAAAAACATTGCCAATCGGGTGGGTGGTAAGGGTGTTGCAGACAGCTGATATAAGTAGGATGCCAATCGATGTTGACGGTCATCGCTGGTATCAAATACAGGATGTGTCCGATGGTTCTACGGGGTGGGCAGTCGCTGGCCCGGTCCAAGATGGACATCTTATGGCAGAATATCTGCCGTATGACTTCACAAAGCAGGCCGATCTTGAACAGGAGACAATCCGGCAGGTAAGTGTGGAAGATCGGCATATTTGTCCGATTGCTGACGGGCAATATATCGACGGACTCAATTTGAGGGTCTTTCTTGCCACAATTCCGGCGGGAGTATATGACACCATATATGTTAAGGCAGATTATGTGGCATATATATATCCATATGTCACCAAGATATACACGAAAGACGGGTGGCAGTCGGTTGCGATGCAGATATCTACCGATAGAGGGAATACATGGAGTAATGTGAGTATGCCGTCAGGGTATCTTAGTGATGTGGATGTACGGTTTTTACTTCCTCGTGCGTATATTTTTGACGGATCCGATATATATTTTCAAAACGACTGGGGCGACAATTCTCGCGGGATTTTTATAAGAACATCGGAGGTATGTTCTTCATTATCCGAGCGCGTAACAGCCATTACATCGATGCAACAATTTGCGGCCGACGGTACAACGCTTATTGGCGAACATGCCACGACCACAGACTCTACTGTTGTATTTAAAGCGGTCGTAGACGCGTCTGGTGCCGAGCCGGCTACCGTGCAGGTGGAGCTACGCCGTACGGAAGAGCCGTTTACGGGGATTAGCGATGGGGGAATTCTTCAATCCGACTTGGTTGCGCCAGGTACGCAAGTTGCGCTTACCCGTACAAACCTCATTGATGGCGCGTATCATTGGCGCGCCCGAACCCTTAATGATCAAGGCAACTCTTCGGATTGGCAGGAGTTCGGCATTCCCGGCGGTACTGATTTTATTGTAGATTTGCCATTATCATACAAAGCTGCCAATTTGGCGAAGCAGTTGGTGAATCAGAATTATTTATGGGGTGGAAAAGGTTGGGACGCAAATGATCGCTTGTTTGTGGATACGGACACAGTAAAAACAGGATACAATTATTGGACTGACGCAGGAAAGATTGCGTTTGACGATGGCCTTGATTGTTCTGGTCTTGTGGCGTGGTCATATAACCATTCTTATGCTCCCAGCAAATTTTTTAATCAAAATTATATTGGAGAGCCGAATGCGAATAAGCAGTATTGGCATAATATGCAAGCGACAACGACATCAGATGTTGGATTACAACCGGGAGATTTATTGTATTTTGATCCAAGGACATATCATGTAGACACTAAAACGTGGACACTTGGCTCTGATGGAATAATGGATCATGTTGCAATGTATATTGGGGGCGATACTAGTAAAAATGTCATACATGCAAGATCTAAAACATTCGGGATTCAATATGCAAGCATCAACGCCCTTTTAGGTGACAGTGCAAACGGCTTCGTTGCATTTGGTCGCCCTAAAAATGCCACCATCGCCATGTCAATTACAAAACATTCCCCAATACATTTTTCCGTTATCGATCCAGATGGCAATACGATTTCTGATAGTACTGGTATTGCAACAGATGAAGAATACATACAGGAATCTGGCGACCTCACCTATGCTACCATGGGTATGGATGCCAACGGATATCCGGAAGATGTGATATATTCCCCCATACTTAAACAAGGCATATACAAAATCAGTGTATCCCCGATGGCAAGCAGCACTTCAAATCAAACATATTCACTCGACTTTACTGCGGGGAGTACTACAATAGTTCTTGCCCAGAATATGCCATTAAGCCAGATCCCCTCTGAAGGTTACGGCATCACAGTATCAGCAGTTGGGGCTATAAGTACTTTTATTCCAGTATCGGTTGATATTAAGCCGGGTAGTTATCCAAACAGTATTAATCTCGGTTCAAACGGTGTAATACCGGTCGCAATATTCGGCTCAGCAACTTTTGATGTGCATCAAATTGATCCTACGACAATCAAACTCGCCGATGCATCGATAAAAATAAAAGGCAACGGGCAGCCGATGGTAAGTTATTCCGATGTAAACGGAGATGGGATTACTGACGCAATCGTCCAAATAACAACCCAAGCCTTACAGCTAACAATAGGAGATACGATGACGAATCTGGAAGGGAGCTTGATAAGCGGAGACATATTTAAGGGCTCAGATTCAATCAATATCGTACCATAAACGGCATCATATTATGACAAAAAAAATAATCATTGTATTGATAGTAATAACGGCATTCGCATTGGCAGGTGCTATATATGGATATCGACATATACAGCGAAGTTTAATTAGAATTCAGCCTATCGGCGCAACCTCGACTCCGGTACAAACAACTAACGCAACGACTACGATTGCAACCACTACTCAAACGAATGACTATTCCGGCATGAAGCGTTACCGAAACGAGGAATGGGGTTTTGAGTTCTGGTATCCGGAAGGATGGGAGATGAAAGATAAAACAGGCAGTGCTCCTCAAAGTAGTTTGTATTTGAGTGTTAATTTTCTTAGCGATGATACGCTGACGATGGATTCTTTCTCAATAAGCATCGTAACCCCGCAGTTTGCTGATTATGCGGCGCAAGGTGAACATAGCTCCCAAATAATAGTATCAGATATTATTGGTAGGACTTATCAATATACTCTTGAGGGGGTATCATCTATTACCGTAGATTTGCCCCTTCATGGAAAAAAAATGATAGTTTCTGCTCAAAAGCAACATGAAAAAGAGTTGTATAAGGTTCTTTCCTCATTCAAATTCCTCGAATGAACACTCCGTTAAGCATCCACCTCAACAGCATCAACCTCGGATCAAATGGCGTCGTGCCAGTTGCGATCTTCGGCTCTGCAACTTTTGATGTGCATCAGATAGACTCAGCCACAATCAAACTTGCCAACGCCTCAGCAAAGCTCAAAGGCAATAGCCAACCTATAGCAAGTTATTTAGATGTGAATGGAGACGGGCATATCGACATCATTGTGCAAGTATCAACATAGGCATTGCGACTAATCCAAGCTGATGGTCCGCGAATACGAATAATGCAAGAAACGTAGAAAAACGAAAAAAGAAAAGCCCTGCATTTGCAGGGCTTTTTAGTTGAATGTCATACCGGCGAAGGCCGGTATCCAGAGTCAAGTAACCCGAGCCTGTAGGTCTTGACAAATAGAATAAACAGTATATAATATAAATATACAGTTTTAAACAAGACCTTTCACAACACTATAAGGAGAAAGTCATGGAAAAGAAATCGTTTGTGATTGATGTTAACGGTAGGCGTCCCGGAAACCGCACGATTAAGGAAAAGATTGTCGCCATCGTCACCGGCCAGTACGGCCTGGGAGACACCCGCATCAACCGGAAAAATTTCCCAATGCGGCCCATGCCCGCGGGGCCGCGCAAGATCGTTCTCGTGGACTATGACCGAGCCATCAGCGCGGATGAAGTCCTCGCGGAAGCCGAGCGGCGGGGGCTGGAACGCCCTCGGCACGAGGATGCGTTGTTCTTCGGCGAACAGCATCCCGAAGAGCCGTGCAGAGCCCCAATCGTCTTCCTTCATGAGCCGTGGAGGGGAAGCGTATTGTTCCTCGGATACGGAGGGGGAAGCATGCGTAACTACAATGTGAACATCTCTCTCAGCATTGATGAAGGTGCTAAATGGGGTGCTGGTTGTCGTTTCGCCTTCGTTCAAAAGTAACCCGATTCGCCATCCGGCGGACTAAGTTACTGCGCTTTATCGGGGCACGCTTGCGTGCCCCATTTTTTTATCACAAATCTTTGCACGCGGTGGGTATCAAATGTATTGTCACCCAGAACTTGGTTCAGGATCTGAGTATAAAAATGCGGATCCTGAAACAAGTTCAGGATGACATAATGCGGAATCTGTAGTATTAGCGGCAAATAGAGAGCCTTTCTAAAGGGCTTGACAAATACAACAAACAGTATATAATATAAATATACAGTTAGAAACAAGGCCTTTTAAAATTATATAACGCCGCAAAACGACAAGGAGAACATCATGGTAAAGATCATCGGCCCGTTTCAGATCAACACCACCGGCACCCGCACGACTGAGGAGGTTTTCGCAGCTGGCAAGTATGATGGGAAGAATAACATGGTCAACGGGAAGAATTTCCCGATACGGACCATGTTTAAAGGGACTCGCGAGATTGTTCTCGTAGAGTTCGATCGCGACACAAGTTCCGAAGAAGTATTAGCGGAAGCGAAGCGCTGGGGGCTGAAACGCCCTCGGTGCGAGGATGCGCTGTTTTTCGGAGAGCAACATCCCGAGGAGCAATGCACTGCCCCAATCTTGTTTCTTCGTAAGCCCGCTTGGTGGCGCGCATGCGTCCGCCTGTTCGTGCTGGTGCTTCGCTGTGATGGCGGGAGGCGTACTCTGTGCTTAAACCCCTTTGACGGTGGTTGGCATCAGCGGTGCCGGTTCGCGTTCGTCCGCCCGTAACCTACCTTGGTAGGTTGCACACCCCCTCGCTATGCGAGGGGCTTTTTTTGTCATGAACATAAAAAACTTGCTATACTAAAATATGTCTAAAACGAACATAGATCGCATGGCCGTCGTATTCTATGGACCTCCCGGGTCCGGAAAGGGTACGCAGGCGCAACTGTTGGCAGATACGCTTCACTTGTTTCATTTCGATACCGGGAGTCTTTTGCGAAACATATTGAACGATCCGAAATACAAGGACGACGAAAACATCCATCGGGAGCGGGAATTGAACGAATCGGGAAAGCTGAACACGCCATCATGGGTGCTGGATGTGGTCACCAAGCAGGTCGATGACCTCGCAAAGCTCGGCCAGTCCATCGTATTCAGCGGTTCGCCGCGGAATGTATTTGAAGCCTTTGGCGAAGAAGGCCGCGTGGGCTTGCTCGATTTTTTGGTGGAAAAATACGGAAAGGAACATGTGCATATTTTTTACTTGCAAATACCCGACGAAACGACCGTCCAGCGCAACACGCACCGGACCATTTGTTCGGTATGCAAAAAGCCGTTGCTCGATATGGAACACAAGCCGACTACCTGTCCGTTTTGCGGAGGAGCGGTGGAACACCGTGTTGACGACACCACGGAAGTCATCAAACAACGGTTAAAGGAATACCACGAACGCACCGAGCCAGTCATTGCGGAATCGGTCAAACGGGGGTATAAAGTGATAAAGCTCGATGGCACGCCCGCTCCATACAAAATACACGAAGCAATCATGACGCATTTTAAGTGAATTATGTCATTCCGAGCGGAGCGGTAATCCGCGAAGTCGAGGAATCTGCTCCCTTCCCTGTATTGTCATCCCGGCGAAAGCCGGGATCCAGAGTCTGAATATCCATATGTTACTACCGCAGAAAACACTGGACCCCGGCCTCGACTTGGCGTTGCTAACGAGTGGAACGAGTGTGCAACGCGCCGAAATGCCTGCGGAGCATTTTTTCTTACGCGAAGCAGGCCGCCGGGGTGACACATCCCGCGCATTGTGATTCCCGCTCTTACTACTTACTACTTCCCCTCCACTTGCCCCGCATTCCTCATTAGAAATTATAAATTATAAATTAGAAATTACCCCCCCCACCCCCATGGTCCGCATCTATACAACTTCAGAAATAGAAAAAATAGCCCGCAGTGGGGCTATTTTGGCGCGTACGCTGGCGGTGTTAAAGAAAGAAATCGCCATAGGGGTTACGCTAAAGCATCTCGATACCGTGGCGCGTGAATACATTCGCAAAGAGGGGGCTGAACCGGCATTTTTGAACTACCAACCGCATGGCGCGGAGCACCCATACAAGGCGTCCATTTGTGCCTCGGTCAACGAGGTCATCGTGCATGGGTTCCCGACCGAATACAAGATAAAATCGGGCGATATATTGAAGATCGACGCAGGGGTGCTGTTCGACGGCATGTACTCCGATTCGGCGTTTACGGTCATAGCGGGAAAGGGCACGGTAAAGGCCCAGAACCTCGTTACAGCCACTCGTAAGGCCCTGGAAGAGGCGATAAAGGCGGCAACGCCGGGTAACCATATCGGCGATATAGGCTATGCTGTAGAGAAGACAGCAAAGCGCTATAAGGTCAATATCGTACAAGGTTTAACGGGCCACGGCGTGGGCTATGGATTGCACGAAGACCCCTATGTATATAACTACGGCAACAAGGGCGAAGGCCTGCTGTTAAAGCCGGGCATGGTATTTGCCATAGAACCGATGCTCTGCACCGGCAAAGGGCAGGTGCGCCAGCTGAAAGACGAAAGCTGGGCCATGGTAGACAAGGGGTTATCGGCCCAATTTGAACACACCATAGCCATAACCGAAAAAGGACCCAGGATATTGACGAAAGAATAAAGACCATGAGTAGTAAAGCACATCACGATCACGGAACCTTGCCGGTCATAGCAGCACTTGCCGGTAACGGGTTTATTACAATACTTAAGTTTATCGGGTTTATGGCATCCGGTTCAGGGGCTATGTTTTCTGAAGCGATTCACAGTTTTGCCGACACCGCAAATCAGGCACTTTTGATGGTCGGAATCAAGCGATCCAAAAAGAAGGCGACCAAGGAATATTCATACGGGTATGGCAAGGAACGATTTTTATGGGCGCTGATATCGGCGTGTGGGATATTTTTTGTGGGCGCAGGCGCAACGGTCTATCAAGGGATTACGGCGCTCGTCGAACGGGAACATGTTGCAGTAGGTGGTATCGTGTTTTTTATACTGGGGGTATCGTTTATTGTGGAATTGTTTACGCTATGGTTGGCCTATCGCGCATTGCGCAAGGCGACCAAGGGAATGAAGTTTGCCCGCGCATTGCAATATGGAGACCCCGCGACCATTGCGGTGTTGTATGAAGACGGCATTGCCGTGCTTGGTGTTACGGTTGCATTTGTGAGTATCTTGCTGACGAAGGTGACCGGTGCGTATTATTGGGACGCGATCGGTTCGATCACTATTGGCATCATGCTTGGCGTTATGGCGATCATTTTGATCGACAAGAATAGGGGATTGCTTATAGAAAAATCAATTCCGGAAGAGATTCGGGAGCGGATCATTGAAATACTGGAAGCAGATCCGGTCATAGAAAAAGTGCTTGATTTCAGATCGGCCATTATGGACGTAGGGAAGTATCGCATCAAATGCGAAGCCGAGTTCAATGGTAATGTATTGGTAAAGGAAATGTTCGCGCAAGGGGCACTGCGGGAAGAATACGATGACGTTCGGGATGATTACCGAAAGTTTATCAAGTTTTGCGTGGAATCTATCGATCGCGTGCCGCGGCTCGTGGGGAGCCACATAGACCGCATAGAAAAGAGCATTCAAAAGGAATATCCGGAGGTGGTGCATATAGATATCGAATTGAACTGATAAAAAAGCGTGCAAGCGCTTTTTGCCTTGAATTCAACCCTGAATCGCAACAGTGTGTCATTCCCGTCCGCCAGCTGGCGGAGGAATCCATTTCAATCATGTGCGGCACGCACGATAAAATAATCTTAAATGCGCGTTCCGCGCGGAAGTGAAAGTGGAAGTGGAAGTGGATTCCGGCTCGGAGGCCGGAATGACAATTCAGCTGCGCGTGTTGCGATTCAGATTAGAATTCAGCTGCGTACATAATCTTGACAATCGTTATGCAATATGTTAGTTTGAAATAACCTACGAAAAGGTTTTACGTTTCCTGAACTTTTAAAATTCAATCTATATCATGGAGGAGAAATGACAAATTCATTGCTGTGGATATTTTTGGGTGTTATTATGTATCATTTGCTTTCGGCTTTTCCGTTAGCTACCAAAACAAAGGTGGTCGCCTCTATCGTGGTGTCACTCATTTTGATGGTGGTTATCAAGATTGCTGGGTTTTTGATAAGCGGCATTTGGACAGTGGTCACAGTATTTGGTCCCTTCGTGTTGCTTGCCGTGGCTCTTAAGTATTTCGTTGGCTGGGCTGGAATAAAAAGAAAGGCTTAATTTTTTTGCAAAAAATAGCCTGTAACCATCAAAATCAATATTTAACCAGAGAGGTGAGTAATGAAGAAACTTTTGGCAGTGGTTATGATTTTTACACTCGGTTTTTCGGGTGTGTTTGCCGGAGTGGTAAACGCGAAGAGTGGCGGCGGAGGAGGTTTTTCTTCAAGCCGCTCATCAAGTTTTTCTTCTTCGTCGAGATCATCGTCTTCCAGCTTTGGCAATTCAAGTTCGTCAAGACCGTCGTCGTCAGGATTCAGCAACTCAAGCTCAGCAAAACCGTCACCGACGGTTTCGAAACCAGCCGGATTTTCCAATTCGGCTAGCAAACCGACTGTGGCTGCAGCTCCGCCTTCAAGCGGATTTAGTAACTCCGGTCAGGTAAAAGCGACACAAGTGGCATCGGTGGCGCCACAAGCGCCGAGTGTCAAGATGACGCCGATGCAGCAGAAGATGAATCAGGCTTATTCGAAGCAGGAGTCTACCAAGGCCTTTGCATCGTATAAGACTGAGCAGACAAAGTTCAAGGCAACGGAAGTTGCTGCACAAACGCCAAAGGCAGAACAGACGCGGGTGGTAAATAACATCAGGGTGAAAAACTATTCCTTTGGCAATTACTACGCGCGTCGGAATGTCTTCTACGACACCTATCATTACCGAACCCCGGCTTATGCTTATTACAGCAGCCCCAGTTTCGGAATGTGGGACGGCATGTTCCTTTGGTTCATGCTTGATCACATCAATGATCGGCAGTATGCTAACATGTACTACAATCAGCAGAATAACGAGGATATGAAAGCGTGGCGCCGCGAGGCTGATCGTTTGGCTCGGGACAATGCTGAATTGCGGGCAAAGCTCAACAATCTTGATGCCGAAACCGGTAAGTTGAAAGCGCAGGGTGCGGTAATCGACCCGTCCTATGTTCCGCCTGATGCTCAGGATATGGCTCTTTCAGCCAAGGTGGTCGAAGAGAATGCCAGCAAGATCGCGGCAGTGAATACTAAGAAAGAACCTCTGGTTTGGCCTTGGGTTCTTGGTCTTTGCGCTGCTCTTGGCGGCTTCTTTGTTTGGAGGAAATTTGCATGATTGCAAAACTCCTGGCAGCGATCACCAAAAAGAAAGCTGCAAATTCCACACTATTTGGTGAAAAGCCGAAAGTGCGGATTGATGAGTCGTGGCCTTTGGGTATCAAGCTCGGCCGCACGGTCGTTCTTGAACAAACGCCTTTTTTGTTGGCTGACAACTCGGAAGTAAAATTCCCGGGTGAGGACAACGTGATCAAGGCGGTTGGAATTGCCGAGCCAGCGATTGCGGAAGGCGTGAAAGTTTTTCGCATCTATTTGCAAAAAGTCGCCGGCGAAGAGGAGTCAGTCCTGCAAATCTCGGTCGATAAAAAGACTGATGAAGTACTGGAAAGCATTCTTTATCGACTGGCTTGGGAAATTTTCCCCGCCAGTTCCGAAGAAGTTGCCTTATGGATGAATGAAGAAAACGGCATGCTTGGTTGGAAGGATATGAAAACGCCGACGGAAAATAAATACGAACGGGTTACACCATTTGCCAATAAGGACATGGTCAAGCCGTTTCCGTGGCGCGAACACTTCACCGACGATCCTCATATCGCCAACATCCTCCATATTGATTACGGGTCAGTTGTCTATGGTCGTGAGCTCAATGAGCAAACGACTGAATATCTGCTCGTAAGCAAGGTTGAGGAGGAGGGTAGCACCTCCATCAAAATCTATGCCGGCATCACGATTGATTCCGGTTTCATTAAAATCCTGTAAAGGTAAAAGGAGAAACATTATGGCGGGTAAAGGAAGATTCTTTGGTTCATTGATCAGCGGCTATTTTGCAAAGGGCATGGACGAGCTACTCAAAGGCTTGGTCAAGCTTGATCCGGAAACAGCCACCGAGGCCCAGATCGACGCTCTGCTCAAGGACTTTGATGACATGTCTCTCGAAGTCGCCAAGGCACAGAATGAATATGCCAAGGAGCAGAAAGAGGCCGATGCGATTCAGGCGCTCTTTGACCAGCGGTTGAAGGCGGCAGAAAATCTGCAGGCCAAAATGGTTGCAGCAACCGACGAGGCCACGAAGGCGAGTTTTGAAAAAAGCCTGATGGCGCTTCTCGAGCAAATCGAGGAGATGAAGCTGGATGTTGAGCGCGAGAAGGCCGAAGCCCTTGATGCGAAAAACCTTTATGAAGACATGAAGGCTACCATCGAGGCTTTCGCCAAACAGCTGCAGAATACCCGGAAACAGATCGAGGCTGCGAAGCGGGCGATGAAGTCCGCCGAGGCACAGAGGGCCAGGGCGGAAATGCGTGAAGCAACTGCCTTGAGTGCATCGGGTTTGAAGACCAGCGCCAATGAGCTCAATACGGTTCTCGGTGCCATGAACAGCCTTGCCGACAAGGAAAAGACAGCCGCCATGGCCGCCGATCAGCGGGCTCGGCTGTTGACACCGACCAACATCGAAAAGGATGATGACAACATTGCCGCCGCCATGGCCGAAGTAAGCGGTGCGCCGGCAAAAAGCCAAAGCATTGAAGAACGTCTCGCTGCGCTCAAGAACGCTGTGTAAGGCAAAAATCACAAACAAGCAAGGTCGTTTTTAACGACAATCCCTTGGAAAGAAATTTCCAAGGGATTTTTTATTTCTATATTTCAGTTTTAATATATTAAATTACTTACTAAATATCCTAATATTAATCATTTATAAAATATAGTACATCTTTGGGTTACTAATCTCCATGTACCAAGTGTTATAACAGATTCAGTGTTACTAATATGAACTGGTTAAAGGGAATGAAAATATTAGGTAGGCATCTCTAGATATTGATCTGGTGCTGGCAACAAAAGATAAATATCAAACAAGCCAACAGATCTTGCCGACGGTGCACACGGGAACGGATGTTCCTGTGCGCTCGAGCAGCCAGTGTCCTTGCGAATTACCCACTTGTTTTAGGCAAGGACATTTGGCGGTTTTGCATGTCGGAATTCGTTAATGAATTCGTTCGGGCTTTTGCCCTGCAATCCGCAGTGGAGTAGATCG
>MGIW01000003.1:0-56857 GCA_001793945.1 Candidatus Wolfebacteria bacterium RIFOXYD12_FULL_48_21
AGGCGCTCTTCTTGTACCGTTTTTGCCATGCTAATAGCCATATTCCGAGCATATCGGAAAACCGCCATATGTCCTTGCACATTACCCATTTTTCTTGACTAAATAATTGTTTTGTGCCATAGTATGAATTACTAATGGGATTTACTTCCCTCCTTGAGGGCTTGGACCGTCGCATTATTTATCCTAAAAATTAGGGGCGGAAGAGAAACTGTCTATGTTGCAATTTTAACAAGCAGCATCATTTCATAATCTTTAAAAAGTACAATGAAATACACGACTCGATGGAAATTAAAATATGCAAAATCCTATAAATACAATCGCGTTACAAGGTGCGCGGCTGTTCTGCGATACATTATCATTGACGCTCTCAATGTATTATTGCTTTTTTTAGCAAAAAAGACTCCCAGCATAGATTTAAACACCCATAAAAAGATATTGTTTATAGAGCCACAGAAACAAGGCTATGGCGATTTATTATTTCAAACTCCGCTGTTTCAATACATAGGGTCACAATGTGTTTTGGATATATTTTGCCAACCAAAACATGCATGCATTCTTGAAAATAATCCGTTCGTTATGTCTATATTTTCAGAAGACAAGGCGGTCAATTTCAACGAATATGATTGCGTTTTTTATCTGTCGCGAAGCACTATAAAAGAAAACATACTCGCGCTAAAATGTAGCTCCGCAGACAAAGTGCCTTTAGATGGGGACTTAGCTATATGGACTGCTGCGTTTAGAAACTATTCGTGTACAAAAGCTTGGCAAATTATCTTTGATTCGATATTTAAAAAAAACCATACATATACGCAATCCGCTCTTTTTATCGATCGTATGCAAAAAAATGACAACTTAATAATCATGGTTGCCGGAACAGAGCGAAAAGATAAGGGAATACAAAATATAGAAGAGGTGGCGCAATCCTTATGTAGAATTTTTAAAGGTACAGATTACACGATCGAGATAGTTGGAAAAACTGAAGAGCATACTACGATCCCCACCAATCCGAGGATTACCAATCTCATAAATAAGATTAGCTACAAAGAATGTATGGAGCATATATCTTCAGCGCGGCTTGTTATCGGGCCCGAAGGAAGTTTAATACATGTGTCCACTTCACTTGGGACGCCAACGATTGTTGGTGAATACGGGCGGGCATTTAAAATGTGTAGCGAAATCACTAATGCAAATATATTTCTTACCGATACAATATCGGCATCTTACATAGAAAGATCACTTCCCAAGATATTGGATGGCCTGCATGGCTAAATCTTGCTCTTGTGGGTAAGTAAGTGTTGACACTATATCCCCTATCGTTAACCATAATATTGAATCAATATCGAACCCGCCTTCTTCTGCCTGATTAACCTTGCTATAATCCTCCGCTGAAACGGCTTCAACCAAATATGTTGAAACATTGTGCGTAACATATACTCGCTTTAAGAAATATGAATAAGAGTATGGTTCTAGCGCGCTTAATATTGTAGATTTTTGTACTCCCGTCTCTTCTGTGATTTCTCGAGTAAGCGCCCCCTCAGCATCCTCGGTTTTTTTAATGCCGCCCTTAACCAATCTAAACTCGTAAATTCCGCTGTTTTTATTTAATCTTTTCAATACGAGAAATTCGGGGTCTTGCAAGTTTTTTACGATGACAGCTTGTACATCTTTCGGGGTTTTTTGTTTTTTCAATATCGCTTTTTCATATAAGGAAATGTACGCATGCACCATCTTTTCAAAAGAAAAATTTTCGCTCACCGTCTGCGATGCATTGTTTCTCATTTTTTCACGCGCAGATTCGTCGAGATCGATAATAAACTCTAAGGTTTCAGCGATGGCACACGGAGATTTCGGCTCAATGATGAAGCCATTAATGCCGTGGGAAATTATCTCTGGGCTGCCTCCCACATTCGTAGCGACAACAAGCTTCTCCTGAGACATAGCCTCCAGTAGTGCAAGTGATTGCCCCTCAATAAGCGACGGCAAAAGCACTATATCCGCCTTTTTTAAAAACGACATCCAGCGATCATTATCAAACTCGTGAAAATATACATTCGTTGTGCTGATTTTTGACAACAGATCATTCTTAAATCTTATTTCTTCTTCAACTTTCCTTCCAGCAGGCGAACACACATGGACCTGTATCCCTGCTTTCAACAAAGGGAGTGCTTCAATGAGATATTCCAAGCCTTTTAATTTTGTGAACCGTGCCGGCACGGCGACAATCGTTTCTTCCTCATTAAAACGGTCGATGCTCTCTTCGTTCTCCGTTTCAATGGCGATGCCATTCGGTACATATTCGATGTCGGACTCATCTCCAACGAATTCTTGAAGCACCCTCCTGTACTGGTCTGATACTGTGGCAAAGATAGTACTGTTATCTGCAATTCTTTTAATTATCGAATTGTATTTATCACCATAAAAATCAAAGAATACACCGTGCAATGTAAAAACCAACGGTACCTTAAAGTAGGCCGCTGCCTTAATCGCAAAATCGGCCAAATAAAAGGTATGGCAGTGAATGACATTAAAGTCGTATTGCTCAAGCTGACCAATCATATCATCCCATAATGACTCGTCCTCTTTATACGCAACCACGGTAACGCCGGTCTCAGGCTTAAGCTCATCCGGAGTTACTACGATTAGCCCATCCTTTTTAAAATAATTGATAAGGCTTTGCACGATGCGCTCTCTCCCCCCAAGATGGGGCAATGTCCTTGATATAATAAGCGGTTTAGCATTGATCATGATTTGTGTTTTTTAATAATTAATTCTGATAATTGATTGAGAAGCTCTATGGCGTTTCGGTTAAAATTGTTCAGCTTTTGCATCTCCATGTCGCCGCCCAGCTCGGACCTCAGCGGAAGTATGCTATTAAGAGTCGATCGATCTATATCCTCATATCTTAGTTTGAACTGATCGACTATTTCCTGCTTAGTTCCGAAATAATCGCCGTCATAGATGAGAATCCAATCGATTATTTCGATAACCTTATCAACCAGCAAAGCAGCTATGTCCTTCTCCGCTTTTTTTGAATTATATCTATTGATAGATACATATTTCCGCAAAATATTAAACCGCGCATGAATAACATTGTAATACATCAATGCTTTTCTCGCACTTTCTGCGGTGTCTTTCCCCGCTAAAATAGTTATGAATAGTTTTTGATATTCCGACTCTTCGCCAATCAAGACATTGCCCCATGAATAATGCTCCAGATATTCAATGTCGACATATTCACGCAAATCAAACTCCGTGTGCGTTAGAAAAGAAAAAACGATTGCGTATCTGGCGCTCAAACCCAAAGCTATTTCTTTCAATGACTCAAGAGTTTTATTTGAAATATTACCGTACTGATCCGCTTTTAACAAAAATAAAAAATCGCAATCGCTATACCCTGCTATTGCTTCATTTTCACGATAGCTCCCCAGGAGTGCTAGAAATTCAATATCGTCCAGCGCTGCATCATTGATCGAAGACCGCAAGTCCTTAATTATTTGGTCAATCATAGGATTAATCTATATTTTGGTCGCGCAAAGCTTTCCCGATAATATTATTAATATCGATATCAAATAAAATGGATAATGCCAATATATCGTCAAAAATATCCGCCAACCCATTTTCGATATCATTTAAATCTTTGGGTGGCTTTTTCTTATTGGTATATTGCAAATATACTTCTGAAAGCTCACCCACTTCTTCCATTAGATGAAATAGTCTCTGGTCTTTGCCCCAAACAAATTCCGCTTTCTCTAATTTACCGGCATACTTCTTGATTTCATTTTGAGATATGTATTCCATACGAAAGTATTGTATCAAAAAAATGCGCGCTTTTATAGCGCGCACTTAGTTATACAATTATCCAGTTCTTCGCTGGAGAAGAAATGCCTTACGGATTTGACAACTTCTTCAATATCCGCGGAAGAATGGGCGACATTCCTTCTAACATCCAACCCGAGCTCTCTCAATGTTCCCGTTCTGGCATTTTTTGGATCAGTAAATCCAGTCGTTCGATTGAGTAGCTTTACGACATCCTCCACCTCTCCTTTGACTACAAACACCAGGCTATCCGAGCTCTTTAGAAAGTAGCTCATGTCCTCGTAGAATTCGCGGCCCCTTAGATTGGAGTACAGCACATCGATGTCCTCTTGGGTAAGTCTTAGCCGTTTTTGTAATAGTATCTGCAATCCGCTAAGGGTAATCCTGCGGAACGCCTCGGCTTCGAGCTGTCGTATAAGGCAGTCGGGTTTTAACATTCCAAACGATAATCCATGAATCATCGCGAGCCTCCCTTTTTATCTTTATTATTTGATTTTGAAATACTTATGTTATATAACTATATTAATGTAAATATGTCAATATTTTATGATTACAGCTGCCAGAATTAAATCTCTCAAAAGGATCATTTCTAAAAAATTGCATGTCGATATAATTGAAATTTCTTTCCTCGGAAAGGGCGCTTGCAGTAATATTTTTTCATGCAAAACGCGCACCGGACAATTGTATTGCTTAAAAGAAGAACGAAGCGATAAATTCGACACGGAAAGCAACGATATAGTAAAGGAGGCAAGATTAATCCAATTTTTAAACACGCAATCCATTGCGCTTATTCCAGAAGTAACATTTATCCTAAATAAGCCCAGGCTGTATTGCTATAAATACATACAGGGCAAACCCTTGAACACAAGATGGAATTCTCTATCGGAAAAAAATAAAGTGTCCATTATGAAAAGTATTGGAAAGTATCATGCCGAGCTATATAATAAGATCTCGATTGACGAAGCAGGGTTGGCAGGAGTACGAAAGGATGAGTCTGACTTTATTCATTCTATTTCAAATATTCTTCCTAAACTCAAATCGATAGATAAGAGCAATAGTCAACTTTACAAAAAGGCGCTGTGGATGCAAAAATCCTACAGAAGGGTAACAGATGAACATCCCGTTTATGGATTTTTACATGGCGATCTTCATCAGGGAAACCTGCTCGTTAACCATGGCAAGCTTGCCGGCATTGTTGATTTTGGCAAATCTGCCATTGGCGATATACATAAAGATTTTAGCCATCACGCAAGGCATTATCCGGAGTATATTGATGTTCTTATTGATAGTTATAAATCCCATACTGGATTAAAATTATCAAAAGATAAAATAATCTTTTACGCATTTTTAAAGGACCTTGAAAAACTTACCTATCATATTGATAAGTATGCGACGCATAAAAAAAATATCGAAGCCAAAACTTCCTTATATGATACGCTACTATCTTGAATAAACTTTCTCCCAAGCGCGCATCTGATATTTATTGCAATAAAGGCCCCTTCATGTGAGCGACCCCTTTTAAAGAACTATTTTAAATAAATCTCCCGAGGGTAGGTGTATAAGGGATTCTAAAGAAACTCAGTTTTAAACCCTATCGCCTTATGCGCTGCTTTGATATCAGCTTCCCGCTTTGCCTTTGCTTCCTCTGTGTGATAGTCGGGATCAAATATCGCATCCAAACTCACATCGAATTTACCCGACAATGTTTTCCAACAACAGTCGCTCGTTTAAGCTAATAATACTCGCCAGCTTACTCACCTCTTCGCGCCCGTCTGCCAGCCGTATTTCCTCGCCACCCACCCCTCTCATCTCGCCAATGTTTTGCTTTTCCTCTTCCGTTAACGTGTATGCCTTATATGTCTTACGATTAGTCGCCCGCTCACGAATCGCCTTGAATAATCCATTTTCTTTTTTATCCGCTGTTCTTTCCAATCGTACCGTTGCGGTATGATCGCTTCGCCCTTGTTCGGGAAACATCGTTACCGTTGCTTCGTATCCAAAATGCTCAGCTATTATACTTATATTTTCGATCAATGCACCGTGGGCCAAAAAATCGCCTCTGTTCTTGAAATTAAACAAAGTAGCATCTCTGCCGACAAGATTATAAATATCGATCTCGTTTCCACGCACCTCAAACCGCCACGGCTGGGAATTATCCCCCGATGGTGCATTGATCGCTTCTTGTATTATTTTTCCGATCAGTTCTCGAGGAATCATTGTGGATATTATACAGGATTTTTGGGGTTTTGGCATGGCATAGTCTGAGCGGGATGTAAAAAATAGCGACTATTGGCGCTATTCCCAAAATCGCCGTATACCTTTTGCACTTTACTACATTTGCTTGATTAAGTATAAAAATTGTATCATATAGGTACTATGGAAAATACTATGGAACAACATGCCCCAAAAGGATGGGCGCCCGATGTTTGGCAAAAATTCAATAAGAAGATTGAGGAAATGTCCGAAGAAGAACTCATTAAGGCATTCCACGATCTTGGCCTTGATTTTCAAGAGCCAGAAAAATTAACAAAAGACGATATCATTGCTGTGGCGGATGAATTATACGAAAAAGATGTAAAGGAATACTTTAAAATATAACCTTGCTAATAAAAATGCCCTCGGAAATCCGAGGGCATTTGCGTAGCACGACAAGAATGCTTGCACTCTCTATTTTGAAGCCGGGATGTGAAGCTTGTCGCTTTGATCTCCTTTGTCATCGTAAACGCGCACATCCCGATGCGGTTCCGGATGACTCTTGCTCGTATGATTGCTGCTCGGCATACTTGATGTGTTTGGACTTCTTTTCTCCCCTTCCTTTGGGTACCTATTATCCTTACTCACGGCATCACCTCTTTTGTGTTAAGCATCTTACGGGCCGATCATTCTTTTTGAATGCTCAATTAAGCATTGTGCGCCGGCAAAATAATTGTCGTGTTCTGAGCTTATTATAGGATATATATATATATATATATTGTCAAGGGCTTGCAGACATCCACTTTTACCCCTCCTTCTCCCACCATTTGCCGTCTTTTTCGGAAAAGAACCGTATTATTTGTTCTGCGGAATATTCTTTCATGGCTGGCATATTGCCCTTAGTATAGGGGATTTTTGTGTTTGGTGCAAAAAAGAGGCGCCTGCGCGCCTCTTGCTAATCGTCATCTTTCCTTCCGAAAAACCCGGCAAGGAAATCCATGAAGCTTTCGCTTTCACGAACTCCATGAGTCTCGCCCTCCTTTTTCCCGTCATCACCATAGTGATAGTAATCAACATGGCGATAGGGATGCCCGGAACTTTCGTGCGGCTTACTCGGCTCAGTCGTGTTCGGAGTATGCTTGCTCATCGCTACCTCCTTTTCGTTGTTCTGCGTTTAAGATAACTGTCTCTCCGCTTCTTCTACTTCGTATACAAGAGCCTCCTTTCTTGTCGCCTCAAGCAATGCGCCGGCGATATGCTCCTTGGGCGTGTATCCCGGCTCAAACTTTATGCCATGCTTTTCGCACAGCGTTGAAAGCGATTCGTCAGACAACTTTTCCAATCGCCCCTCGAATTCCAGCCACTCTTCCCACTTCCATCCGTTCATCTCTTTACCCGGCCCAAAAGTTTGTTCGGTCATATCTTCCTCCTATTATGATGTATATTTTCTGCTACCAATATGTGCTTATTACGACCTTTTGTCAATTGCATATAGAACCCTCCTTCTCCCACCATTTGCCGTCTTTTTCGGAAAAGAACCGTATTATTTGTTCTGCGGAATATTCTTTCATGGCTGGCATATTGCCCTTAGTATAGGGGATTTTTGCGTTTGGTGCAAAAAATGGGCAATCCGCTTATCGCCTCCAAAACTGCCATTTCTTATCTTTCTTTTCCTTGCGCTTTTTTTCTCCTATTATCCTTGCTTCGTCTTTTACCTTCTTCTTTAAATCCTCCGTGCGATATTCTTTTTCCAAATCATGCGCCTCCACTTGAAATCCTTTGTTTTCAAGCATGCCTTTTACCCGTTCAAGATGGTTCACGCCCACAATAAATGCAATATTTCGTACACTATCTTTCTTTCTTAAATATTCCTCCAGTCCCTGCACGAACGCCTTTTCTCTTTTCTCGGTCGACGGTTTTATCCGTATAGTTAGAAATCTTTGCATTTTTGCATCGACAAAAATATGCTTATCGCCATATTTTTCTTCAAGTATTGTTTTCCCGGAATATATATTCTTTTTCCACCCGTCACCCGGAATCTTGTCGTATGGGCCGCCTTCTTCCACAATAAGATCGGGATTTTCTTCTTCACATAATTGCAATAATTTATCCCGTAGCGTTTTTAAGGATGCGTCGAATATCCCTAATAGCTCTTCGGAAAATCCCGCGACCCTCATTTTTTTGATATGCCGCTTGATATGCCCCTTTGCCTGTATGTGATGCACTACTCCAATCAATTTAATATGTATTTTTTTATAATCTATTTCCTTTGTCATATTATTATTTAGCATAAGAAAAGGGCTCGCGAAACGCGAGCCCTTTAGTATAGCGATGACGATCAATCGTCGTCGTCCGGCTCATTCCCCGAAGTATCCGAGTTGCTTCGTGGATCATCGTTTCCACACTCCTTCCACGCCGTTTCTTCCGCCTGATCATCGGACACATCAGGATACCCCTCGTCGTCATCCCCAAAAATAAAGTCGAACAGTCCCATGGCTAAGCCTCCTTTGTGCCAAGTATTCTGCGTGCCGATCATTCTTTTTGAATGCTCAATTAAGCATTGTGCGCCGGCAAAATAATTGTCGTGTTCTGATTTACTTTATACCCTATATATAACTCTCGTCAATCCCCTGTAATGTCTACCTGCATCACTCGAATCCAATTGCTTTATGCACTTCTTTAATATCAGCTTCGCGCTTTGCCTTTGATTCCTCTGTGTGATAATCCGGATCAAATATCGCATCCAAACTTACATCGAATTTACCCGACAAAACCTTCTCTCCCAATGCCAATCTCCTTACTATATAAGCGATCACCGGACCGCACATCGTCGCGGCATCACCCAACTGTGGCCATGAATACAATGTCTTCCCCACTTCCAAAATAGATTGCTGCATGCGCGGAACCACCATATACGGGCCGGCTATTTGCGTTGCCAATTTAGGCATGTCGGTCGGCGCCATGGTCTTTAATGTTTCCATTGAAATATCCCCCGCCGCGCCGTTAAACAGCTGCAATTCCGGATCAAGGTCATGTCGCTCTATATCAACGATGACGCCATCGCCATTGTCGGTCGCCATGATAAGCGGCAAGCCCTTCTTTTTTGCCGCTTCACGCAACATGATCTTCATCGGCAAGAAATCCACTTCCTCTATTACCACATCTGCGCCATCCAAAAACTCATCCATATTCTCAGAAGATACACCCTTGTCGTACATATGCACCGTACCATAGGGGTTCAGCTGTACAATATGACTCGCGACCAAATGCGCTTTGTTCTTGTTCAGCGCGGAGCAATCATACCGTAATCGGTTCAGGTTTGGGCCGGAAACCACATCCGCATCGGCTATTTTGATCGTCTTCGCGCCACCCATCATGGCAATCGTCAAGGCCGGATGACTACCCACGCTTAATCCGGCAATGGCAACCGTATAGTTATAAAATTTTTCCTGCTCCTCTTTGGTGATTAGGTTTTTATTGCGCGCAGTCCGCAACTCTTGATGCACCGCATCCGGCAAATAATGGATCAGATTTTTCGTATACGGAAAATAGAACCACTCCCCATCTTCTTCCATCGACTTGCCCGCCAAATATTCTTTTTTAAATGCGGCACAGTCTTCCTTGTGCTCGGGAATGAACTTATATTTTGGATTTCGTACCTGAAAAAGTTCGTCGAGCAATGCATCGTACGCATCTATGGTCTCGATGATCTCAAACTTTTTCTTGAAATCTTCCAGCGACTCCGTCGCCTTATTCCACTGCATCGGTTTTATTTGCGTATCCATTTTTGTTTTGTTCCGGGCTTAAAATGAGTTGGATGTTCTGCGGGCCATAGGCTTATCTTCGGCCGCGCGCGCTCTTTCAAGTAATTCGAAAGTTCCCTGAATTCCGAATTGTTTTCGCGCAAGAATTTGAATACTTCCTCCGTCAGGATGTCTGCCAGTTTTTTGCTTTCCTTTTTTCCTTTTTTCATCTCGATGTGTATTTCGAGATATTGGTTCTGCGCGTCATCAAATGCCGTCATCATGGAAAACTTTCCGGTTACATATGGATGCAACGCATCCTTCAGAAGCACCTCGCGAATCGTCTCCGGATAGATCTGTAAGCCGTAAAGCGTAGTCGAAAAGTCATTTCGCTCATACACATAAACGAATGGCAGTTGTTGCTCATTCTTCAACTTTGCCCTCTTCATTTCCTTGCCCCAGTCGATCCCCTGAATTTTAATGCACTCCATCATTTCGCCATACCCTACCACTCCGCCATTATCTCCGATCGCGTAGCGGACCAACGGGATAGCACTATTCCCCGTAAGCACCACCTCGCCGTCCGAAGCCTCAAATATGATTTGCAACGGATTATATTGCGCCAGCGTCGGCGTTTTTTTAATTTCCGAAAAAATATCTTCAAACAACCCCATGTTTTTCATCGCCAATCTTCGTACAAGGATCGCCGTTGGCGTTTCAAATGCCATCGCGCCGATATCCGCAGAGCCATAAATGCTCATGATGTCTTGAAACAGATTCTTGATCCCTGTTTTTTCCACAAGGTAATCCCTGAAGTTCTCGGTGTATGCCTCTGCTGCGGTCACTATGCGCATGTTCAGTTTTTTAAAATCCACCCCGCGCGAACTTCCTTCATCAATAATATCCTTTACCATTGGCGGATATCCCGCCAAAATAACCTGCCCGTACAGCGGGGCTATATTTTTTAATGCTTTGAATATCTCTTCCTTATTTATTCCCGGCGTTATGATAGAAACAGGATATTTCCCCCGGTCCGCGGCAATCTCAAACGCCTTATAGGTGATCAATCCACCGATCCAAATCCCCATCCCAAATGCCACTATGACCAATGTCGGCTTTTCAACACCAAAAGAACTGTTGCGCAAAAAAAATTCATGAATGAGTGCGGCATTTTTATCCGCCTCTTCTGTTCGGGGAAAATAAAACGGCTCCCCCGTAGAACCCGAAGTAGCCGTAAAAACAAGTGGTTTATTCAAATTTCCATCCCAGCACAATTTTTCCAATGGATACTGACGCAAATAATTCTTCTTGCTCGTCAATGGCACACGCTGAAAATCTTCCCAGGTCACAATTTTATTATGATCCTTGATCCCGTTCTTTTTCAAAAAATCCTTGTAGGCCGGCACGCGCTGTGCGGCATCATGAAACAGCGCGAGTGCGCGCTTTCGTCCCTCCTTCTCCCACCATTTGCCGTCTTTTTCGGAAAAGAACCGTATTATTTGTTCTGCGGAATATTCTTTCATGGCTGGCATATTGCCCTTAGTATAGGGGATTTTTGCGTTTGGTGCAAATATGTGGTTTTCAATTATTTGACATTATTTTTATTTCGTATGATAATCTTTTCAGTATAGGAGTCTTTAACAATCACATATTCCATAAGGAGCTTTGTCATGCAAAATTCTACACTCCCTGTTCTGCCCCAAGCCGTCATGCCTACTATTAAGGTCGTGTCGAGCACATGCAATCTTCGCTGCCACTATTGCTATTACAATGCATTAGACCAATCCCGCCCGAATCCAATGAGCACTAAGACTGTCACGAATTTGATCAAAAAAACGATTGAGTTTGTGCAAGACGACTATGTTCACTTCACATGGCACGGCGGAGAGCCTCTCTTGGCCGGAATGAATTTTTATGAACATATCCTCCGTATCCAAGAGCTGTACGGCAAGAAGAAAACAATCATCAACGGCATCCAAACCAATGCGACTCTTGTCAGTGACCGGTGGGCGAGCTTCTTCAAGAAACACGATTTCCGTGTTGGGGTAAGTATTGACGGCCCACCTATGATCCAAAATGCGCATCGAGTACTACCGTCACAAGGAGGAAGTTCTCGATTAGTACAACAAGGATTGCGTGCGCTCCAGCGCCATGACATCTACCCGCCAGCGATAGCGGTCGTTACCCGAGAATCCCTCGGCAATGCTCGGAAGATCTTCCAGTATTTCCTAAGGAACCATGTCCGTAGCATACACATCAAAGAATGCTACGAGATAGATCCTTCAACAGGGAGGCCCACTGCGCTTTCTGTTATGCCGGATGAATTCACTGCTTTCCTGATCGAAATATTTGACATGTGGTTCGATCTGGATGACCCAAGTATTTCCATCAGAAATCTCGAGCAATTAGTTCGTGGCCTCGTCGGCGGTGAGCCATCCCTCTGCGAAGCCACGGGTAAATGCTGGCTCTTCCCCGTTGTTGAAGCAGATGGAACAGTTGGCGCATGCGATAGCTTCCCTATCCGTGACTATCACTTCGGCAACATAAATGAAATGAGTTGGGGCGATCTCTTTGCAAGTGCCGGCAATATTCGATTCTCTGAGAATATCCGGCAAAATGAAGATAGGTGTCGCTCGTGCGAATGGTTTTCCATATGCCACGGGTGCTGCTTGCGTCATGCGCATTCCCCCGTTACTCACGAGTGGCACCATAATCTTTTCTGTACATCAAAAAAGCGCCTATTCGGCCACATCAAGGCACGCATAGACGCAATTCATGCAGGGGGCTAGTAAGCCCCCTTTTTTATTACACTGATAACTCGTGTCATCTCGTCAATAAATTTCTTGTCGATTGCACGCTTCTTTTCAAAATAATATTGTGATAATGGATACATTTGCCATATCACATAATAGTACAGCCCATCATAAGAGATGATTTTCTTTTCTTTTATCGCTTCCATATCATACAACAGCACATCGATCCACCCTAAATTTCTCAATAGCGGCGAGAAATGCTTTGCATGCGCTTGGTAGATGTACCCACTCGGAGCAATCCCCCCTACGACAATCTCGGTAAGAATATTTTTCTTGGACATTTTTGGCTGAACCAGATCTAATAAATCCATGCCGTCCCGTGATGCTGCCGCGCCAATGATCTTACTCAATTTTCTGTTGTTATCGAGAAGCACATGCACCATCTCATGCGCCATAACACCCAATGCGGTTTCCATATATTCATCAGAGTTATCTTCTATCGCTGCTTCCAATGTAATATGACCGCATCCCAAATTCGCACCGCCAGAGGCGCTTTTGTTGTTTATCGGACTCGGTATGATGTGCACGACAAAATCCTCCAGCTTTTTATCGGGCTTGATCGCTCGCTCCATCGCCGCCATAAGCTTTATTCCATTTTCCGACTCCGCAATTTTCTTCAACGATCGACCCCATGCCTTGATCCCCTTCTCATCCCATATTTTTTTAAATCGTGGCTCGAACATGCGAAACACGCTCCGAATCTTTTTATACTCACCTTCCATTACATTTTTTTCTACCTCCTCCCATGCTTCTTTCTCGGAGTTAAGAAAAAAATATTGTCCAAGATACACGAGTTTGTTCTTTTTATATTCAAACCCATATTTCCGCATAACATCCCCAAAAACATTGATTGCTTCGCTTTCCTTTTCCGTCAGTACCCCCGTTTGCTTTATCCATTCTTTGTTATATTCAGTTCTGCATGAAAAATGCCACTCGGCAAGGTTCGAGATAAAGAAAAATAAATTTGAAATCCTTGAATGGACTATTTTATACTTCATGATATTCAGTATACCAAAATGATTCGCACTATAAAATAAAGGCTCACATCCGTGAGCCTTTATACTATTCTCGACAACAGAACACCTTCCCTTAGCCAACAGACTTACTGTGGCCATTGCTGCTGTGGTTGTTGTAGCTCGGCCCATCATGATGGCAATACAGCCACTGATCACGCGCAACCCTCTCGATTGCACCGAGTACTAAGGCGCCTCGAGGCACCTGCGCACACCCATGATTTCCACTTCCCAAACTCTTTTTGGGTACTACCGTTGTCTGCATAATACATCCTCCTTAGGCCAGTTGAATGAATCTTGCTTCTGTTGTTGATACTACTACGCAATCAAATTCGATCAATGCGAATCGAATTGCATTTGATTAAATTACTAAATTAAATTGTGTGCTACTTCTACCGAATTGTCAAATGCCCACAAATATCCTTCTCCCACCATTTGCCGTCTTTTTCGGAAAAGAACCGTATTATTTGCTCTGCGGAATAGTCTTTCATGGCTGGCATAGTGCCATTAGTATAGGGTATTTTTGGGGTTGGTGCAAAAAAAAATAAAGGGATCCTTATCCTTTATTGATACCTGCTTTATTCATACGCTCTACCTGCGCTTTTAATTCAGCCAATGGCGGCACATTGAACCGAGCCCTTTCTTCGTCGGTCATCCCCTTCTTAATAGGGGCGAGCGCCCACTTGCTCTTGGCGCTTTTTTTAAAGAATTGCGTGCCAAATTTTTGTTTCTTTCCTTGTTTTATCAATAGTCGATCGGTTCCTGCAGCATGGAGCCATTTCGCTTTTTGATACCCTTTTTTTATGCTTTGTTCGGAAAGCTTTATTGCCGTTTTATAATCAGCCAACAATTGCCCATGATGGAATATCATTGCTGCAATATAGAAATCTTTACCGGTAATTACCGTTCCCTCCTTTAGCATTCTTTTTATAGTATTCTTGCGCTCGACATCTTTTTTTTCGACTACCGAAAAATCGCCGCTTGATCCGATTGCCATACGATCAGCTTGATCTTCTTTAAACAATTTTTCCAGATCCTTGTTCATAAAAAAATATCTACACCCTGCGCTGTGTAGCTATTATAAACTCAGACATCATTACGCACAAGCAAGTTCCCCGTGTATTTAATCTTTATACTTAATAAACTTAAGCGTTTTTTCAAAAAGCTCCTTTTGGGCTTTTTTGCCGGAAAATAAATGATTGGTCTTTTTTAGTACATAATATTTTGACTTGGCCTTGTCTGGTGTTGCACGATAATATTTTTTTGCATCTGTGTCCGTACTTCCTTCCGCAGTAACAATACATGCGTTTTTATGCAAGGAATGGAATATGCCCACGGAATCGACGCTGCCAAGTTCTTTATAAAATTTTCCATTGATAGCTATTTTATTACCCTGATTTTTTAATGTTTTCTCCGAATCAATAGCAAAGATCTTGTCCATTGCCTTTTTAGACCAGGGCAAGCGACTCTGATCCCATAAAACAAGCTTGGTATTTTTTAAATATTTTTTATTATTAAATAAAAATAATATTGACATAATTGCGCCAAAACTATGACCGACAAAAATAAACTCGAGATACTTTTTTGGCAATTTTTCTATAACATTTTTTAACTCACTGCTATAAAAAGATAGATCGAGATCTTTTATATCAAGTGCATTTCTTTTTTGAATATCTTCATTGCAGAGATTTATACG
Source organism: Candidatus Wolfebacteria bacterium RIFOXYD12_FULL_48_21 (assembly GCA_001793945.1). Classification (GTDB taxonomy): domain Bacteria; phylum Patescibacteriota; class Minisyncoccia; order UBA6257; family UBA9933; genus UBA9933. The sequence goes on from MGIW01000003.1 coordinate 15,275, forward strand.
AAGGGTATCAAAGCCGCTCTTACGAAAAATCTCCGTCGCATTAATAAAAAGCGGCAAGTCCCGTCCACCAGACAGTCCGCTTAAAAAAATAACGAGTCTTGAGTTGCTCTTTTTCGCAAAAAGTTTCCCATAAAGGAACCTGCCGGGGATTTTTTTTGATTCAATTTTTATCTCCATGCTTTTAATTAAAAGGCCCCACCACAAAATATATTATCGTATGTGGTGGGGCATTACACTGGAGCCCATGCTCAGCTTCTAAGGCAGATCGAACTCGCCCTTTTTTACGCCCTGGATAAAAGCATCCCACTCCGCATGGGTGAATGACAGAGTCGGGCTCTGCGGGTCTTTGGTATCTCTTACATCGACCGTTTCGCCGATTTTGACAGCGACACATGTTTTGATGTAAAGATATCTGGTAATTGAAGAAGTGAGAAATCCTTCCTCTTCGTGCGGATTCCGCTTAGACATAATCAGCATCTCCTTTTCAATTTTTACTAACTATCTTGCGTGCCGATCATTCTTTTTGAATGCTCAATTAAGCATTGTGCGCCGGCAAAATAACTATCTTGTTCTGAGCTGATTATATGATATATATATATTGTCAAGGGCTTGCAGACATCCACTTTTACCCCTCCTTCTCCCACCATTTGCCGTCTTTTTCGGAAAAGAACCGTATTATTTGTTCTGCGGAATATTCTTTCATGGCTGGCATATTGCCCTTAGTATAGGGGATTTTTGCGTTTGGTGCAAAAATACGGGCAATTCGCTTATCGCCTCCAAAGCTGCCATTTTGGCCTTTTCTTTTCCTTCTTTTCTTTGCGCTTTTTTTCTCTCATTTTTAGCGCATTTTCTCTCATTCTCTGCGCATCTTCCCTTATTTTCCTTCTTAGATCGTCTGTATAATATTTATCACTCAAATTATGCGTCTCCACTTGAAATCCTTTATTTTCGAGCATAATTTTTACCCGCTCGAGATGGTTCACGCCCACAATAAATGCAACATTCCGCACATCACTTTTCTTCCTTAAATACTCCTCCAGCCCCCGTACGAACGCCTTTTCCCTTTTCTCGGTCGACGGTTTTATCCGTATAGTTAGGAATCTTTGCATTTTTGCATCGACAAAAATATGCTTATCGCCATATTTTTCTTCAAGTATTGTTTTCCCGGAATATATATTCTTTTTCCACCGATCGGCTGGGGTTTTATCGTATGCCCCACCCTCCTCTACCACAAGGTCGGGATTTTCTTCTTCGCATAATTGCAACAATTCATTACGCAACGCTTTCAAAGTTATATCTAATACGCCCAGTAGGTCTTCGGAAAATCCCTTGGCGCGCAACTTTTGAATATGCCACTTGATATGCCCGTTTGCTTGCACATAATGAACCAACCCGATCAATCTAATGTGTATTTTTTTGTATTCTATTTCCTTTGTCATATTATTTATTCAGTATAAGAATAGGGCTCGCGAAACGCGAGCCCTATTGGAATCAATGCGGCGATCAATCGTCTTCGCCCGGCACATTTCCTGAGGTATCCGAGTTATCCTCAGGAGAACCCCCGGCCTCCTTCCACGCCGCTTCTTCCGCCTGATCGTCAGTCGCATCAGGATACCCCTCGTCGTCATCCCCAAAAATGAAGTCGAACAATCCCATAGTAGCACCTCTTTTGTGTTAAGCATCTTACGGGCCGATCATTCTTTTTGAATGCTCAATTAAGCATTGTGCGCCGGCAAAATAACTATCTTGTTCTGAGCTGATTATATGATATATATATATAGCTCTTGTCAATACCCTTACCAGCGCGCTTTTACCCCTCCTTCTCCCACCATTTGCCGTCTTTTTCGGAAAAGAACCGTATTATTTGTTCTGCGGAATATTCTTTCATGGCTGGCATAGTGCCCTTAGTATAGGGGATTTTTGCGTTTGGTGCAAAAAAGAGGCGCTTGCGCCTCTTTTGTTTTTACCCTTTCATTAACGCTTGCCGGATCTTTTTTACCACTTCTTCGAGGTCGGTGCCTTTTTCCATAAAATCTACTGCGCCGAGCTCTTTTGCGAGTGCGTCCCTGTCTTTGAACACGGGCCATGGATTGCTCATGCTCGTGAAAAATATTACCTTTACATTTTTCATCTCCGGTATATCGCGTAACTCGATAAGATACTCCGTGCCATTCATGCCGGGCATGTTTATGTCGAGCAAAAGCAGGTACGCCATCGTATTGAGCTTTTAAACTGCATTGTGCTATTCTGAGCCTAACAGATGTCAATTCCCTATATAGATACTCGTAAATATTTAAAGAACGCGCGAAGCTGCCCAATAAGAACGGCGAAGCCTATGAGTTCATGCTGGTCAAAGGTGACTTCGACATAGACTCGATACTATGGACACCAATGGAAGAGGCGGCAATAGCCCTCGCATACCCGCAAGAGTAGAATCCAGTTAGGCAAATCATATTTAAGCACTTACTATAAAATGAAGCGGTACCTCCAACAAATCGAAACACTGAAGAACATATTTACTCCCCTTCAAGGAGAGCATTTCGAGCCGGCAACGGATGGCACCCATTATAAGGTTTTTCTTTCGCATAACTATGTCATCCGGTTCAGAGACGACAACCCAGACCTTTTGCTACGAGAGGTCGACTTATTAAAACACCTCGAACATCCTTTGATACCAAATGTGCTTTGGGTTGGCAATGTCAATGAATCAATCACTATGGTTGAAAATCGCCTCCTTGGGCAAACCGTAAACAAGGTTTGGAAAACTCTTCCGGAAATAAGCAAGGCGACGATCATCGAGGATGTTGTCGGGTTTTTACATTATCTCAGGACACAACCAGAGCACTCCTACTACTCGATCAATACCGGTAAAACATACACCTCTTATTTGGATTATCTCACTGCCGATGTCGAACAGAAGGTTGCAACGATACAAAAATTCGAGCAAGCTAAAGGCCTGTTGCAGGATCTATTGTCGATTATCAAAGAGCCAAAAAACAGTAATTTATTTTCTAACGGAAAGACCGCACTCATTCACGGAGATCTTATTATTCATAATCTCCTCACTGACGGTGATAAACTAACTGGAGTCCTCGACTGGGAACTGGCGTTGTTCGGCGATCCAGATCATGACCTCTTCCGCCTTTTTTATTATCTGGAATGCGCAAAGGCCTACCAAGAGCAAGACACTGACGAATCATTTGAGGCCGATTATATGGACGCATTGATCGCGGCAATCAAACGATCTGACATTATAGAAAATGAGCCACTTTTTCAGAAGAAATATAAATTCGTGCGGGCCATCTTTTACCTCAACGCGCTCAACTGGGCGTCAAATTCAAATAATCCGGAAAAAAATATTGCCGAACTTGTAAATCAGTGGGGTAAATGATATTTCGCTCCGAACCTTTCTTGATTACATAGCAATTCGAACTTGCGCAATAAAAATGGGGTTAGGCGCCGAAACGCCTAACCCCAACCGGGCTGCTGTCATTTGCAGCCCGTTCTCTTGCCGCCAGACAGATTTCCCGAAGCCATCGGGGAAACCTCGGTAATTTCAATCTTTTTGATCTCGATCTTTTTCATCATCATCACCTCCTTCATAGTATGTGATCGATTGTTACCTACCTTCCGCTTGAATGGATGTACTCAACAGCAAGCGCTTCCGTAACCGCGCGATAAAAATCGCATAGGTCAGCGAAGAGTCTTTGCCGCCTTTCTCCATCCGAACGCGCAACGATCTCCCTTGTCACATGACATTGGCCTCCACATGACCCTTCTATTGCGCATCCGGAACAGTAATCGTCAGTCCCAGGAAAGCGACTCTTGACCAACCCAAGCAGACCGCCTACTACCTCGAATGTTCGTTCAAAGGTATCAATGTGTCCGATCTGTGTAGTCGTATGACCACAGACTTTAATACTGCCGTCGACATTGAACTCAAGAGTCTTCCCTTCGACGGCAGCACAGAATGCGTGGTTTTCCGTCAACAGACTCCTACTGGTCAAGTTGCGAAAGGCGCTATCCCATGTACCAAAAAAATCGATGCCTTTATTATTGGCATATTTTTTCAGATGCATAAGCTTCGCTACCCTCTTGGTTACGGGAATATCAACCAAGCCTACAAGGTCGTAGTCAAACGCTATGGATGTCATACCTCGCTGAGCTGCCAGATCAATCACATCGGTATCGATGAGCTCGAAATTGCCGCCTGTTACCGTGATACTGAATCCGTCCAGCGGATACCCGATATCAGCCAAGAGATCAAATTTTTCCACGATCCTATTGAATGTACCCGCACCCCCTTTGGAAATACGGATTGCGTCATTGGCCTGCGCAGTTCCATCAAGCGAGGTTGCTATGCGCACATGGTACTTCTTAAGCACCTCCGCAATCTCCCTCGTCATAAGCGTAAGATTGGTATTGATGGCAAACTCAAAGGTCAAATCGCTCATGCCCTCGCAATACCGAAGGACCTTTTCGATTACCGGCCAGTTAATCAGCGGTTCGGCGTTGCCGAAATGCATCTTACCGTGCCTGTTCCCGTATTTTTTCATCAGGCCTGCATACTGGTCGATACACTTCTTGGCCGTCTCCCAGCTCATATTGAGCTGCTTTCGATCCGGAAGTATACCGACATTACTATCAATAGACGACTGAAAGTGGATACAGTGCGTGCACGCAAAGTTACATGAATCGCTGATCGCAAGCCCCATACGATCAACAGTCCGCCCACTACTCACTTCCACCAAATGGCTTGCCATCTGGTGGCGCAAAAATTCTTTCTCGTCGAACCCGGGTTCGACGAGAAAGAAGACTTCTGCGAACGCGCGAATTGTTTCTCTTGGATCTCCATCGCAAATTTGAGCGATTTCTTCTTTAGAGATAGGCCGCCTAAAGAGATTCAGAAATCGCAAACCCTCATCGTTAATAATGCGGGGGTTGCCATATAAGGCATGATATGCCATTGCAGACCCCGGCTCCGATCCCGTTACGATGCGGATATTCGGTGACAATTGATATTGTCGCTTTTCCATTGCAACCTCTCCTCTTATTCGGTTAGTAAAGGGCTTCAAAACTGCCAATAGAATACCACTGGTGCATATATGTGTCAAATTGGTATTAATCTTATTGCAAAAAAGAGGCGCCTGCGCGCCTCTTTTGTTTTTACCCTTTCATTAACGCTTGCCGGATCTTTTTTACCACTTCTTCGAGGTCGGTGCCTTTTTCCATAAAATCTACTGCGCCGAGCTCTTTTGCGAGTGCGTCCCTGTCTTTGAACACGGGCCATGGATTGCTCATGCTCGTGAAAAATATTACCTTTACATTTTTCATCTCCGGTATATCGCGTAACTCGATAAGATACTCCGTGCCATTCATGCCGGGCATGTTTATGTCGAGCAAAAGCAGGTCCGGTTTATATGTTTTTACCGTCTCCAATGCAACCTCCGGGTCGTTGACGGTTTTAATGTCAAAGCCCTCGGCTTGCAATTTCATCGATATGATCGACGATAGATCGAGGTCGTCGTCTACCATCATGATCCTCGGGGTGGTACTCATATAATGATTATATCACATTCCTGCTTCGGGAGCCGCAATAAGCTCCCTCACCTGTTTTATTAGCTGGTCAAGATCGACCGCCTTATCGATAAATGCTACTGCTCCCAACTCACTTGCAACACTCTGAAGGTCGCCGCCGCCTTTCCATGGATTGATCATCGACGAGAAAAATGCGACCTTGATCGCCTTTGCATCGGGATTTTCTTTCAGCTCATTGATGAATTCTATTCCGCTCATGCCCGGCATGTTGATATCGAGCAATACCAGATCCGGGTGGATCTCTTCGATCATCCGCAGGCCCATCTGCGGCATATCCGCCACATGCACCGCGAACCCTTCGCTTTCCAGTTTTGTCTTGATGATCGAATCGAATTCCCGATCTTCATCCACCAATACCACTAAGTTATGTTCCATTGTTTATCAGATTCCGTTAAATAATTTCAATCTCTCCGCAACCTTCTTTTTTACCGCTTCGATCGGGTCAAGCAACAGCTTGTACGGCGTTACTTCGTCCGGCTTTTCGCTGAGCGCCCGCTCCATACCCTGCCGCCATGCCAACCGTATTTCCGTATTGATGTGCACGATCGCAATGCCGTTTTGTATCGCGGCAATAAAGTCTTCGTCGCGAATGCCCGAACCGCCATGCAATACCATCGGCACGCCCGCCGCAACGCGCAGTTCCGCAATGCGCTCGATGAACAGATTCGGGTTTGGCGCGTCTTTGAACATGCCGTGGATGTTGCCGACCGCGGGCGCCAACAGGTCTATGCCCGTTTCCTGCACGAACCGCTTCGCTTCTTCGGGCTTGGTCAGGTCTTCGAGTTTGATCGCCGCTCCTTCTGGCACTTCCTTTAGTATGGTCGAGCTTGTTCCCAAATATCCCAGCTCCGCTTCCACCAGCACTTCAGGGCGGGTCTTCTTTACCCACTCGACCACTTCCTTTGTTTTTGCGATGTTTTCTTCGAACGGCAATTTGCCCGCGTCGAACAGCACCGCGTCAAAGCCCGCATTGACCGCTTCTTGTATCTTTTCCAACGAATGCGTATGGTCGGCATTTATGAATATCGGGTAGCCATATTGCTCGCGGAGATTACGGACCATGTCGGCGGCGTTTTTTGTGCCGACAAAATCACGCTCCCCTTCGGAAAGGCCGATGATTATCGGCAGGTTAAGCTCCTTTGCCGCTTCAAAAATACCTTTCAGACCTGCGAGATCGGAAATGTTGAAATGCCCGATGGCAACCTTGCGAAGTTTCGCATCTTCTATGTATTCACGCAGTGTTTTCATTTGCTATAGTATAGCAAAAAAATCGGCATCCGTGGAATGGCATGCGGGGGGGTGCGAGATTGGAGGTAAGAGATGAGAGGTAAGGAAAAAGAGGGGGTGCTGGATTCCCGTTTTCACGGGAATAACAAAGAGAGAGGCTGGTATGACAATGCGTAAATGCTGGATTCCTCCGCCAGTGGGCGGACGGGAATGACAAAGAGGGAGTATAGTATGACCCCGTAGAGAAAGTTGCTACTTTCCACGGGGCATGCAATGCGGGGGAAGGAGTGGAGGCGAGAGATGCGAGATGAGAAAAAGAGAGCGGGCGGGGCTGGGATACTGCAACACCCCTTGGCGTATCCGGAATCCCGCGTTTTTTGCAAATAAACAAAATTTACAGTTTTCCTACAATATGCCATTATAATTTATATGAACCTATCAATCATCATTTCCCGTTTTTCTAATTTCTTATTTTTCGTTCAAAAAAATGGGAATTTTTTGGCAGCCTATCCTTCTAATAATCCTCTTGATTTATCTTTTTACGAGAAAAATGAACGCGCAATATGGAGACAAATAGAACTATCCACCGACAAGCATACTGCAAAAAAAATTAAAGAAGCTATTACCCCATTAAAGGGTGAGTTTTTTTCTCACTGGAATGCAATATCCGGGCATCTACTTCTCTGGAAACGCTACTTTCAAAATAACCGGCACTTGCTTCAGCAAGCACTATCCGAAACAAGCGCGTTATGCGGAGTAAAACATTTCGCAATTTCCAACATTCCTATTTATCTCATTTCTGACCCAGCGAGCGATGACAACGAGATCAATGCGTGGTTTTCGTGGACCCCAAAACAGTCCTTTCTTGTCGTTGAAATTCCGCACAATCTCACCCCTCCTAATCATTTATTCCCTGTAAGCGTATTAATTCATGAATTTTTCCATTTATTAATTCGAAGAAATAAAATTCTATTCTCGACAATCGCTACGCTTGCGCAAAAAGACAGCTCGCTTATTACAAAAATAGCAGGCGGTATACCAAATAGAATATTTTTAGAAGAATTATTAGTTAGCTCATTTATTCCCGAGGGCTATTTGAGTAAACAATATTTTGACACGAAAATCCCATCTATCAAGCCAAGACCAAAGACGTTATTACAGTGGAGAAAATTCATAGCGTCAAACATGTATCAAATGGCACGAACATATATCAACAGCCACCTCGCCATCGATAAACGATATCTTAATACTATAATAAAAATTATTAAGCAAAGTGCAGTATAAAAAACCCTTATCGACTCACGAGCCGATAAGGGTTTTTGATTTTATTCGCAAAGATCCATTATTTCCTATTTGCCCAGTGGCCCCTGTCCCATGGACTCCCCTTCCCCGACGCTCTTATTACAGCTTTTTCCTTTGCCTGCAACAAAACCTTCGGGATAAGCCGCGGGTGCGCCTTCGTAGTAACAACTTGCTTCATAGCCTTCACCTCCTTTTTTGCAAATATGCCTTGCTCGGATTACATAAGACCGTACGATCTTATTTTTGTTGAAATATGTTCAAAATATCTTTTTCTATTTTTACAAGCGTCATCCAATGGCTCGATAGAATCAAGCCGCTCATACCCATCACTTGCGCATCCTCCTTTGCATATAAAATGCCAATTACAATTATGGCAATAGCTCCTCCTTTTCCTTATCGTTTCCTGAAATATCCGCAAATTCGAATTTGATCTAACGATAGCCGGTTCGTCCAGTATACTGCCAAAATATACCGCGTCTGTTTTGGAAAAAGAATCACATCCATAAATCGATCCGTCTGAATAGATAGTGGCAAATCGACCACATTGCCCCGTGTAAATACATTCGCGTTTATTCCCACCAAGCATCAGATCAACAACGCTTTGAATATCGCGAATCTCGACTTCCTGATCATCCGCCTCCAGCCAAAGATCAAATATGGCAATCATAAAATCCGTGTATTGCGTAGGCGAAATTGCCAGCGACGACACATCCCCACAATCACCAGTATCTTTCACTCTGGCAAATTTCAACTTCTTCATGCCTTTCTCAAGAAAAAAGTTAAAAATTTCTCTTGGGAATTCATGGTTTATAGCGCTGATGCCACAAATAACCCCATTGAATATCCCTTCGTTACGCAACAAATTGATTCCCTCCATAACATCATCGTATGATCCTTTTTTATCGGAATATCGCCGAACTTGATCATGAAATTCCTTTGGCCCGTCAAGACTCACTCCGACAAGAAAGTTATTTCCCGCGAATAATCTGATCCATTCCGTAGTAAGTAGTGTGGCATTGGTCTGGATAAAATTCTCTATTCTTTTCCCTTTCTGCCTCCATACATACTGCAATTCTACCGCTTTTTGATAAAAGCATAATCCTGCAAGCAACGGCTCTCCTCCATGCCAAATAAATTCAACATCATCTTGATCGTGGCAGAAAAAATCTATTACAGCTTTTAATATCTCGGGCTGCATACGATTTTTTACATTACAATCCCTCAGTCCAGAAACATAGCAGTATGAACAGGACAAATTACATAATGCATCAACCGGCTTTATAATCGGTACTGAAATCAACTGATGGGACATGTTAACCACCTCTTTTTGTAAAGGTTCTTTCCGATACTTAATCGAAATTTCTGCCTGAATTATAAACTGTACTTATTAATTTTTTCAACCGGATTCGCTATAATATATTCCCTAATACAGTATAACATAGGAAAAATACCGCTTGAAGCGGTATTTTTGTATGATGTCATCCCGAGTGCAACGCAGCGAAGCGGAGTGGCATCGAGAGATCTGCCGTACATCAGAGGCAGATTCCTCGGCTACGCGGATTACCGCTGCGCTCGGAATGACACTTTGACGCTTATTTTAAATAAGTATGCGCTTTACTTCAGGAGTGCAAAATTACCATGACATCCCCATCGACAACGACATACTCCTTTCCTTCGGTGCGGATCCAGCCTTTTTGCTTTGCCTCTTTCCATCCGCCTGCTTCAAGCAACTTTTCCGTAGCTATTACCTCGGCGCGAATGAACTTCTTTTCAAAATCGCTGTGTATCTCCCCTGCCGCTTCCGGCGCCTTTGCGCCTTTGCGAATGGTCCACGCACGGGTTTCTTCCTCCCCTGTCGTGAAGTAGCTGATCAATCCGAGTATTTCGTATGCTTTCGTTATTAGGTCGTTCACATCCAATGTGTCGTGCAGGTCGTAAATGACATAATCGGCACCCGCCTCTTTGATCTTCGCCTTCAGCTCATCGCTTACATGTTCCGGCGCGCCGTTAAGCAAATAGATCATCTTCTTTGCCGTGAGCAGGGTCATTTCCTTAATCGCCGGCTCGGCGAGCATATCGTCCGAAAGTGTGTTCGCCATCTTACCTTCGTCCAATACCACGCGGAGTTTTTTGACAAGCTCCGCATCTGCCGCCTTGTTCTTGTCTGCGCGCGCTTCGCTTTCCAACCTACCGATGCGCTTGTCTACCGTATCAAGATCTTTCAACACGAGTTCCGTATTGATGATATCCATGTCGCGAACCGGGTCCACTCCCTGCTCCACATGGATGATCTCGTCCGACGGAAAACAACGCAATACTTCTACGATGGCATCCGTTTCACGAATGTGGGTCAAAAACTGGTTGCCCAGCCCTTCGCCTGCCGATGCACCTTTTACCAAACCTGCAATGTCGTAAAATTCGACCACCGCAGGAATGATCCTTTTCGTGCCCGACATGGTCGCAAGTTTTTGCAAACGCTCATCCGGAACCGGCACTACGCCCACATTCGGGTCGATGGTCGCAAACGGATAGTTTGCGATCGTGATGTTCAGATCGGTCAATAATTTAAAGAGGGTCGATTTGCCAACATTCGGCATACCCACAATGCCCATGGATAGTTTCATAATCCCTACTGTAGCAGATTTTGTTCAAAAGAAAAGGGGGTCGCCATGCGGCGAACCCCTTTTTTACTGATCACGGGATATGCTCAATGATCTCATCGAGAAATCCCCGTTCGAGCGCTTCGGTTGCGCTCATATTCATTTCCAGTTTGGAGAACTTGGCCGCTTCCTTGAGTGACCGGCCCGACCGCTTCGCGATGATGAGATGCGCGGCATGTTGCCGCGCACGCGCTGCCGCAAGCTTCTTATCGATTTCGCTGTGCGAATCCGTCACGCAAATCACACCCTCATTGACGATCAGATCGTGAAACAATACCTCCGCGCTCGAAAACGCCGAACGCACATGGCATGCCTGCAAAATGATCGCCGCCGACGAATAGGCGCGGCGGTACACGACCCCCCGGATGGGAGTCTTTGAGTATTTGACCATGTCGTATATCTGCAGTGCCGCGATGTTTGAACCGCCGCCACTGTCGATGAACAGCGTGATCTCCTCGAACTTCTTCGCAGCGTTCAGCCACACCACAGCTCGGCCGAATTGCTCGGCCATTTTTGCCGTGATCTCTCCGGAGAGATACAATATCCCCCGGTCAAACAAATCCTTCAAAAAATCCTCTTCACATAAGCGAGCCATGTGTTGTCCTCCTTTGTCCGATATTCTTTTATCAAAGGGCCGTTGTATCTATGCCCGTTTTACTGTATAATACTATAATATAAAACTAATCTAATGTCAATGTCGTGACATTTACTCATTTTTACCCACTATGTTTGAAGGATTCTTTTCAAAAGAGCGCGCAAAGCAGGAGTCAGAAAAAATGCAGGAAAAGGTAGTAACCGGACAGGCAAAGGACTACCATGAGGCCGAAGAGCAGGTAGAACAGGACATGAAGGACCGTGAAGCGGCTGCGCAGAAAGAGAAAACCTATGCCGTCGACGAAAAAGGCGTAGTACTTACCGAAGAAGAGCGCAAGCAGCGCATGGAGCAAGGACCGGAGCACAATCAATGACCCACAAAAAAGACCCCGATCGGGGTCTTTTTTTGTGGGAACAGAATTACAATCCCAGTTTATTTTTGATTAGGTCGCTGACCGTTTTTGAATCTGCGCGGCCCTTGATCTGCGGATTGATCTCGGCCATGACTTTGCCCATGTCCTTGATTTCCTTTGCCTCCGTTTTTGCGATCGCCGCAGTTACTACCTTGTCGAGTTCTTCCGCCGAAATCGCTTCGGGCAAAAACTCCTTTATGATGGCCACTTCCGCGATTTCAACATCTGCCAGTTCCTGCCTGCCTGCCTGCGTGTATACATCGGCGGATTCATTGCGGCGCTTTACCTCTTTCATCAATACATCGATCACATCGTCGTCGGTCAATTCCACTTCGATCCCCTTTCCGCGGTTTTCCACTTCACGGTTCTTGATTGCGTTCATCGCCAAGCGCAAAATGTTCGTACGATCGGATGTTCCGGCTTTCATGGATTCCTTTATTTTTTCCGTCAATTGTTCTTTGATCATATTTGGATAATTTTTAATTTATAATTTTTAATTTGAAATGGATTCCTCCGTCCATGGCGGACGGGAATGACAACCTGAGATTTATTACCGTTATATTATCAATAAAATCGCTGTTTGTCATTCCGAGCGGAGTGGCACTCTGTGGAATCAATCCGTCAGCTGACAGATGCAGATCCCTCGGCAAGCTCGGGATGACAAATACACTAAAAATAGCACCGAAGTGCTATTTTTTTAGAATGTGCCCAACTTCTTTGCTGTCTCTATCTCCGTGCGCTTTTCTTCGCGGTAGATCGCCGCAACTCTTCGCTTGTTCTTGTTGACGGCGCGGGGGCGGGTGCGTCGCTTTTTTGCTTCCTTCAAGACACCGCTGTGCTGCATCTTTTTGGAAAAGCGGTACAGGAACGCGCTTACCGATTCACCTTCTCGACGTTTTAATTCCATGCTTCTTAAAATAAGGATTAATTAATACTATTGAACTGGATTCCGGCCTCCGCCGGAATGACAGAGGAAAGCGGAATGGCATTCAGGAACTCACATTGCCTGCGGCAATAATGCGATCCTTGATGTCTTTCAGCGATTCCTTCGGAGGATTTCCGACAACGCTATGGAGCGATCCACCACCGTCATTATGCCACCGGGGCATAATATGAATATGCAGGTGGTCTATCGCTTGCCCAGCCACTTTACCATGGTTGATACCGATTGTAAAGCCATTGGGACCCAGCGCCTTCTGCAAAATGGCCGTCATTTTCCTGACCGCCATAAATAGCGGTTCCACCTCCCCTTCCGGCAAATCGAGGATGGTTTCGGCATGCACCTTGGGGATAACCATGGTGTGCCCCGGGGTGCGCGGGAATGGATCAAGTATTCCGACCGCATGATCATCTTCGTAGACGATATAAGCTTCGCGTTGCTTATTTGTTATTTGGCAGAAGAGACAATCCATAATGAGTGTTCGCGAATAATGCGAATTAAAGGCGAATAATGCAAATCAATCGCTCTATTTGAATTTACATTAGCATTATTTGCCCTATATTAGCATTATTAGCGATTACTTTAACCGTTTCTTCACTTCTTCCACTGCCCGCTCCAGCGGCACGCTTTCCTGTGTGCCCGTTTGCATGTTGCGGATGATGATACTCCCCTCAAACACTTCCCGCTGACCAAGGATCATAGCCAAATGAGCGCGGTCCTTGTCTGCGACGCGCAATTGGGATTTCAGCGAATCCTTACCGAACGATTCATTGATGCGTATGCCCGCCTTGCGGAACTCTTCGATCAATGCCAGGCCACGCTTTTTTGCCTCATCCCCCATGTGCACCAAAAATACCTTTGCGCTTGCCTTTGCCGCGATTCCCTTACCGCTTGCCTTGAGCACCTCCACCACCCTATCCATGCCAATGGTACTGCCTACCGCAGACAACTTTCCAAGCTTAAGCGTTTCGGACAAATAATCATACCGTCCACCGGCGGCTATGGCATAAGTGAACCCTTCCGTAAACAGTTCGAAAACCGTGCGGTTATAGTAATCGAGTCCGCGCACCAAATGCGAATCGATATGGTATGGGATTTTTACCTCGTCCAAATATTCGAGCACCTTCGTAAAATGCGCCTTGCACTCCGTGTCGAGAAAATCCAGGATGATCGGCGCATCCGCCTTTACCAATTGGCACTTTTCCTCTTTGCAATCAAGCACGCGAAGCGGATTACGCGTTATGCGCACTTTGCAATCTTTGCATGTTTTTTGCGCGTTCTTTTTGTAATACGCTTCGAGCTTTTTAATATATGCGGTGCGGCACTTGTGGCAACCGATGCTATTTATATGCACGGCCACATTTTTGATCTTCAGTTCCTCGAGTATCCGATACACGCCCAAAATCGCCTGTGCGTCGTAGATCGGGTCGCTTTCTGCGCCCACTATTTCAAACCCTGCTTGATAAAACTGGCGGAACCGGCCCGCTTGCGGTTGCTCGTGTCGGAACACCGGTCCTTCATAATATAGCTTTACCGGCTGACCGTACTGACCCAGTCCATGCTGGAAATACGCACGCATGACCGCAGCCGTAAACTCGGGCCGCATGACCATTTTGTCGCCCTTGGTCTTTACGACGAACATTTCCTTTTCTACGATGTCCGTCCCCGCTCCCAAACCGCGCTCGAACAGATCGGCGCTTTCAAGAATAGGAGTATCGATGCGTAAAAAATTATAAAAGTCGCCCACATGCCGCGCGGCCGATCGAACCCTATCCCATACCGGTTGGTCGTCCGGCAGGATGTCATGCATTCCCTTTACGGACTGATAGGCCATTTTTTTCGCCTTCACTTTCTTTTTTGGAGCGGCTTCTTTTGCTGCCATAAATTCGAAATATGAAAAATGAAATATGAAAAATGAGGAAATACAGTCTTCAGATTCTTGCCGTGCGACTTCTTTTTTCGTTTTTCGTTTTTCTTTACTCGTGTATTAGTACGAAGGCTTTTCGAACGCCATGACCTTGTTGAGCGGCCATAGCCTAACCCATACTGATCCGATCATTTCGGACCGTTCAAGCGCACCCCATTGCCGCGAATCAAAACTTGCATCGCGATTATCGCCCATGACGAAATATTCCTCGCTGCCCAATACCATATCCTTTTCGCCCATGGTCTGCAGATCTTTTGGAAGATATTCTTCGTTGATCAGCGTTCCTGCGCTGCCGTCGTTTTCATATACATACAATTCACCCCCGGTAACCACAACGCGTTCTCCCGGCAAGCCGACGATGCGCTTAACAAAAAAGGTTCGCTCGTCTCCCGGATAGCGGAACACGATGACCTCCCCTCGCTCAGGCTCGCGGAACCGGTACGAAAGTTCGTTGATCAAAATATAATCCCCGCCGTGAAAGTTGGGTTCCATGCTTGCCCCGCTTACCAAAAACGGTTGCACCAAAAAACTGCGGACGCCAAAGACGACCAGCACCGCAACCAACACTATCTCTATGATCTCGCGAAGCGCGTACAGGAATGATTTCATCTCGTTTGCTAATTTGTTAACTTCATTTTAGTATAAATGTAGGCAATGTCAAACAAGTTAACTTTTAACTGATGACTAATAACTAATAACGAGCTGAATAGTTTTTGTCATTCCTACGGCCTGCCTGCCAGTGGGCAGGAAAGCAGGAAGCTGTCCAGCATAGATTCCGGATCAAGTCCAGAATGACATCCTTACGCTCCGATCCGTTAGACCATGAAAAAATCCCCAACACTCTCCGCCATCGATATCATCATCGCCCTTGGCAACCCGGGCTCCGAATACGCGCATACCTACCACAATGCAGGGGCTCTTTTCGTGCGCTTTCTTCGGGACTCGGCCCTTGCCACCCCGCCCGCCGTCGAGTCCTTGGGGGTTTTCATGAATGTTTCCGGCCCTGCCGTAAAAAAAATCCTTAAAAAGGACGGGGTTAAGCCGGAACGCATGCTTTTAGTGCACGATGATGTCGACATTCCCGTGGGCGAATACAAACTTTCGTTCGGCAGCGGAGCGGCCGGACACCATGGCGTAGAATCGACCATAGAAACACTCGGCACAAAAGACTTTTGGCGTTTACGCATCGGCATTGCAAAGACCATCGAAACGCACGAGGGAACCTTTATTAAATTGAAGGCCGATACATATGTACTGAAACATATCTCACAGGCAGACAACACGCTTCTGCAAACCGCATTTGAAAAAGCGGCCGAACAATTAAATGCGTAACGACTTACGATGTCGTTATGCACACGGTCATCCCCACGAAGGCGGAAATCTACGGCATACTGGATTCCCGCCTTCGCGGGAATGACAATGCGTGGGGGGGGAGAAGGGTATAAAGTATAAGGTATAGGGTATACGGTATGGGAGGGTAATTTCTAATTACTAATTTTTAATTTCTACTGGATTCCCGCCTCCGCAGGAATGACAGATAGGGGGCTGGGATGACAGCATGCGGGCCGGGATGACGGTACAAAAAAGGGCCCGCTACATACCGTAGCGGGCCCTTTGTATAAGCCCTCCTTAATCCACTGGAAGGCTCCGGCGGAAGAAGTTAAGGAGATTCTTCCCGAAGATATCCTCGACCGGCATCTCGCCAAGCATCGCAAACTTGTATAAATTACCTTGTGATATGAGCGCATGGCTCGGGCTTCTGGTGCTCAGTGTGCCATGCGGGTCAAGCAGCGCATTCATTTTCACGAACGCCGTCTGTTCTTCTTTCATCATGTATTTGCCGTATGGCGCAGCAGAACCAATGACGACATTGTTCTTACCGCATACCTCAACGGCATGCTCGAGATGATCGAAGAATGGGCCTATGCCATTGTTTTCCTGATGCAGAATGAATGTGAGACCGGCAATGCCAACCACGCCTCTTCGCTTCGCAATGGCATGCAATACATCGTCGGGCAGATTGAAGATATGCGGATAGAGCGCATAGCAACCGCAATGCGACGCCATGACCTCCATATCCAGATTCTTCCGGTCGATCCATTCAAGCGCTTCACGCGCCATACGATGACCTGCATGCGACAGATCAAGAATGAACCCAAGCTCGGCCATACACCGCAACACCCCCCTTCCCGCTTCCGTCAATCCGACATCGAGGTTCAAGCACCCCGATCCATACCGGTTTGCCTTATCGTAGGCAAGTGCCAATACGCGCACACCCATGGCACGCAACTGCCGAAGCGCAGTGTGATTTATATCGTCCGGCATATTCTGCAATCCGAGAACCACCTTCATCCGGTCATCTTCATCCAGATCGGTCACTTTTGACGCGATCACTACTTGGTCCCCTCCCGATCGCGCCAGCTCGACCTTGAATCGCTCGATTGCCCTCAACAGCAAGCCCGTGTGCTTCACGCACAACCCAACCGGCGGCGCGCATGTTACATGCGCGAGATTCGGCATCATGCCCATTTCGACTTTCGGCAACTCGCCGGGTAACCCAAGGAACGCCATTGCATCCCCGATAAACAGTTTCTTATCCATTTCCTGCCTCCTGTGGTTTTGTTCTTTATTCAAAAATAAACAGTTCTGAATATGTTATATACTGCTTATGGTTGGGTTGTCAATTTTTACAAAACCACCCGAGCGAGTGGGTTTTACTTTTCTATCTTCGATTCAATATATGTGCGCATTTCATCGTAATTACCCTGCCCGAGGCGTGGCAGAAGTACATAGGCAATGTCCGCGCCGTATGGCACCTGCGAACTTTGCAATATGCCTGTTTTAAAGTCTATGACAATATTGTTGAGTCGCACTCCCCCGAATTTACGCATGGTCGGCAACAGTTCCTTGAAGTCTATGTTCGTATCCAGTTTGCCAAGTTCCGGCGTCATTTTGAACAAAAACGCCGTCTTTTCCATGGCGCTCAACCCTTTGAACTTTTTCAAAATTGCGCGCATCATTTCCTGCTGGTTCTTTTCCCGAAAGAAATCGCCCTCTGGTGAATATCTGTTCCTCGACAGCCAAATAGCCTGATCACCGTTGATATGATTATCCCCGGCCGGGATCGTATACCCACTTACGGCATCCACCGCTTTTTCGGGCAAGGTCAGGTCGATACCGCCGAGCTCATCGACCACCGTTTTCAAGGTGTCGATGTTTACCACCACATATTTATCGGTTTTGATGCCCGTCATTTGCGGCAGCACTTCCATGAGTTCGGGCAGTTTCCCACGCCGCAAGACTTCGTTCAGTTTGAACGACTCGCTTCCGAGCGTAACAAACAGGTCGCGCGGGAGCGACACCAAATTAACCACCCCTATCTGCGGGCGGTAATCCACCACGATCATACTATCGGCGAGGTCAGGCGCGTTGCTCCAGCCTATGGCGCGGCCCGTTTGCCCGAGCAATAAAAAACTGATCCGCTCTTCGCTTATCGGGTTATCATCGCTATTGGCAAATACTGATATTTCCCTTTGATAGCTCATCAAAAACCCAAAGCCGACCAAAACGGCTATTACAATAAAAACTTTTGCGATTGTCTTTATCTTTGAGGGCATGGTTGATATTTTTTGTCATTCCGAGTGAAGAAGTACTCTGTCGTAGCCGAGGAATCCGTTTTTATGAGCTGCAGATCCCTCGACTTCTCCGCCAGCCCTGCCTGCCGGCAGGCAGGTGGCGGATGCGCTCGGGATGACAATGCTTATAGATTCATGTTTTCCTATTTGTTAGCAGATAAGCTCGTTGATATTACCTCTTTTTTTATTCATTCCTATTGACTGCTTCCTTTACTGTATTGTATCAGATTTTACCTTTCTTCTTATAACGATCTAAAATGCCCCGCGTTTCCGCAAGGCATTTTACCATAATTCATTGCATTACATCTGCTCCACCGTTTTGATGCCCAATAAGCGCAATCCTGTTTTGAGGGTTTGCGCTGCGGCGCCTATGAGCGCAAGCCGTGCATTGCGCTCGGCGTCTTCGGCCTTGAGCACCTGCACCGTGGCATACATCGTATTTACATCCTTTGCGAGCGCATACAAGTAATCCGTAAGATGATGCGGAAAATAATTTTTGGTTATACCTTCGATGACATCGGGGAACTGTTGCAACCGCAATATCACCTGCAGTTCTGTTTCATCCTTCAAATTATCGACATCGCAAGTCGATATATTTTCACCTTTGCGCAAGATGCTCTTCAAGCGCGCATATGCGTATTGCAGGTACGGGCCCGAGTTGCCTTCGAAGTTCAACATGCGATCCCAATTGAATGCGATGTCGGACTGCCTGTTCTGCGATAGATCGTTATATTTGACCGCGCCGATGCCCACAACCTTTGCAATTTCCACACGCTCCGCTTCCGACATGTCCGGCTGTTTTTCATCGACGACCTTCTTTGCGCGAATGATCGCTTCTTGCAACAGATCAAACAACGAAACCGTTTTGCCGGCGCGTGTCGAAAACTTTTTCATATCTTCGCCGAGCATCATGCCGAATTTTATGTGGACCATTTGTTGGTCGTCTATAATGCCGAGCTTCTTTACCGCCTTAAATAGTTGATTAAAGTGAAACGATTGCTCGTTGCCCACAACATACAACATAAGGTCGGCATTAAAATCCTTAACACGGTGCTTAACGGCGGCGATGTCGGTGGTCGGATACAAATACGCTCCGTCGGACTTGCGGATGATCATGGGCGTTTCTGACCCTTCAATCGGAATGACAATGGCGCCTTCGCTTTCCACGGCGACCTTCTTTTCCAACGCTTCGCTTACGACGGCCGCAAGTTGGTCGTTATAAAAACTTTCACCCAAATAATGGTCAAATGAAACATCCAACAGTTTGTACATGCGATCAAACTCGGCAAGACTTACCTTATAAAACTTTTTCCAAATGGCGGTGTTTTCTTCGTCGCCATCCTGCAACTTCTTCACCTCCCGCTTTGCGACTTCGCCCAACTCGGTATTTTCCTTCATCCGGGACGAGTAATCCACATACAATTTCATCAGGTAGTCTATCGAAACTTCTTCGGGTTTGTTGTCTTCCTTATATGCCGCGATCAATACGCCGAATTGCTTTCCCCAGTCCCCTACATGGTTGTCGCCGATGGCGTTCCACCCGCTGAATTTGAATATATTGTAGAGCGTCTGCCCAATAATGGTCGAGCGCAAATGCCCTACGCCCATCGGCTTGGCGATGTTCGGCGCGGAGTAGTCCACCACAACGGTCTTTTGCTCCTCGACTGGCGGTTTCCCCCAGTTTTCTTTTGCCGTTACGATCTCGGCAAAACCTTTTTGGATCGCTTCGTGGGTCAGCCACATATTCACAAATCCCGGCTTCGCCGTTTCTACCTTTGCAAAAAATCCTTTTGGTGCTGCAGTTTGCAGTCCTCCTACTATTTCATCTGCCACTTCCATTGGGCTCTTGCCGCGTATTTTCGCCAGCCGCAATGCAACATTGGTCGAAAAATGACCGAATTGTTCGTGTTCGGGGATAGTTAGTTCTATATTATCTGCACCTGGAACCGCTTTCTGCAGATATTGTTCTACTTCTTTGCGTAGCATTTGTTGGTAGTGTAGCGCAAATAGAGCATGAATTAAAGACCCTTGCGTATGTTCACAGTCAACAGTTCACGGGTAAATTGATTCCCGTCCCCGATCGAGTCGAGGACAGGCCCTCACCCGAGGGAATGACAATGCGAGGGAAAAGAGTGCCATCCCGTGCCACGACACGGAATCCAGAGTTTTCTGCAGTAATGACTATTATGCCTTTAGGCTCTGGATTCCGGATCAAGTCCGGAATGACAATGCAATAAAAATGCCGATATTAAAAAGGCGTTATCCTGATTCGTCACCTGCCTGCCGGCAGGCAGGGCCGACAGATCAGTGCAAGGCAAGTCCGGGATGACAGGAGTTGGGTTGAGTAATGACAAAACTCCTCTTTATTCCTATACTTACCCATATATGGAGGCCATTTCAAATAAAAGAGCACATTTTGATTACGAGATCCTCGAAACCTACGAGGCGGGCTTGGAATTGCTTGGAACGGAGGTGCAGGCCATCAAACATGGCAGAATGAACCTTTCGAGCACCTATGTCCTGCTCCGCAACGGCATTCCGCTGCTCTTTAATGCCGATGTACCACCCTATCAGCCCAAAAATGCCCCCAAGGATTACGACCCCACGCGCACCCGCCGGCTCCTTTTGACAGCCAAGGAAATCAAGTATTTAACAGGGAAAATAGAAGAAAAAGGGTTGACATTAGTGCCTCTTAAAGTATATACTAAGCATCAGCGAATTAAGGTTCTTATCGGTCTCGCAAAGAGCCGCAAGGAACACGACAAGCGCGAAGCCATTAAAAAACGTGAGGATTGGAAGCAGATCCGCAAGGATGTCTTCTAAACTACTACAAAATGCGACACTCATTGTCATCCTGAGCCTGTCGAAGGATCTGTATTAAAAAAATCAGATTCCTCGGCAAGCTCGGAATGACAATCCTGACCAATTTTGTAATTATGGGGATGGCAGGCTTAGACATCAGAAGTTCATTGATAAACTGCAGACCGG
Organism: Candidatus Wolfebacteria bacterium RIFOXYD12_FULL_48_21; assembly: GCA_001793945.1. Lineage (GTDB taxonomy): Bacteria > Patescibacteriota > Minisyncoccia > UBA6257 > UBA9933 > UBA9933. The sequence continues at coordinate 36,559 of MGIW01000003.1, forward strand.
GCGCTATCCCGCAACATGGCAAAAAACAAGAACTGCCAACAAAACAGCAGTCCCTGCATTCGCTTTCGCGTAATGCGGTGTCGCCTCACCTGAAGCTTGTACGGTGAACGCGGCATAAACCCTCAAGCTGGTTCAGAATCCGTGCCGTAGGCTTCTGAACGAGAACCAAATCGGCAAACTCACGGGTGATTCGTCGGATTTTCTGCCTGTGTTTTACACCAACCCGACTATGTCTGTAGATGTTTTTCAATACCTCTTTTGGACGGGAGTTCAATTCTCCTCATCTCCACAACCACATTCACACGCTAACCAAAAACTGATTTGGAACAACCACTTCGTCTTAACCATCAAATTAAATCCCCTGAATTGCGCGTCGTTGACGAACAAGGAGAATTCCTCGGTATATTCTCCCTTTCCGAAGCGTTGCGCATCGCAGGCGAGCGCGAACTCGATCTGATCGAGATCGCCCCGAATGCGAAACCACCCGTCGGAAAGATCATCGATTACGATAAGTTTCGGTACCAGCGGGAAAAGGAGATGAAGAAACAGCGCGCTCTGCAAAAGACGAGCGATCTGAAACAAGTCAGGTTTGGCGCCCGCGCGGCGAAAAACGATATGGAGATCAAGATCAAACAGATCGACAAATTCGTAGCCGACGGACACAAAGTGGAAATCATGCTCGTCCTCAAAGGGCGGGAGAAATACAACAGGGAATGGGCGCAGCAACGATTGCGCGAGTTCCTTGGCATGATCCCTTTTGAATACAAGACCATCGTCGAGCCTAAGTTCGGCGGCAGAGGGCTCTTGACCCAAATAACCAAGAAATAATCACTACCATGAAAAAAACCATCTCAAAGCGCTTGCGCATTACCCCAACCGGAAAGGTCCTGCATCGGGCAATGGGCCTCGGACACAACCGCTCCCGCAAGAGCTCAACCCAGCTTCGCCGAAAAGCAAACATGCGCATCCTCGGCGGCGCCGCGGCATTGATCAAGCAAAATATGTAAAGGCACGGATACCGCAATAAGCAAAAGGAAATAAGGGAATGACTACGGATTCTCCGTAAAACAAATCTTCCTTATTCCTTACTTCTTATTCCTTATTCCTTATTATTATGACACGAGTAAAACGAGGCGTCTCAGCCCACAAAAAACGAGAAAAGCTGCTGACCTATGTGAAGGGATTCAAATGGGGACGCAAAACAAAGGAGCGCGCAGCCAAGGAAGCTTTGCTCCATGCATGGAGCCACGCCTTCCAAGGGCGCAAGCAGAAGAAGCGCGATTACCGAGCCCTTTGGGTTGTGCAGATAAACGCAGCACTCCGCAACTTGGGAACGACCTACAGCAAGTTCATCGACGGCACAAAGAAAGCAAACATCCAGATCGACCGCAAGGTTCTTTCGGATATTGCCAGGACCGCGCCGAACACCTTTGCACAGATCGTAAGCAAGGTAAAATAAATACGAACTAAAAACGACCCTCAAGTGGGTCGTTTTTATGTATGAGTAAGACAATGCGGGAGGGGGAAAGGGTATAAAGTATATGGTATAAGGTATGAGGTATGAGATGGGAGGTTAGAGGTGAGAGGTATGAGGTTGGAGGCGTGAGATGGGAGGGGGATGACAATGCAGGAGGAATGTCATCCCGAGTGCAATGCAGCGAAGCGAAATGAAATCGAGGGATCTGTAGTAAAAACACTACAGATTCCTCGACTACAGTTTACCCTGATCCGCCACCTGCCTGCCGGCAGGCAGGGCCGGCGGACGAATGGGCCGGTATGACAATACGGGAAAGGCAAGCCTCTGGATTCCGAATCAATGCCGAAATGACAATACAAAAAATGACAAAAAGACGGGCGCGTCAGTTTCCGGGGCGTTGCGGTGCCGGACGATTTCCTTGCGGCCTTCCCCGATCGAACGGCGGACGCTTTTCCTGCCCGGGTTGTGCGGGGCGTTGCTGAGGACGGCCATAGAACCGCCTCTGGCGTGGCATAGCGCTTCGCGATGGCGGTTGCACACCGGAACGCACTTGACTCCCCTGCGGGGCTACAGGCCCCGCTTCTTGCCTTCTCTGCGGCCTCCGCACTATCTTTTGCTTTCGCACATCCAGATTCCTGAGAAAATTATGCGCCTGCTTAAGCACTCCCTGACTATCTTCCTTGACCAATACCTTTAGCGCTTCCTTGTAGGTGAACCAGCCGTAGCCCTCGTGCTTTTCACCCTCCGCATCGGTCTGTTCGGGTAATTTAATGCGCTGCTGCGTCGTTTCGGCAAGATAAAAAACGATCGTTTTATAGATCTTTTCTTTGTTCCTCCAAAATGTGAAATTCTCCGATGTCTTGAAACTTTCGTCGAACCGGAGGTCATTTCGCGTAAGGCCCGTCTCTTCCCTTACTTCGCGAACCGCTGTTTGGAAACTCTTTTCTTCGCTTTCAATTTTCCCTTTCGGGAAATTCCAATAGTTGTGTCCGTGATATAAAATTAGAAAACGAGGGCCCTCCGCAGTTTTTCGGTATGCTATGATACCAGCGGAAATTTCTCGCATATTGCATATACTATAGCACAGTCGTTCCTTTTTTACAAACCACGGGGTGTGGGGGTATAAAATATAGGGTATAGAGTATAGAGTATAGGGTATAGGGTATGAGGTATGAGGTTGGAGGTTGGAGGTGAGAGGTAGGGGGGGGAAATTTCTAATTACTAATTTTTAATTTCTAATGAAGAATACTGGATTCCGGCTTCCTCCAGTTGGCGGACAGGCTTAGGCCGGAATGACAATGCGGAAGGAATGTCATCCCGAGTGCAATGCAGCGAAGCGAAATGAAATCGAGGGATCTGTAGTAAAAACACTGCAGGTTCCTCGGCTACAGTTTACCCTGAGCGAAGTCGAATGGGCTCGGAATGCCAAAGGGAGGCGTAAAAAAACCCACAGCGTGTGCTGCGGGTAGGTGCCTCCTTGGCGGTTCGCTCTTACGCGTAAAACGCGATGATCGAAACGACCATAGCCGTGTAAAATATGGCTACTCCCGGTCGATACATCTTTGAGCTCTCGGCGGCGACAAAGGCGGCGAAGGCGCAGGCGATGGCGGCGGCGAAGGAGAGGCCAAAGGAGAGGCAGGTGGCGGCGCCAACAACGGTGACGAAGGCGGTGGCGAAGGCGCAGGCGGCGCTTTTACATCTTCCACGCGACCTCAACCAATTCGACAATGCCATCAAGAGCATCGCCGCGGCCCAGAAGAAAATATACGGGTTATAGGTCAGTTCCGAGCTTATAACCTTTCCTTTTCTGGGGACAATGTCTATGACATTGTCCCCCCGTCAGTACGACACCAAGCTCAAGGACCGCGTCCTTTTGCTGGTGCACCATGTCGATCATGGCGCCGGGCGTAACGCTTGTCTTTACCGGCACTATGGTGCCGGGATTCTTGAATGCCTGCTTCCACTGCGCCGGGTACTTCTGCGCCTCCGGCGTTACGACGACATCAGTTTGCTGCCACTGCTCGGCAGGTTGCGCTACGCGCAACGAACCATTAAACACCTCCACTCTGTCTGCCGCGCCAACATTGGCGGCGGCGAACAGGACTGCCAACAACATCCACATAGCGACCTTCTTCATGGTCTTAGCCTCCAAAAAATTTTAAAATCTGCGTGGGGACAAACTGCCCCCCAATCTGATTGCTTTTGTTATATAAGCATATTTTTATAGATATGTCAAGCGCATGGGGGGAAATAGGGGGGGTATGAGGTTAGAGGTGGGAGATGAGAGGGGGTGTCACCCCGGCCCGTTCGACAGGCTCAGGGTAAAACTCCGGCCGGGGTCCAGGTTTTTATGCACTGCTTGGATGTTCAGACTCTGGATACCGGCTTCCGCCGGTATGACAAAAGGCGCGGGGAGGACAATGCGGGCAGGTTGTCATCCCGACCTGCTCCGCCACCTGCCTGCCGGCAGGCAGGCAGGGCCGGCGGAGCAGCGGAGGGATCTGAAGCCCGCAGACAGAAAACAGATTCCTCGACTCCGCGGAGTACCGCTCCACTCGGAATGACAACGCGGACAACTATAGAATCCTGCTTTCTTGTCTACCGGCAGGCAGGCGCAAGAATGCCAAAACAAAATACTGGATTCCCGTTTTCACGGGAATGACAGAGGGGGTAGAATGGCAAAGAGAAGCGCAAACAAAAACACCCGCCTTGGGCGGGTGTTTTTGAGCGATTATCATTCCATTTACTTCATTTTGATCTCGATATCCACCCCGGAAGGCAGGTTGAGCGTGCTCAACGACTCGATGATCTTTTGACTCGGATTGACGATGTCGATGATCCGGTTGTGTACACGCAACTCGAATTGCTCACGCGCGGTCTTGTGGACGAATGTGGAGCGGTTGACCGTATACTTTTTGTGTTCGGTCGGCAACGGAATCGGACCTACTATTTCCGCTCCGTTTCGAACGGCCGTATCAACAATTTGCTTGATCGAGTTATCGATCAGCTTATGGTCGTACGATCGTACGCGTAGTCTCAATTTGGATTGTGCTTCTTCTTTCTTGGCCATTGTCAAAATGCTTTATATGAATAATCGCTTTGTTTATACAAGTTTAACTGCAGATCCTTCGACTCCTCCGCCCGCTTGAGGCAGGCGGAGTCGCTCAGGATGACACAGTTACGCTTACTTTATTATCTTTGTTACAACACCTGCGCCTACAGTTCGTCCACCCTCGCGGATAGCAAAACGCTGTTTTTCTTCCAAAGCTACCGGAGCGATAAGCTTTACGCCAAAGGTGACAGTGTCGCCCGGCATAACCATTTCCATTCCGGCCGGGAGCTCTACTTCTCCGGTCACATCAGTGGTGCGGATGTAGAACTGCGGCTTATAGCCCTTGAAGAACGGCGTGTGTCGTCCTCCTTCTTCTTTGCTCAAGATAAGCACTTCGGCTTCGAACTCGGTGTGCGGGGTGAGCGATCCCGGCTTTGCCAGAACCTGTCCTCGTTCCACATCTTCCTTCTTCAAACCGCGCAAGAGCAAACCAACATTATCTCCTGCCATGCCGGAATCGAGCAATTTGTTGAACATTTCAATACCGGTAACGACTGACTTTGCAGTCGGTCGGATGCCGATGATTTCTATTTCGTCGTTCACCTTAAGCGTACCGCGCTCGATACGTCCGGTTACCACAGTTCCGCGACCTTCGATCGAGAAAATGTCTTCTACCGGCATAAGGAACGGCTTATCGGTATCACGAACCGGCTGCGGGATGTAATCATCACATGCCTTTACCAATTCAAGAATCGGCTTCAATGCTTCGTCATCGACATTGGTCGCCTCAACTGCCTTCAATGCGGAACCACGAATGATCGGGGTTTCATCGCCAGGGAAGCCATACTTCTTCAACAACTCGCGAACTTCAGCTTCGACGAGGTCGATCAATTCGATATCGTCAACCATGTCGCACTTGTTCAAGAATACTACAATAGACGGAACGCCAACCTGACGAGCCAACAAAATGTGCTCGCGGGTCTGCGGCATCGGGCCGTCGGTCGCGGAAACTACGAGGATCGCACCGTCCATCTGGGCGGCACCGGTGATCATGTTCTTGATGTAGTCTGCGTGTCCCGGAGCATCGATGTGCGCATAGTGGCGCTTCTCGGACTCGTATTCGGAGTGGTGCAAAGCGATCGTGATACCACGAGCTTTTTCTTCCGGAGCGTTGTCGATCTGATCGACATTCTCCTTCTTTTTCGTCAACCCTTTAAGAAACAAGGCGTTGGTGATGGCTGCAGTCAATGTGGTCTTGCCATGGTCAACGTGACCGATGGTGCCGATATTGACATGCGGCTTTGTTCGTTCAAATTTTTCTGCCATAATTTTTTAATTGATGTAGGATTTAAGATTTATGATTTAAGAACATATGCATTGAGGATATTTGCCTCAATTCACATCATTCCTAAATCTTAAATCTTACCTCTTAAATCTAACAATTTGTTAGTCGACTTGTTTGTTTAATATATCGTATTTTATCTCTTTTCGTCAATATGCTGGATTCCCGCCGGAGTTTATCCCGTACTTGATACGGGACCCGCGTTGGGAATAACAATGCGTGACATTGTTCGTCAACCCAGAATGCACTGGATTCCGGCCTGCGCCGGAATGACAGAAAGGGGTCAAGAAACGAATTCGATGGTTGCCATCGCCGATCCGTCGCGCATGCGCGCTTCGGCCGACTTTACAACGCGAAGATATCCGCCGTGGCGCGCCTTATATTTCGGAGCGACCTCGTAAAATATCTTTTCCGCCGCCTTCTTCGGGAGCCGAGCGATGAGCAAGCGCAAGCTTGCCGTATCCTGGTTCTTTGCGAGGGTTACCATTTTTTCCACTTCCGGCTTCAGCTCTTTTGCTTTTGCCTCGGTAGTCGTGATGCGCTCCTCCAAGATCAGGTTGTTCGCCAAGGTCTTCATGAGCGCCGTGCGCTGGCCGGTCTTCCTATGAAATTTTCTTCCTTTGCTGAGATGTTTCATGCTTTTGGTTCTTTCTTTGCTTTCTTTTTCGGTTCCGGTGCTTCTTCTTCGGAAGATTCTTCGTCCTTTCCTGCTATGCTCGCTCCAATCTCTGCCGCTTTGGCAAAGTGATCCTTAAGGATATTCGCCGCCTTGTGCACCGCCATGGAAGGCTTAATGCTTCCGTCGGTTTCTACCGTAAGCTTGATGCGGTTAAAGTCGGTCCGCTCGCCGATGCGCATGTTCTCGATGACGAAGTTTACATTCGTTACCGGGGTAAATATCGCATCAATGGCTATTACGCCAACCGGAAGCTTCTCTATCTTGCGTGCTTCGACCGGTACATAGCCCAATCCCTTTTCAACGGTTATTTCCATTGAAAGCTCGGTCTTTTTGTCCGTAATGGTCGCAATGTGCGCTTCCGGATTTACAACCTCTACCTGCGCATTCGCCTTGATGTCTCCTGCGGTCACTTCCTTCTCGCCTTTTACATCGAGTGTCAGGACCTGCGGCTCATCCGCGTGGAACGCGAAGCGGATCTTTTTCATGTTGAGCGCGAGCTCTACGACATCTTCCATAATACCATCGATCGTCGTGAACTCATGCTTTACATTTTTGATCTTGATCTGTGTTACACATGCACCCGGAAGCGATGACAGCAACGCGCGGCGCAATGAGTTTCCTACCGTCAGGCCGTAGCCCGCGTACAGACCTTCGATCTCAAAAACTCCCACCTTATCGGTCTCCGATATCGTATTGATTTTTACTGACTCGCTTAATCGTGCGTATTCCATAAAAAGAAGAAGTTAGATTATTTTGAGTAGAAGTCAACGACCAAGTTAATATCGAATGGGATCTCGACATCGAACGGGAGAGATTTTACCTTTCCTTCGAGCTTTTCCCTGTCGAGCTGCAGCCATGTCGGTGTTTCGTATTTCTTCAGATTCTCCGCCAAGTCTTTGAACAACGGGGAGGTTTTTGATTTCTCGCGGACCGCCAGTATGTCGCCAACGCGTACCTTAAAGGACGAAATGGTTACCCTGCGTCCGTTGACCAATATGTGGCCGTGGCTGATGTACTGCTTTGCCGTGATGCGCGACGGGGCAAGACCCATGCGGAATACCGCGTTATCGAGTCGTCGTTCAAGCAGGTTTACGATCGTTGTCGTAATGGCCTCCTTTTTATGCAACGCTTCGGTAAATATCCTTTCCATCGCCTTTTCCCTTAGGCCGTAGCTGAACATGATCTTCTGTTTTTCTGCGAGCTGCAACCCGTATTCAGACAGCTGTTTGCGTCGGGATTTCCCGTGCACACCCGGACGATACGGTCGTCGGATCAATGCGCACTTCCCGGAACTGCATCGCTCTGCCTTGAGGAAGAGGTGCACACCGAGTGCCCGTTCTTTTTTTTCTTTTGGACCCATCATATAAATGACTCAGAACTTATAACTCATAACTTATAACGAAATTCTTTAGAGATACCTCCTCCGATCCGCCTTCTGTCATCAGTCAATAGTTATTGGTTAATAGTTTTTTTAAATTCTCCGTGGTTTCTTTGCCCGAGGACCGTTGTGCGGGATAGGAGTTACATCCTTTACCGAAACGATATTGAACCCCTGGTTTGCGAATGAACGAATTGCCGAATCACGGCCCGAGCCTACGCCCTTTACCACTACTTCGATCTCGTTCAAACCAACCTTCCGCAATTTCTCGACCAATGCCGCAACCGCTTTTGAAGCGGCAAACGGGGTCGCCTTTTTCGGACCGGCAAAACCAAGGCTTCCTGCGGATACCCATGCGATAACATCGCCGCCCTTATTGGTGACGGTTATCAGCGTGTTGTTATAGGTAGCGTTGATGAACACCTTTCCCTGCTCGATTTTGCGTGATCCTCCCCCCTTCCCCGAGACCTTGGTCATGGTCTTTTCAAGGGTGTCGCTTTCTTTCAGCACCTGCGCTTCAGTTTGTTTTATGACTTTTTTCTTACCCATAGTATTGACTTATAACTTATAACCTATGACCTATGACAAATGCTTACTTGCTTCATTGCAGGCCATTAACCCCATGTTATTTGTTATTAGTTATCAGTTATTTGTTATTTGAGTGAGGACTTGCGCTTTCCGCTTGCAGCGGTCTTGCGTACATTTCCTCGTACGGTTCGCGAGTTGGTTTTCGTTCGCTGTCCGCGGGTCGGGAGCTTCTTTATGTGCCGGGTGCCCCGGTAACAATTGATATCCTTCAAGCGGGCGATGTTCGTTTTGATCACCTGTCTCAATTCGCCTTCGACCTTGCAGTTCTTTTCCACATATTCCTGGATCTTTTTCATTTCCTCCTGCGTGAGGTCCTTTGCCATCTTATCGGCAGGGATCTTGGTAGCAGCCAAAATAGCATCCGAAGTGGTTTTTCCGATGCCGTGAATGTATGTCAACGCATACTCGACTCTCTTATTGTCTGGAATGTTTACACCGACTAATCGCATGGTAGTGAATGATTATTACCCTTGGCGCTGTTTATGCTTAGGGTTTTTCTTGCAGATGATAAATACGCGACCCTGTCGGCGCACGGATTTACAATCCTTACAAATTTTTTTGACTGAAGCTCGAACCTTCATAATAAATGACTTAGAACTTTTAACTTTTAACTTTTAACGGGATGCGGAGAATCCTCTCCTTAGCCCGTCTTCCGTCATTAGTTATTGGTCAATGGTTAATAGTTTATTTTACATTCTCCTCGTGATCCTCCCCCGCGCTCCGTCTTCGCTCAATTCGAGCGTCACCGTGTCGCCGGGCAGTATCTTGATGTAGTGTATCCGCATCTTGCCGGAGAGATACGCAAGTATCTCTTCGCCTTTTTCCAGTCGCACCCGGAAGGTCGTGGCCGGCAATGATTCAACAACAATGCCTCGCACGATCGTCTTACCTTGATCTTTTGGTTGTCTCGGTTGCCTCCTGGGTCTCATGTAAATGTAGATATTAGACTAAAACAAGTGAACAGTCAAGTGTAAATCACCGCTTTTACGGTGTTTCTCATGACTTGTTCACTTCGTGCGCAGCAATACTTACGGTATGTTTATTATAGTACACTGTTTTTTGAAAAAAACAAGGCTTCTGGCCTTGTTTTTTTACTGCAATTCCACTTTTACCCGCTCAACATCGTTTGGCACGGTGCGGACCCAGAATGGCCACAGTGAAACATCCGCCTTATCCAAGCCATCCGAGCTAAATATGATCGCCTTTAGCTCGTCTTGTGTCTTTCCCATAACCTTCGATTTGAAATCATCAAGATCGATCGGCTTCCAAAACACCCCCTTGAAATCAACCGGGAGCGTTATTGAACCCGTTTTTGCATCTACAGCCATAGTGCCATAGGAAATCGTGTGGCTTTTAATGTGCAATGCATTATCGCCTTTCGCCTGCCGGGCAAGTTCCGTCATCAGTTCAAGTACCTGCGCTTCTTTGAGCGCGTCTACTCCCCCTTCGGCTTCTATATATACCGAGAAATTGCCGCGATCGTCCACGCCTTCATTTACCACCGTTCTGACGACGGTAAACTTTCTACTGCTCTCCATGACCCTGAATCCCTCGGGGACTACCTGCGTGGCAAGAAACGCCTCTATAATATCCTTCATTTGCTGTTCGGCGCTTTCTTTTGCCATTCGGATATCATCCGCGGTCGGGTATTTGCTTTCGCCGATAAACCCTCCCGTCATCGGGTCTTTCGAGCTCGCATAAAATCCTTCAAACTTTGGCGTTCCCACGAACCCGGGGATCGTAAACTTGCTTATTGAGCCCACATTATATGCTTCCCCTGCCTTGTCTGCCGTTACATCTGCTTCAATACTTGCCGCAACCAACTCGCCGCCTGCCTTTGCCGCCCCCGGAATAACCACGCGGGCATTCAGCCGAAATATCTTCCCATCGGGTGTTTCCAAGCGCGTTCCCGCAACCAACGGCTGGGAACTCTCGCTAAACTCGTTATATATAGTAACTCTTCCGATTGCCTTTCGTTCTATGCTCTTTGCCGCTCCCGTTGCCGGAAATTGAAATACATTTGTCTTTTTTTCCAAAAATACCGCTACCGGGATCCTTCGCCCGGCCGGATCCACTTCCGCTATGTTCGTACCGGCACTGATCGTATTTGCGTATTCCCAGTTCGCCTTTTTGGACACCAATGTTATTTCCGCGCGCGGCAATACGGCCGCAACAACATATGCCGCCATGCCAAGCGCCACGCATACACCGGTCCACGCGACAATGCCCCCCCATTTGACCCGCTTGTGCTTTTTTCCACCCGAACGCTCTCGGCGTTCTATGCGCTCCAGCACCCTTTTTTCTTCCCGTGATGTCTTTTCTTTGGGGATATAGGCTATCGGATGATCCATATCCAGCGAAGACATGCTCGGCGCCATGCTCTCGTGCCTATCTTCTCCACTATGCGCGTTTATAATGCGCGGAGCAGGATGCTCGGAAATATTTTGCACTTCACTTTTTTCATCGATCACTGTTTCCGTCACCGTGCGCCCTTCATTTGCGCTGCCGTTTCTGCCAACGGCTTCCTTTTGCACTTCCATGTGCAACGATTCCCTTTTTCGTTCATTGGCAAATTGTTCCCGCTGACCCTTTCCGAGTAGCGGATTTATATCATCCTGTACGGATTTTTTCCGCACGATGTCCATCATCTTCACTTTTTTCAACGGTGCATTGGCCATAAGATAATCTCTGTTGCTTGTATGTTGGTATCATAGCAAATTTTGTGTGAAATAAAAACGGTTGCATTGTCATCCTGAACTCGTTTCAGGATCTCGCGCGAAGAAAACGAGATTCCGAAATAAATTCGGAATGACCCCGTAAAGTCCGCCATGGGCGGGCCACGGGGCAAGCAATGCGGGGAGGGTGTCATCCCGTGCCACGACACGGGATCCAGTGTTTTCTGCAGTAGTGACGCAAGGGCATTTAGACTCTGGATTCCCGCCGGAGTTTATCCCGTACTTGATACGGGACCCGCGTTCGGAATGACGCCCTACTTTATTATTTGTCGGCTACGGGCTATTTGCAGTACAATACTCTATATGCAAACACGCAGAACCGTCATTCTTGTTGTTATCGACGGATGGGGCGTCGGGCGACCCGATTTTTCCAATCCTATCCACACCGTCAATCCGCAAACGATCGATTTTTTGAAACACAATTTCCCCAGCGGCACCTTGCAGGCTTCGGGCATTTCCGTCGGACTTCCGTGGGGCGAAGAAGGCAATAGCGAAGTGGGCCACATGAACATGGGCGTCGGCCGGGTCGTGTACCAAAACTATCCAAAGATCACGCTCAGTATTCGCAACAAAACATTTTTTGACAATCCGGCATTGCAGGATGCGTTCAAGCACGCGACCGCGAACAATTCGTCGGTAAACATCGTCGGGCTTTTGGGCGAAGCAAATGTGCATGCTTCTTTTGAGCATCTTGAGGCCCTTTTGCAATATGCCGATCAAATACACTTTCCCGCGGATCGGGTCAACTTGCACTTGATTACCGATGGCCGGGACAGCGACCCGCATTCGGCAATGAAACTTATCGCCAAACTCCCCCACCCCGAACAGCTCGCGAGCATCGGCGGGCGTTATTACGGCATGGATCGCGACAAGCATTGGGACCGCATTCAACCCACCTATGCCGTCATGACCGGCTCAGGCGCGGTAGTTACCGATCTCAAGCAGCACATAGAACAGTTCTACGCCAAAGACCTGAATGATGAATACATAGAGCCCACCCTTGTCGGTCAAACCGCCCGACCGATCAAAAACGACGATGTGGTCATCTTTTTCAATTTCCGCGAAGATCGCATGAAACAGCTGGTCAAAGCATTCACCGACCCCACATTCGCCGAGTTTCCTACCGCACCGCTTTCCAATGTGCATTTCTGTTCGTTCATCGAATACGATCGATCGTTCGGGATTCCCGCATTTTTCCCGCCCGACCCGCTTGGCAATCCACTTGGCAAAGTACTTGCCGATCATAATAGAACACAGTGGCGCATTGCGGAAACGGAAAAATATGCACATATTACCTATTTCTTCAACGGCCTGCGCGAAAAGCCTTTCGACGGAGAATATCGCGTACTCATCCCATCGCGAAAGGAGTTCAGCCATGCCGAGCGCCCGGAAATGCGCGCAGAAGAAATCACTACGCGCCTCGTGGAAGCCATAGAGGAGCGCGCGTACGACTTTATTTTGGTCAATTACGCAAACGCGGACATCGTCGCGCATACCGGCAATATGCAGGCAACCGAGCAAGCCGTCAAAATCATCGACACATCCATTAAAAAAGTGGTCGACGCGACGCTTGCAACCGACTCTATTATGGTCGTCACATCGGACCATGGCAATGCCGAACGCCTTGCCGATCCGTTAACCGGAAAGGCGGAGACGAAGCATGATGCCAGTCCCGTACCTATTTATCTTGTGGCAAACGAATACAAGCGCCTGCGCAGCGATGCGGAAGTCCACTCGGCGGAACAAGCCTCTATCGGCGTACTCGCCGACATTGCGCCGACCATTCTTGAATTGATGCACATCCCGAGACCAGAAGAAATGACCGCGCAAAGTTTAGTGGATCTAATGATTGACTAAACCACGCGGGCAAGCAATGCGGGAGAGGGTGTCATCCCGGACTTGATCCGGGATCCAGAGTTTTCTGCAGTAGTGACGCAAGGGCATTTAGACTCTGGATTCCCGCCGGAGTTTATCCCGTACTTGATACGGGACCCGCGTTCGGAATGACAATGCGGGGATGGAGGGTGGAGGTAAGAGATAAGAGATGCGAGGTGCGAAAAGAGGGTTGGGAATGACAATACAGATTAAGGAAATAACACATAAAAACACCCGCCAATGGCGGGTGTTTTTATGTGTTATTTTCCTTGCTTGATCAGCGCTTCCACGGCGACCACGCGGTCGTATTTTACCGTGCGTTCCGGCTTGCCGGGTGCGCCCGATTTCAACCCCCATGCGCCAACGGCGACGGCAAGATCAGCAATAAAATCGTCCATGGTCTCGCCGCTGCGATGCGACACGACAACCTTCCAATTGTTGCTATATGCCATGCGCACTACGCGCAATGTTTCCGTTAATGAGCCTATTTGGTTCAGCTTTACCAAAATGGCGTTTCCCACCTGCTCGGCTATGGCCTTTTCGAACCGCTTCGGGTTCGTGGTCGTCAAATCGTCTGTAATGATCAACGCATCGAGGCCTCCTTGGTTCAAACGCATATACAACATTTTGAAATCACCAAACGCTTCCTGCTCGAACGGATCTTCGAACGAAAGAATATCGTAGCGAAAAATGAGGTCGTAATAAATGCCCAACAATTCCTGCGCGGAAAGCCGGCGGCCATCCACCATATACCCCCCGTCGGTAAAGAACGAAGTCGCCGCAACATCCATGCCGATGCGCAACGGATAATTATTTGCCGCAATGACCGATTTCATGAGCGCCACCGCTTCTTCGTTGCTTTCAAACGGTGCGGAGTAACCCGCTTCGTCGCCCAGCGTTACATTTTCCGCTCCGAACTTTTGGCGAATGGCTTCGCCCAGCTTTCCGTAATATTCCTTTCCTATGCGATATGCTTCTTCGAAGCTATCCACCATCGGTATAACTTGAAACTCCTGAAAGTCGAGCTTGTTGTTCGCATGCGCGCCGCCATTGATGACATTAAAGATCGGGTACTTTACCATGCGGCTTCCCACGATCTCGAGTCCGCTGATGTCGCGAATGTAACGGAACAATTCCTTGCCCTCTTCTTGCGCTTTGAGCCGCGCGAATGCAAGCGACAATGTAAGAATCAAATTACCTCCAAGCCGTTCCTTGTTTTCCGTTCCGTCGAGGGCAATCAGAAATTCGTCAAACTCCTTTTGGCTCGCGAAGTCCTTTGCCAATATATCCGCCTTTATGGATTCAAGTATTACCTGCGCCTTCGCCGGTTCCAACACGAATGCCTCGTGCACGCCAGTGCTTTTTCCGCTCGGCGCGCTTGCCTTTGCGGATACTGTTTGCCCGTTATTATCCCAAGACAAGGTAGCTTCGAGCGTATCCTGCCCACGGGAATCCTGAATGATGATTACTGCAATGTCGTGTATTTTCATGGTTTCTGTATTGCGCAATACATAGTATTGTCATCCCGAGCCCGTTCGACAAGCTCAGGGTAAACTCCGCGGAACGAAGTCGAGGGATCTGCATACATACTACAGATTCCTCGGCTCCGCAGAGTACTGCCCCACTCGGAATAACAAGGCGCATATCTTTCCCTTTAGTATACCAAAACCACATGCAAATTGCATGCGGTTGTACTGGTCCAGCACATATGAGACTCCTCGGGAGTTAATTTGTTACAAATATATCGCATCGGCGGAATAAGGCCAATAGACCAGTGTGGACGCCTGGTATTGTACCAGAGAAGCCACCGCATGAGCCTTTGGTTGAACTCCTCGATATCGTAAGCGAGAAGATATCGGTTGGGCATGATGAAGGCCTCGGAGAGCGTGCGGTTGAACCGCTCGATTTCGCTCTGCATCTTTGGGGTGCGGGGATAGGCATGGAAATGGATGATGCCCTCCTTGTCCAGGAACGCATGGAAGTGGTCCGCAAACTCGCTCCCGTTGTCGGTCTGCACATGGGTCAAAGAAATGGGGGCAACATCTTTGAATGTTGCCATGAAATCGGCGGCAGTTTTCGAGGAATGCGAGGCGTACGCATAGGCGAAAGCGAACTCGCTTTCGCAGTCGATGCCGGTCAGGATATATCGCTTGATGCCGTTGGTGAATCGGACGACGGTGTCCGCTTTCGCCAGCTGCCCAGCATGCCCCTTGCTGCGCAGTTTCTGCACTGTTTTGCGGGGTTTTCGCTCCATGAGGCGGCCTGTTTTGCCATTGAGAACATACCTGACCGCATTAGGGAGCTTGCCTTGCTTCTTGAGGTCGGTAAGCATTCTGCCGACCGTGGATGGGGAATGGTCGGCAATGCCGTCCTCTTTCAGGAGGACGGCTATCTTGTCTTTGCCGATCTTCTCGAAAGCACGCTCCTTGATGATGAGGTTTTTCACCGCATCGGGGATGACGCGTTCGCGCCGGCTGATCGGGGCTGTGCTTTTTGGATTCAGAGCCTCAAGCTTTCCGCCTCCTTCTTTGAGATCCTTTTGCCAGCGGAAGAGCGTGGCACGGGAAGCCTTGAAGGCTTCCCGTGTTGCCACATCCCCATGCTTCTTCCAAAATGCCAGAATGCGCATACGCTCCTGTGCCTGTTGGGTGATCATATCCCGATAGCGTAACGCCTCATTATATGTGGATACAATACCCCTAATTCCCTTGGTTTTATTGTATTGTTGCATGACTTTTCGGATTGCCGAAAAGTCTCATATGTATCTGAACTTATGCACGGTTTTGACGCGCCCCATTGATTACCAATTTGGCGTTGATATCCTGTCGTTTCCCGTTTTCCATGCCGAACATGTTCCGCCAACACATACGCGCCATTCACATACCTTATAATAGTTTACGTATGATTGCGGATATACATAGCATGGACCGTATTCTATCGTTGGCGTTCCGCCTGCCATTGCCGTTATCGTTTTGCAGTTTGCACCATTTATATCACAATAATTCCCCGAATTGATCTGCGTTGCCTTTGCGGTCCCGTTGACGTCCAATTTTTGTGTCGGAGCCGATGCATCAATACCCACATTCCCGCCGCCTGAATTAAGGATCAGTGGAGCATTTCCACCGGAGCCGGAATCGATTCTCCCGTTATTGCTTCCGTCTACCCATACGTACAACCCCCGCACTCCTCCGACATTCTCGATCGCAAGGCCACCGGTAAAGGCATTCGTAGATTGCCGAACGACCAGCTTTGTAGCGGGCGCCGTCGTCCCAATTCCAATATTTCCATCCCCGCGTATATATAAATAATAGTTCGTCGAGGATCTATCCATTACACTTAACGCAGCATTCGTAGACGAATCTCCTGCCCTGACTGTTAATCCCCAGCTATCATTAGGCACGGTGTTTTCTATTAATGTCGCCCATGCGCCTGCTTGTGTGTGGCTTACTCTTAGTCTACTTGATCCAGGATTGGTATTCCCTATCCCCACATTACCTGTGATATTGGAATACATACTGTTAGTAGATGTGGCCATCCACAACGAAGAGCCAATATCGCCCCAAGTTCCGTTGGCCTTCCCGCGAAAAGACTTGCTGGTGGAATTGTAATAAATGGAACCGTCTATGCCGAAGGGGTCTGCGGAAATGATACCTAAGTTAAGGAGGTTAGAGAGGGATATGTTCTTCCAGCGTTTGGTGCCGGAAAAGCCGACCTCGTAACTGTCGTCCGCGTTAGGGAGCAGGTCGGAGTCGAAGGTGGCGGCGGAAACGCGGGAAATGCCTGAACGCAATGCACGGGATATCTTACTGGGGCCGGTGGCGGTATTGGAAAACTGCAGGTCGACCGAGACTTGGTCGTGGCCGCCCGAAAACTCCACGCGCTTGAAGAATGCGGTGTCGACGATGACTTTACTGGTGGTGAGGTCGGTGGATGCGGATGCGCAGTTCTGCTTTTGGAATTCATCGGGGCCTTGGGAAAGTTTCAGGACGCCGTTTTGCACAAACACGCAAGTCGGGTCAAGCGCGGGATCGTTCATGCGCAGCTTGAGCGTGCCGGTTGTAGTGGTAGCCGTTTCTATGGCCGAAGATTCACGGACCAAACGGGAAACCGTTTCCATGGCGAACTGCAGTTGACTGGAAACTTCATCGCCCGATATTTCCTGCGTGGAAATGCGGACCACATTGGTAAGAATGCCAAACAACGATCCACCGATGATGGCGAAGATGCCGAGGTACAACAATGTTTCCAACAAAGAGAAGCCGCGGGTGTGTTTCATGGGATTATTATAGCATATTGGGGAGGGGGGTGGGTATAGGGTAGTAGGTATAGGGTATACGGTATACGGTATGGGATGGAGTGTCATCCCGAGTGCAATGCAGCGAAGCGGAGTGAAACCGAGGGATCTGCAGTCATGAAGCAGATTCCTCGGCTGCTCCGTCCGCCAGCTGGCGGACGGATTCGCTCGGAATGACAATGCCGGGGAACAGAAATAAGAGGTAAGAAGTACGAGGTGCGAAAAGAGGGCCACCGGTATGGGAATGCTTATGCTATACTAAACACATGAAGAAGTTGTTGCTTATTGATGCGAATGCGCTCATTCATCGTGCGTTCCATGCCATTCCAAATCTGACCACACCCGACGGGCGGCCAAGCGGTGCGCTGTATGGCCTTGCCAATGTGTTGATAAAGATATTCAGGGAAGAGCACCCCGAATATGCGGTCGCCTTTTTTGACCGTCCGGAACCCACCTTTCGCAAGAAGATGTACGCCGAATACAAGGCACACCGCCCGAAGGCTCCCGACGAATTGGTATCGCAGATCATTGAAGCTCACAACCTGTTTGATATATTCGGCGTAAAAACATACGAAGTCCCCGGGTTTGAAGGAGACGACCTTATCGGCACCGCAGCGGAACAATTCAAGGGAGAAAAAGATGTACAGGTCGTCATTTTGACGGGCGATCTTGATGCGTTGCAGCTGGTCGAAGGGAACAAGGTCGTCGTGGAAACACTTAAGCAGGGCATCAGCGAAACCATCACCTATGACACAACCGCGGTCGAGGCGCGCTACGGCATAACGCCTTCGCAACTTGCCGATTACAAAGGTCTTGTAGGCGATACATCGGACAACATTGCCGGTGTGCGCGGCGTAGGGCCAAAGACCGCTGCTGCAATCATTCAAGAATTTAGTTCGCTGGAAAACTTTTTTGCAACCGTTAAAGCGTCTGATTCTACGGATAAAAAAATGCTTTCCTACAAAAAGATCGCGGAGCATGAGGAAATTGCCATGCTTTCAAAACAACTCGCGACCATTCGGCGCGATGCGCCAATTGGCATCACTTCGATTAATGAGATTAAGTATGAACAGTTCCCTATCGAGGCCATTGTTCCGTATCTGCAAGATTTGGGATTTACGAGTATTATCAAGCGGTTGGCTCCGGAAGCGCGCGAGACAAGAGGTACGAGACAAGAGGTACGAGAAACCCAAGGACAACTTTCTTTTTTGGATGCGCAACCGACACTTTCAAAAACGCTTCTTGATGATGTCGAGCGACCGCTCGTGCCCATTCTTGAAGAAATGAAGCAATGGGGCATTATGATCGACCGCGTACGCTTGGCGGAAAAGGAGGTTATACTTGATCGCGATATTGATGCGTTGACCAAGGAGCTTTATCGCGAAGCCGGACAGGTCTTTAACCCGAACTCGCCCAAGCAACTCCTTGAACTACTCAAAACGAAATATCAGCTCAAGATCAAATCGACCAATATCGACAAGATCGAGCAGTTTCGCGCCACCGTGCCGCTTGTCGATCTTATCCTCAAGTATCGGGAACTTTTCAAAGTAAAGTCCACCTATCTTGAGCCACTAAAACGCATGAGCGACCCTTCGACGAGCTCAGGGCAAATGGGCGACAGTCGCATCCACCCGACATTCGTACAACTCAAGGCGGCAACCGGGCGCATCACCTGCGAACAACCAAACCTGCAGAATATTCCGCCGTCGGTGCGCGACATATTTGTCGCGCCCGCCGGCTCCAAGCTCGTTTCGCTCGATTATTCGCAGATCGAACTGCGCATCCTTGCTTCATTGACCGAAGACCCCGAAATGCTGCGCGCGTTCAAAAGCAATTCCGACATTCATCAGATCACGGCAAGCAAAATATATAATGTGCCGCTTGCGGATGTTACGCCGACCATGCGCAAGGTCGCCAAGACGCTGAACTTCGGCGTGATCTACGGCATGGGCGCACGGGCACTCGCCCAACAGAGCGGTCTTTCGCCAAAAGAGGCGAAAGCATTCATAGAAGAATACTTTAAGGATTTTGCGACCATCAAGCACTGGCAGGAGGGCATATTGGCGAAGGTCCGCGAGCAAGGATTTGTTGAGAACATCAATGGACGCATTCGGCCGCTTCCCGAAATCGTTTCGTTCAATAAGATGCTGCAATCGGAGGCTGAGCGCATGGCAATTAACTTCCCCATTCAAAGCGTCGGGGCCGACATCATCAAGTCGGCCATGGTCAAGGTAAAGGAACATCTTTCCGCCGAAGGCCTGTGGGGTGCCGATGTAAAAATGCTTTTGACCGTACACGACGAACTCGTGTTTGAAATAAAAGACACCGAACGCTTACCGCAGACCGTCAACGAGATCAAAGACATTTTGGAATCCGTCTATACGCTCAAGGTTCCGCTGACCGTGAATGTTGAAATCGGAGATAATTGGGGGGAACTATAATTATAACAAGTCATAAGCGACATGTTGCAATGCGACATAAAAATCCCGTCCGCGAAAGCGTACGGGATTTTTATGTGCCATACTTCATAGATTCACCTTAGACTTACCCTTGGCGAAGCTATTTCTATAAAAGATGATGGCCGTTGTTTAC
The DNA here is from genome assembly GCA_001793945.1 of Candidatus Wolfebacteria bacterium RIFOXYD12_FULL_48_21. Lineage (GTDB taxonomy): Bacteria > Patescibacteriota > Minisyncoccia > UBA6257 > UBA9933 > UBA9933. Next base: position 56,571 of record MGIW01000003.1, read on the forward strand.
CCAATTGTTAAACCTTACAGCACCTCCAACTGAAGCCGGCATCCCCCGATCCAGTTGTGCCACAATGCATATTATAAAATTCATCATGATGACCTCTTCCAAAATCGCCATAGCTCACACAAGCGGCTCCCCGGGCAGAGCATGTGGTATTCCCTGTTTGACCTGCAACCTTTCTAACATCCGAGCAAGTGAGTACCCCTCCCCCTCCCGTTGCCGCCCTGCAATTATTTCCATTCTGATCGCAATATTCCGTGGCGCCCACTTTTCCCTCAACATCCAATTTCAAG
>MGIW01000003.1:56897-57399 GCA_001793945.1 Candidatus Wolfebacteria bacterium RIFOXYD12_FULL_48_21
GTCTGCCCATGGGGCCGCATGCACAACCATGCCCACGGCGAAAACAGTGATGACTATAGGGAGCACTGTAGAAAATATTGTTTGGTGTGATTGTTTCATGAAAGGGTTTTATTAAACTCTATCGTTACCTAATCGATCAAATCCCGCTAATATCCTAAGACTTACCATTGGCGAAGCTATTTCTATAAAAGATAAGGGTCCTGTAATTACTCCCATTCTTGATTAATAACATAAGTATGAGGTGTCTGGAGTGCTTGGATCGCCAGACCAACTAAGACCGATTCGATGATATGTAGTGCCTGTAGGGCAAGTACAATTACCAGTAAAGGAATTCGGTGAATCACATCGAACAAGAGGCGGATTACTTCCATGTCCTCCAAAACCACCCTTAAAGGACCCGCCCTCCGCCGCTACCGCTGTCATCGCCCTGCAATTATTTCCATTCTGATCGCAATATTCCGTGGCGCCCACTTTTCCCTCAACATCCAATTTCAAGCCGGCA
>MGIW01000003.1:57445-226594 GCA_001793945.1 Candidatus Wolfebacteria bacterium RIFOXYD12_FULL_48_21
CGGGTCTGCCCATGGGGCGGCATGTACAACCATGCCCACGGCGAAAACAGTGATGACTATAGAGAGCACTGTAGAAAATATTGTTTGACGCGATGATTTCATTGATGTGTTTTTGTTAGCTTATTATTATTTCGCAGGAGCGGAAAGTGAATCAAGCACTGATTGGTCTGCCGTTTGGACGGTAGCTCCCATCCCCTTAGGGGCGGGGGCGGTCATGGCCTTGGATACCGATTGGAGAGTTTCTTTGGGAGTCACGATGGTTGCTTCGGGTGGAGCAGTTATCGGAGCGGAAAGTGATCTTAAAACCTCCTGCTCGGTCGACTGCTGCGCTTGTGGCTGTTGTTCAGACTGCTGCGACTGCGGCTGAGTGTCACTCTTTTTTACGAAGACGACTGCCGCTATCACAATGGCAACTACTACGACCACACCTATGCCAATGATTGTAAGTTTTGTTTTTTTATCCATATATTTGCAAAAAATATCGTAGGTTGCGCGTATGCCGCGCATTGATCATTATGGCAATACCTCACGAATGCGTATGGTTCCCGATGCCGCTTCACCCGGCACGGTCGTTGATTCGCCCGTCAAATAGACGGCAGCTGTTTTGACGACAGGACCGCCGAACCCCTGACATGTCAATGTATACATTGTTCCCCGTGGCGGAGCAACAAGGCGCGTCCCGGTAATAGGCATATCTACTCCGACACCATTGTCTATCGCACAGCTATCGATAGCGGTAAGCGCATTACATCCCCATGATAACGTTGATTTCTGCGGAGGCGTGATTGTTGTCGGGTCTGCCCCGAAATCGCAATCTGCGTGTGGCACGATAAAAGAATCGCTAAATTGCACCCAGCCGACAACATCACTGCCCCATGCCCATCCACCGGCAGTGTTCGCGGCGTTTCGAACGATTCCGCCCGCTCCTACTTTTGCATCTGTTATTTTGATCCAGCCGTCCCACCCATTTCCATAAGACAATGCACGCACCCAGCCGGTAACAGTGCCGCTGTTTATATCAAACCGCAGCCCATGGTTTGGGGCGCCGGGATATCCGCTTGTTGGGTTGGTATCTACCCACCCGATGTTCGAAGACCATGCATAGTGCGTTGGTCCCGCGGACAACACCTGCCCCGTAGCGAGGTCGATCGCCGTCTTATAGTTCGATGTCGCACACACGCCGCGATCGGCGCAATTGAAACTGAGCCACCCGACATTTGTCGACCACGCATACCCGTGCACCTCGTTGTCATTACTGAACGCATTTACCCGAAATAGCGGAACTTTACCCGCCAGCACGACAAGCGCGCCCACAATAAGTATGGTGGACCCCAACACGATGAATATATTTCTTTTTGACATGGCAATATATTTATTACGATAGATCATTACTTTCCCTATCATATCATATCAATACAAAAGTATCCATTTCGCGCAATATGCGCATGCGTGATGATGCAGGCGGCATGTCATGGCACAAACAAGGCCGTCGCGTGTGCGACGGCCTTGTTTGTATTTTTCTTATTTCGTTCTTCGTTTTTTTATAGCGGTTTTATGACCACGGCGCGATCTTTCCCCTCCCCTGCGCTTTCCGTTTTGATGTCCGGACGCTCGGCGAGTTCCGCATGGATCAGGCGGCGCTCATAGGCGTTCATGGAAGGCAGGGCTATTTCCTGCTGCGTTGCCGCAACCTTGCGCGCGGCCGCCTTTGCCAGCTCTACGATCAGCGCTTCGCGTTGCTTGCGGTAATTGTTTACATCGATCGTTATCTGCTCCCAATCAAATTTCTTCGTTACCAACCGGACCAAATAATTCAGGTCGGCAATGAAATTCGCCAAGTTCTTTTCAAGAAACTTTCCGTCTTCAATAAGAATACTGGCCCTCCGGGCTTCTTCGTCATAACTGACGGTATAATCCCGAAATCCCATCTTCCCTATCAGTTCTTTAATTATCTCCTGCAACGACAAGTTTTCCATGGTCTTTTACGATATTGATCCTTTTATTGATTATGACCTGTTGCGCGATGGAAAACAAGGTTGTCGTAAGCCAGTACAAACCGACGGCAGACGGCATGGTCATAAGCACAACCACGGTCAATATCGGCCCCATATACATCATTTGACGGCCCATCATTTCGGCCATTTCGAGGTCTTTGAACGCCTTGTTGCTCTTGGGTAATGTAAGCTTCGCCTGATAATACTGCGCCACAGCCGTAATAAGGGTCAGCAGTATGCTTTTCTGGGATAGGTCGAGGACCCCAAGGAACATAAAGTTCAGCGTTTCCACATGCGGTACGAATGAATACAATACATCCTGCGGCATTGTTTTGATGCCGGTAGTGAACACCTTATACATGGCGAAAAGGATTGGCAACTGGACCACGAGCAGCAAAAAGAACGCGGAGAACGGGTTCACCTTGTGCTCCTTGTAGATGGCCATCATTTCCTCCACCTGTTTTTGCTTGTCGTTTTTGTGCTTTGACTGTATTTCCTTTACCTTCGGGGCAATTTTCTGCATGATCGCCTGATCGCGCGCTCCCTTGTAGAAGAACGGGTACAGCACGATGCGAACCAAAATCGTCAACAGAACGATCGCGATGCCGAGATCGCCAAACGAATAACTGTTATATAGGAATATCAGCGCGTTAAAGAGCGGTTCGTATAGGTAGGTGTTAAATAGGTAGAACATAATTGTATTAGAGTTTTTGGGGCGGAAGGTTGTCATCCCGTGCTCCGACACGGGATCCAAAGTTTTTTGTGATTTCAGTGTTTTGCGCAAAATACCATGGATACCGGCCTCCGCCGGTATGACAATGCGGGCGGGAATGACACAGGGGCTGCATTTTCATGCTACATACTACTTACTACTTACTACATGTTTCATGCTACATGCTCCATGCTCCATGTTTCGTACTCGTTATTGTACCTTAAACCGGTTCAAATTCAAATGCGTATAGGCGTCTTCGGTTACCGTGCGGCCCGACGATGTTTTTTGCAACAGCCCCATCTTGATCAGAAACGGCTCATAGACTTCCTCCACTGTACCCTTGTCTTCGCCGAGTATCGCGACCAGCGTATTGAGCCCTACTGGGCCGCCGTTGAACTTCGTGATGATGCTTTCCAATAAACGGCGATCCCACTTCTCCAGCCCGAGCTCGTCTATTTCAAGCAGTTCCAATGTGTCGAGCACCGCCTCTTCGGTGATGACCGGTATTTCCTTTACCTGCGCAAAGTCACGCACGCGCTTGAGCAATCGATTCGCTGTACGGGGCGTAAAGCGCGATGCCTTGGCTATGGCCGCGACCGCGATCGGTTCGATATCAAGTCCCAGAATACGCGCCGAGCGACGGATGATCTCCTCGATATGCGCATGCTCATAGTAGTCCATGCTGAAGATTGCCCCGAAGCGCGAGCGAAGTGGTGCGGACAACAGGTTCACCCGCGTGGTCGCCGCGATGAGCGTAAATGCCGGTAGGTCCAGCGTAAGCTGGCGGGCGGCCGGACCCTTGCCGATGGTCATGTGCAATTTACGGCTTTCCATGGCCGGGTACAGGACTTCTTCTATAGTACGGTTTATGCGGTGGGCTTCATCGACGAACAAAATGTCCCCTTCTTCCAAATTTGCCAGCGTAGAAACCAGATCACCCGTCTTTTCCATATTAACCCCCGAGGTCGTGCGCATCTGCGCGCCCATTTCCCGCGCTATCAGGTTCGCTATCGTTGTCTTGCCCAACCCTTGCGGGCCGTAAAACAGCATATGATCGGGCCGTTCGCCCCGCTTTTGGGCCGCTTCTATCATAATGCGGACATTTGCCTTGATGCGCTCCTGCCCGATATATTCGTCCCACTTCCCGGGGCGCAAAACCGCGTCTATTTGCAGGTCGTCCCTGCCCGAAGTCGCTACATCGTTGCGGGCGGGCCCTTTTGGCTTGTTCTCTTCGAGCGTCATTGCTTCCATACTACCATACGCCGAGGATAGGGGAAAGAAAATTACTGATTACTAAATAAGGATGCGGGAGCGCAATGTAACGATGTCCGACATCGTTACATTACCGTCATCGCAAGACATTATGGCGACTATTTTCCTGGATTCCGGCCTCCGCCGGAATGACACCCCCACACATTGACTTTATTGCCATACTTTTATATAGTTCTTCTACTGTTGAGTGAGTACGGGGCATTCCCTTATTCATAATTCGTAATTCATAATTCTATTTCATATGGGTGGAGTACCAGTAAAACATCATACTAAATCAAAGGTAGGACGCCGCCGATCCCACTTGGCTTTAAAGCCGAGCCAGATCGCGGTCTGCCCGAGCTGCCAATCCCCGGTCATGCCGCATCGCTATTGCGCAAATTGCGGAAGCTATAAGGGATCGGTCGTAAAGGCCCCTAAGCTGAAGGTCAAAAAAGAAACCGCACAGTAAAGAAATTGCCGACCGTTTTTACTGTCGGCAATTTTGTTCTATACTAATAGAAACATAGCACCTTAATTTCGTAACTCTTCGCCGTTCTTCTGTGTGCTCTAACGAGCTAACCCCGGCTAACGAGCTAACGAGCTTTTCATATGGCAACACGACACTTGATTCGATCTATCATATTGCAGTCATTGTACGAGTGGGATTTTTATAAGCAGAAAGAAGAACTCACCGCGGTCATCGAACGCAACCTCGTCGAATTCGGCGCTGGTATCGACGAACCCGAGTTTGCATGGAAGCTTATCAACGGCGTCATCGCGCATATGACGGAGATCGACAACATTATCCGCCGCGCCGCGCCGCAATGGCCGCTCGAACAGATTCCGGTCATCGACCGCAATGTATTGCGCATCGGGCTATATGAACTGCTTTTCGCAGACCACGACGAGATTCCCGAGAAGGTCGCCATCAACGAAGCCATCGAGCTTGCCAAAAACTTTGGCGGTCCGAACTCCGGCAAATTCATCAACGGCGTACTCGGCACGGTCTATAAGGAAATCCATCAAACCGAAGACGCAGCAGAGTCTGCCAAGCCGACCAAGAAAACCAAGAAGTCGGAGCCCACAGAACCAATAACAACCAATGAGGAATAATGTTCCTCATTCCTAATATCTTATTCGTGCTCGTTGTCATTCCGGTCCGTCGGCCGACGGACCGGAATCTATACCACAAAGATTCCTTCTTTCGCAGGAATGACAACAGTCAACGCATCAGCTATTAGGAATGAAGAATGTTCGCTATCGTGAACCAATTCGAAAAACTACAACAAACCATCGGGATTCAATTTAACAGTCTCGACCTGCTCAAAGAAGCGCTTACGCATCGTTCCTATATCAATGAAAATCCGAAATGGGGCGTTCCCCATAATGAACGGCTCGAATTTTTGGGCGACGCAGTCCTTGAACTCGTCGTAACGGAACATTTGTTCCACGCCTATCCAAACTCTCCCGAGGGAGAACTGACCAGCATCCGCGCGGCGCTGGTGAACTACCAAATACTTGCACGCATCGCCGATGGCATAAAAATGCACGGTTCCATTTTGCTGTCCCGTGGCGAAGCAAAGGACACCGCGCGCGCAAAGGAGGTCATCCTCGCGAACGCATTTGAATCATTGATCGGCGCGATCTATCTTGACCAAGGCTACGCCGTTGTCGCGAAGTTCATTTCCGAACATGTACTCGCCCACTCCACCGAGATCGTCGAGAAAAATCTACACAAAGACCCTAAGAGTCATTTACAGGAAATCGTACAGGAAAAGTACAAGGTCACGCCGCGCTATGTGGTGCTAAGCGAAGAAGGCCCCGACCACAACAAGGTGTTCGAGATCGGCGCGTACTTCGGCGAAGAATTCGCCTCCCGCGGAAAAGGCTTTTCCAAGCAGGAAGCCGAAATAGAAGCCGCAAAAAATGCGTTGAAGAAGTTTGCAGTGTAAATTTGTCATTCCGAGCGCATCCGTCAGCCGGCGGAGGAGTCGAGGAATCTGCAGCGTAGAGTCAGATCCTTCGACTCCACTCCGTTCCGCTCAGGATGACAATATAATCATGGATTCCTGCTTCCCTGCTTTCGTATAAAGCTACGGCAAGGCAATGGGCGGGAATAACACCATTAAAGACCGCCTCATATCAAGGCGGTCTTTTTTATTCGTGCGGCAAGCGTAATAAGGCACTAAAGATTGTCATCCCGAGCGAATCCGTCAGCCGGCGGAGGAGTCGAGGGATCTGAGTTAGTACTACAGATTCCTCGACTACAGTTTACCTCGAGCGAAGTCGAATGGGCTCGGAATGACAAATAAAATCCCCCCGTCATAGTGACGGGGGTTTTTCTTCCGTGAAGAAGGAGTATACTATCTTGTTTTTTCGATACGCGATACCGTGAGAAGCCCTCGTCCCTCCATAGGGTCTTCCCCTGTCGTGTATATCGTAACATTGTCCCCTTTTTCGAGGGGCACATTTGCCTTTTCCGCGGCCACGGATCGAACGCGACATTCCCCACTCCCCAATCCGTCCCCCACACAGATATATACCGCGTACATAATCTCCGGATAATATCTGCACACGGAAACGTCGGCCATGACCGTTGCCTGATAGGCAACCTTACTTCTCGCCACCCTGGTGGTCTTATTCTTTGTCACATGTTCCATCAAGGCGTACGCCCCCATTGCGACCGCTAAAAATAGGGCTACCAACAATATGTTCTTTTTCATCTTACTACTCCTTCTTTACGATTGTGAATGTCCCGTGGGCGATACGCCCTATATCTCAAAAATCTACTGTAAATATAGTAATATATTCCACTGCTTTTGTCAAGTTTTCCTATTTCCTTATATCCTTTTCCCTGTTATTCTTGAAACATCATGTTGTTGAAATCGCTTGAACTGAACGGATTTAAATCATTTGCGCAAAAGACCGTGCTCGAGTTCCCCGGCGGCATCACCGCCATCGTGGGGCCGAACGGCAGCGGCAAGTCAAATGTCATCGACGCGATTCGCTGGATCCTCGGCGAGCGCGAGGCAAAGAACCTCCGCGGCGGCAAGGCCGAAGACCTAATCTTTGCCGGCACGCCCAAGCGCGCGCGCTCGGGCATGGCGAGCGTCAGCATTAACTTCGACAACAGTGGCAAATTTTTTCCGCTCGACTTTGACGAAGTTTCCGTTTCGCGTGAAATATCCCGCGACGGCAATTCCACCTACGGGCTCAACAAATCCGATGTCCGCGCAAAGGATATCATCGACTTCTTTGCCCGTTCACGCTTGGGCACCCGCGGTCTGACCATCATCAACCAGGGGTCCAGCGATCTTTTTGTGCGCGCCACCCCGCAGGAGCGTCGCTTTATGATCGAAGAGATCCTCGGCTTAAAAGAATACCAGCTGAAAAAACTCGAAGCGGAGCGCAAATTGAAAAACACGGCGCTTAATCTGGAAAAGATCCGCATTATGATCGAAGAGGTCGCCCCGCGCCTGCGCACGCTCAAGCGACAGGTTTCCAAATATCAAACACGCGATCAAAAGCGCGACGAGCTCGCCAACGCGGAGCAAAACTATTTCGGCACCAAGGCAACCGCACTCAAGGCGGCGCTCGCCCGCACCGAAGCCGACCTTGCCGGATTGCGCGAAGGCATTTCCGCAAAGCAAGCGGAGCTCATAGAACTTGAACGCACACTGGAAGCCATCGAAGCAACCAAAGACCGGCACGCCGAAGCGGTCGCGCTCAAAGAACAAGAAACAACCCTGCTCACCAAGCGGTTCCAACTGCAAAAAGATGTCGCCCGACTTGAAGCAAAACTTGAATTCTCTGTCGATGCCACTTCCGACCATGGCGTCGTGTACCGCAAGGACGAAATGCTTGCGTTAATCCGCCAGATCAAGCACGCGCTCGAAGAGCACGCAGATTCGCAAGACATCGATCGTCTTTCCCAAACCGTCAAAACGCTCGCCGCAAAAATAGATTCGTATCTCAACCCGCCCAAGCTCGACTTTCCGAAGCCCGACCATTCCGCCATGCACGGCGAAATTGAACAGGAAAAGACCGCCCTGCTTACATCGCTCGCCGAACTCGATGAACAGCTAACTGCAGTGCGCACCGCACAGGATTCGCTTTCGCAGGGGCTTGAAGATTTCAATCGCCGCTTCCGCGAAGCGTTCAGCCGCACCGAAACAAAGCGCGAAGAGATCCGCTCCATCGAAAGCCACATGCAACGCCTTTCGTTTGAAAGCGAGAAACTATCCATTCGGCTCGCCGACCTGCAGGCCGAATGGGTCCGCAACGAACACGACCCAGCACAATTCGACACGCTCGCGGCGGCCGAAGGTTTGGCCGATCACCAGCTTTCCGAACTGGAGCACCGCATATTCCGCTTGCGCGCGGAACTGCTTTCCATTGGCGAAGTGGATGAAACACTCATAGCCGAAGCGGACGAAGTCGAGGTGCACCACGCGCATCTCGTTTCGCAATCAGCCGACCTTGAAAAGGCCTCCACCGACCTTGCGCAACTGGTCGAAGAACTGAAGCGCGATGTGGCCGGAAAGTTCAACGGCGCATTCAAAGACATCAACGACCAGTTCAACCATTTCTTCCGATTGATGTTCGGTGGCGGGAGCGCGAAGATGAAGATCAAGACGCGTAGTATCGAACACATTGTCGAAGACCTGAGCGGAGAGGTTTCCGAATTGGAAGACCAACCGCAAGCCGAGGAGCCAGTGCAATCGGGCATTGAGATAGAATTGAGCCTGCCGAAAAAACGCATCACCAGTCTCGATGTACTTTCCGGTGGTGAAAAAAGCTTGGTTTCCATTGCCGCGTTATTCGCACTCATTTCCGTGAGCCCTCCCCCGTTCCTTGTACTCGATGAAATAGACGCGCCGCTCGACGAACGCAACTCGGAACGCTTTGCGCATCTCATCAAAGAATTTGCGCATAAGGTGCAGTTCATCGTGGTGACCCACAACCGCACCGTCATGGAAGTCGCCGATGTGCTCTACGGCGTGACTATGAACGAAGACGGCACATCAAAACTGCTTTCCGTGAAATTTGACTCGCCGATTACCGTGTAATCATATAAAAAGACGCATTGCGAAATGCGTCTTTTTTGCCGGACAAAAATATTATATCGTAAGTATCATACTGTTTGCTGTCCAAATGTACGACCGTACATTTGGACAGCACAAAAGCCCTCGTCATAACCATGGGACTTTTTGTTGTTATCTTTTGCGACCGCAAAAGATAACAACAAAAAACTGCCTGCACCCCAAAAGGGTGCAGGCAGTGAGTCAGACAACGAGGGTCACATCAACACTCCGAAACTGCCGGGGGGTTTGGCTTGATCCACCCCGCTCTCTCGGCTAATTTCGTCAGCAGGCGGACGAGGGGAATAGCAATCCGACAACACTACAGATTCCTCGGCAAGCTCGGAATGACAATATAGGCGATGAGTGTCATCCCGAGTGCAACGCAGCGGAGCGGAGTGAAATCGAGGGATCTGTAGTAAAAACCTATCTCTAAAGCTACAGGGCAAAGCCTATCCGTAGATAATGGGCATTCCTCTGTCCACTAATGCTGTGGGGGCTTGCATTTTTCTAAGTTATTCAGTATTCTACTACAACTATGTTAGCAATAAAGTTAAATCGAATCGGGAAGAAGCATCAGCCGACCTTCCGTATCGTGGTCGCGGAAAAGCGATCAAAAATGGGCGGAAAGTATGTTGAAGACCTCGGTTTTTGGAACCCGCGTGAAAAAACGAGCTCCATTAACAAGGATCGCGCAACTTACTGGATCGGCGTTGGCGCACAGCCGACCGATACGGTCCACAACATTCTTGTAAAGGGCCAGATCATCAAGGGAAAGAAGCGCTCTTCGCATGACATTAAGGCGCACCAGGAAGCATTAGATGCTCCGCGTAAAGCTGCGGAAGCAAAGGAGAAAGCCGATGCGGAAGCCGCTGAAGCTGCAAAGGCCGCTAAGGCAGCCGAAGAGGCAGCCGCAAAGGAAGCAGCTGAGGCGGCGAAAGCTGCCGAAGCAACCGTTGAAGAGGCAGCTCCGGAAACTCCGGCAGCGGAATAACGGTTTAAACAGATGTACTAAAAAAGGCGCATTATACTATGCGTCTTTTTTGTTGCACCCTGTTGCCTGCCAATAAAAAAGCCCGCCAAACGGCGGGCTTTACACAAACCATACAGACTACCCTACTCGGCGGACGGGATTGGGTCTTTTGATCTGTAAAAAACAAATCGCTTCACCGCTTTCGCCAGCATGTAGCTGACCAACATCGTCAGCACTATGAACATCACATATTCCATCGATTGATTCGCATTACGAAAGAATGACGCAGGGATGGCAGCGATAACCGTAGGGACAATCATCATGGACAGTGGTAGGTGCACGATGGCTTCGACAATGAACATACCGACCACCGCACCCACTATCACAAGCAATAAACCTACACGAAACCCTCCGGACCAAACGAACTCGGACATGTTAATCGCAAAGGCGACGCCCAACAGCGTAAACAGGAAACTGCCTCGCAATCTCCCGTCGTCGATGCAGTACTTTTTCCTTTGCGCATTTATGCTCACGCTTGCCACCGTGACAACGACGATTGCCATGGCAAGCGTCATGAGCCATGAAGATTCTTTTTCGGGTTCGCTTGCGTGGGTGTTCGGATTCCCCCACTGGCCGTTTTTGAAGCTGACCACGGTTTTAGCGGTCAGCTTCTCATGTACCATAGGCACTCCAAAGCGCCACCGGGATTTCTTTCCCTCTTTTACCACATATTCCCCTTCGCCCATGTCCACAATGGTGCGGATCTTGGGAAAATCGTGAGCAGGCACTTCTACCGACGGCATGGCATACTGCTCTTTCTTGAGCACTGTCTTTTCGATCGTTCTTACCGTCAACATGCCGTTGTCAACGGCCGTTTCTTCCACTACCTCTCCTCGGACAACGCCGACATAGCACGATACGGCGAACAGCACCGCAAACAGCACTCCGATGACAACTTTTATTTTCATCCCCTTTCCTCCCCCCTGTCTGTATTGATATCACTATCGATTAAACGTTCTGTTTAATAGATAACCTTTATTCTCTATCTTGTCAAATTTTTACTGTGCATGCTACACGATCCATATTCTTTACTCACGGCATGCAGTTAATAGGGCAATGCACTCTTGATCGCATTCCCTCTGTGAACTAATAACCGTGAACTGTGAACTACTTGCCATGGACTCTTTTGTTGTAATCCCATGCGATAATCCGTATACTTATACATATCAATAATTCAAAGGTCGCATAGCACATAGTGCAAGAACAGCAATCAGACATGACAGAAGAAAAAGACCAGGCATTCCTCGAGTTTCTCGTCAAATCGATCGTCGATCATCCCGAGGATGTCACGGTGGAACGAAAAGTCGACGAAATGGGAGTCCTTCTTAGCTTGAAGGTGAACCCGCTCGATATGGGCCAGATCGTCGGCCGCCAAGGCGCGACCGCAAAGGCGATGCGGTCCCTACTCCGCATCGTAGGCGTTAAGAACCATGCACGGGTGAACCTTAAGATCGTCGAACCCGACGGATCGACGAGAATGCCCAAAGAAGAGTCGCACGATATGTGACCAAAACAAAAAGCCACTCCGCCGACCGGCGGAGTGGCTTTTTGTTTTCCTTTCTCGCAAAGATCGGCGAAATTCTATATACTTTCATTATATTTCTGTCATTCCCGCGTAGGCGGGAATCCACTACAAAATGAAATGGATCCCCGCCTCCGCGGAGATGACAATGCAACTTATGGACGAAACACTTACCCAAAAACTTGAACGAATAAAAAAGGAAGCGCAGGAGCGCGAAGCGCAACGCCGCGCCACCGCACTCGGAAAACAGCGGATATCCCTTTCGAAAACGCCCATCAGCATTGATGCGCTTTCTCTTATTTCTGAAGATATCGCCCGAGCCGCCGGCATTGCGGCCATTGAGCGCAAAGCGAGCAATGTTGCCATCGTCGCGCTCGACCCGAGCCGACCACAAACAAAAAAAGTCGTCGATGATCTTACCGCGAAAGGCTACACGGTCGTCGAATATGTAGTAACCGCAGGCGATATGGAATATGCCCTCGGACACTACCGTTATGTATCAAAAGAAACCGAGAAGATCACCGGCAATGTAAAGATCGGGCAACGCATCAGCGAGCTTTCCGCATCGCTTACCTCCATCGCCGGAGCAAAAGAAGTTCTTTCGCATGAAGAGCTTGCGCCACACAAAGCCGGAGATATCCTCGAGATCATAGCCCATGCCGCCATGGGCACGCGCGCATCGGATATCCACATAGAGCCTTCCGAACATGATGGAAAGCTTCGCTTCCGCATCGACGGCAACTTGCACGATATTTTTGTATTTCCCAAAGAGTTTTACCCGTACTTACTTACCCGCATCAAATTGCTTTCCAATTTAAAGTTGAATGTAACTAAAGAAGCGCAAGATGGCCGCTTTACCATTCGCTTTCCGCAAAAGGATGTGGAAGTTCGCGTCGCCATCGCTCCCGCGCAGTTTGGCGAAGTAGCGGTCATGCGCTTGCTTGACCCGGATGCTATTAAAATCACCTTGCCGCAACTTGGCCTGCGCGAAGACGATCTCGCGATCATCAATGTCGAGCTCAACCGCCCTAACGGCATGATCCTTAACACCGGTCCTACCGGTAGCGGTAAAACGACCACGCTTTATACTTTTCTTGGAGCAAAAGCCAGCCCGGAAGAAAAGGTGATTACCATTGAAGACCCAATCGAATACCGGCTGGAGGGCATCGAGCAGACTCAGATCAATGCAGCAACCGGATACACCTTTGCAAACGGACTGCGATCCATTATGCGTCAAGACCCGGACACCATTTTGGTCGGTGAAATCCGAGACCAGGAAACCGCCGAGATCGCCATTCAGGCGGCACTCACCGGACATCTTGTCTTCTCTACCCTGCACACGAACTCCGCAGCCGGCGCCATTCCCCGCTTGCTCGACCTCGATGTAAAACCGCAATCCATCGGACCGGCGCTCACACTTGTCATAGCGCAACGCCTCGTACGCCGCTTGTGCACGGAATGTAAAACTCCCGTACAACTCGACGCCGATCTTGCAAAAAAACTCACGGCACTTGTCGATTCACTTCCGGCGCGCGTCAACAAAGCAGCCTATAAAGATACGGCTCTCTTCGCTCCGGTCGGTTGCGATGCGTGCAACAATACCGGTTATAAAGGCCGTGTAGCCATCTATGAACTGTTCACAAAACAGCCGGGGCTTGAAGACCTGATAGCCAGCGTTGCCGGCGAAGAGACCTTTCTGAAGTTCGCACGCGAACGAGGCATGACGACCATGCAGGAAGACGGCATCCTTAAGGTTGCCACTGGCATAACCACCTTCGCCGAGGTCGAAGGAGTTACGGGGCCGATAGTGTGGCCGATGAATGTGAGTAACGAAAAATGAGATATGAGATAAGAGTGCATACAAAAACCCCCGCTTGCCTGCCCGCATTGCTATGTAAAGCGTTGCAGGCTTGCGCGGGGGTTTTGTTACTGCCTCAGCAATTCTTCCAATTTATTCTTAAATCTGGGCAATTCGTTTTTAATGACATTCCATACCAATTGTAGATCAATCGTAAAGTATTCGTGTACGATCACATCGCGCATGCCCGATGCCTTGCGCCATTCTATCTCCGCGTGCTGCTCACGATACTCATACGGCAGATTCTTTACCGCTTCGCCGATCACCTGCAAGCGACGGATTGCCGCATCTTGCATCGGCACATCGTCATAGAAATCATTCTCAGTCGCATCTCCGATATTCTCCTCGATATATTCAATACTCTCGATGATATGTTCCAAAAATATACGCGGATCCTTTTTCATAGAATAGGTACTTGTTCCCGCAACACGGTATCCCGTATTAAAGGTGAAATGGAACGATAGGTAACGATATCCACATCGCTTCCCAACGCGCTCTCTAATTTCTGCTTCAGATCGACCAGATCGAACAAGCTCTTATCTTCCGGAAACTCGACGAGTATATCAACATCACTTTTCTCGTTCGCTTCGCCGCGAACGACCGATCCAAACAAAGCAGACCGCTTCACATGAGCGTCTTTCAATATCGGCACTATGGTCTTTTTTATATCTTCAATCGAAGCGTTCATACACTTATAGTACACTACTCAACACGCAGAATACAACAAAACCCCCGCTTGCCTGCCCGCATTGCTATGTAAAGCGTTGCAGGCGGGCGCGGGGGTTTTGATTTCTATCACCGGAGAAACACTCCTTGGTTCTGTGGGTGTAAAAATTTTAGAAATCTTACACCAGTAAGAAATTTAGAATTTCTCCGAGGAGTGCCCCAGCCTGAACCAGAACATCCTGAGCCTAAAAGAAATTCCTTAAGAACCCACAGAACCAAATAGTCTTTCCCTCACTGTTATAAATATATTATAACAAGTAATTTTTATTTGTCAAGAGCCTACACCACCTCCTGTGCCATTTGTCAAAGGCAAGCCTTATCACTATACAGGGTGCAAAATATTTGTCAAGTCCGAGTCTGTTATTACTACTAAGCCAGAAATCTATGACGCAATAGATTCCTGCTTCCCTGCCCGCAGTTGCTACAGCGTTGCAGACGGGCGCAGGAATGACAAAGAAAGGAGTGGGGACAACAAAAAGAGGCGGGAATGACAAAAGGGTGGGTTTTCCTCTATACTATAGAAGTATCCACGATCTCTAACTATTACACTCTATGGAAATTACTTTTTTTGGTGCCTCTGAAGAGGTTACCGGCTCGAACTATCTACTCGAAACACCCAATACAAAGATCCTTATCGATTGCGGATTGCTTCAGGGCGGCCGCTTCGTCAATCCCGAAAACTACGAACCGTTTCCGTTTGATGTAAAGGGTATCGATGCCACATTCATTACGCACGCGCACATCGATCACACCGGCAAGATACCCAAACTATACAAGGACGGCTTCCGTGGCAGGATTTATTCAACTTCGCCGACCAAAGATTTTGCCGAACAGCTACTCGTCGACTCCGAGCACCTGCTTTACCGCGACGCCATGGAGCAGGGAAAACCGCCTATTTACGACCTGAATGATATAACAGGAGCCCTAAAGCTTTGGCAAGGCGTCAGCTATCACGAAAAGATCCATGTAAAGGATTTTGAGATCGAATTTTTTGATGCGGGCCACATTCTCGGCTCTGCCGTCATCGTGGTTACCGAAAAAGAAACCGGGAAGCGCATTGCGTTTTCGGGTGATCTTGGCAACCAACCAGCCCCGCTCGTAAAGGACACCGAGGAACTCAGTGATATTGATTATCTTCTTGTTGAATCAACCTACGGCGACCGCATTCACGATAACCCGGGCACTCGCAGGGATCGATTAGAAGATGTCATCGAAGATGCCATGCGGCTTAACGGCGTGCTGCTCATTCCGGCGTTTGCCATGGAGCGCACACAGGAATTGCTTTATGAAATGGACGAATTGGTGGAAAACGGCCGCGTACCGGGAGCTCCAGTCTATGTAGACAGTCCCCTTGCCATCAAGCTTACTGCGATCTACAAAAAGTACTCCCAAGACCCGATGTACTTCGACGATGAGGCCATCGAACGCGCAAAGACGGGTATGGAACTTTTTGATTTCCCTCGTCTGCGCTTTACGCTGACCACCGAACAATCCAAATCAATCAACGATGCGCCAATGCCGAAGATCATCATCGCCGGCTCGGGCATGTCCAACGGCGGACGCATTTTGCATCACGAACTGCGTTACCTATCCAATCCGAACACGACCATTCTGTTTATCGGCTATCAGGCAAGAGGAACGCTTGGCCGCGCCATTCTTGATGGCGCTCCGGTCGTGCGCATCCTTGGCGAAGAAGTGCCGGTGCGCTGTAAAATGGCGACCATTTCCGGCTACTCGGCCCATGCCGACCAACCACTCCTACTTAAGTGGATCCACCCGATGCGGCAATCCCTTAAAAAGGTCTTTATCGTGCACGGCGACATAGACCAAATGACCCCGTTCGCGCAAAAGATCCGCGATGAGTTTGCTCTTGATGCGGTTATTCCGGTTAAGGGCATGAAGGTGACATTGTAATGCAGTTTACAGTCAACAGTTCATGGTCCACGGATTAAAATTCAGCTCACTAGTAAATGCGCGTTTATGTATTGTCATCCCGTGCTTTAGCCTGTCCGTCCACTGACGGAACACGGGATCCAGCTCCTCTATAAAAACCGCTTGCGCGGTTTTTATATTTATTCTCTGGATTCCGGCTTTCGCCGGAATGACAAACACGCTATACTATATATATGCTATCTTCCGATAATCATATTTCAGAGAAACTTTTTGAAACCGACGCAGAACAAAAGCCGACCCGCGACGGGTTTGGCACAGGCTTACTCTATCTTGGCGAGACCAATCCGGATGTCGTAGTGCTTTCCGCCGACCTTAAGGAATCGACCCGCTGTGAAGCGTTTGCAAGCAAATACCCAAACCGCTTTTTTGAGTGCGGTGTTGCCGAGCAAAACATGATCACCATTGCCGCAGGGCTCGGCGTTTCCAATAAGATCCCGTTTGCTGCATCGTATGCCGTTTTCTCTCCGGGCAGAAATTGGGAGCAGATCCGCACGACCATTGCCTATAACGACGCAAATGTAAAAATAGCCGGCCACCATGCGGGCATTTCTACCGGCCCTGACGGCGCAACCCACCAAGCAATAGAAGATATTGCTACCATGCGGGTCATGCCAAACATGCGCGTCATCGTACCGATCGATTCCCTTGAGGCGCATAAGGCGACCGTGGCCGCTTCGCAAATATGGGGGCCGATCTATCTTCGCTTTACGCGTGAAAAGTCTTCGGTCATCACCACCGAACAGACCCCGTTCATCCCCGGCAAGGCGTACGAGTTATGGGAATCGAAAAAACCGCAGGTCGTCATCATCGGCTGCGGACCCATTTTGCACGAAGCACTTCTTGCGGCAAAGGAACTCGAGAAGGAAAAGATCGGCACCGTTGTCTTGAACAGCCACACCATCAAGCCGCTTGATGAGAAAAAGATTACGACGCTCGCCAAAAAATACGGCGCGGTCGTGACCGTCGAAGAGCATAGCATCGTCGGCGGCCTCGGCGGAGCCGTTGCCGAGTGCCTCGCAAAATACCAGCCCACTCCAATCGAATTTGTGGGCATGGCCGACACCTTCGGCGAAAGCGGCGAGCCCCACGAACTGCTGAAGAAATATAAGCTGGACGCCCATGCGATCAAGGAGGCAGTGAAGAAAGTCGTTGCACGCAAAAAATGACCCATGGGGTCATTTTTTGTTATACTTATCCATATGTACGACATCATTACCATAGGAACTGCAACGCGGGATGTGTTCATCAAAAGCCCGCTGTTCACCAATGTGCATGACCCGAAGCACCTAAAAAAACTCGGGTTTCTCGACGGCGACGCCACCTGCTTTATGCCGGGTGCGAAGGTAGAAATAGCCGCCCCTATTTTTGCGACCGGAGGCGGAGCGACCAATACCGCGACCACATTCGCGCGCATGGGGCTCAAATCGGCAATCATCGGCAAAATAGGCGCCGATGACGGAGGTGAGCGCGTGCTCGCCGAATGCAAGGCGGAAGGCATCGCTTCCCGCATCATTACCGACAAAAAACTTTCCACCGCCTATTCGGTCATTCTCGTACCGCTTGCGGGCGAACGCACCATTCTTACACATCGGGGCGCATCGGACAAACTCAAGCCCGCGGACATTAGCCGCGCATCCGCAAAAACTCGCTGGATATACATCGTACCCGGCAACATCCCCTACCCGACCATCATGCATGCGGTCAATGTGTTTTCGAAACAGGGTAGCATGATCGCGCTCAACCCATCAAAGCATGTGGTTGAAAAAGGATTGCGCGCGCTCAAGCCGCTTCTCGTAAAAATCGATGTACTGATCATGAACCGCGAAGAAGCCGCGACAATGACCGGCATCGCTTATGACCGCATCGATGCCATACTCGCCGCCATCACGAGCGCGTTTGGCGGGATCGTTGCCGTGACCGATGGGGCGCATGGCGCATTCATTATGGATCGCGAGCGCCGCTATGATTGCGGAGTATTCCCCAAAAAGGCCCTTTCCGACGCGACCGGAGCTGGCGATGCCTACGGTAGCGGTTTTGTAAGCAGCCTTATTCATACACAGAAGACGAAAAAAGGCGCCTTTCCCGAAGATGCCATCCGCGAAGCCATCCGGGTTGCGGCCGCCAACAGCGCCTCGGTCGTTGAGCATGTCGGTGCAAAACATGGTATACTTACCCGAGAAGCAGTCCTGCGGAATCCCCGCTGGAAGAAGCTCCCGATAAAGGTATCGCCTTTAAAATAATCGACGCTTTGTCATTCCGGAATTTACCCGACGACAGGAGGATAAATATCCGGAATCCAGTTCAAATAATGCTTTTATTGTATTCTGCTTCTCGCAGAAGGTTGAAATGGATTCCCGTCCCCCTGCCTACCGGCAGGCAGGCGCGGGAATGACAATACCATTATTCATCATTCTTAATTCATAATTCTTACCCATGATCAACGAAGCCCAAGTCTGCCACACCAACTTAGCCTATAAGATCTGCGTTTCCGGAGCCGCGGAAACCAAGCATTGCGGAGAAAAAGCGTTTGCACTCGGCGAAGAGATAGGCCGCGAGATCACCCGCCACAATGGCGTGTGCGTTACCGGCGCAACTACCGGGTTCCCGTATTGGGCCGCCAAAGGCGCAAAGCTTGAAGGCGGTTTCGTACTCGGCTTTTCTCCTGCCTCAACCGAAAAGGAACACATCGACCGCTTCAACCTTCCGACCGACAATCACGACATGATCGTCTACACCGGTTTTCATTACAGCGGACGAAACCTCATCCTTACCCGTTCGTGCGATGCCGTCATCATCGGCTGTGGCCGCATGGGTACGATGAACGAATTTACGATTGCGTTCGAAGACAGCAAGCCGATCGGTATTTTAGAAGGCGATTGGGAGACCGATGAAGTATTGCGGGTCATGATCGAAAAGTCCCACCGCGCGGAAGAAATGAAAGATAAGATCGTTTTCTCTTCCGATCCAAAGGAACTGCTCGACAAATTGTGCGCCATTATCGACGAGGATAAGAAGGCTACTCACGAGAGCCACACCCTCAATAGATAGTGCTATCTATTTGGCGATCTGCTGCGTTGCGGGCCCCTGGCGGTTCGGTCGCCGTGCTACTTAGTACGCCTTCCTCACCGCCTCTCCCGCGCCTTGCATCTCATCCAAATATCTAAGCACTATTATATGAAGCAGCTCGACAAGGGCTGTTTTGTTTTCGATGCACCACAAATCAAGTATACTATTACCATAGTCTTGTTTTGCTCCATGATCCACTTCGTTAAAAATTCAGTTCTTCCGGCGGGGTTTCTGATTGCCAACATCATCGGCGCGGGTATGTTTGCGCTCCCTTTTGTATTTCAACAATCCGGACTTATGCCAGGGGTTCTTTACCTCGGTTTTTTTGGCATCCTTGCCGCGCTCATACATTTGATCTACGCAGATATCATCTTACGCACCCGTGAAACGCGGCAACAGTTTCCCGGCTACATTCGTCAATACCTCGGGAAAAATGCCGGAATGTTTGCCGGGCTTCTTGTGTTTACAACACTCCTTTTTACACTTACCGCATATCTTGTTCTTTCGGCAAGCTTTTTACATATTCTCATTCCCACCCTTTCTCCGATCATTGCAATGCTGTTCTTTTGGGTGCTTGCGACTGTTACCATATTCATTACCATCAAACGCACCGCTGTGTTTGATACCGTTACGGCCGGCATCACGCTTGCCGTCATCGGTGTGCTATTTATTTACTGGGGGCTTGTATTTCCTTTTGATTCCGATGCATTCCCCATTCTTACCACAAAAAATGTCCTTGTGCCGTTTGGCCCGGTTCTTTTTTCTTTTATCGGGTTCTCGGCCATTCCCGCACTGGTCGCCTATGTCCGTAAAGAATCCGTTCCATTTTCAAATATGAAAAAGGCGATCGTTGTCGGCTCGCTTACGCCGGCCCTGTTTTATTTTTTGTATGTCGTTGCCGTATGGGGCATGTCGCCCACCGTTTCCCCTGATTCCGTTTCCGGGCTTATCGGCAATGCCCCATTTTTTATATTGCTTGCGCTGAGTATTCTTGGATTCATATCCCTTTGGGATTCCTATTCCGGCGTAGGGCGCGACATCAATAAGCTACTCGAATACGAATGGCACATTACCCCGCCCATTGCTCTTGCGATCACAGCCGGCGCTCCGCCCGCGCTCTACATGTTTGGTTTTCAAGATTTTATTGCGCTTATTAGCGCAGTCGGCGGCATCTTGTTCAGCATTTGGGGCATTCTTATCATCTTTGCATGGAAAAAGGCGATCAAGGTCAGTATTCCGAGCGTCAAGTTTTCCGAGATCTATATCCCCGATCGCGTTTATTCTATTATCAATGATATTCCGACATTCGTGATCGATCTTCTTGTGCTTGTCTTTGTGGGAGGGATCATTTACGAATTAGCGAGCCTGCTAACCCGATAGCGTTCACAGTTGACCGTTCATAGTTTATAGGCATGTGCCAACTTAAAAATCTGTACCGCGAACTGTGAACTATGAACCGTTAACGAACTTTCATATGGAAGGCATTTTTCTATTCTATAAGCCGATTGGGTGGACCAACAAATCAATCGTTGGTTCCCTTAAACGAATATTACAGGTCGGGAAACTCGGCCATGCGGGCACGCTTGACCCGTTCGCAGAAGGGCTCATGGTGGTCGCAATAGGCAGAAAGTTTACCCGCGGACTGCACGACCTTCTTACCGCCAGCACCAAAGAATATATCGCGACGATTGAGCTTGGTAAAACAAGCGATACTTTCGACAACACGGGAACCATAACCGTCACCAGCTCCGATGCGCGTCCGTCTATCGACGATGTGCGGCACATAATTGAAACCCATCTGCTGGGCGAGCGCACACAAGTGCCGCCTGTTTATTCCGCAAAGAAATTTGCCGGCAAACGCCTGCGTGACATAGCCACCAAAGAAGGCGCCCACGAACTCGCCGCATCCCGCGCCAAACAGGTAACGCTCTATGATTACGATGTCATTTCGTATTCCTACCCCCTGCTTACCGTTCGCCTTTCCGTTTCTTCGGGCTACTATATACGCACATTCGGAAACGACCTTGGCAAACTACTTGGGACTGGTGCCTACCTTACCGGTCTTAAGCGCACCCGTATCAACGGTTATTCCGCCGATGATGCGCTTGCGCCTGACGATCTCGAACATGTCATTCAAGCACAGGGCCTGTTGCTCGGCGCCGTGCAAGGCGTCGGATACCGCTACTCCATTAAAAACCTCGCCGAGCGATACCATTGCACCGGGTATGTTCATAATCTTCCCGATGGATCCGTTTCCTTTTTGGCACAAGGAACCGTGCGCGATGTTTCTTCGTTTTTGCAATTCGTTCTTCCGGGCCCGTTTGCATCTCGCGTCGAGGATCATTCGTTTTTGATCACGAAGCCACATGAGCTGTTTTCCGAATTTTCCGCCCAGTAAACAATGTGGTTATCCTGTCATCCCGAGCGCAACGCAGCGAAGCGAAGTGAAATCGACCGCGTGCCGCCATAGCTTTAGCGGTGGAGCAGGGATCTGCACTAAAAACAGATTCCTCGGCTCCGCGGAGTACCGCGGAGTTTACCCTGAGCTTGTCGAACGGGCTCGGAATGACAATGCTGTGGGGAATAACCGATAACTAATGACTAATAACGGGGCAAGAGGTTGGAGGGTGGAGATGAGAGGTTAGGGGTTGGGGGGTGTCATCCCGAGTGCAACGCAGCGAAGTGGAGTGAAATCGAGGGATCTGCCGAATAGGCTCGGAATGACAATGCGGAATATTATACTCCTCCACATACCGGCAAATAAAAATCTCCATTTGATAAATGGAGATTTTTATTCCGATAGAAGTGGATTCCCGCCTCCGCGGGAATGACAAAAAGAGGTGCGGGGATGACAATACTTTAGAAGATTCTTAATACATCCTTCACACTCACAACCATAATCAATCCGAGTAACAGCAACAAGCCAATGCCGTTCGCATACTGCTCGAACTTTTTTGGCAATGGCGAACCTTTTATTTTTTCTATGACAAGAAATAGTACCCGTCCTCCGTCCAATGCCGGAAACGGCAATATGTTGAATGCCGCAAGATTGACAGATATCAACGCCATGAGGCTGAGCACATAAATAAACCCCGCTTCGCTTGCATCTATCGTTACCTTCACGATGCCGATCGGTCCTGCAACATTTTCCAGACTCC
This sequence comes from Candidatus Wolfebacteria bacterium RIFOXYD12_FULL_48_21, assembly GCA_001793945.1. Lineage (GTDB taxonomy): Bacteria > Patescibacteriota > Minisyncoccia > UBA6257 > UBA9933 > UBA9933. The sequence continues at coordinate 79,800 of MGIW01000003.1, forward strand.
CCTTGCCGACCAATGCCGACCCAACCAGCCCTGCAATTCCTTTAAATGTCCCCTCGACGATCGCTATTGATTCGATAAAACCTCCCTTCACGGCACCCCACACCCCTTGCTGTTCGCGTCCGAGCGACTCGCCCAACACAACACCCAGCGGACCCTGCCCTGCCGGCGGATCTTTGCGCGGGGTCATTTGCACTGTCAGTTCTTCGCCTGCCCGCTCAATGCGCACGGCGACCGCTTCCCCTGCATGGCTTTTGGTAAACGCCACAAAATCATCCGATCTTGTAAAATCAACCAACCTGTCGTTCGCCTGCAACCCAGCAACGCTTGCCGGGCCTCCTTCCTGCACCTGACTGATGAACAGCCCTGCCTCTGCGCCGATCATGAACACGATCGACAACAACATCCACCCAAGCAAAAAATTCATACCGACACCGCCGATCAATATCAAAAACCGCTTCCATGGCGCAATGCTACCAAACATCCGTTCCTTGGGAACATCCTTATTACCCTCGTCCTCGCCGTCCTCCCCGGCGATCTTCACATACCCGCCAAACGGCAACCAATTGATGCTGTACATGGTCTCTCCGATCTTTTTGCCCCATGCGCGCGGCGGCAGGCCAAGCCCGAACTCGCCCACGAACAATCCGAATCTTTTGGCCAGCAAAAAGTGGCCCAATTCATGGACAAGGATGAGTAGCGAAAGGAATGCGATGATGATAAGAGTGGTAAGCATGTGGGTAGCAGGTATATAGTATAAGGTATTAAGTATACAGCAGCAGTATCGCTCTGCGGGCATTAAACATACCGTATACCTTATACCCTATACGATATACAATTTACTGCTCCATGATTTCTGCCGTCTTTTTTTCGAGCAGCTGGTCGAGCTCCTTGTTTCCCCTGTCGACGACCGCCTGGATCTGCTCCTTCAGTTTGAACTTTTCGTCTTCGGTAAAATTGCCCTCATCAGCCTCGCGGGCAACGCGCTTGTTCTCATCATCGCGAAGCGAGCGAACCTTTATCTTTGCCTCCTCGATCTCCTTTTTAACCATCTTAATGATCTCTTTGCGTCGCTCGTCTGTGAGTGCCGGAAGATTGATGCGGATCGTCATTCCGTCCACATTCGCGACCACATTCAAGCTTGACGACTCGATCGCCTTTGCCACGACATTGACCGCACCCTTATCCCAAACCGAAATGATGATCGATGCGGGCGGCTGTATGCTGATCGCTCCCACCTGCCGTACGGTCATGCGCTGGCCATAGACTTCTACCGCTATGTCTTCCACGAGCCGCGGAGACGGTCGATTCGAGCGCACGCCCATCATTTCCTGCCGGACAAACTCTATCAAGCTCGCCATTTTTTGTTCCAATTCTTTGATAATATCCATGGGTGGGTAATTTCTAATTGCCAATTTCTAATTTATAATGGCTCATTGCCAATTTCTTGCTGCCCATACTGCTTAATTTCCTATACTATAGCGTTGTTTCGGGTAAAAATCAAAATGCGGCACCTGCGCCGCATGTTGATCACATTTTTATGATATCGTACCCTTCCGGGCCAAACAGTTCCTCGTTGAAAAACTTTATTTCCGACGGCGTTATTTTATATGCCTTGCATTCAAGAGCGCGCCTTTTTATCCGCTCAAGGCTGACATCTGCCTCGATGTCGAAGTTTTCCTTACTCCAAAATGCGAGCGCCGCTCCGATCTTTTCCAAGCCTGAAAGCTCGACCGCTTTGCCCGTTATCTGCACGCCGATCTTTTTTACCGACATTGCCTGCCTACTGTCCGCGATCGAACAGGCGACCTCGGGATTTATGGAAATGTTTTTGCAATGCTCCGTTTCTGCGTTGCTTATAAAATAAAGATTCAAATCCTTGTCTGCGGAAAAATAAACGGTACAGAGCCGCACATGATGCCCATATGTCGCCAATGACATAATCTGCTGGGTACTGAGATATTCAAAAAGTTCCTTTTTTATATCCATTGATACAATAATGTTAGCACATATTCACAGCCTTTGCTTTGTTCTTCATTTCTTCGCCCTCTTTCTCTCCGCAGGGGCCTTCGGTTTCTTTGCAATGCCATATTGCTCCGCATAGCCTTCGAGCAGCCGCATTTGCAGCGGCTTGTTCAGGTTGTACCGATCCATGGCCATCTTCCTGCGAATGATCTCGTGCGCGAGTGCGGTGTTTTTATCGAGATGTTTGCGCAATGCACCCAGCGTTTCAGAAAAGAAATCTTCTCCGCCTTTTTGATCTGCCGCCGGGAAATACACTTCGTGCACGCGCGATCGAATGGTCTGCATCATGCTGTCCATGGCGTGCGCCACCAATATGATCAGTGCATCTTTCGGCGGTTCTTCGATGATCTTCAGCAGCGCACTTTGGCCTTCATCGGTGATCGCGTCGGCCGGGCACATGACCACCATGCGTTTCGGTGATGCGACCGGACGCTGATACAAAAAGTTTTGTACGGCGCGAACTTCATCGATACCGATGCTTTCCTTTTCAAACGGAACGACATGCAAAAAATCATTTAGAAACTTGCCCTCGCCGTCGAATGACCCGTGCTCAAGCGCTTGCGCAAACCGTTTCGCAAATTCCATAATCGCCGCTTCGTCCTCGCCAAAAAATACATAGGCGTGGAACAGTGCCTTGGTATCGATGAGGTGCTTGAAATCTTTTTCGATTTTTTTATAGAACTCGTTCATAGATATTGTGCGTTCCGCACGAGGTTGAACTGGATTCCGGCCTCCGCCGGAATGACAATGCAATAGATTTTGTCATTCCGAGTGAAGCGTCCGCCGGCTGGCGGAGCGAAATCGAGGAATCTGTTTTATGTTTACATACTGCAGATCCCTCGGCAAGCTCGGGATGACAATGCGAGGGGGCGCCGGCATGGCAGAGAAAGGTGCTGAAATGACACGGTCCTCTTTTATCTCGCGCCTCTCATCTCATATCTCCCATCTCACATCCATTTCAGCACATCCTTTCCGCTTACCGGAATGGCGCTGGCGCGGACCATTTTTAGCCCGTTATATTCCTTCGGATTGTGCGATGCGGTTATCGTAATGCCTCCCGCCGCCTTGTGCTTGTTTACCAAAAAATACAGCATGGGCGTAGTTATTAGCCCTGCTTGGATGACTTGTACGCCCTTTTCTTTCTCGAGAGCCTCGATACACGCCCCGTAGAGTTCCGGCGAGCTCAGACGGGCGTCATGGCCTAAAACGACCATCTTAAGGCCTTTTTGGGGCATTGCGAGTGCCTTTACGATGGTCGGCATCACTTCCCGCACGGTTTCTGCATTTATTTGACTGGGGTATTTACCCCGGATGTCATATGCCCTGAAGATAGACTGGTCCATATCCAAAGTATACAGCAAGTCTGCCTTATAAAAACAGCCCTGATTACTCGGGGCTGTTTTTCAAATAAGTGATAGATTCCTCCGCCAGCCCTGCCTGCCGACAGGCAGGTGGCGGACGGGAATGACACAGCATTACTCTATAGATTCTCCGTAAAGAATGCCTTCAGCTCGTCGATCTTAATGCGCTTCTGTTCCATGGTATCGCGGTCGCGGACCGTTACGGTATTGTCTTCGAGCGTATCGAAGTCTACGGTGATGCAGTACGGCGTGCCGATCTCGTCCTGGCGGCGATACCGCTTGCCGATGTTGCCGCTGTCGTCGAACTCGGTCATCCAATCTTCGCGCAATGTTTCATACAATCCACGCGCCTTTTCTACCAGCTCAGGCCTGTTCTTTAATAACGGAAACACGGCGATTTTTATCGGCGCCAACCGCTTATCGAACTTAAGCACCGTTCGAACATCTCCCTCTCCTACTTCCTCCTCGGTGTAAGCGTTATCCAGGAACATCAGGACTAAACGGTTTAATCCTACTGATGTTTCCATAATATGTGGAATGAAGCGTTCATTCTTTTCTTGATCATAATAATCAAGCGTCACTCCCGAGTACTTTGCATGCTGAGAAAGATCCCAATCCCCTCGCGCATGAATGCCTTCCACTTCCTTGAAACCTCCTAATGAGCGGAAATTGAATTCGATATCATACGCCTGCGATGCATAGTGTGCCAGCTTATCATGCTTATGCCACATCAGTTTATCTTCCGGAATCCCGTATTTCAAATACCAATTCCACCGCGCCTGATGCCACATTTCATACGACTCCTCCATTTGGCTCGGATGCAAGAAGTACTGCATTTCCATTTGCTCGAACTCGCGCGTACGAAAAATGAACTGGCGCGCGATGATCTCGTTGCGGAATGCCTTACCTACCTGCGCGATGCCAAACGGCAACTTCGGGTGAAGCGAGTCCACCATGTTCTTATATTCCAAATAAATGCCGCCGCAAGTTTCCGGGCGAAGATATACCACATTTTCCTCGGTAAGCGCGTCGGTCGGCGAACCGATGTTCGACTTTACCATCAACGAAAATTGTTTCGCAGGCGTTAGGTCGGTCGAGCCGCAGTTGACGCACTTTAACTTGCCTTCCGTCTTGAGCTTGTCCAATTCCTGATTGATGTATTCGATCGGAGCCTTGTCGGCGTTGATATCGAATGCCTCAAGCAAATGATCGGCGCGCATGCGCGTTTTGCACTTGCGGCAATCCACCTGCGGATCATCAAACCCGCCCACATGGCCGGAAGCGACCCATGTTTTGGGGTGCATAAAAATGGCGCTATCCAAACCAAGGACATCGTCGCGCAACTGGACCATGTGCTTCCACCACGCCTGCTGGATGTTGTTCTTCAATAGAATGCCGTAATGGCCGTAATCATAGATCGCGGCAAACCCGCCGTAGATTTCCGACGACGGAAATACGAACCCCCTGCGCTTTGCCAGCGATACCAACTTATCGATCATGTGATCTTTCTTTTCCATATCTTGTTATATCAATAATCTACTTGCCTTGTCCACACTGATACTACTGGATCCCTCCGTCGGAGCACCTGCCGGCAGGCAGGCAGGGCTTGCGGGCGAATGGGCTGTAATGGCACAGACGGCAGATTCCTCGACAAGCTCGGAATGACAATGCGGGGAGAAAAGCCAATCCAGCTATGCAAAGGTGCAAACCCATGCGGTTGAAGGAGGATAAAGAGAGCCCTCCTCCCGATGCCGCATGGGTTTGCGCGACGGCCGCATGTGTTTTACTTTGTAAAACACATGAAGTTGGATGAAGCGCGAGGCGCGGGAAAATCGATGAGGAAGCTGTACAGAAGTACTGCGACCGAATCGATAGGGGCCCGCAACAAAGCGATTCGCCAACTTCATGTGTTTTACTTTATTCCACTTGTTTGCAACCCCCTCACCTGCCTTGTTATTACTGCGCCCGTAAAGTCATCCACGGCGGTCAATGCGAAGTCTTTTGTAACATCGATCGTTCCGGTTTGCGTGATGTTCGGCGTTATTTCTATCTGAAAGGTTGCTTCCGTCGGCGATCCGATCACTCCCTTCGTCGCGACCACTTTGTCGATTGTCCATGCTATTTCGCCTGTGCGGTCATTGAAGACCGGCACCGATCCGTTACTCCCCTTTGCATTCCCCGTCCATGTGACGCCCGGTTGCAAGGAGCTCAATATCTTTATATCGCGCATGTCGGTGGCGTAGTTTTTAAGCGTCAGCGTTATGGTATATTTCGACGCCCTGTTCGCCTGCGGCAACGGGGTGCCCGGCAACCGCTCAACTTTCGCAAACAGCTCTATATTCCCGCCCACCTTTACCTCGCTTTCTGCAAAGCCTACCGTTCTGTCACTCGCTACCGCATAGGGAACCGTAGGCGAATTGATCTCTCCCGCAACCCGCAACAGATAGTTTTTATCAAAGAGCCTTTTGATCGGGTAGGCTTGCTTTGTCTGTATGCTAAAATCCACGCTTCCTTCCGCACCCGGAGCGATCAACTTCAACTCCGGCACGGCCGAAGCGTTCCATGTCAAAACATTGGTGATCGAATTGAACGAACCCCTGCTTCGCACCGAAGGCATGTCGAACATTTCCCCGCGCAATTTCACGACCACGATCGCATCGCTCAAACCAACATCCGTATTGTTTTTATATTTCAGCACATAAGAAATCGTATCATCTGTCTTTGCCACATACGCCGGATCGTTGTTCGCAACGATCTCAAGGCTGAGCGGAGATGCGGCAATGCCGATATTTGCCGTCTTTTCGTTGATGACATATTCGCGTCCGTTGATCATAACGACCACCTGACTCTTTAACTCAAAGAACTCCTGGCTCGCTCCCTCGAATATGCCTTTGACCAATATCTCTTTTTCTTCCTGCGGTTTCAATTGCCCCACGACCCATGTTGCATCGCCAATGTCCGCCTTTACCGAAGCGCTTTTGATTGCAACCTTCGGCGGAATGATCAGCCTGATCTGCGCATTCGAAAAATCTACGGTGGAAATATTGCGATACCGCATACCGGCGTCAAAGTTCTCCGTACTGAACACATTTTGTGGAGTCGTGAAATCGAGCGAAATGGCCGGCTGCCCGACACGCACCTCCAATGTTTCTTCACGCTCGAACCGTGTGTTTATCTTCTGCGGTAAATAGGAAAAGTTCACATCCAGCTTTTTTGTCGACTGTTCATCCTTTACCACTACCACCGAATAGGTCCGTTCTATCATGTCGCCGGCGCTAAGGTCGCCCACCGAATCTTCAATCGCTTGCCGTTCCGTGCCGGCGTCCATGGCTATGATGCCGTCGGGCAATGTTACAAATACCCTTCCGTCGCGGAGCGTTACCTGTGATTTGTTTTCAATGGTGACCGTTATATCGAACGGTTGGGCGATCAAAATAGCGTCGACCGTTGCCGCATCGAACACAAGGTCCTTTGTTTTATAAAACGCAGAAATGTAATAGTAGGCAACGCTTCCCACGATCGCAATCGCCAGCAATGAACCGATCACGACCCACTTTGCCGTGCCCTTCTTTGCTTGCCCCGCTGGCTTGCCGGCTTCATCTTCCGCAGCCCAATCGCTCGCCACACGCGGTCGTTCTTTTTTTACTTGTATCGCTTCTGCCGGATGCTCGGCGTCTTCTTTCCTATCGAGACCGTATAATTTTTTTTCAAGTTCTTCTAATGACATGGATAAAAAATGTAACTTGTCATCCTGAGCGTATCCGTCAGCTGACGGAGGAGCCGAAGGATCTGCAGCAGATTCCTCGACAGGCTCGGAATGACAATACGATATATCTCACAACCTCATATAAACTATACTAATGATACCGCATTTGCGCCTGTTTTTGAAGCACACTCGGCGCAATAAAATCCGTGGTCGTCGTGCAAAAAATGCGCCACGCTTGCGCACGCGCATGCGTTACATGTAGCGTACTGCGGATCGAAACCAAATGCCTTCAATAGAAACCGATACATTGTCGCCTCGTCCACTTCAACCTCGGCGAGCCGTTTGATTATGTGCCACAGATATTGATCGGGGTGCAATTCGCGGGTCATTCTATCGATGAACTCCGCCATGGCCAACAGCACGCCGCAATGGCGCGTGCTTTTTTTCTTGTCTCGAACCGATATCTCATGGTGTGGTAGCACATCTATGATCTGAAAGTAGCCGCTCTTCATATGCATAAGCCGAACGCGTACGAAATTGAACGGCTCCAAGTGGGCGCTTGATTTTGAAAGTATTTTCTTCAGCCCTCGCGCGCGCGCCGATATTTTCCCCAACTCTTCGGTGTACAGCCGAACCATGCCATCGTGCTCACGAAAGTCGCTTTTATCCAGCACAAATGCTTCGGTATAATGCTCGGTCATATGAATAGTATATGGCATGAGAGAGAAATAAGGTATGATGGAGGGTATAAAGTATACAGTATGAGGTATAAGGTATGGGAGGGGGAGTTTAGGTAGAGAGCATGAGGTAGTAGGTATACGGTATGGGATGGGTGGAATAACTAATAACGGGATGTGGCAGGATGACATACTCCCCTGTGTTGTCATTCCGGCGAAGGCCGGGGTCCAGTTCCATACTCTCTGGATACCGGCTTTCGCCGGGATGACACCCCCGTATTGTCATCCCGAGTGCAGCGGAGCGAAATCGAGGGATCTGCATACTACAGATTCCTCGGCTTCGCAGAGTACCCTGCCTACCGGCAGGCAGGTGCTTCGTTCGGAATGACAATGCCGAGGAACAGAAATAAGAGGCGAGAGGTACGGGGTGGGATACGAGATACGAAGTAAGAGGTGAGAGGTACGAGAAAGAAAAAAGAGGGGGGTTGACAAGTTAATTTAAATAATGTATAAAGTATACAGATACGCTTTACAATCCCATATCCTTTCAAGGAGGCAACTATGATTGCAAACCGCATGAGACTTAAGAGATTATCCACGATGTGCTCCTGTGGCGGATGGCTTATCGCCATCGGGTTCATCATTTGTTTCGTGGGCATGTTCTACTCGAGGCCCGAAACGGCCGATGTGCTTGACCCCATGTTGGAAACCACGCAGGACGCGTGGCTGCTATTCATGGAGACCCACAGCTTCGACATAAGCCTCGGCGGGGTCGCACTGATGTTCATTGGCGCGGGCGTGATGTGCCTTGCCGATACGAACATGATGCACACCAAGAATAAGCTTATCGGCAAATGGCAGTGGAGGGTGTTGCTATGATCGCCGGGGAATATGCCCGGGATACCAAGAACACCCCGCCGAACTGGGTTGAGATCGTGCATGGATGCACGGTCATCAAGTTCATACGGCAGGGCAAGGAGGTGCATGCCTCCTCGCGCTACTCCTTGAAGGAGTGCCGCGGAAGGACAAGCACCTACCTGCCTCCCGCGGAGTTCGAGGAGTGTCGCCGCATGGCATGCTCCATCCTCCACCCCTACTGCCGTCAGATTCGCGCTCGTCCCCATTGGATGGACGAGATAGATGATTGACGACCAAGAAGCCAAATGGCCCGCACATGCGGGCCATTTTTTATTATCCTTACAGACCGAAAACGATCGATGTCTGATATATGCCGTCTTTTCGGGCGATATGCACATCCTGATGCGTTACCGCCTTAATATCCTGCTCGAACGCAGGCACGATGTAACGGTGCATGGCTGCCTCTACTATCAGTTTGTCTTGCGCGCTGCTTAGCGTTGCGGTCCCGGGAATGAACACTGAACGCTCCGCATGGCTGCGGGTCAGCAGTTCGTTCAGCAGGTCCACCAGTGCCGCATCCCTGTCTACCGATTCCACGCGAATATGCTCCGTCGAAGCAATGTTCGCATAGCGATTGGGCGACAATATATCCGCCAGCGCTTCGGCCGCATTCACGAACAAATGCTCGACCGTATCACCGGACACTTGTATGCGCAGTTCCGCAGGGTTGCTTAGCTCCCGATGTGTTTTCATATGGTTCATTATACCATTATTTTACCCGACAAAGGTATAAGGTATACGGTATGAGGTATGGGAGGGGAATTTCTAATAAGGATACAGGGAAAGTGTCACCCCGGCCCGTTCGGCAGGCTCAGGGTAAAACTCTGGCCGGGGTCCAGAGTTTTCTGCAGTAGCACCGCTTCGTGTCTGAGACTCTGGATCCCGTGTCCCCGCATCGTGGTACGGGGCAGGCTGTGCACGGGATGACAATGCGGAGAGAGATGACAATTCTCATAATTTCCTCAACTCCTCCTCCACGATCTTCCGCTCGTCCCATGGGATGCGTTTTTCATTTTCGACCACCATTACCGTTTCACCGCCTTTTCCGGTAAGCACCACTGCATCGCCCGGCTGTGCCAGGGCAATCGCCTTGCGGATGGCTTCCCTACGATCAATGATCTCGTGAATATTTCCTTTTACGAGCGGCGCATGGTCGATGCCCTTTCGTATGTCGGCGATGATGCCTTTTTGATCTTCGTCGTACGGATCGTCGTTGGTGAGTATGACCTCATCGCAATACTGTGCGGCTATTTGCCCCATGACGGGCCGCTTCCATGTGTCGCGCCCTCCACCCGTAGCGCCGAATACGCAGATCAATTTTCCGCCCGTTTGCTTGATCCCCGTTTCGGTTGCCGCCTTATAGATTGCTTCGAGGCTTTTCTGCTCATGCGCATAATCTACAACAATGGCAAAGCCTTTGTTGTTCGGTACCAGTTCCATGCGCCCGGGAACGCCCGTAAAGTTCTCCAAACTCTTGCGCACCTGTTCCAGCGAAATGTTTTGCGAAAGCGCAACACAGATGGCCGCCCCCGCGTTTTGCACATTGAACTCGCCCAGCAACGGAAGCGTAAAATGTTCGTTCTTTACATCAAACTCCGAACCCGATGCATGCAAATGCACATTCTTCAGTTCCACCATGCGCCGTGAGCGTTCATAGGCGTGCGTAACATCGTGCGAGAATGTGTACCCGTATTGCACTTCTTGCGGTATGCCCAAAAAATGCGCTACATTTTCATCGTCGAAATTATATACTCCAACGCTCCGTTTTTTGCGGGCCAGCTTGCCGAACAATTTCATCTTTGCCGCGCGATAATTTTCAAACCCTTTGTGCCGATCCAAATGTTCCGGCGACAGATTCAAAAATACGGCGACATCATAATCAACGAATGTATGCCGAAACTGCATGATGCCTTCCGACGATGTTTCCACTACCGCATATTCGCACCCTGCATCGGCCATACGGCGCAACATCTTTTGCAATTGAAACCGCCCGAGCATGGTCTGCTTTGCTTCGTTGCGCCACACCTTTTCCCCGATGCGAAAATTGACCGTGGTCGTCATGCCCGTTTTATGGCCCGCTTCCTGCAGCACATGCGCGATCATGTTGCATGCCGTCGTTTTTCCTTTCGTGCCCGTGACACCGATAACCGTCATGCTTCGCGACGGAAACCAATAGAGCAACGCACCCGCGAACGCAAGTAGGAAATGATACGCCGGGCGAAAGAACTCGAACACCGGCCGCGGAATGACCCGCCGCCCAATGCGCAACAATTCATTTTTCATGTTTCTTTTTTCTTGCTTCATATAATACTATGCTTGCCATTACGATGCCGGCACCAATGATGTTCATAAGCATATCGTCTGCGACATCGGGCCCGTTGCCAAGGCGCAGCATTTTCCCATGCACCCATGCGTCTTCCAGCCATTCTTCCACTTCATATGCCGTGCCGAGTAAGCTCGTTACGCCGACCACGAACCATACCTGCATACTTGGGCGCAATACACTTAGCGCACGCTCGGCGAGCACATAAACAAGATACGCAACCACCGCCCCGCCGATCACATGCAATGCCCTATCGTACCATATGATCCGCGAATATAGCCGAAACACATCCCCTGCCATATCCAGCAGCACGGCCATGACCGCTATCGGCAATGCGATGCGTAACTTTTTTTCGTTTCCCGCTTTTCCGAACAGCAATTCGATCGACGCCCATGCCACGCCCGATGTAATGATCAGCCCAAACCAGCTAAAATCCAACGGCACGCGCAACACGCCAAACCCGTTCAACAGTTCAAAAAGGATCACTATGGCGAATACTATTCTTGCGATGAAAATCATGCGTATCTTTTTTATTCCCCTGTCATTCCCGTCCACCACCTGCCGGCAGGCAGGCGCTCCGCTCGGAATGACAATCGCTTCTTATTGCTTATGTCCGCTGATCAACTTGAGCGCCGCCTTTAAACGATCTTCTGTTCCGCGTGTTTCGGACGACATCGCCTTGAGCGCTTCGTCTATATCACGCTGTTTGTATCCCAAATGCTTTAGCGCCGCCTTGATGTCTTTGTCTCCTTCGTGAAACTCCACCGATTCTCCGGCACCCATTTTTTTAATCTTATCACGCAATTCGAGCACAATGCGATCCGCCTTCTTTTTCCCGACGCCCGGGAACTCCGCCAATGCATCGGACTTTTTTTGTTCTATCGCGGCCACCAATGTATCGGTACCTACTATTCCCACTATTCCTTGCGCCGTCTTGGGCCCCACCCCGCCAACCGTCATCAACAGTTCGCACATTTCCAGATCGCGTTCATCCGCAAATCCGTACAGCTCGATTCCGTCCTTTTTCACCGCCGTAATGCAAAACACCCGCGCGATAGACCCCACTGGCGACAATGCCGCGCTGTCGCGACCGGCAAGCGAAACGCGAAATCCGATCCCGTTCGCTTCTATAACCGCCCATGTTTCTTTTTTTGCGACAATGGTGCCGCTCAGCGAGTAGATCATTACAACCAGTATACTGTTACCAGCGCCATGCGACAAGGAAATTTCCACCCTGCTGGACAATCCCCCTGTTTAGGTTTACTTTGATTGAGCACCTTTACATTCCCGAACGCTCTCGGGGTATATAACATTCGCAAGGAGTTTTCCATGAAGAAACCTTTGGCTCCTCCACCCGGTACCGCATCCGGCCCGCTTCATATTTACCGAGGGAACGATGCGCGCGTTGGCATCTTCATTGATGCCGAAAATCTGTTCATCTCGCTTCAGCAAAGTTCTCCCAGTAAAGCACGCCCCAGAAAGCTCAATTATCGGAAGATCCTTGAGCGTTGCCTTAGTGGTCGCACGGCATATTGTGCCCGTTTTTATGACATTACATCGGAATACCAGCCCGGAAAGGTGGCATTCTTTACCGCCATCGAACAGCATTTCGAAGTGCTTACCAAGCCGTTACGCACCTACCCCGACGGGGCTACCAAAGGCGACTGGGATATCGGAATCGCCGTAGATATGATCGACATGGCTACCAAGCTCGATGTCGTCGTACTTGGCTCCGGAGATGGAGACTTTATTCCGGTGGTCAAATATTTGCAACAAAAAAAGCATTGCCGCGTAGAAGGGATTTCTTTTGGGCACAGTACCCATCCCGATCTTCTCAAAGCACTTGATTCGCATATCGATCTCGCCGCGAATGCAGCGGCTAATTTGTACAAAAAATGGTGATCGTTTAAAAAACCGACAGAGGCGTCTGTCGGTTTTTTGTTGCTTGACATATTTACTTTATTGGTGTTTACTATACACAGAACATACGCCCAATCCCGGGCCAAACAATTTTATATGGAGGTGTACCATGCAACGATTTCTTATGGCATGCGCGTTGAGCTTTATCTGGTCGCTCGTTTCGCTTGAACTTGGTTCCCTGTGGTGGATCGGCCTGATCAGCGGTTTCGTTGCCGGCTATATCGGTTACGATGCTCGCGGTGCGGCCGATGCCGTTTCGCGCGCATGGGTGGTAGCACAAAGCGGCGTGCTGACTTCTCAACTGCCTAAGGAACGCTTGCGTCTCTGTTGTTATTTATTCGGCGGAGGCGCATCGGTCATGTTATCCATCATCACTTTGTTCTTTATCGTGGGAGTGACGAAGGGTATTTTACACAAAGTTCCTTTCGAGGCGCTTGGAGTGTTTTCGTTATTCATGTCAGCGATCTATGCAATACCCGCCCGTTGCGATAATATCGCAAGCGCATCCAAATGCATTATGGCTACCCATCCGATTCCACTCTTCTTCTGGCATATTCCGCGCGGGTTCATTTGGGTCATCGCGCGCATTCCCACTGCCGGAGCGATTGCGTATCTCTTTTGCTCGTCGTTCATTTGCACGACATTCAAGTATGTCCACTCGAATGCACGCCTGCTGTTTGGCATCGATGTCGCCATCGGCGTTGCCGTTGGCTATTATACCGGCAGCGCGCTGATCGGCGGGCTCGCCGGCGGCATATGGTGGCTCTTGGACTGGCATTTGATCTCGATCAAGGTCATGGGCCTGAAAGCCGCCTAACCCGCCTCCGTATCGTTTCCCCTAAGCCGCGACCCTGTCGCGGCTTTTTTCCTTTTATAGTAGAAAGGGTATTTGTCACCCCGGCGAAGGCCGGGGTCCAGAAGCGCAGATACATGGCTCTGGATACCGGCCTCCGCCGGTATGACAATGCAGGGGTGGCGTATGTACGCCTTCGCAAGGCGTACATATGGCTATTAAAGACTGAACTAACAATGCCCTTTGTTGCCGTATTTTGTCATATGTTATTCGTCATCTGTCATTAGTTAACCCCGGTTGACATCCCGGGGCGAAAAATGTAGTATGGAAACACTATTTATCAGACACTATGCCAAATACAAAGACAGCAGAAAAGGCAAATCGCCAGAATACACGCCGCAAGATCCGCAATGTAAAGCAAAAAGATATCTTGAAGGGCTCCATCAAGGAATACAAGAAGCTTGTTGCCGGAAACCAAACGGAGGCCGCCGAAAAGCAGCTTTCCACGGTCTTCAAGAAACTCGACAAGGCCGCCAAGACCAATATCATCAAGAAGAACAAGGCAAGCCGGTTGAAGTCACGACTTTCAAAGAAGGTCAGTACTCCTGCCAAATAAAAAAATCCTTCGTCATATGACGAAGGATTTTTTTATTTAACCATATTGCAGTGGATTTCCGTCTCCACGGGAATGGCAATGCGGGGGAAATAACCTATGACTAATAACCTATGACTAATAACGGGATGCGGGGAGGGTGGCAATGCGAGACGCCGGTCATTCCGAGTGAAGCACCTGCCTGCCGGTAGGCAGGGCACTCTGCGGAACCGATGAATCTGCAGCAGATCCCTCGATTCCTCCGTCCGCCAGCCGGCGGACGGATCCACTCGGGATGACAAACACGACGGTGTCTTATTTCTCGTGTCCGCTTATTCCCCCTTCCAGTTCTTTCAATACTTCCTCGAGGGATTTTCCTTTTATTTCCTTTTCCGTGCCCGAATGCGGCCACTCGACCTGCTTCACTTCTTCATTGATCGGCCTTCGTGGTTCGCGATCCTCGTTTCGCGGATGACGGCTACCGCCCAAACCCGGACGGCGGTCGCCATGAGTTCGTCCTCCGCCATGGCCTCCCCGCTCAGGGCGCGGACCTTCGCCGCGCGCATCGCGCGACAGCTCATCGCGCTGTGGGCCGCGATCTTCCTTTGGGATCATCGCCTTTACCGACAGCGAGAGCTTGCCCTGTTCGGCGCGGATGACCTTGGCCACCACTTCATCGCCGATGCTCGCCACATCGCTTATCTTTTCCACAAATCCGTTCTTGAATTCAGAGATGTGCACCATGCCATCACGGCCTCCGCCAATGTCTACGACGGCTCCGAAATCGAGCAACTTAATGATCTTTCCGCTTACAACCTCGCCTACTTCAAATTCCTTCAATAGACTTTCTATGACACGCTTTGCGGCCTCCGCCTTTTCATATCCGATCGAAGCGATCGAGACCGTGCCGTCGTCTTCGATGTTAATGGTAATGACGCCCGTATCGGCAATGATGCCGTTAATCGTCTTTCCGCCTGATCCGATGACTGTACCGATCTTTTCCGGATCGATCTTCATAGATATGATCGACGGAGCGTACGGCGACAACTGCTTGCGCGGTTCCGCTATGGCACCCTTCATGACATCGAGTATCTGCAAGCGCGCCTTCTTTGCCTGTACCAATGTATCTTTCAATATCTGCACGGTAATACCTTCGATCTTCACATCCATCTGCATGGCTGTGATGCCGTCGGTCGTTCCTGCAACTTTGCAGTCCATGTCTCCATAATGATCTTCCGGGCCTTGAATGTCGGTCAGCACCTTATAGTTTCCCGCATGATCCATGACCATGCCCATGGCGATGCCGCCAACAGGCTTTTTAAGCGGAACACCCGCGTCCATGAGCGACAAGGTCGCCGCACAGGTGGTCGCCATGGAAGACGAACCATTTGATGCGAGCACTTCCGACACTACGCGAATGATATACGGAAATTCTTCCTTAGTCGGGAGCATCCATTCGATTGCCTTTTTGGCCAATGAACCATGCCCGAGTTCGCGGCGGCCTACTCCGCCCATGCGCTTTACCTCGCCAACGGAATACGGCGGGAAGTTATAGTGCAACATGAAACGCTTCTTTCCTGATGTTTCGATCGTTTCCACAAGCTGTTCGTCGCCCGGTGCGCCCAGCGTCGTTACTGCCAACGCCTGCGTTGCTCCGCGCATAAACAAGCCGGTTCCGTGCAGTCGCTTAAACAAACCGACTTCACCATACAGCGAACGAATCTCATCCATCGCGCGGCCATCCGGCCTGCGACCTTGTTCCAAAATGTTCCTGTGCATCAATGCATCGATCTCCGCTTCGAGGATTGCGGCAACTCCAGCCAAATCTTCATACCCCGCCTCTTTGAGATGGGTTTCCATATCCGTTTTAATGCCATGCATTTTGCGCTTCAATTCAACCTTATCGGTGCCATATACGCCATCCTCCAGCTTGCCCTCCAAAAATGCGTGTACCCGTTTTACCAACTCTTCGTTGCGCGGCACAAATACATCATCGAGCTTTTTCTTGCCGAGCTTTGCCTGCACTTCCTTTTGGAATACGCACATTTTCTTGATCGCTTCATGCGCCTGCGCAAACCCTTCCACTACTTCGTCTTCGGTCGCTTCGTTGCCCGCAAGCTCGATCATGTTGATGCGATCTTCTGTCGCGCCGATGAATGCCTCATAGGCAACCTTTGTCTTGTCTTCTATCTTCGTGTTTTCCGGGTTCAGCATGAACTCGCCGTCTTTCGTCTTTGCCATGCGCACGCCGCCGATAGGTCCATTCCACGGAATATCGGACATCATCAACACGGACGACGCCGTCAAAAATGCCACAAAATCCGGATCGTTCTCTCCGTCGTATGACAAGATCGTGATGATCACCTGCACATCGCGGCGCAGGTCGTGGTTAAACAACGGGCGTATGGCCCGATCGATCATGCGGCCCGAAAGCACCGCCTCGTCGGACGGTCGCCCTTCGCGGCGCATAAAGCGGCTGCCGAGGATCTTCCCAGCGGCATAAAACCGCTCCTCGTAATCAACGGTAAGCGGAAAGAAGTCCGTCGGGCGATTAGAGTCGCCCATGACCGCGGTTACCAGCACCGCGGTGTCGCCATAACTTCCGATGGCGGAGGCGTTTGCCTGATTCGCCAAACTTGAAACCGTCAGCGTGAACGGCTTACCTGCAACATCGAGTATAAACTCTTGCTTTGGTAACTGCATTTTTATTGTCGTCCCCTTGCTTCCCGATACTGAAATACCGGACACATTACAACCACACTGCAGTCCATAATTTAAAATTTTAAATTTTAAATTTAAAATTGGGTTTGCCCTGCAGGGCAATTGGCTCTGTCCACTATTTCACATACGGTTCAGCGGGACTGTTTACTAATCCTTGTTTTTAATAATATCCTTGGTATATCCTTGAGGTCAATGTACAGGTCGGTCGCTTCGCGCAGCTTTGCGCTTGTCGTGCGCCCAAACCCGGCCACTTCCACCAATTTTCCCTTTCCCCACTTCAGATACTCCACCAACGGAGCAAAATCTCCGTCGCCGGTGACCAAAATGACCACATCGAGCGAGTCCGCCATGCGGATCGCATCGACTGCCATACCTACATCCCAGTCTGCCTTTTTCATGCCACCCGGGTACACCTGCAGGTCTTTCATGCGCAGATCGATGCCTGCTTTTAACAACGCATCAAAAAACGAAGCCTCAGCGGTGAGTTCTTCGTTTTGTGATTCGCTCTTTACCACATAGCCGAGCGCGCGGATAAGTTTCCGCTCGCCTACCAAGCTCTTCATCAGCTCTTGGTAGTTGATCCGGCTATGATACAGATTTTTTGCCGAATGATAGAGATTCTGAACATCGATAAAAATGCCGATTCGTTGTTCTCTATGCCTCATTATTTCTTGAGATTAAGCTTTTTGAGGATCTTTTCGTATCCTGCTGTGTTGGTCTTGGAAAGGTAGGCCAACAGTCTCTTTCTTTTTCCTACCATTTTCAAAAGACCTCTTCGGGAATGATTATCCTTCGGGTTTATCTTCAGGTGGTCGGTGAGTTCGGCGATCTGCCGGGTGAGCATCGCGATTTGCACATCAGCGGAGCCGGTGTCGGCGTCGCTTGTTTTGTGCTCTTTTACGATATTCGCTTTTGTTCGTTTTGTAAGCATCGGATTTACTATAGCAGAATACCCTAAATAATGCAAGCCCCTTATGCGGGGGGGGTGCGACATACTCCAGACATGCAGCCCGTTACCTAACCCTGCAACAAGTCGCAATGCAAGTCGGACCGGGGCAATTAACCCTATCCATCATGGACAGGTAATAACCGTTACTACAAGTTGCCCTTGATGAGGCGTCCACATTATAACAGCTGCCCCATGTATCCGTTATGGCCCCCATCTGTGTTATCGTCTTGCAACTTGATCCATTTATATCGCAATAATTTCCGGAATTGATTTGCGTTGCCTTTGCGGTTCCGTTAACATCGAGTCTATACCCCGGCGTCGCCGTACCAATACCAACATTTCCACCCATAGCATTGATGGCCAATGGTCGCGTTGAAAAACTTGTGCCTTGTTGAGCTGACTGTATGTAGGCTATGTCATTTGTTGCATCGGCTCCAAGTAGTAATTCGCTATCTGTTGACGCAGAGTATAGCGCTATGCCGGCAGTGTTTTCTGTACTATATGTCGAGGCTTTGTTTATTTGCAACATTCCTTGTGTAGGATTAGTTGTCCCGATACCGACATTGCCGGCTTTCATATAAAAATCGCTGTTCGTTCCGGTGCGGCTGATCAAAAAATCAATACCATCCTTGTTGGACAAATAATATTTTTCCGTTCCCGCATTTGCAAAAACCAAAGAAAGGTCCCCGCTTCCGCCGCCATCGGCATCGTTAAAAATTATTTTTGGTGCCAAAGATGCAGAAACATGCAGAATGCCTTGCGGGGCCGCCGTGCCAATGCCGATATTACCACCGCTTGCCTTGAGCGTTCCCGAACCTAACGGCGGATTGCTTGTAGGGCTCGTCCACGCAAGGCCCTCGCGGGCTACCAATGCAATGCCAACACTCATCGTAGCTATTGCGAACAATTGCAAACCGAGTTTTATGTTGGTGTTCATTGAATACAATATACCATATTTTAGTATGTTATTCCTGCGAAATCAGCCCGTCGGCTGACGGATATATCGGCTCTATAGATTCCTGCCGGAGTTTATCCCGTACTTGATACGGGACCCGCGTTCGGAATGACAAACGGGGCGGGAATGACTCCGTAAAGTCCGCCATTGGCGGGCTGCGGGGCAAGCAAAGAGAAGATTAAAGATAATAAAAAAACTGTGAGTGCAAATTCAAAAATCCTTTCTATGAATATACCAAAACCGCATGCAAATTGCATGCGGCCCCACATCTTCATTGACGCCATAGATTGGCGAGGTCATCAATAACAATACGCTGCTATTCCTACATGGGTATAATAGCAAGCGACATTGTACGCACCGTTATAGTTATATGTCGTTATGCAAGATTTTCCAACTGATACACATATTGCGTCTCCTGTCGTGTTCGCACCAGCGAAACTTACTGCAGTGATTGTACTCCCCCCCATCGCCGCTATCGTTTTGCAGTTTGAGCCGCTATCATCGCAATAATTTCCGGAATTGACCTGCGTTGCCTTTGCGATTCCGTTTACATCCAATTTCGCCCCGGGATTTGTCGTCCCAATCCCCACATTCCCCGCTACATTGGAATACATATTCGTAGACGTGGCGAGCCACAACGAAGAACCGAGGTCGCCCCATGTGCCATTTGCCTTGCCGCGGAAGGACTTGCTGGTGGAATTATAATAGATGGAGCCGTCTATGCCGGATGGGTCGCTGGAAATGACGCCCAGGTTAAGGAGGTTAGAGAGGGATATGTTCTTCCATCGCTTGGTTCCGGAAAAACCGACCTCGTAGCTATTGTCCGCATTGGGGAGCAGGTCGGAGTCAAAGGTAGCGGCGGAAACACGGGAAATGCCTGAACGCAATGCACGGGATATTTTACTGGGGCCGGTGGCGGTATTGGAAAACTGCAGGTCGACCGCAACTTGGTCGTGGCCGCCGGGGAACTCTACGCGCTTGAAAAATGCGGTGTCGACGATGACTTTACTGGTGGTGAGGTCGGTGGATGCGGATGCGCAGTTCTGCTTTTGAAATTCATCTGGGCCGGAAGACATCTTTAAGACACCATCTTCTACAAAGATGCAGGTTGGGTCAAGCGCGGGATCATTCATGCGCAGCTTGAGCGTGCCGGTTGTAGTGGTAGCCGTTTCTATGGCCGAAGATTCACGGACCAAACGGGAAACCGTTTCCATGGCGAACTGCAGTTGACTGGAAACTTCATCGCCCGATATTTCCTGCGTGGAAATGCGGACCACATTGGTAAGAATGCCAAACAACGATCCACCGATGATGGCGAAGATGCCGAGGTACAACAATGTTTCCAACAAAGAGAAGCCGCGGGTGCGTTTCATGGGGTTATTATAGCATATTGGGGGCGGGGAGGTATAAGGTATAGGATATACGGTATACGGTATGGGAGGGAGTGTCATCCCGAGTGCAATGCAGCGAAGCGGAATGAAATCGAGGGAGCTGCAGTAAAAAACAGATTCCTCGACAAGCTCGGAATGACATACAAACTACTGCAGATTTCTCGACTGCGCGGAGTACCCTGCCTACCGGCAGGCAGGCGCTCCGCTCAGAATGACAATTCGCGGAGGGGCGGCAATGCAAAACACTGGATTCCGGATCAAGTCCGGAATGACAAGGCGGGAAAATAACCGATGACTGATAACCGATGACTAATAACAGGATGCCTCGGGCGAACCACAGGGCAAGTAATGCGGGGAGGGGTGTCATCCCGTGCCACGACACGGGATCCAGAGTTTTCTGCAGTAGCGACGCTTAAGCATATAGAATCTGGATACCGGCCGGAGTTTATCCTGATCCGCCAGCCGGCGGACGAATGAGCCGGTATGACAATGCAAATGTAACGACGTCCGACATCGTTACATTGTCCTTTTCCCGTACTGCGCGCGCCATGCGTCTATTTTTTTATGATCGCCTGAAACCAATACCGGTGGGACTTTATATTTTTTTCCTTTAAACACAAACTCGCTTGGGCGCGTATATGCCGGTACGCCGACGCCGTGGCGCAATTCTTCGAGCGACTCACCTTTCCCTAATACGCCGCCGATCTTACGCGAAAGCGCATCTACTAGCACCATGGCCGGCAATTCTCCGCCGGTCAACACATATGGCCCGATGGACAATTCTTCCGTTTTAAATCCCATATCCTTTACGATCTTTTTCACACGCTCGTCCATGCCTTCATAATGCGCGCAGATCAATATGAGCCGTTTTATTTTTTTTGCGGTCTTATTTGCGTACGCATCGTCGATTTGCTTGCCGCCCGGGGCAAAAAATACGACGCTCGTTTCCTTTTCGAATTTTTTGGTTTTTTTTGCCACCGCCGCAATGGCCTTTATGAGCGGCTCGATCTTCATGACCATGCCCGGTCCGCCGCCAAACGGCCTGTCATCCGTTTTATGGTGCTTGTCGGTGGCATACGCCCGCAAGTCATGTACATGTATTTGTATCAGTTTCTTTTCCTGCGCCCGCTTTAAAATAGACTCATTCAGATATGAGTCGAATATATGCGGGAAAATTGTGATGATGTCGAAACGCATAAGGGGGCAGAGATTAGAGGTTGGAGATATGAGGTGAGAAATACTAAAGCAGGTTTACTTATTTGCTGATTTCTCTTTTGTCGTATACCCTTATAATATCGATATGTGGTGAATTTGCAATCGACCCCCATCTTCCCTCACACCTCTAATCTCCGTTCTCCTATCTCTCATTCCCATGATTCACTTCCTCCATGGTGCCGACGCCTATCGGCGCGAACACCGCCTCCGCGAACTGATTGCGGCATATCAAAAAAAATATGACACCCGCTCGGTCGGCAGGTTTGATTTCGATACCGAAGACGATATTTTGCGCTTCAAGGATTTTTGCGCCCAGCAGACGATGTTCGAGACCAAACGCCTTGCCGTGATCGATGCCGTGTTTTCCATCAAAGGGTCCGAGGAGGCGCAGCATATTCTTAAAGCAACGCTAAGCAACAAAGATGTGATCGTTTTCATATCCGAGCTTACCGACGAGACCAACCCGCGCCCGCGGGAACGGGTGCTTGTTCCTAAAGATCTGCTTTTTTTGCTCAACGCTCCGGCGATCGCCGAAATGTTCGAACCGCTTTCCGACGCAAAGCTCGCTTTCTTTATTTCCGCCGAGGCAAAGAAGCACTCGATCGCGCTTTCTCCAGAAGCAGCCGATTTTCTTGTATTCGCATTGCGCCGCGATACGCAACTCATTATGAACGAATTGGAAAAGATCGCGCTCTATTACAACGAACCTTCGCGGGAACTCTCGCGCCAAGATGTCGAGCTGCTCGTTGACTACCTTGAGTCCCCCGACATATTCGCCTTTACCAACGCGGTATCCAAGCAGGGCCCGCTTGCGAGCCGGCTTACACCGCTGGAACGCCTATTCATGAACCGCGAAGAATCCGCAAAAATATTCAACATATTTGCAAAAAACCCATTCATCGATCTGGCGACCGTGCGCATGTTGGCCGATCACGACATTCTCATAAAATCCGGCAAGCTCGATTACGAAACCGCTTTGCTTGACTGCTGCTTTAAATAACCGATAACCTAAAACCAATAACCCATAACAAAAATGCCGCGTAATGCGGTATTTCATATTCCTTGCTCTCTTTAAAATCTCCTTGTGTTGATTTTGTCATTCCCGCGGAGGCGGGAATCTATTATAATACTGGATCCCCGCCTCCGCGAGGATGACACAGGGGCAATGTGTTACTTAGAGATGAGTTTATTCCCCACTATACAATGCCAATGCTTCGTCAAGATTTTCCAAGGCTTCCTTTTTTGTCTTTCCAAAGCTGGAAATATCAACATTAAGACACTGAGCAACATAATATTTCCCCTCTTTCCATATTGCTATTTTTAGATCTATTTTTCGCATATTTGTAGCCTTATTCATATATCTTATAACAAAGAGGTGTGTTTAGTCAAAAATAACGACATCGTAAGTCGTTATTTTTATTTCAGCATTCCCAATTCTTTGAGTGCCTTTTCGTAGATGGTTATGATATTCCACCCCTCTTTTGCGGTCAGTGAAAGTGCTGGTTCCTTTTGCGTCCGTACCACCAACCGATGCGCTTCGCGCACCTCCCGTATATTTATCACGCGCATCTCGTCCGTTTTGGCGAGCCGTTCATCCATGTCCTTTCCGACGATGCCCGCATTTTTGAGCGCTTCATCCAATATCTTATTCGCATCTCCAAGCGCCTTTTTCAGCTTCGCGCCGCTTCCTTTTGCCGCTTCAACTTGCAGGTCTTTCCACATGCGCCGCTGTTTTTCTTTTGATAGATCAATGACGCCCCATTTCATCAAAAACTTATCCCGTTTCATTCCGAGCGTCTTCAAGCGTCGCATCATGATCACCACAAAAAACAACAGTACGCCCGTGATGACCAACGAAAATGCCCGCAAGGCCGGAAGCTTGCTTAGATATGCGTCAAACAGATAGACGCCCACTTTTGTTAGTCCCTCAACGAATTCGTTCATAGTTCAACAGGCTCACTATTTCTCAGTCGTTCATACATTTGTCCTATTCCTAAAATGTCCGCTTCGCGAAACGGCTTTCCTATTAGCTGAAATCCGACCGGTAATTCACCTCCTTCATATGCGCGCACCGGGATCGAAATACCCGGCAACCCTGCCAAGTTTAGCGGAATGGTAAATATATCAGACAGATACATTTGCAAAGGATCGCTTGTTTTTTCGCCAATCTTGAACGCGGTGGTCGGAGCGACCGGCGTCAATATGACATCAACTTCCTTGAATGCGTTGTCGAAATCTTCTTTGATCAACTTGCGCACCTTTTGCGCTTTCGCATAGTAGGCGTCGTAATAACCGGACGACAGCACATAGGTTCCCAACATAACGCGCCTGCGCACTTCGCGCCCAAACCCTTTGCCCCGCTGCGCGTGGTATATGCCAAGCAAATTCTTCGGCTCATGTTCCTGCAGTTCGTCCAAGCGGCCATATCGTATGCCGTCGAAGCGCGCTACATTCGAGCTTACTTCCGCAGGCATGATGATATAGTAGCATGACAATGCGTGTTTTGTATTTGGCAAGCTGATCTCCTTTACCTCGATGCCGAGGCTCTTGATCTTTTCTATGGCCGCGCCGATTTCCTGCTTTGTGCGCTCGTCGATACCTTCTATAAAATATTCCTTGGGCAGACCTACGCGCAACTTTTTTATATTCTCTAATCGCGGATGTAGCAGCTCGTCGCTATACTCAGCATCGACGCTTGTCGCATCGAGCGGATCTTTTCCTTTGATTGCGTTAAACAATATCGCCGCGTCTTCGACCGTTTTTGTCAACGGACCAATCTGATCAAGACTCGACGCCATAGCTATGGCACCCGAACGCGATACCGCACCATAGGTCGGCTTCAACCCGACCACGCCGCACAAACTTGCCGGCTGGCGAATGGAACCGCCTGTGTCGGTACCGAGCGCCGCCACGGCCATGTGCGCCGCGACCGCCGCGGCGGAACCTCCCGACGAACCTCCCGGCACGCGCTCGAGGTCGTGCGGATTCTTTGTCACCTTAAATGCCGAGTTTTCCGTAGACGAACCCATGGCGAATTCATCCATGTTCGTTTTGCCCAAAAATATCGCACCCGCTTCCTTGAGCTTCTTGATTACGGTCGCATCATATGCGGCGGTATACTTTTCCAACATTTTCGATGCGGCGGTCGCGGGCAGACCTTTCACCAGTAAGTTGTCCTTGATTGCCATTGGCACACCTGCCAACGGCCCGATGTCTTCGCCTTTTGCGATAGCAACATCGACGGCTGTGGCTGCGGCCAACGCACCATCTTTATCCAAACTCAAATACGCCTGCACTTCCGCATCACGCGTTTCGATATAATCAAAAAACTCCTTCGTCAATGCAAAGGCGGTAAACTCCTTGTTCTTCAATCCTTCCTGGATCTTTTTAATTGTTAAATCTTTTAGAAAAAGCATGGATTTTGTTATTCCGGCCTCCGTTATGTGTCATTCCTGCGAAAGCAGGGATCTATGTATTGTCATCCCGGGCGAAGTGGAACGGAGTCGAGGGATCTGCTACAGATTCCTCGGCTCCGCAGAGTACCGCTCCACTCGGAATGACATACCTTACTCTTGCTCCCCAAAAACCGCAGGAACTTTCAAATACCCGCGTGCATGTTCCGGAAACGCATCAATAATATCTTTCGATGACCCATTCATCTCGCTTCGCGTATCCGCGTCGTCTTCACGAAACACATTCCGCTGGGCGGTTCCTCCGGTCATCGGCTCCACATTCGTGGTATCCACTTCGTTCAATTCCTCAAAGTGGGTCAGGATTTCTTCCAGATCTCCTGCGATTTTCTTTTTCTCGCCCCCCTCAAGGTCCATACGGGACAGTTTTGCCAGATATTCAACTGTCTCCTCGGTAATATGCGTCATAGTTTCATTCTATATGATTTACATAAGGATGCAACATCCGATAAAAAAGACCTATTTATCATTGCGGACCATATCCGCAAATCAAAACAGGTTTTACTTTCCCATTATCCACATAGTGGGCCGCGAAAGATAAATTGCCTACCGATGGACCACTCGCCCGGCGCATCTTTCGAAAATGCGTGTATGCTCCACCCATTAAGAATCCACTCAATGCGAATGGCGTACTCCGCGATAAAAAATACTTGTCGAGTCTGCTTGCTTAGCTTGCCGCTACGCAACGCACCAAGCAGATCCCCGTAGCTCGTTTGCGCCTTTTCACCGCAGCCTATCTCGGCGATGATATCGCGACTCGGCACAGCTCGCCGCAACACAGTACGGCTAAGCCGCGTGCCACTTTGAGCGCATACTCTTTCATTTTTGGTGATGTCCCGGAATGATGGGTCAATGTATGCTATCCCATTCTTTCCCATCACAAACTCATCGCCGACCAAGCACTCTTTGATTTGCGCTACGCGTATCAAACCTACACATCTCAATAACCTCATGGATATATCCTCCTTGACCGCCATTTAAAATATCTTCACTTAGCGTATATCCCCGCTACTCCCTCGTCAAGTCACAGCACGAACAGCAAGAACAACACCGCTACGGCGATGCGGTACACGCCGAACGAAACGAATGTATTCCGTTGCACATAGCGAAGCAGCCATTTGATGCTTACCAACGCCACGAAAAACGAAACAATGAAACCAACCGCCAGTACATCAAACTGGTCGGCTGAAAAATCTTTGTAGCTTTTAGACAGGTCGAGCACCGTGGCCGCCAGCATGGTCGGCACGGCAAGCAGGAACGAAAACTCCACGATAGTCTTGCGCTTCAAGCCCGCCAACATGCCACCCACAATGGTCGCCGCCGAGCGCGACACGCCCGGGACCATGGCGACCGATTGTGCTACGCCGATCAATGCCGCGCGCCAGTACGACAGGTGTGCCACATCTTCCACCGCATCTTCTTTTTCATTATGCGCAAACTCGAATGCGATCAACAATATACCGCCGACTAACAACGACAGCACCACTGTCATATTACTACTCAACAAGTATTGTTTTACGAACCCGTGCAACAGCAATCCGAGTATGCCGGTCGGAATGAACGCCACGGCGATGCGCTTCATTACTTCCCGCTTTACGAACAGCGACTTCCAATACAACACCACCACCGACAAAATGGCGCCGAACTGAATGGCTATCTCGAATGACTTCAGGAAGGTTGTCTGTTCAAGCTGGAGCAGTTTCGCCGTCAGTATTAAATGCCCCGTCGAAGAGATCGGCAAAAATTCCGTAATTCCTTCGACGATTCCGAATATGATTGCTTGGAGTAGATTCATTTCCATATAACAAATAATGATTTGTCATCCCGAGCGAATCCGTCAGCCGACGGAGGAGCCGAGGGATCTGCTACAGATTCCTCGGCTACGCGGAGTACCGTTTCGCTCGGAATGACAAGCTCCTTAAATTCCAAACGCACTCTTTGCATTTTGTACCGTCTGCTTGCACACTTCTTCAAATGGCGCCTTTCGTACTCCCGCGAGCGCCCGGGCGACTTCTATTACATAGGAAGGCTCATTGCGCTTTCCCCGATATGGCTCAGGTGCCACGAACGGTGCATCTGTTTCGATCAATATGCGCTCCTTCGGAATGTACCGCAGTATCTCGTCGAATTCCCGATTAAATGTGATCAGCCCGCCGAAGGTGAACGAGAAACCAAAATCCAAAAATGTTTTTGCGTCTTCCTTTGTTCCGGTAAAGAAATGCAGGATGCCCGGCACTTCTGCCGGCATGTCGGCTATCTGTTTTTTTATGACGCTTTTTACATCCGAAAATGCATCGCGGCAATGCACCATGAGCGGCTTTTCCAGCTCTATTGCCAATGCGATGTGCTGTTCGAACAGTTCTATTTGTCGCTCGCGCTCTTCGTTGAACAAATGCGGTTCCACGCGAAAATAATCCAACCCGCACTCGCCGATGGCTACCACCTTTGCATGCTTGCCTGTTTTTACATACCAATCGTAATCAAACACCTCCCGCTCATCGGGGTGCTGGCCGATAGTCGCAAAAACGCCCTCCGGATAGGCATTACACAAGTCAACCGCAGCTTGGGAATCCTTGCGGGTCGTTCCCACATTGACCATCCATATCTCTTTTTCAAGCGCTCGTTTGACGACCTCGTCCCGATCGGGATTGAATTGTTTTAGTTGCACATGCGTGTGCGAATCGATAAGTTTCATCTGTTTATAATTTGTTCTTGTCATCCCCGTCTCAGCCGCTTGTCATCCCTGCGAAAGCAGGGATCTATACCACCGCAGATTCCTTCCGCCAGCAAGCGGACTAAAGGCACAGGAATGACAAAAAGTAAGTATTTTTTTATTTCTCGTACCTCTTACCTCTCATCTCCCACCTCTTGTTACAGCGTCGCTTGTCGGTGTTTGCGTGCGGCAAAATCATCTACCAGTTCCTGCACGACCACCACAAATGGAATGGCGAGGATCACGCCGATAAGCCCATACAGTTGATACCCCGCCACAATGGACAGTGCCACGATGACCGGGTGGATGCCCGTTGTTTTGCGCATCACCAGCGGAAGCACGATATGCGCTTCAAGTTGATGAATGACAAAAAACAGTATCAGCGTTGCTATGCCCAGCGTCATGGATTGGGAGATTGCGATCAGAAACGCCACTGCGCCAGCCACAATAGGCCCAACGAATGGAATGATCTCCAACGCGCCCGCCAAAAGTGCGAGCACCAACGCGTAGTTTACGCCAAGCAGTTTTAATCCGATGAACGATGTGATCGCTACGATCAAACTTAAAAATATCTGCCCCTCGAGCCACTTGCCTATTTTCTTTCGCGCACGATGCATGACCCCAATTGCATACCCTTCATATTCGATCGGCAACACGGCACGCAAAAACCCTTCAATGCCGTCGCGATACCATGCGAGATAAATAGATATAACCACAACCGTGACGAACATGACCATATTCTCGAACAACTGCGGTATGAACTTGCCGATGGAAAATCCACCCGCGGTCAATGAATCACCCAGCCCGCTCAAGCCTCCGCCGATATTCGGTATGCCGACCAAACTGCCAAGTGCCGCTTCAAGCATGCCGACATTGTCCGCAAGGTCCTTCATTTCAATAAGCACGATTGGCACGACCGTGTAGATTAGCAGTGCGACAATCGAAAATGCGGAAGCCATCATGAACAGAATCCCCATGATGCGCGGGATCTTTTGCTTTTCAAGCCAATTAAGTGGAGCATCCAGCGCGGACGAAATGACGATAGCCAAAAACAATACGGCAAACACTTCCCGCATGAAATACACCATACTGGCCGCCGTGACCATAATCACGATACGCCACAACGAGTTCCAGGTTATATCCAAGTTCCGCTCCATGGCTCCATTGTACTTTGTGCTTGACCTTTTTTCAATTGACTGTCATTCCCGTCCGCCAGCTGGCGGAGGAATCCACTTCATCATCTCGCCGCTCGCGGCAATTTAATTATTGCTATTTTGTCAGGCTGCCGGGAATCGAACCCGGACCGCAAGACCCCCAGCCTTGAATACTACCACTATACGACAGCCTGTTTTATTACTCATCCACCATACCGAACTTCGGTTCTTTTTTCAATAAAAGTTTTGTCATTCCGATCCGTCAACTGACGGACGAGGAATCTGCCTTCAGATCCCTCGGCTCCTCCGCCAGCTGGCGGATTCACTCGGGATGACAATGCAATAAAAAATCCGCCATAGGGCGGATTTTTTTACTTTGCCGTTGCTTCAGCTTCTTTCTTCTTTACGGTGCGGATGCACTGGGTGCATGCGTTAACACGCAGACCTTCCATAACGGTCAGCTTCTGAAGATTCGGATATCGTCTTGTTCGGACGGTCGGGTTGTAGTTGCCGCGGAGCTTTTTGCGCGCGCCGTGCATCATGGAACCTTTTCCGCAAATTTCACACTGTCTCATAGTTTTCGTATATTACCTTAGATTTTTCCACTTGTAAAGCCCCTCGCGGGGCCTTGCAAGTGAATATCGGCTTCGTGATATCCCGACTGTAAGTCAGGTGGGTGAGTTCAACCGAAGCCCTAAGACCTCGATACTATTACTCTCCCAAATCAACATTGATAACTCGAGAATCATTGCCGATATTCTATATTCAGTATAGCAGTTCCCCGTAAAAAGAAACACCCCAACTTCTGTCATTCCGGCCCACGAGCCGGAATCCACTGCCATTCTCGTGCGAAACGCACATTATGGTATACATTCCGCATTGGGTTGAACTGGATCCCGGATCACTTCGACAAGCTCAGCGCAAGGTAAGTCCGGGATGACAATGTGGACGCATACCAAAAACGCCCCGAGGGGCGTTTTTGCAAAATCATTCCAATATTCCATCCAAATTCACATCGTACAAAACCTTGTCTTGCACCAGCTTGTAATCAATCAATTCTTCCTTTTTGAACCAGAGCTCTATTTCCTTGTGCGCATCATCCACGGTTCCCGATGCGTGAAGCAGGTTGCGAATCGCGCGCTTATCTATGTCGGCCAACTGATATGAATCAATGACATAATCTCCACGGATCGTTCCCACATCCGAGGAAAGCGGCTCGGTCGAACCGGTCAGCTTGCGCACGATTTTTACCGCGTGCACACCTTCCCACACCATCGCAACCACCGGACCCGAGGTCATGAATGTTTTTAAATGTCCGAGAATAATTCCCGTGATCTCATGCGGATCTTCAGACGGAGGCGTTTGCCCCTTATCCCGATAGCCCTTAATGGTCTTTTCGCCCGTGATGCGGCGCCATTCCGGATCTATCGTGTAATGCTTTTCGATGAAAGCAGGATCGGCAACCATCATTTTCATACCCGCCAACTTGAGCCCCGATCGTTCAAAACGCTTTATGATCTCGCCAATGAGCGAGCGTTGCACTCCGTCCGGTTTTACCACAACCAATGTTCGTTCTTTTTTCATGTTCATGAGTATTCGCGAATAATGCGAATTTAAAATTTAATAATGCGAATCATCCAATTCTACATTTCTATTAGCATTATTTGCCTACGATTTGCATTATTGGCGATCACTCCTTATTTTTTCTTATCTACCTTAATTTGCAATTCCTTCAACTGCTTTTCCGTGAACTCCGATGGGGCGTCGACCATCAGGTCGCGGCCATCGCCGGTCTTCGGGAATGCGATGACTTCGCGAATGTTCGGTTCGTTCTGCAGGATCATGACGATGCGGTCGATGCCCGGGGCGATGCCGCCATGGGGCGGAGTGCCCAGCTTGAACGCATCAAGCATGTGCCCATAATCGGCTTGGATCTTTTCGTCTGAATAGCCCATGATCTCCAACACCTTATGTAACGCTTCAGGGCGATGGTTGCGGATACTTCCTCCACCGATCTCGTATCCGTTCAATACAATGTCGTATTGATCGGCCAATATCTCGGCGATGCTTTCCTTGTTCATCAGCGAATCCATGTGCTCAGGTTGCGGAGCGGAAAACGGATTGTGCGTAAAGGTCCACCCGCCCGTCTCTTCGTCCTTTTCAAAAAACGGGAAATCGATGACCCAACAGAATGCGAGCAGGTCCGGATCGTTCTTGTCTTCACGAATGTCGGGCCTGTCGTTGCCGTACTTTTCCATCGATTCCTTGTAGGTGATTCGCGGGAACGGTTTTTGCTGGATGCGCTTGTTCGGATAGTGCGTTTCAACAAGCTTGATGAGCATGTCTTCGATGATGTCCATTACTTCCCCGCTTTTGGCAAAGCTCATTTCCATATCGAGCTGAGTGAACTCCGGCTGGCGGTCACCACGGGTGTCTTCATCGCGGAAACAGCGGGCTATTTGAAAGTATCGTTCCAACCCGGCCACCATCAGCAACTGCTTATATTGCTGGGGCGATTGCGGCAATGCATAACACTTACCCGGATAGATGCGCGACGGCACCAAGTAATCGCGGGAGCCCTCCGGTGTGGCCTTGCCGAGCGCCGGGGTTTCCACTTCGATAAAGTCGAGCTCGGACAAATAATTTCTGAAAAAGTTCACCACCTTTGCGCGCATCTTCAAGTTTTTTTCCATGCGCTCGCGCCGCAGATCGAGCGGGCGATATTTCATGCGGGCCTCTTCGCTGATCTCCCGGCCATCGGTATCGATCGGGATCGGCAGCTCTTCCGCTTTGTTCAATATTTCCAATCCTTCGGCAAGTATTTCATATGCCCCGAATTCCTGATCGGCGTTTACCATGTTGTCGGGCCTCTTGTTCACCTTGCCCGTCAAACGCACCACCCATTCGGCGCGCAATTCACTTGCCGCCTCGTGCACTTCCTGCGGTTTCGGCAAAAAAACAACCTGCACCAGACCACTTCTATCTTTCAGGTCGATAAAAATTAGCTTCCCGTGGTCGCGACGGTTTCGCACCCACCCTTCAAGCACGACAGACTCGCCCTCTTTGGCGATCATTTCTCTAATAAGTGTCCGCATAGTGGTACAACATTAGCATTTTTGCACCTCCTTCGCAACAAAAAAAATCGCACTCACCTTTCGATGAGTGCGGTTACTACGCTTCGTCAATTTTTTAGATAGTGTGGTTTTATTCCACCTTTAGCGTCGGTTATGCGTGCTCAAGCCCGACGAGTACCGCTACCCGTTGTAATCAACGATTAGCGGACATGTTACTATCGCCACAACCCCCACCAGGATTACAGCTGGGATCCAATGCCCGAACCCGAGTATTGATATCCCCATACAAACCGCCATGGTAGCGGCCCACTGATATATAATTTTCATACTGCCTCCTCGCCCGGTTGCCGGGCAATGTTTTTTTAAATGTGCACTTCCTTCGAATTCCCGTTCTGTGAACCGAAACTCGATGAGAAGGGGCAAGCGATAAAACTATCACTTGCCCACACGCTTCGTCAATTTTTTAAACAGTGTGGTTTTCTTCCACCTTTAGCGTCGGTTATGCGTTCTCAAGCCCGACGGTGCAACCACTATCACAAGGGTCAGATCCTTCTTACCCTTGAGACATAGCACAGCTCTACTCTTCTTTCTCCGCAGAGGCACTCCCCTGTGTCGAACACGACACGCCCTTCCTCCGTGAGCTTTCTAAACTTGCCGGTGCATGTTCTGCACCGTAGCCTCCCCGGCTCTTCCGGGTCCCTCTCTACCTCGATTTTCTCCCCCGGCAGGAGGTTTAGCTTACGAACCTCCTCCGCCATCTTTATAGACTTCTGGCGATAGGGCCTGTCAGAAAACAAACTCAAGAACTTTTGAGATCCTTTCATACTGCCTCCTCGCCCGTTTACCGGGCAATGTTTTTGGAAAGATCAAATGTTAGGTTGGTTGTTTTTTACACTTCCATCCTTACACCCTTACAATACCAGTATTCACAAAATGTGTCAACTATTCCGTCAAACTCTTAGTTTACTTTTCTTTCCTTTCTTATTTTTCCGCATAAACATTGACAAAATCCTTGCTTTTGGTAGTATATAAAAAACGGTCCTTTCGTCGACATATTCATATAATTACATTTATATCATCTCTAATTAATACATTCCCTTTGTGTCATCCCCGCGAAGGCGGGGATCCAGTATTATATGGATTCCCGCCTTCGCGGGAATGACAAGATTCGGAACTGTTTAATTAGACTTGGTATTGTATCGCTGCCATGCTTACAAAAAACCTGCAAAAGATCGGGCTCAATGAAAAGGAGGCAAAGGTCTATCTCGCTTCCCTTGAATTGGGGGAAGCCAATATTCAGCGTATCGCCAAAAAGGCGGGCATCAAGCGCACCACCGCCTACGATATTCTTGCCTCCCTTAAAGAAAAGGGCCTTATCAGTACGGTTAAAAAAGATAAACGCTTCTATTATTATGCCGAAAACCCTTCATCATTGATGGCCGATCTGGAGGAAAAGCAGGAGGCACTAAAGAAGATCATGCCCGAGCTTCTTTCGTTCGATAACCTCTTGGACCGCAAACCAAAGATCCGCTATTTCGAAGGAGCGCAGGGACTGAAAGAAGTCTATATGGACACACTCGGCTATCCGGACCGGGAAATGCTTTCGTGGGTCGCCGAAGAAGCGTTTTATGATTTTGATGTTGATTTTCTTGAATCCCGTTATCACCCCACACGGATCAAGAAAAAAATCTGGACCCGCGAGATCGCATCTGATGACCCTGCAACACGCGCCTATCAGGCGAAAGACGCAAGCAGTCTGCGCAAAACAAAGCTGCTTCCTTCGAAGCCGTTTCCCTTGGATGTTGGCATCAGCATCTATGGCGACAACAAGGTAGGAATCGTTTCCTTCAAAGAAGAGCTTGGTCTTATCATCGAAAGCGACAAGATCCACAACACGCTCAAAAGCATGTTTGAGTTCTTTTGGGAAAAGCTTTGACCCCTCTGAATTACAAAACCCCCCTTGTCTTGCCGTAAACCTGACTATTGTCATTCCGAGCCCATTCGTCCGCCAGCTGGCGGATCAGGGTAAACCGTAGTCGAGGAATCCGCAGTGCTTTTACTACAGATCCCTCGGCTCCGTTTCACTCCACTCGGGATGACATGCCGAGTTTCGTAATTTAAAGTTGATAAGAATAAAAAAAGGCGGAAAACTTTTTAGGTTTTCCGCCTCGTACTACTCTACCTTTCTTGGTGGCTCCTCTGATCATCTGTCGCTTTTATTGCGTCCTTTTAGGACCTTTATTACACAACTCCGACGATCTCCATTGCCTTCCCCCGGCGCGGTTGCGTTTACCCGGGGCATACTTTCCAAGAGTGCAGACCTAGACCGTTATTCTTCCTGTTCGCCACTGGTGAGGCGATTCAGGATATCTTTCCAGTCTTTTCCCTTCTCGGCGTAGTCCACACCGGTAGCGTGGCAGGTGTAGCAATCGTATGTGCTGTCGTTAGCACGCCGACACTTGCCCGTGCCGCCACATTCCCGGCAAGGCCCTTCGGTGCCCGTTATGCCAACCCTTTTTACATGATTGGTAAACAGCGCCTTGGCGCCTGCAACCGGGAACACTCCACGGTCCATGCGGTCGAGCATGGCGCTCGCCGGATGACTGTGGTGATCCATGTCGGTAACAACCGCCACGAACTTCGCGCCTTCCAGTGCCGCATCAATGGCGAGCGCCCAGCCGATCGGCATTTCTGTGCCGACATACTGCAGGCCATTGCCCCCTTGGGTTTTCCTACCCGCGGGCATCAGCAAATCAGAGAGCACCGCATCCCAGTAGGGAAGCTTACACTCTTCCATGGCCTTCGCCCACACTTCGCCGCACCAGCCATAGCCTGCCGCTTCTGCCTCTGCCTTGAGTCGCAGAAGTTTTTCCCTGTCACACGGCTTTTCCCGCACGAGCTCTACCGCTTCGTCGTGGCTTCCCACCACGGTAAGCTCATGCTCGTGGCCGAGCGTCTGGTAGGCTGCCTTCCGGTGAGACGGGTTGTCATCGATAACGAGGATCTTCATGGTCTTTCTCCTGAGTTGGTTTACGCCAGCCCTTTGCCGGCGATGTGATTCGTAAATCTCTTCATCTCTTCTCCATCTTTCCCGATGAAGGAGATAGTGAATACTGAAAGCAGCTCCTTGAAACGCTCGTTCTTGCCAAGCGCTTCCGCGCTCTTTTCAATATTATTCCCCTCACCTACTCCGATGGCGAACAATATTACCCTTTTCCCGGCCAGCAGGAGGTCGAGCGCTTCGTTGACATTGGTGCAAAGCACCTCGTCTGCAGAAGCCATATCCTCAACAACCCTGCCCAGCGCGCAGGCAATCAGCACGCCGAGAGTATTTTTTATCGGACCGTCCTCGGTGTTTATATACACCTTTTTCCTTTTTAAGCCGTCCATTCTTCCTTCGCCTCCATTAAATATCCCGTAATACGGGCTGCGCACGATCGCGCTAATTTTTAAAAGTACCACTCCCTTCGAATTCCCGTTCTGTGAACCGAAACTCGATAAGGAGGGCAAGTGAATTCTCCAACTAGATTTCACTTGCCCGACCCTCCGTCGAGGGCGCCACGCTTCATCAATTTTTTACTGTGGTTGTGGTTTTCTTCCACGATTACCGTCGGTTATGCGCGCGCAAGCCCGACGGTGAAGTTTTTGAGAAAAACTTCACCAAAAACTCTTTTACATGGGTGGCATAGCCTCTCCTTGTTTGTTTGCCCTTTCGGACCGATTCCTTCAAAACCATGTAAAACCTCTACGGGTCCCCGTTCTTACGAACCGGAATCCGATAGAAGGGGCAAGTGATGATATCACCGCTTGCCCACCTTTCCACTGGCACATCATGCACCGCCGGAAAGGGTAGTAACGCCGTCAATTTTTTAGATAGTGTGGTTTTATTCCACCTTTAGCGTCGGTTGCGTTACCATTGCCCGACGGGAACTTTGCTCAAAATCTTGGGCAAAATCCCGATTCCTCTCCCCTCTCGTGGCCATGTTGGGTCGTGGCCAGCGAATAAGGGGTCAACCTCCTTTTCCCCGATATTTTATCTGTCGGCCTCGGGTGGCTGTTATTTTTCCAAGGTGCTTTGCAAGGATGCTTTCCTTTCCTTCATCCTTACGCCCCCACAATAACTTTTTTATGTCAACCAGTCAATAATTTTGCCAAATTCTTTTTTTCGCTTTATGTATAACCTCATTTATATAGCATAAATACTATATAAATTGACTAACTTTAGTAAAAATAAAAAATGACCCTTTCGGCGTCATAATGTTCCCATGCGTAATTTTATCGATCTTTCACTCAAAATAGCGCCCGTATGCACAGCTCATTACCAAGCGCTATCCTCTACCCGCCCCCTCTTTTATGGCTACTTCCCTAAAAATACCTTTCCTAAAATATCGCTTTTTGCTATTACATCCGCATCGCCACCAACAGCAATCTTTCCTTTGTCCAAAACATACGCCGTTTGGGCGATATCCAAGATCGATCGTATGTTATGCTCCACCACTATGATTGCCGTGTGTTTAACTTCGTTGATCTCGCGGATCTTTTCAAATACTTCTTTTACGATCTTTGGCGCAAGCCCGAGTGATGGCTCATCGAGCAATAACACCTTGGGGTCGATCATCAATCCACGCGCGAGCGCCACCATCTGCTGCTCCCCTCCGGAAAGCATCCCCGATTTCATATTCCGCTTGCGTTTCAATACAGGGAACAGTTCCATTACATCGTGCTTGCGCGCATGTCGCTCGTCTTTATCCTTTACAATTATCCCGCCAATGTCGAGATTTTCCTCGACTGTCAGGCTTTGAAACACGCGACGGCCTTGCGGCACAAATGCGACTCCCTTGCGCGCCATCTTGTGTGGAACCGGAATAACCTTCTCGCCTCTCCATATAATATGGCCCGCGTGCAATGGCGTGATGCCAAAGATGGCCTTCAGTACCGTCGATTTCCCCGCGCCGTTTGGGCCCATGAGCGCAACAAGCTCACCCTCATGAATGTCGATATCAACGCCATCAAGGGCATGCACGCCGCCATAATGAACGGACACATTCTTTAGTTGCAGTAGGGGTTCGTTTTGCATATCTATTGACAAAAACTGGTAATCATCTATACTAATAGTACATTATGCTCCAGCAATGGAGTTCCGAGAAACCCCTTCGAGAGAAGGGGTTTCGTTTTATACGAGCTCCTTTAGCTTCACTTTTATACCCCCATAATCGGTAGTATTCAATTTACCTATTTTCCTAATAAATCGCTTATTACTGATCGCTCGCAGTTGTGACAGAATTATTACATTCTGTTCTCCTTGGGTATTAGTAAATGGGAAATAATATTTACCTTCCTTCATTTTCGTTTATTTCTACTCCGATATTTTGCCCTAAACTTGCCCACCAAATTTGCCTTTCCCGAGGAAAACTTCTTATATCTGAAGCATGTATATGTATTTTTGACTTAGTCTAATGCGCAAATACTTCGACAAGTTCTTTTGTAATTTTTATACTCATAAAATAAATCGACTCTTCGCCTTTATTCTTTCTCAATCTTACCAAATTCCATTCTCTTTATAAACTGATTGGATTTTGTTAACCTTTATAAAATGGCTTCGGCTCTCCCTTGCGTGAGTAGGGGTAACAAAAAACAGCCCTCTACGAAGGGCCGTTTTTTATGGTTTGAACATAGTGCGGTTATTTTCCTACAAATACCGGCATCATATTTTCCAGTCTAAACAATCGCACAAGGATCCCGCTCACTCGTCCATCTTCTTTCATTGTGAGGTTTCCCGTCACGCCTTTGAAGTTTTCGACATTCTTCATTGCGGTTATCTTCTGATTCAACTGTCCCTTTTTCGTGCTTGCGGTCACTTTCGGCAGCACCTCGGTGATCAATACCTTGGCCGAGTCGTATGCCTGGTCGCTGGCGACGAACACAAAGGGGGTCCTGCCATACTTCGCCTTAAAGTCATTGTGAAACTTTACAGCAACCTGGTTCCCTTCGATTGGAGCATAGAACGAGAAGTGGATTCCATCAATCGCCTTGCCCGCAGCCGCCTGAATGGACGGGGTCGTGGCAACGGTAGGAATCGTGAGATAATTCTTTCCTATGTTCAAGTTCTTTGCCTCCTTGATCGCGATTCCGATTTCGTCATAGCCAAGGAATACGATCGCATCCTTATCCTTGAACTTCAGTAGCGATGTTTTGAAGTCGGTCGTTCCCGGCTTATAGCTCTCTACCTGCACTGAAGCCGCATTTCCTATTCTAACTACGAATTCATCGGAAACAGACTGCATGAAGTTATCGACGGTGGAATGCAAGATTCCGATATTCTTATAACCCTGTTCCTTTGCATAATCAGCGATTACATCGGCTAAGTCATTTGTTTCCTTGGCGATGCAAAATATATTTTCCGGAAGATTGGCGAGTGCCTGATCACAATCCAACGAGTCTACTATCAATACATTGTCTCGCTGCGCCCGTTCGGCCAAGGCCATGACGCCGCCATAGGTGGACATGATGATCGTATCGACACCATCGATGGTTACCATCTTTTCATATGCACTGATCGCTTTTGCCGTATCGTATTGATCATCCTCCACTACGAGCTTTATTTGTCGGCCGTTTATGCCTCCGCTTGCGTTTGCTTCATCAACCGCGAGTTGTATCGATTTGGAAGCTTCTTCTCCCAATATCGCCACATCTCCCGTTAGTGGGCCGATATAGCCGAGCATATACGCCCCTTCCACCTGTGCGCCGTTACCCCATTTAAACAGATATCCGGCAGCTATTACCGCTATGACCACTGCAATTCCGATAATGCTATTTTTTTTGTCATTCATGTAATTTTTATTATTTTATTATTTTTCTCACGCGCGTTCACTTGTTAATCATGATAACAACATTATGCGGTTATATTGTCAAACAGTCAACAAATGTATTTCTAATTTTTCTTATCCAACCCCCCACTCTCCTTTAATATGCCTTTAATATTGACTTTTTTTGCTGTTTTGCTACTATTAAAATAGTGACGGAATTATCGTTATTTATATATACTTATGGTCATACAACAACTCCAAGACGCCGGTCTAACAAAAAAAGAGGCTCAAATCTACCTTGCCCTATTAGAGTTGGGGGAGGCAAATATCGCTCAGATAACAAAGAAATCGGGCATTAAACGATCGACTGTCTATGAAATGCTCGATATTCTGAAGAAAATGGGCCTTGCAAGCCAGGGTCGCCTTAAAAAACGGACCGTTTTTTATGCAGAAAGCCCAAAAAAGATCCCCGAGGCGCTGGATGCAAAAAAACGCGCCATAGAAGAGGCAATGCCCGAATTGCTGTCCATGATGAATCTATTGGATAAAAAGCCCAAGATAAAATATTTTGACGGCATTGCGGGTTTACGGGAAGTATTTGAAGACACCCTAAGATATCCGGACCAGGAAATACTCACCCTATTCCCCTACCCATACATAAACCTGGGTGAAGATTATTTTCAGGGACATTATTTGCCGGAACGAGTAAAGCGGAAGATATGGTCGCGCGCCATTATCCCCGATACTCCGGAGAATAGGGTCTTTGCCAAGTATCTCCAAGAAAATGCCATCACAACGACGCGATTCTCCTCCGATGCAGCCTTTAAACTATTCGACATCGAGATCAAGATCTATGGCGGAAATAAGCTCGGGATCATTTCCTATAAAGAAGACCTCGGGTTGATCATAGAGAGCACAAAGGTATCCGAAGGCCTTAGGGCCATATTTGAAACAATGTGGAACTTACTAAAATAAGCCAGCCAAAAAATCCGCCGAAGCGGATTTTTTTAGTTATTACTTATTACATACCGATGGTCTGTCCATTCTTTATGACCTTCACTGTAAACCCAATGTCTGAATTACCACTCTGATCAAGAGAATATGTTCCCATAAATCCGTTGTAATTCTTCACATTCGTCGTCAGCCAATCACGCACCTTTGCGCTGTCGTCTCCAACTGTTGCGATTGCCGTTGCGAGCAGCTGCATATCGTCATAGGTAGCCGCACTGTGGAATGGCACCACTGGATCTTTGCCGTACTTTGTCTTATATGCGGCGAAGAAATCCCTAAGCCCTGCATTGTTTGCGTTGTATGACGGATCTGCGAAATGGATCCCCTCGAACGATCCGAGTATCTTTTTTACATCGGCGTTCAAAACCAGTAGGAAATCGGAGAATACCGGGGCCTTTACACCGATAGTATTCATCTGTTTGATTAAGTTTCCTCCACTGATACCCGTCTGTGACGCCACCAGTATCGCATCCAGATTCTCCGCCTTAATCTTGCTCGCGATTGTCCTGAAGTCTGTTGTGTTTGGCTGGAATTCTTCTGCAATGACCACGGTCATGCCCAGCTCCTGCGCTTTCTGCTCAAAACTCTTTTTAATGTCTATTGTGTATTCGGTCGTTTCAGCAATCACACCCACCTTCTTATATCCTTTCTTTGCCATTGCTTCTGCAATGTTGCGCCCTGCCAAAAGATCTGAGTTGGCTGTTCTAAAGATATACTCACCCGCTTCATCTACATTTCTTCCGCCGGTGACCGGCGTCATCAGAACTACCTTGTTCTGATTGGCGATCGGCGCTGCCGCAATCGTGCCATTACTACACATACCTCCAATGATATACTTTACCTTGTCAGTATTTACGAGCTTCGATACGGCCGACAATCCAGTCTTGCTGTCGCATTTTGCGTCCTCGACGACCAATTGAATCTGTCGTCCATTGATGCCTCCCTTTGCGTTAATCTCATCTGCTGCTAATTGAGCAGTGTTTGCAATATTTTCACCAAGTGCCGCGAGATCACCGCTCATAAATGTTGAAACTCCGATCTTGATCGGTCCAGTTTCTACCGATATATCCTTTTTATTTGCCAATATATATCCTCCCAATATCACCGCTATCACGGCAACAATACCGAAAACCAATTTTGTATTTTTTGTCATGTTTATAATTATTTCCTCTTAATTAATAATTTTAGCCTGGCGTAAGGTAACGCAATTAAGATAAATCCTTACTTTTATCTTATTACTCGACTATTATGCCATTATATGACATAATAACAATAGATTTCTTGTATTTTTTTAA
Source organism: Candidatus Wolfebacteria bacterium RIFOXYD12_FULL_48_21 (assembly GCA_001793945.1). GTDB lineage: Bacteria > Patescibacteriota > Minisyncoccia > UBA6257 > UBA9933 > UBA9933. Next base: position 120,866 of record MGIW01000003.1, read on the forward strand.
ATTATGTCCTACATTGATACTATAATTATAAAATTTAAAAATGAATGTAACAGAACTTGACAAAAAAATACTTTTTCAACTTGATATGGATGGGCGCGCCAGCTTCTCTGAAATAGCCCGTTCTATTGGCTCCACCCCTCAGGTCGTCAAGTATCATTACGAACAATTGATGGGGCGTGGCATTATCAAGCACTTTTGGGCATACATCGACTACGACAAGGCCGATTATTCATTTTTCTGGGGCTACTGGTTCAAATTTGCCGGCCTTACCAAGGTGATCGAGGATGAGATGTATACGCGCCTGAACGCAGACCCCAATGTTCCAATCATCATGCGCGCAGACGGATATGCGGATGTCCAACTTGCATTCATCAGTAAAGACATCTTCAACCACAACGAAATGTTGCAGAATTTTTTTACCCGTTACGGACAATATGTGGTTTCTACCGATATTTTTGTTGGCCTCGGATTTATAAAATTCCCCAGAATGTATTTAGTAGGGGAGGAAAACAAACCGCAAACAAGTGCTCTGTCTGGTGGGACCACTAAAAAGATCCGCCTCACCGAAATCGATCGGAAAATGATGTCGCTCCTTCTTATAGACGGCAGAATGGAATTCACAAAAATTGCTAATATTTTAGGCGTGTCCGTCGGGTTGGTACATAAACGCTATGCGAAACTCAGGGATACGGGCGTCATCACCAAAATATCCTTCACGATCGACTACCCCAAAATAGGCCTTCTCCTCTACCGCGTCTGCTTCAAGATCACGCAGTTCGATCACAAGCGCATTGATGACCTCTATGAGTTTTGCTCCCTCCATCCTAATATCATCGATTACGTAAAGGGCATGGGTAGTTGGGAGCTGCTTCTGGATATCGAGATAGAAGATCGTGCGTCCCTTCGCAACCTCATCCGCGAGCTAAAAACTAAATTCAAGGATATCTTTCAGCGGGTGGAGATAAACGAGATATACCAGATGGATAAATTCACGCAGATGGCTATGGAATATCCGGAGATGGCCAAATATGCCCGCCCTTCTTCTTTGATCATGTACGATTAATCTCTGCTTTCTATCGTATAAAAAATGCCCCGCCGTATTGGCGGGGCGCATTACCTCCTTTTTTTGCTTATTCCTTATTCCATTTTCGTGCTTCGCGCTCTACTCCCCCCAAATACGCCTCGATGACTTCCCGTCTTACAAACACTTCTTCTGGCTTGTCTTCGCCCCTTACTTCTCTTCCAAGTGCTCCTTTAACAGCATTTCCATCGGACAGAGCCCGTTAAGACTTTCATGGGGAAAATAATTCCACGCATCGTTCAGTAGTCGAAAACCCTCTTCGTCGAAAAATCCTGTCTTGTCGAGTAATGCGTTGAAATTATGGTGCGCATCATCCTCTTCATAAATCATATGCTCTATGTCTTCGAATTTCATCGACACGCTCCTTTCTTTTAGTAGCCGCGAAATAGCTTCCCGCAACAGCTTCTGTTGTGGAAGCACATTTGTCTCATGGAAGTAGCTTTTATATGCTTCCCTGCCGGCAGCATGCGATTTCTTACTACCCCTTCCTTTTACCGATAGCATACCTTTTTCTTCCCGTATAAATTCCTCAAATATATTCTCATGCAGTTCGCCTCGGAGCAAGTGGTCATTTAGTAATACCTGTAAACTCTTATACACGCTCGGGGGTAGGCTGGCAATATATTTGTATCTCGAATACTCTTTGCGATAATTCCAGTCGAGGAGCTGTGACACCTTGTATGCAAATTCACAAAACCGCTTCCTATCGCGTTCTATTTCTTCATCCGATATATTCTTCATCCATGAACTTCTCGTTATGTGCAGAGTCATATCGAGCCAATCAACTGCGTTGAGAAGCGCCTGCCGTATCTTTCCCGATGGATTCTGAATTTGCCTAATTACGAACTCCTCACATTCCTTGAAATAATCACTCCCAAGATATATAAACGCCCACTTTACTGTATTGATAAAATATGTCTGATGATCAATATCTTTTATTTGATCAAATGTTTTCATCTCGCCGATAAAAGCCCATAGCTCTTTCTTGAGTGCGTTTCTATCAAGCGTGCGGTCATTGGCTACTTTTGCAACCTGCTTTTGCGCTTCTTTTACCGCTGCCTTGTCGCCGGTTTTTATTATCTTTATTAATTGGGAAATCATGATTCAATTCTTGCAATTGAGTATTTATTTTAGCGAAGAGATATAATTTTTTACCATGAATATGGTATCGGTTTTTAGGCTTTTTTTAACCCATCTTTTTTCTTTCTCGGAGAGTAGCTCGCCAAGACCGCGTAAAACTTGGCTATCTTTTATCTGTTCTATGAACACCACGCATTCACCGAGATACTCCTTTACTGTTTTTTCTGTTCTACTTTGTATCACCATTGCATCAATATCCCAATGCTGTTTCGCGAAAAAGTGAATGTCGTATACATCCCGCATGGCCGTTTCCGTCCGAGAAGTAAGCGCTGCCAGCTTGCTCGCAAATAAATACTCTTTTTTTGCAACGAGCATCGAAATTCCTATATACTCCTTGATTTCGTAGTACTTCCTAATATTCTCGACGAGTATTCTTGTGTTTATCTCCACTTTTATATTATGATCGGCATCCCCATATGAAAGCACTACAAGCACGGTATATCTTTTAATCCATTGATCTTTTATTATCCCATATTTGCTTAAGATGCCAATAATCTTTTTATAAACAACCTCTTGATTCTCTTGGCTTGTTTCCAACAGGTCAAAATCGAGATCCACCGAAAACCTTGGGAGGTTATAGAAGAAGTAAGCGCATGTTCCTCCTTTAAACCCCAGTAACGGGGCAATGGAGGTGTCTTCGTAGATATCTTTTAATATCTGCCCCATGATCAGTTGATGTTTTTCGTTATTGAGCATGAGTGTCGTAATATTTTTTGAGGCGATTTTCGAGCTGTTTGTTTTTATATATCCCTACCATCTCAAAACATTTATCCCAATCCAATGGCCTTAAATTATCAAAATAGTAGCCCGGAAAGAGGTATATCATGTCTAAAAATGCGCGCTCAGGCGTTGCGATACTATAATTATCTTTATTTCTAATACCTGTCGCGTTATAGAGTACGATATCTTTTAATTTTCTAAATGTAACCGTTCGCCCGTCAATTGTTACCGTCTTTGCCATCCTACTCGCCACGAATACTGTTTTGTAATACTGAAATATCATACCCGCCTCAAGCAGGGCCGTTTCGAAGCTTATATATGCCGGCGTATATATGCTCGTTGCGAGCTCCCTTGGCTCATACTGCACATCTTTTGCGAATATGCCTCTCGTAAGACTTAGTAGCGACCCTTGCTTTACATAATATGCTATCTTTGCTTTTAAGTTATTTTTATTCGTTTCTCCCCACGCTAAAGCCATGTCATTCGTCGTTAAAATGGTTTTTTTTAATTTATATACACTTGTGAGCGAACTATCCATATAATATACCTCTGAAGTAAGCCTTTATCTTACTTCCAGTATAAATTATTGCTATTTACTTGTCAAATGCATTCCTCATTCCTTATTGCTTACTCCCTTTTGCCTATTACCCACTCCCTATTCCCCCAAATATGCCTCGATAACTTCCCGTTTCGCGAGGACATGGTCCGGCTTCCCTTCGGCGAGTAATTTTCCGCTATCCATGACGATCAGGTGGTCGCACAGTTCGCGAATCAAATTCATATTATGTTCGATCAGAATGACCGTTTTGCCTGCTTCCTTCAACTCTTTAATTACCGACACAATGACCTTGATCATTTCCGGAAACAATCCCGCAAATGGCTCGTCGAACAAAAAGATACTCGCATCCTGCCCAATATGGTCGGAATGCGTCATCGCCAGCACCCGAGCTATCTCTAATAGCTTTCTTTGCCCGTAGGAGAGGTTGTGAGCCAGTTGGCTTCGCTTTTCCCATAACCCTACGCGCGTCAATACCGTTTCCACCTTTTTCATATGCCCCGCGTTATGCCGCTCGAACAGCGAACCCCACACGCTGCGCTCAGTCAACACAACCAGAATGTTATCCAGCACGGTCATTTGCTCGAAAAGTCGCACCTCCTGAAATGTTCGCGTGATTCCATGGTAGGCGGTGTCAGATGCCCGCAACCCTTTCATCTCCCGTTCTCCGCCGATGACCATCACTCCTGCGGTCGGCGGAAGCATGCCACTCAGCACATTGACCAAGGTCGTTTTGCCGGAACCGTTCGGCCCCACAACTCCCGTTACCTTGCCTTGCTCGAATGCAACCGAAAGACCGTCGATGGCAGCGACACCGCTAAAATGCTTATGTAGTTCTTTTGTTCGTATTGCGTCCATATAAATTAGTAGTTAGTAGATGGCAGTAAGTAATAAGCAAATAGGGATTCTGTTTTTTATTACTATATCCACTATCCTTTTCCCTTTCCCTCTTCCTTTTTTCTTATTTTTTTTCCTTATTTCTTATTTCACCTCGTACTCCCCAATAAACCCTTTGGGTCTATAGAGCATCAGTAGCACCAGTATCGCTCCATAAATGATCTGACGCATCTGCGCCGCTATATCCGTGGGCAATCCTACGAATCGCAGTATTTCGGGCAAAAGAATAAGAAACAATGCGCCTGCCAGCGTTCCGCGGAGGCTCCCCAACCCGCCCATGATGACAATTGCCAGAATAAATATGGATTCGTTAAGCGAAAATGATGACGGGTCGATATAGGTGATATATGAAGCGAACAACGACCCGGCAATCGACGCCATGGCGGCTCCTATTACGAATATCGCCAGTTTGAAATAGGCAACTTTGTACCCGAACACCTCCAGCGCCTTTTCATCCTCGCGGATCGCTTTAAGCACCCGCCCAAATGACGAGTTTGCAATGAAGTGCGCAAGCGCATACACAGCGCCGAACAATACAACGGCTAACGCAAGAAATGTTTCATTCGCCGAGAATGTGAACCCGAACAAACTCGGTCGGTCGATCCCGGGAATACCCAACGGACCCTTGGTCACACTTTCCCAATTGAGAAAAATACTGAATGCGATCACATTAAATCCAAACGACGCAAGCGCATAGTAATCATCCTTGAATTTACTCAGCACCATACCCGCCAACAAGCTCACGATCGCCGTGATTACTATCCCCAGTATGACCGAGGCAAAAAAGCCGAGCCCGTAGTGGGCCAGCGCGACCGCGGTCGCGTATGCGCCGATGCCATAAAAGGCGGCATGGGTCACCGACAGCAATCCCGCATATCCGACGATCAAATTCAACCCGACGCCAAGAATAGCGTAAATAAAAAATAGTATTGCTATGTGAATAAGATATGGCATGGCTATTTTTTAAATATACCTTGAGGGCGAAATAAGAGAAAGATTATTAAAATAATAAATGCGATCGCGTCCTTCCATTCGCCCGAAAACTGCCATACACCGAAGTTCTCCGCGAACCCAAGCAGGAATGCTCCGGCAAATGCCCCGTGCATCGTGCCGACGCCGCCGATGATCGCCGCGATTACGCCCTTGAGCAGCAAGTGCATACCCATGGTCGGCTCCAACCCCGTGTCGAATCCAACCAAAATACCCGATAGCCCCGCGATAGCCGACCCTATGAAAAATACCCATCCGATGATCTTGTCCGTATGAATGCCAACCATCTTTGAGACTTCTTCATCGTCACTCACCGCGTTGACCGCCCGGCCAAACATCGTCTTTTTTAACATAAGCGTCAGCAATGCGAGGACTACAATTCCACAAATCAGAATGATAGCCTGTGTCTGCGTAATGATACCCCCCGCTATAGTGTAAACACGGCTCTCTGTCGAATTATTGGCAAGTGTCTGAAATTGGCTCGTGAACAAGATTGCGATGATCGCCTGAATGACCGTCAAGAGACCAAGTGAGGCGACCAGAAACACCATTTGCGACGCCTTGCGCAGGCGCAGCTGCCGAAATATAGCCTTATCCAAAATATATCCGACAAACCCCGCAAACACTATCGCCAATACGGCACTTGCGTATACATTCCATCCGAGTTCCTTGTACAGGAAGAACATGGCATATCCGCCGACGACTGTCAGCGCACCGTGGGCCAAGTTAAAAAACTTTGTCGTGCGATAGATCAGGTTAAAGCCCAACGCGATCAATGCGTAAATCGCTCCTGCGATGATACTGTTTGCGATTATCTGCGGAATAATACCCATTAGGGTTAATTATACTTTATTTCTTTCTTAAACTAAAAAGCGGCTCTGGGCCGCTTTTTAGCAAGTATTTTATTTCAATTCCTCTATCTTGCCATCTTTGATGATCTTCACGGTCATCGGCTCGATGCCAACCACATCTCCGTTCGCATCAAACTTGTATGATCCGAGCACACCGTCATAATTGCCCATAGCATAAAGATAATCCTTCATACATTCCGAATCTTCACCACACTGCTTAAGAGCCCCTGCGATGATAAACACGGTGTCATATCGAGCGCCTACATCGAATGTGTTGCCTGCGATATTCCCGTATATCGGAACATACTTGTCCAATAAGGCCTTTCCCTTTTCTCCGGACAATCCCACGACATCAAAGAATACAACATCATTGGCAGCAGTTCCCGCCGCCTTTATTCCGTCTTCTCCTCCGAATGTATAGGTGCTAAAGATTGGCGCCGTTATCCCTGCCTCTCTTATTTGCTTGATGGCCGTGCCTCCGGTTGCGCCTGCCTGCGGGTTCACAAAAACCGCTTGCGGGTTGGCCGCCTTGATCTTTGCGATCATTCCCCTAAAATCCCGCTCGCCCTGCTTGAACATTTCATCGGTAGTCACCGTTCCGCCGAGATTATTCATCTCATCTACAAATACCTTCCTTACGCCAACCCCATACTCGGTGTTTTCCGAGAGTATCGCAACATTCTTATACCCTTTCTTATTCACGATATAATTTGCGTATCCCTTTGCAACATCAAGATCGGAAGGAGAGTTTCTGAATATATAATCTCCAGCCGCGGTGATATCGGGACTACTTGAGAATGCGGACATAACGATAACCTTGTTCTGCTCTGCAATCGGGGCGATGGCAAGCGTTTCTCCGCTGCATGTTCCACCCAAAATCACTTTTACCTTATCAACACTGATAAGCTTTTGCGCTGCAGTTGTAGCATCTTTCCCTGCGCACTTTCCGTCTTCATATACCACGGCCAATGTCTTCCCGTTGATCCCTCCTGCTTCATTTATTTCCTTGAGCGCAAGTGTTATTGCGTTCTTCTCCTCTGCGCCATAGACCGCAGCATCGCCGGTCAACGGGCCTACAAATCCTATTGTTATCGTTCCGCCGGCAGCCGGCTTACCCATAAGCGCATATCCTCCCCAGATGATTACTACCACGACAATGACTCCTACGATTATTTTTGTTATTTTATCCATTTTTATTAATTATTTATTATTGCGACGGTTAATTTTATTATTATACGAGACACCCATTAACTACCCTGATTATTGTTGATACATGGTACTGTATTAGTGATTTTCTCTATAGTAGCACCTTGTTGTTTATTTGTCAATAGGTATCGTCATATTATGCCAGTTTTATAAATTTTCCTTTTAATTACTGCACATATTGCCTTATTTTTGTGGAAAGATATTGACACAATTATACATATTGCTTACACTGAGAATACAAATGATCAATTATAAGCATTTAACCGAATTGGGGTTTAGCCACAAAGAAGCGACCGTCTATCTGTCGCTTTTAGAGCTGGGCCCGTCGAGCGCTACAGAGATTGCCCGGAGGGCAAAAATAAACCGCACAACCAGCTATGATATCCTCGAATCCCTCTCTAGCGAAGATCTTGTCCGTCTGACGGGCAAAGCAAAGATCAAAAAGTATGCGGCAGAGAACCCAGCCAAGGTCATTTCATTTCTGGAAGGCCGCGTCGAACAGGCAAAGGGAAACCTGCATGCCGCAACCGCGCTCCTTCCCCAGCTGCTTTCTATTTATAACACCAAGGAAAAACCGCGGGTTAAGTTTTACGAAGGCATCGACGCCCTTAAAGAAGCGTTCGAGGATACCCTCACCGCAAAGGGTGAGATCGTGGCATACGCCGTCGGGGGCGATATGTTCAACGCCGTTTCGGAAAAATACTTCCGCGACTACTTTAAAAAGCGGGCTGAGAAAAAAATCCATATCAGGGTTATCGTTCCGGCAGATAAAGAAACAAGGAGTATCGTCGTGAACGACAAGGAGGAGCTTCGGACATCGATACTTGTCCCGAAGGGCATGTTCGATTTTTCCATCGAAACAAATATCTATAACAACAAAGTGATGATCGCCTCGTGGCGCGAAAAGTTTGCGGTGATCATTGAGAGCGCCGAGATAGCCAATGCCCAGCGAAACATATTTGAGCTGTCATGGGAAGGCGCCAAAAAGTTCAGCGTAAAGTAGTCTTACACCGGCTAATATTTGAAATATATTCTTCCCAATGTCTTCAAATCGATGTTCGATATTATTTGGAATACTGTTTTGTAAAAAAGAACGGTCCGTCAGCTGACGGACCGTTCTTTTTTACTCGCTATTGCAATGAAGTTATTCCGCTTTCACGAATACTCCGCCCTTCAATGTCTTTATCACAATATCCTTTTTCGCATCTCCATTCTGATCGAACGACAACGATCCTCCCGCACCCGCAAAATCCTTTATGGTTCCCATATATTCTTTTGCCTCCTGCGTATCGTCGCCCACCACCGCGATCGTTTTCGCCAAGACCATCATTGCGTCATAGGAGTTTGCTGCAACCAGCTCAGGCATCTCATGATATTTTTCCTGATACATCGCAACAAACCTCTGCGCTTCCTTTTGACCCGACATCACATCGAACGGGTACGGATATACGATGCCGTCGGCAATGTCCGCGTAGTCCTTTTGCAGTGCGGCATTTTCCGCCCCCAATTGGCCAAGCCAGTTCACATTGATCCCTAATTCTTTTGCCTGCTTCATCGTTGCGCCCATTTTAGGGCCGGCCGCATGAATGTTCAAAATCGTATCGGGATTTTTTGCCTTTATCTTTACCAGCTCCGTTCGCACATCATCTTGCGCCAACTCCACTCCCTCTACTGCAACAACGGTGCCACCCAACTTTTCAAATGCTTCCTTGAAATACTTGGCATGTTCTTCTCCGAACGGATTTTTTGCCTGTACGATGGCAACGGTGCGCGCATTGGTTTTTTCGTACGCATACCCCGCCAATGCATCCATCATATCCTTCGTACTTGCGATCGTCCTGAAAAAATAATCATCCTGGCTCATTTGATTAAGCCCTGCAAAAGGAGATATCAGAATCACCTTGTTCTCGTTGATGATCGGAAGCATCGGAATGACCGTTGAATTCCATGAATCACCCACAATGTATTTAACCTTATCGATCTCTATCAGTTTTTGAACTGCGCTTACCGCCTTCGCCGGGGATGCTTCGCTATCTTCAACGATAAGCTCCACTTTTTTACCGTTGATTCCACCGTTCTTATTGATCTCATCCCTCGCCAACTCGACGCCTCGCAACTCCTGCTGTCCGAAGTATGCGGCATTACCGGTGAGTGTCCCAATCACGCCAATCTTGACCACATTCGCCTCTGCGCTTCCTTGATACATTACATATCCCCCTACCAACGCCACCACCGCAACAACGGCAGCGGTTATTATTTTTGTTGTTTTATTCATGTATATGTTATTTAAGATGTTGACCGATCGGGTCCATCATCCTTTTATTTATTGATTATACTGCAATAGTACACTAAAATCTTATATCTGTCCATAATTTAAACATTTAATCCTCAATTATACCCGATAAATACTGCCGTATTTTGATATATTTAAAAACTGTTGTATTATTTAAACATATGGACCACACAAAGGAACTAATGGTTTTAACGCATTTTGGCCTTTCCCAGGCAGAAATCGATACTTACCTTGCTTGCCTTAAACTTGGCGGATCTCCCGCAAGCACCATAGCCAAAACAACAGGAGCAAAACGAGCCTCTATTTATGCCGTTCTTAGATCGCTCGCAGAAAAAGGGTTCGTACTCCTTTATTTCAAAAAGGGGAAACGCGTGTACCACGCCGTCGATCCGCAAAAATTGCCCCGCATCTACGAAAAGAAACTGGACATGCTCAGTAGTATGGTCCCCTACCTAAAATCAATCGAAAAAAGCCCGTTTAAGCCATTTGGTCTCCGTTTTATTGAAACCAGAGAAGAGCTGGAATTATTTTATAATGAAACATTGACCGGTCGTACGGGTGGCGAACATTATGTCATCGGCAATGTACTCGCCTGGGAGGGAATGGCCCATGATTTTTTTAAACGATACAGAGAACAGCGAGCAAAACAGAAGATCAAAACGCGACTACTGCTTTCTGCCGAGTCGGCTTCAAGTAACCCGATAGACCAATCACTCTTGCGAGAGGTTAAATATCTTCCGGAAAAATACAAGTTTAAGAGTACTATCAACATATTCAGCGACAGTATTTTGATCATAAGCCCCGAACTCGAATCATTGGCGGTTGCTATTACCGTACCGGCAATGATCGATGTCTTTAGGTCGATGTTCGATATTATTTGGGATTTCATCGATTGATCACCTTCATACTATTCCGTCATCGCAAGACGGATAATGTAACGATGTCAGACATCGTTACATTATTTTTCTTTGTATTGTTTGATTGTTCCGTTTTCGATGATTAACTGGACCATGCCGTCGGTGTCGGTGCGGAACAGGCGGGCTTTGGCCTGTTTGATGCGGTCCAGCACTTCAGCGGTCGGGTGGCCGTAGGAGTTCTTGCCCACCTCTATTACGGCAATCGCGGGGCTAACTACCCGCAAAAACTCCGCGGTCGTGGAAAATCGCGACCCGTGATGCGGGATCTTCAAGATATCCGCTTTGATGTTTTTACTCCCCACAAGCTGCAACTCCGTGTCTTTGCCTATGTCGCCCGTGAACAATGCCGAGATTCCTCCGCTTGTCAGCTTTGCCACCAGCGCACCTTCATTCTTGTTTTTCCCGTGCGCGGACAAAATATCTATCTTGCTATCCATATATCTTATGCCATCCCCTTCGCTCAAGCTGACAACCGGAATATTCTTTTCTTTTACTAAACTTGCCAGCTCCTTAAAACTTTCCGAGTTACTTCCTGTGCCGTTATATATAAATGCGCCAACCTCATAGTGCTTCAATACATCAAGCAACCCGCCAAAATGGTCAAGTTCCGCGTGCGATAGCATAATAATATCAATATAGCGGTCATGCCAAGGCAATACAGCCCCCAATTGTTGCGCGGCCTTGCCGTTTGGCGGGCCGCCATCGATCAACAATTTTACGCCGCCCGGCATAACCACCATTTCGCTATCGCCTTGCCCTACGGCAAAGAAATATAATTCGAGCCGCTTACCAAAGTCGTCGAATACAATGCTACCCCACGCAAGCGCATCGAGGATGACTGTGCCGACGATGATTATTTTAAGATTGATTTTCATAGGGAAGTTATGTCATTCCGTAACTGAGCTTGTCGAAGTGATACGGAATCTCGTTGATCAAATACGAGATCCTGAAACAAGTTCAGGATGACATTCAATACCGAAGCGTCCAACATGTACGCCTTGCGAAGGCGTACATATGGTTCAAATTCTATTACATATTGCCTTCGGCAAGCGCCGGTAGTGGATTCCCGCCGGAGTTTACCCCGTACTGCGATACGGGGCCCGAAGTTCGGGAATGACAAGAGAGGAGCCGGTATGACAATATACACGAGACGCGTCTTCTACGCATCGCCCAATATTTGCGTCTTGCGATGACGCAAATATAGTAGTATTCCTCCGACGACTGCGTAATAGAACAATAACAATACACCCGTCATTGGCATTGCAAATCCTTTATATGCGCCGAACAGCTCTATTACTCCTATCTCGTATTGCAACAGCACCGACACACCCCACGCGGGTATGGTCGCTAGCGGAACCGCAACAAACCCGATTGCCGCTATAAGAAATCCCAATCCCATTGTAACGGGAATAAACGAGAGGATGACAATATTGGATGCGAGCGACACCAGCGAAAACGAACCGATTGATTGCATGAGTATGGGAAACACCATGAGCTGCGCCGACAGCGTACCCGACAAGTTTTCCCGCCAATTTAGCACGCCGCTTTTCTTTCGCTTAATGTATGCATCAAGATATGGCTTCACATAAATGATGCCTATTAGTGCGACAAATGAAAGCTGAAACCCGAGGTCGTACCGAAGCACATTCGGGTTATACAACACCATAGCGCAGGCGCTTATGGCTATCGCGTTGCGCATGCTATGTGTGCGCCCAATGTGAGTTGCCAACAACACGATACTCCCCATGATCGCCGCGCGCACCACCGATGCTTCGGCGCCGGCCATGACCACGAAGCCTACTACAGCGCCGAGTGTTGCGTAAAACGCCGCTGTGCGGCGCAACAGCAACCCACAGGCCAACAGTATCGCTTCCGCAACCACACTAATGTTATACCCGGACAGCGCAACCAAGTGCGTCGTGCCGCTGTTTGCCATATTTTCCCTGAACTCCCAGTCGAACTCGGCGCGTTCGCCCAGTGTGATCCCCGCGAGCAGTGCCGCTTCGTCGGCAGGCAATGTCCGCTTGTATGTTTCAACGGCTGATCTTCTTATCGCAAATAGTCGCGTTACAATCGGATTGCCGTCGTTTCTTTTTACTCTATCCACTTCGGGAAATTGCATCGTTGCAAACAATGCGTCTTTCAATAAAAACCTCCAGCTATCTTCTTTTGGTCTTTGTATGTTTCCTGTCAGCACAAGCGCATCGCCATATGCTACGGTCGGATATGCCCGAGCTACTACCGAAAGTCTTCCCGTATGCGGCTCGTCCAGCCGCACGATAAGCCTTTGGCTGTTTTCCATCTTGCGGACCTCTATTACATGCGCGCGTATTGCCGCCTGCGTGCCTATGAGCGGCGCTATTTGGTCCTGTTGATGCACATTATATCCGGTCCAATACAGCCCTCCCAATATGCCCATGAGCGCAAGCGTAGCCAGCCACCCCAGTCGGACACTCCCTTTTTTGTATGCGATCCAACCGAGGCTTCCCGCAATGACCACAACGCTTGCGGACATGCCCGAGAGGTTCATTGCCGGGGCAAAAAATATGCCAAGCAGAAAAAACACGATCCCGAAAAATACGGATTCGTGGAGGTGCATATTAGATTTGTGACATGGTTAATGTTGCAAGGTGCATGGGAATGTTTATCATCCCCGGCGCTTTTATTTGTCATCCCGAACTTCGGGCCCCGTATCGCAGTGCGGGGTAAACTCCGGCGGGGATCCAGAGTTTTCTGCAGTGGCGGTGTTTGGATATTCAGACTCTGGATCCCGTGTCCCCGTATCGTGGTACGGGGCAGGCTGCGCACGGGATGACAATACGAAGAGGAGTGACGATTTGCGCAGGGATGGAACAATTGCTTAAAAATCTACGCCTTTTTTTGCTTTTATCCCCTTTGAAAACGCGTGTTTTATTTCGTTCATTTCCGTTACGGTGTCGGCCAATGCGATGAAACTTTTTGGCGCGTTGCGACCGGTCAGAATTACATCGATGCTTTCGGGGACTTTTTTTAATAAGTCAGTTACGCTTTTTGCCGTAATCAATTTCAATTCCACTGCATTGTTTATTTCGTCAAGGATCACGAGGTCGTATTTTTTTGACGCGATTAATTTCTTTGCTTCTTGCAGTCCATCTTCGGCCGCCTTTTTATGTTCCTTGAATGGCAATGCATCTCCTGGAAGATTTACAAACCCTTTTCCTGTTTTGATTATTCTGAATTTGCCCGTAGGTATGTTGCATGCCTTTGCGAATAGGTCTTCCCCACTCTTCCATGGACCTTTTATGAACTGTATCATCACAACCTTTTTCCCGTAGCCCAATGCACGCAAGGCTACGCCAAGTGAGGCGGTTGTCTTTCCTTTTCCATTGCCAGTGTTTATGAGGATCATATTGCTTTCATTGTAGCAAAATAAAAAAGCGGCGTCAGCCGTTTTTTACTTCTTCGCCGTAATCATACACTTTGCATAACCCTTTATTAATATTGTCTTTTCTCAAATTTTCTATTACCATACTATTAAGTAAAGGTTACTGATACTATAATTTCACTACTCCGATAGTACCTGTAAACCATTTCAAAAAATTAAGCGAGCCTGAAGGGCTTTTGTAAGAGAAGCTGGCTCGCCTTGCCGATGTGGCAAATAATACTATTGTTAAAACTAAACAGTAATTGACCCAATATTATCATAATTTAGATTTTAATTTTCAATCATGACCACCGACGAGGCCCAAGATAAAAAACCCATAGTTTCGGAAAGAGATTTTTACGATTTAGTCGACAATACGCCGATTTGCATCAAAGCCTTCGACAAGGACGGCAAGCTTATTTTTGTTAACAAGGGGGGCAGGGATGAGCATTCTATCAAAGATACCGACGACATCTCCAAATGGGACTGGCTGGGAACAGTCAAAGAACCATACCGAGCCGCGGCTTGGGAAAAATTTGAAAAAGCGCTAAAGGGAGAGCCGAGCACCGTTGAATTTGAACATACACCGGAAGGATCAAAACATGCGTGGTGTTCCGGCACTCTTTCCCCTATCAAAGATGAAAACGGCAATGTTAAATCCGTCTTGTTTTATTCCATTGATGTTAGCTCCCTAAAGGTTGCCGAGCTGGCGGCACAAGAAAGGGAACAGATGTTTCAAACACTCCTTGATTCCGTTCCTCTTTGCATTAAATGGTTTAATGCAAAAGGTAATTTAATTTCAGTGAATAAAGGAGGTAGAAAGGAGCATTTTCTGGAAAATTTAACCGAAGAGGAAATTACAAATTGGGACTACATGGGATGCATTGACGAGGCATATCGCTCGCAAGTCAAAGAAAGCATGACTGCGGCACTGAAGGGAGTAGGGAGCAGCTTTCCCATAAAGCATCCCCCCGGAACCTCGGAAGGCACATGGTGCCAATCTACCATGCTGCCGGTAAAAGGTTACGACGGCAACATCAAATATGTCTTATTTTTGTCGCGAGACATAACCGACGAAAAATTAATAGGAGAAGAACGGCAAAAATCAGAAGCAGAAATGAAGCAAAAAAATGAAGAGCTGGAAATATTTAACAAAATGACCGTCAATAGAGAGCTGAAGATGATTGAATTAAAGGAGAAAATAAAAGAATTGGAAGAAAAATCGCACCCGTAATTTTACGGGTGCGATTTTAAATTCATCATTATTTCGACTTTAATTACGCCCTTGTGTCGCAATCATACGCTTCGCGCGAACCCACTCTTGAACGGAACCGGGGAAGCCGCTCCGGTGCTGCTCGCCACTACTCGCCGACCAGTAAAAAAGTCTTCTCTGCATTTCCGAATTTGCTCGCAAGTATGTTGCATTCCTTTGCGAACAGGTCTTCCCTCTCCCGTTGCCGGTGTTTATGAGAATCATATTGCTTTCAATGTAGCAAAATTAAAAAACGGCGTCAGCCGTTTTTTGCCATGTGCGCGGGAGAGGACTTGAACCTCCACGGGATTGCTCCCACAACCACCTCAAGGTTGCGCGCCTGCCATTTCGCCACCCGCGCGTACATTACCCACCAATACTATCTAAAACCTTCCTAATTTTCAAGTGCTTGCGGGATAGACATCTTACATCATCCGCATAGTACATATATTTGATTAATATATCTGATTCTTTCTTCGCGTACCTTAATTGATACACCGAGCTGCTTGGTTTTTCCGCACAATGCCCTTTTATTCCGCACGACTGATTTATCTCCGAGCGTAGCCAATCAATATGACCGCGACTTGCCGAAACGAAGCTCGTATAATACATGAGGCTTGATTTCCACCGCGGATCCCAGTATGAATAAAAGCACCCATCCCCATCAAAATGCCCCCTCAAGAAATCTGCAAAATATTTTTTAGGAATATTTATTTCTTTTAAAATTTTTGTCTTATTCGGCATCAAACCTATTTCTATCAAAAAATCATAGAATATTCTGTCTCCCAATTGGATCCGAAAATAATCTTTCTTCTCAGTATATCCGCTCGTATGGCCCTCGGTTTTATTGGAAATACCAAGACATTCCCTAAAATTATTGATCATCTCCAAATCCTTTGATACAAGAACGATATGTCTCCCATCTTTCGAAAGGCTTCCGTCCGTCACAATCAACCCAATCGCATACGCGAACTCAGGAGACCATTCCAGCCTTACTTTGCCGAGCGGTTTCATAATCTTAATTATATCACCTCAAGGTTGTAGCGTCTACCAATATATTCATCAAAAAATCCTCCGTCGGCTGACGGAGGCTCTTTTATTATGCGGCAATGCCGATCTTTTCCCGGGTCTTCTTTTTCGAAAGACTTCGAACGAAGTAGAGTTTTGCGCGGCGCACTTTTTTCGGGGCGGTGAGCACTTCCACCTTCGAGATCAACGGAGTGTTGAACGGATACACCTTTTCAACGCCAATTTCGCTGATGATCGAACGGACGGTAAATGTCGAACCGATCTCCTTGCCATGCTTTGTCGCAATAACGATCCCCTGGAATTTGCTGACGCGTTCCTTTTCGCCATCTTTGATGCGCTCCCAAACGCGAACGCTTGCTCCCGGCTTTATTTTTGCCATGAGTTCTTTATCCATAGTTCGCTTATATTAGTAGATTATGGGGCTGTTGTCAAACGCACTCTGTCATTCCGAGCGCGGGTCCCGTATCAAGTACGGGATAAACTCCGGCGGGAATCCAGTGTCTTTAATATAGGTCATCACTACTGCAGAAAACTCTGGATCCCGTGTCGGAGCACGGGATGACACTGCGGGGAGCGGTGGAAATGTGAGATTAGAGGTGTGAGATGTGAGGCGTGGGGATGATGATGCGAATAAAAACCCCTGCCGTTAAGCAGGGGGTGTATGCAAACAAACGAACAGACTCACTCACAATAAAATCGAGAGCACTTCACTTCGTGCATCCTTGTCGGAGCAGGCGGGTAAAGTCTTTTGGCGATCTTTGCCAGTAGGTAGCTAACGGCAATGGTCGCCGCCAGAAAAGTCGCGAGTTCGATGTATTGAACCGAACCGGTGAGAACCATGCCGAGCGCGCCGGGAAAGGCGAGCAATAGGGTGGCACCTTCAGTGGTGGTGTATTTGCCGTAGCTGAGTATTAACGCGCCAATTATCACAATAACCACGATAAAGACTGAGCTGAGAACGCCACTGAGTGATGGTATAGGGTGGTTGCCTGCGCCAATAGCGATGAGTGCTATGGCGAATCCGGACATGACACAGAGCAAAAGCTGTCCATAAAACCAAAATAATTTTTTGTCGCTTTTGCCGCTTCTTTGGCTGCACAGACTTGATACTGCCACTCCGGCAACGATTGCCGCCAGAACAGCCGTCATGAGCCACATTGTTTCCTTTAGGGGTTTTGGTTCGGTAAGTTTCTCCTCCGACCATCTCCCATTTTTTAGATTGATCGCGGTTTTGGTGATCTGCGTCTCCCGCGCCATGGGCAGTCCGAATACCCAAGAACCTCTTTCATCCACCTTTTCCATCTCATACACTCCCTCCCCTTGCCGAACAATGGCGAGGACCTTAGGGATGTCTTTCGCGGGAAAATCAATTGGCGGAAGGGCATATCGCTCCGTTTCGGTTACTACTTTCACGACCAATGCGCCTTGCTCGGTGGTTACCGTTTCCTCTGCCGTCGGCAGTGGCGGCATTTCTGCTTTGGCGATACCTGCAAACAGGGAACATACAAACATTGCCGCAAACAACCCACTATTGAGTGTCTCCACTTTTTCTCCTCCTTAAAAATCTGTTTTATAATTGTGTAAAGGTTTCTGACTGAAGAATGCACTAAATGTTTGTTTTTGTCAAATCCTGTATTCCGAGTGGAGTGGAGCGCGTGCCGCCATATCCGCCAGCTGACGGAGGTGGAGCAGGAATCTGCTGCCACTCACAACTGCAGATCCCTCGGCAGGCTCGGGATGACAACTCAAGAAAGTTGTTTACCGCGCCCTATGCTCTCACTTTCTTTAAAACCTTTTGCAGGTCGGCGGGTAATTCTGCTTCGATGTTCAGCTTGTGCCCCTCGGAAGCCAAAAACTCTACTGATTCGGCGTGCAAAAAATGGCGATCGAGCCCGAGCGGGTTCTTTTTTGCTCCGTACATGACATCGCCGACAATGGCGTGCCCAATGGACGCCAAATGCACCCGTATCTGGTGTGTGCGGCCCGTTTTCGGCTTGGCGCGAACAAGCGTAAACTCATACACCTTCCGCTTTTCCGATTCCGGATCGTCGAACTCGAACCGTTCCACTACTTCATATTCGGTCAATGCTTCCTTTGTCATTTTCCCTTCATGCACCGTGCGCTTCGTTGTGCCTCCTTTTAGGCTGATCGGCTTGTTTATGATGCCGCTTTTTTCCTGTATGTTTCCCCAAACAAGCGCAAGATATGTCTTTTGCATGCCATGCGTCTGAAACAAGTTTTTCAAATATTTAAAATATTCATGACTGCGCGGAACCAAAATGACGCCCGAGGTGTCTTTGTCGAGCCGATGCACGATGCCCGGACGCTGTTGGGGGTCATCGCCCACCTTTTTTACCTCGGGGTAGTGCTTCAGCAGCCAATCAGTCAGTGCTTCTGTCCCTTTTTCCTTTTTCCCTTTTCCTTTTTCCTCCTCTGGTTTATACGGGTGTACCAAAAGATGCGCCGGCTTGTTTATGGCCACCACATTTTTATCTTCATATATGACTGTAATGTCTTTGCGTTCCATAGGTGTAGAGTAATGTAAAAAGAGATAAGGGACAAGGAATGGGCTATAACCTATAACTAATGACTAATGACCGATGACTAATAACGGGATGCGGGGGGTAATGTACTTGAGTGTCATCCCCGCGGAGGGGGGGATCCAGAGTACACATGCGAAATACTGGATACCCGTTTTCACGGGAATGACAACGAGGTTGGCCTGTCATCCCGAGTGTAACGCAGCGAAGCGGAGTGAAATCGAGGGATCTGCGGTAACAAGCAGATTCCTCGGCTCCTCCGTCGGCTGACGGATGCGCTCGGAATGACAATACGGGGAAGGGGGGTAGAGATGAGAGGTGGGAGATGAGAAAAAAAATAGGGGGCTGCCTCGCGCAAGGCAGCCCCCGTACTACAGAGGAAGGAGAGTGGTGGTGGGTGGTACTACGCCAGGGCTGAGGCGAGCTCGTGGCCCAGGCGTATATGGTTGGCGGCGGCGCAGAGCTGCACTACGAACTCTTTGTAGTGCTTCTGCAGCGCCTGCCGCAGCATATCCTTTTTCTCGCGAAGCATGTCCGCGAGACTCAACAACAAGCTCCGCAGCCCGTCTTTCGTGAACACCTTAGACAGGCGCTCGGCGATTGTCGAATCGGCGAAGAATGCTTCGGGCATTTTTTCGAATACCGCCGAAAGGTCCTTTCGGGCCTCGCTTACTACATCGAACTCGATGGCACAGTGGCTGTGCAGCAAGTGTCTTTCACGAACCCTGTAGTTTGCACCATTGGCTATGGTCATGTGACAGCAGGAGCAAACGGGCGTCCCGCCGTTGTACTGCTGGGCAAATGGGAACTTAAATTCTGCGATCTTCATGTACTCTCCTTCTTGCGTGAAATGTTTTTCTCCTTCCTCAAATTAAGATGTTCTGAAATGAATAATATACCACACGGAGTGCTTTGTCAACCTTAACAAAAACCGCCAGTCTATCGTGTGATAGGCTGGCGGTTTTTAGTATTAGGCTTCGGCTTCTTCAGCCTCCTTCTTTTTTGCGGTCTTTTTATGGCCTTTGAGCTTCAAAAGGATGCGCTTTTCCTCGGGTTTTATGGCCTCGATGGTAAATGCGTGCTTTTTGCCCGGTTCCATGTTCTTTTTCAGTTCCTCAGGGGATCCGAATTCGGATACATGGATCAAGCCGTACAGGTCCTGACCAAGATCGATATATGCGCCAAACGGGTTGACCTTATACACCTTTCCTTCGATTTCCTGCCCTTCTTTGAACTTATCATTCACCGTTTCCCACGGATTCGGCTTCAATGCCTTGAGGGAAAGGAAAACCTTGTCGTCTTTGATCTCGATGATCTTTACCTTGATCTCTTCGTCGATCTTTACCACCTCTTTCGGGGTGTCGATCAAACGATAATCAAGCTCGGAAATGTGGATCAAGCCTTCGATGGCCGGATTGTCGATAAAACGGACAAATGCGCCGAAATCTGCAATACCCGATACCACGCCGCCGATTATGTCGCCAACGGTGTATTTGGCAAGCAATTCACGCACATTTTCCTCTACCGCCTCCTTTTCGGAGATGATGAGCTTGTTGTTGCGCGGGTTCAGGTCGATGATCTTGACCTTCAGCTCTTCGCCTACAAATTTCTTCAATTCTTCAAGTATTCGAGATTGGTCACCCTTCTCGATGCGCGGATAATGCTCGCTGGACAGCTGGGAAACCGGCAAAAACGCCTTGGTTCCGTGGATATCCGCCACAAGGCCGCCACTGTTGGCACCCTTTATCTTGACGGGAAACGGCTCGTCGGTGTCTTTTAACTCCTTCAAACCCTGCCAATTCTTCTGTTCCTGCGCGTTTATAAGGGATAATTCGACATAACCCTCGTTATTTTCGAGCGAAGTTATCTTTGCGCTCACGGTGTCGCCCGGGTTCATTCCTTTCACAATGTCGCGAGAATTGATCAGTTCGATGCCGTATACGAGACCGGTACCGTACTTTCCAAGGTCAAAGTGTACGCCGCGCTTTGTCTTCGCGAGCAACTTTGCCTCGATCAAGTCTCCTTCCTTGAGGAACGAGATGATGTTCGCATCCGCCTTCGTCAGCTGATTCATGGCGGATGAGTTTTTTATTTCTACATTAATATTAGTGACCATAGACCAACAGCATACGCAAAAACTATTTGAAAATCAAGGGGAAATGGGGTATTATAGGAACTAAGCCACAAGAAGTGAAGTGCGCGTATTGTCATTCCCGCGAAGGCGGGAATCCACTTCTATTTAAATAGATTCCCGCCTTCGCGGGAATGACAGCGATACTTTTATGATTATCACTTACTACGGAGAAAACAGCTTCAAAATACAAAGCGGCGAATTCACCATTTTGACCGATCCGGTCGACGCCTCAAGCGGCTTGACCCCGCCCCGCTTCAAATACGATATCTTGCTCAAGACACTTACCGCCTTCCCACCGCATGAAAGTATGCCGGAGCAGGGAATATCCATCTACGGTCCCGGCGAGTACAATGTGGAAGGTGCGACCATATTCGGCTATTTATCTGAAAATGAGGTCACTGATAAGATACTCAAGACCGTTTATGTGGTCACGCTTGAAGACATCAAGCTCTGTTTCCTTGGACATCTTGCCGATATCCCCTCCCCCGCCATCATGGAACGGCTTGAAGACATCGATATACTCTTCGTCCCCGGTGGTGGCACCCCTTATATCGACCAAAAGAAGGTCGCCAAACTCGTAAAGCAAGTCCAGCCAAAAATAGTCATCCCGACCGCGTTCAAAGTTCCGGGACTTAAGCGGCAAGCGGAAGATCTTAAGACATTATTGGAAGAGCTTGACCAAAAGGACGCAGAATCGCAAGAAAAGCTCACGATCAAGAAAAAGGACCTTTCAATCATCAAGCCGACACAAGTTACGATTCTTAACCCATAAATTAGTCTAATTTCACTATTCCCCGCGGTTGTCATCCCGAGCTTGTCGAGGGATCTGCAGTTTTGTAAAGCAGATTCCTCGACTCCTCCGTGGGCTGACGGATTCGCTCGGAATGACAATTGCCATGCGCCATTATCTCCAACGGATTCGCCGATCCGACCAAAAAACAAAGCAGAAATGGCTGATCGGGTTGACTGGCGCTTCCGCTCTGATTATCATCTTTGCGTGGGTGCTTTATATGCAGGCGTTCGTATTTACCCGCTCGGATGACACCGTGAAAGAAGACATGCGCATAGCATTTTGGCCGGTGCTCAAAAACGGACTATCCATTACCGGCTCATCCGTTAGGCATGCATTCGACGATATTCTTTCCGAAATGCCGGAGGTTGGAAGAAGGACCACAACGATAGAGAATCCAGAATGATAGTACAAACTCAACCCATGTCATCCTGAGCTTGTCGAAGGATCTGCAGTTTTGTAAAGCAGATTCCTCGGCTACGCGGAATACCGCGGAGTTTACCCTGAGCTTGTCGAACGGGCTCAGAATGACACCCATGCCCAAACAATAACCTTAATTACCATGGACGAACAGACAGATAAAGTTGAAAAAAGGGGGATCGAACGCGAGCTCCAAGAATGTTACCTCGACTACGCAATGTCGGTTATTATTTCGCGCGCATTGCCCGATGTCCGCGACGGCATGAAACCGGTTCAACGGCGTATTTTGTGGGCCATGTGGGAAACAGGCCTTAAGGCAGGCGTAAAATACCGCAAGTCCGCTGCCGTTGTCGGCGAAGTACTCAAGAGCTATCACCCGCACGGTGACTCCGCCGTGTACGATGCCATGGCACGCATGGCACAAGACTTTTCACTCCGATACCCGCTAATCGATGGTCAAGGAAACTGGGGATCCATCGACGGCGATAACCAAGCGGCAATGCGTTACACCGAGTGCCGTCTTTCCAAAATATCCGAGGAACTTCTGTTCGATATCGAAAAAGATACCGTTGCATGGGGCGCAAACTATGACGGCACCTCCCAAGAACCGCTCGTACTGCCGGCGCGACTGCCGGCCCTGCTTTTGAACGGCGTAGCCGGTATCGCCGTCGGCATGGCCACCAATATCCCGCCGCACAACCTGCGCGAGATAGTCGACGCCATTTTGCATCTTTCTGAAAATCCGCACGCAAGCACCGATGACCTGATCCAGTTCATCAAAGGGCCCGATTTCCCGACCGGCGGTATTATTTACGATAAGCATGCGATCGCCGAAGCATACAAGACCGGTCGCGGTGGCGTGACCATGCGCGCCGTTTCCGATATTCATGAACGCAAAAGCGGTCTATTTAATATCGTCATCACCGAGATCCCCTATCAGGTCAACAAATCGGAATTGCTCGCAAAAATCGCCGGGCTTGTTACCGAAAAGAAGATCGAGGGTATCAAGGACCTGCGCGACGAATCGGACCGCGATGGATTGCGTGTAGTCGTCGAACTGAAGAACGATGCCGCACCGCAAAAGGTTTTGAACCAGCTGTACAAGCACACCGACTTGCAGAAGAACTTTAACTTCAATATGACGGCACTCGTTCCGTCTCCGGCCGGACTACAGCCACAGCTGCTTTCATTAAAGGACATTCTCGGGTTTTACCTTGAACACCGTAAAGAAGTGGTCCGTAAGCGCGCCGAATATGAATTGCGCAAGGCACAGGAACGCGCCCACATATTGGAAGGGCTCGCTAAGGCACTCGAGTTCATCGATGCCGTCATCGCGACCATCAAAAAATCAAAAGACAAAGAGGAGGCGCATGAGAATCTTATAAAGAAGTTCAAGCTTACTCCTATCCAAACGACGGCTATCCTTGAAATGCGCCTGCAAACGCTTGCCGCACTCGAAAGCAAAAAGATCGAAGACGAGCTGAAAGAAAAGATGCGAATCATCAAGGAGCTCCAAACGCTTTTGGCGAGCGTTGCAAAGATATTGGGCGTCATCACGAATGAATTGCGCGATCTGCGCGACAAGTTCGGCGATGATCGCCGCACCAAGGTCGTACCGGGCGCCATCGGCGAGTTCAAGGAGATAGACCTCATTCCCGAAGAGGATGTCATTATCACTCTTTCCCAAAGCGGCTATATCAAGCGCGTTACGGCCGACACCTACAAGGCACAGAAGCGCGGTGGCAAAGGGCTGATAGGCTCCGAAGTAAATGAAGAAGATACACTCGTAAACTTCATTTCCGGAAACACGCACGATAACATTTTGTTCTTTACCCACACGGGGCGCGTATTCCAAACCAAGGTCTACGATGTGCCGCAGGGCAGCCGCACTGCAAAGGGCAAGCTGATGCAAAACTTCCTCGATCTTCCGCCCGAAGAAAAGATCAATGCGGTCATTGCCTATCCTGATGGAGGCGTCGAAGGGCGTTATCTCGTCATGCTTACCGCAGACGGAACGATCAAAAAGACATCACTATCCGAATTTGCCAACATCCGCAGGACGGGCATCATCGCCATTAACCTTGCAAAGGGCGACTCGCTCATCGGCGTAAAACTTTCTTCCGGCAAAGATGAGATCATCATCACCACAAACGCCGGGCAAGCCATTCGCTTCAAGGAAACCGACGCCAAACCGCTCGGTCGTGCAGCGGCAGGCGTGCGGGGCATCAAATTGAAGAAGGAAGATCGCGTCGCCGGTTTCGACATTGTCCAATACGACGAGAAGACCGAGCATAAAAAACAGACCTTGCTCGTAGTATCCGAAAACGGTTTTGCGAAGCAAACGCCTATCAGCGAATACAAAACGCAGACCCGTGGCGGCATGGGCATCAAGACCTCCAATGTGACCCCGAAGATCGGCAACATCATCAGCGGTCAGATCATTCGCGATGAAGAAGAGCTGCTTGCCGTTTCCAATAAGGGCCAGATTATCCGCATCCCGCTTAAAGATGTCCGCACCGCAGGACGCGCGACCAGCGGCGTGAAGATCATGAGCCTCAAGGAAAAAGATAAGCTGGCAGGAGTGGTGGCACTCTAATGCGAGACCAGAGATACGAGGCACGAGGTTAGAAAAAATGGAATGCGAAAGCATTCCATTTTTTCTTATCTCTTGTCTCTGGTCTCTCACCTCTAACCTCCAATCTCTTACCTCTTACCTCCCTCTTCTGCTATACTATACATATGCAACTCACACGCAATCAGATTATGATTCTTGGCGGAGCGGCGCTCACCATCGTCCTATTTATCGGCATCTTTGTTTATCTTATCCCCGCATTGCAGCAACAAAGCTCCGATGAGCCCGCCACAAAAATAACGCTTACTATTTGGGGTATAGAGGACCCGGGTAATTTTTCCGCGCTCACGAGCGCATACACCGCTGCGCACCCGAATGTGCAGCTGCGCTACACGCAGGTTCCCGAAGACCGCTACGAACAGACCCTGCTTAACGCGCTTGCCACCGACATGGGGCCGGATATTCTTATGGTGCACCGCAGTTGGGTGCAACGATACAGCGACAAGATCATGGCAGCCGACCATCCGGAGATCCAGCCGGCGGAACTTCGCAGCCTTTTTCCGAATGTTGTTGCCAATGACTTTACCTACCTGAATTATGTATTCGCCCTTCCGCTATACATCGACTCGCCTGCGCTCTTCTATAATAAAGCTCTGTTCGACAACAAAGGCGTTGCCGTTGCGCCTAAAACATGGAACGACATAAAGACGCTTGTTCCGTATTTTACGGAGTTCACCGTCAATAGACAGTTGCAAAAATCAGCCATAGCACTCGGTGGCACGACCAAATCCATTACGAACGCGCCCGATATTCTTTCCTTGCTCATGTTCCAGTTCGGAGCAAAAAATCTCGAGACCATTGGGCAGCGCACATCGTTTGAAGCCTCGGCAAAAAATGCGCTCGACTTCTATACACAATTTTCTACGCCGAACAATCCGAACTACACATGGAACGATTCATTTGCACGCGCAGATAATGCGTTCGGTGCGGGCGACACTGCCATGACCATCGGCTACGCACGCGATATGAAAGGACTTGTGCAAAAAAACCCCTATCTCGACTTTGGCGTTTACCCAATGCCGCAAAACGATACGACCAATCTGGTCAACTATGCCGATTACTGGGGGCTCGGCGTTTCCGCAAAAAGTCTGAACATCAAATTTGCATGGCGCTTCGTCATTAACGCGACCACTGACCCTGCGCTGGCCTCGCTTTACATGACGCGCTCCGGGAATCCCCCTGCGCTTCGCACGCTCATCAACGATACGCTTCGCGACCCCAAACTTGGCGTGTTTTCCCGTCAGGCACTCACCGCCCGAGCTCCATTCCAATATGAAGTTACCGGTTATCGCATCGCACTTTCCCGCGCCATCGAATCGGTGTTGACCGGAAAATTCAATTCACAATCCGCCCTTGAAAAGGCTTCTGCCGAGATCAATGATCTGTTTTGATTATTGCATTATTCCCGCGCCCACCTGCAACGCTATAGCAACTGCGCACAGGAAGGCTGAGAGGTAGTGCGAGAAGGTTGTCATCCCGTGCGCAGCCTGCCCCGTACCACGATACGGGGACACGGGATCCAGAGTTTTCTGCAGTAGTAACGCCCTGCGCTTAAGACACTGGGTTCCAGATCGAGTCCGGAATGACGATACAAAGAAAATGACAATGCGGTTAATGTGTCATTCCGAGTGGAGCAGTACTCTGCGAAATCGAGGAATCTGCTTTCTGCTTGCGGGCTGCAGATCCCTCGACAAGCTCGGGATGACAGTCTATGCTAATAGCATATCCATATGAAAAAAATAATCCTCTCTTTCACTTTATCCTTGGCGCTCATCTCTTTACTCGCTGCTCCTGTCGTTTTTGGCGCCGGGCTCGTGCAATGCGACGAACAGAACCCTGCAAGCTGCACCTTGTGCGCACTCTTTGCCACCGTCAAGGCGATCTATGATTTCATTACCCAGCTCACTATCGTACTCGCCGTCGGCTATATCATGTTTGGCGGATATGAGATGCTCATAGCCGGAGCAAATCCGGGGCTTTACGCAAAGGGCAAAAATCACATCTTCCAAGCATTCATTGGCCTCGCCATCGTTCTTGCCGCATGGTTCATTGTTGATATTCTTATGCGCGCCCTTACCGGTTCGGGCGATATCTACGGCGCACCGTGGAGAACACTGAATTGCCAGTAATGCTTCGGGGATTTTTATACTTCACACCCCGTAATGTATGAGGTATACTATAATCATGTACTCAATTATTGTAGCTATTCTTTCTTTTTCATTATTCGCTTCGTGTGCGCTTGCGGCAACAACAGGGCCTGGGCCCACCGTCCAAACCGCCCCCAACGAGCCGATCGGATCCTCTATCACTTTCGATAGCGCCTTCGGCAATGCGACTATTACCGATGTGCTCAACAGGCTCATCGATTATGGCATCGCCATTGCCGCCTCCTTGGCCGCAATCATGATCCTTTGGGGAGCGTTTCAGATTATGACATCGGCCGGAGTCGAAAAAAAATATGCCGCCGGCAAACAGACGATCCTGTATGCCCTCGGCGGGTTGGTCATCATCATTCTTGCGCGCGGATTGGTCGCTATATTCAGAGGATTGATCATAGGCCTCGGCGCTTGATAAAAGGTCGGTTTATTTGATAAAATAACTATATGAAAAAAATAACACTCGCATCAGTAGCAGCAACGGCACTTGCCATGCCGGTACTCGGTTTTGCAGTAGCAGAGCTTCCGCCAGCGCGGGATACCGGAGGCACAGGAGTCGAGCCGATCATCCGCATCCTTAATACGGTCGGCAACTGGATGTTCGGCATCTTGATCGCAGCAGCGGCGATTTATATCTTACTTGCCGCGTTCAAGTTCCTTACGGCGTCAGGAGATTCAAAGAAGATCGACGAAGCAAAACACATGCTCACCTACGCGCTTGTCGCCATCGTCGTTGGAGCCCTTACCAAGGGAATCATCGCGATTGCACAGGCAATTGCAGCAGGCTCAGGAATATAAGTTTTTAACACAAAAAAGAAGCCCCGATTGCTCGGGGCTTTTTGTCGCCTTATTTCGTTCAATGATGCACGAATGAGGCGGTCATCGTACATCCTTCGGGAACCTTAATGGCAACCGCCATCGGCTCCTTTCCTGACTTCTTCCCGAAGTCGGTCTGTTCCCCAAAGGGAGTTGGCCCGGTTCCGTCGAGCCGGTCGAGCTCTCCTGCCTTTGCCGTAGCAGAAGAGAATGTTACCCGATAGTTAGCGGGGAGCGCCACCAGTACCGGCTTATCTCCGGCAGGCACGACAAACTCTTTCGAATCTACCGGGCCGGTTACCTTGGAGAAGTCGTAGGCGGCGGCGTATTGCCTTCCGGAATCTACGCGTGTTGGCATCTCCTTGACTATATTCTCCGGTACGATCATCTTGATGCCGATGATCACCAACAGCCCGATGAGTCCCCATTTGATCAGAATCTTTCCTACCTTCCCTCCTCCGCCGACCACCCTTTCCCTATCCGTTGTCCACGCCCCAGAAGATTCCGATGGGTCATTTCCTGTTCTGCTTCTTATATCACTTGCTGTTTCTATCGCCTTTCTCAATATCTGAGCTTTCTCTGGATTAGAAAATAATGAAACGCGCGTACTGCCAGGATGTTCGAGCTCCCTATTAACAGTGTGCTCGAACATCGCTTTCTCTTCCATCTTCTCAAGCTCTTCCCTTCGAGCAATACATTCTTCACTATCGAAAAACATGGCAACCTCCACTAATAGGGTTAAGGATGTTTAGGATATGCACTTGAAATTAGCTATTTATGTATTTAAAGGTTCTTATGCGCTACTTACATAATGTACCATTCTTTAATATTTGTCAATCTATATGATGGCGCGGTTATTTGCAGAGATATTGTGCGTTCACCTATATACTTATTGCTGCAGCTATTAAATCACTTACCGAGGGGTTTTATCGAAATCACGGGAGCAATCATAGCAGGCGAACTATAATATAAAAAGAAGCCCCGATTGCTCGGGGCTTTTTGTTGTGCACTTCAGTCGCTATCCGGGGAGGAATTGGCGGTTCAATGTCAACTCCATCTTTCCAGCCTTCTTAGCACGCACCTTAATGACAGGCGGCCACTGTTCAACTGCAAACAGTTCACCGGGCCCATCTTTGCGATAAGCCTTCCCGTCGAGGAAATCGTACTCCACCTCGATGTGCGGTGATGCGGTGATTTGATACCACATCGTACCATCTTTCGTTCGGTAGCACGGAAAGGTTATGGCCACCCATTCCCCTTTAGGAAGGATCTTTTCTTCCTGAACGACCTCCTCCTTCCGTTGGGAGAGGTCCCAAACCGTGTTACTTTGCGGTTCTATTCGGCCAGCAACGATCCATATCATGAGCATCACTACCAAGCCAATGAGCCCCCATTTAACCAGGAGCTTTCCCACCCTTTTCACCCGCTCAAGGAGCGGTTGTTTTTTTGCTTCCGCCATTTCTTCCTCCCGCACTTCCGTGCGCTCTGGCAGCGGCAATTACGCCGCCGATTAATTTCCCGAGACCGTCTCCACTCCCCTCGTCCACGATTCGAACGATTTCTTCGTTGATCCTGTGTTGGATCGTTCCCTCCTGGATTTGGACGGCCATAGTAGCATCCTTGAACGACACATCATCATGGCCCTTTTTAAGAATCTCCATGCGTTTTTTGAACGCCACCATTTCTTCCGCTTTCTGGGCGTTCTTGATCTTCATCGCCTTTCGCTCTGCCGCCGCGGCAACAACATTTTTCGGTTCTACCAGCTGAGCCATATTCAGCCCAACCAATTTCACTCCGAATTGTTCAACGCAATACTCACCGTCATTCTCTGACAGCTTGATCACGAGATCATCAAGGAAATCATCCCTCTTAGGGGCATTCGCCGCCGTTTCGAGATAGTTTTCCTTTACGAGCGCATCGACAATCCGGAGAATAAACTCCTGATACATCTTTTTTGCCTGATCGGCTGTATGAGGCTCCTCGCTTCTATCCTGAGCAAACCTTTCAACGGCCGTGCGCGCGATGCGCATGGTTTTCTTCGCAACGCCCTCCTGCTTGCCGTTCTTGATGAATTTTTCCCCGCCTCCTTCTGCTACTTCAAACAGCATTGTTAGCGAAGTCGTCAATTCGTCCTTGTTCGGCAATACGATCTCGAACTCCTCCACCGTTACATCGAACCGGCGCGGTACTTCAATGAAATCGGATATGACTCCCTTGAACCACAGAAACATGGCTCTCGGTCTCATGACCTTGTCTGTCGCCACCCCTCTTCGGGTGATAATCCGAACTTTCTCCGGATCTCCGAGGGGAACATATGCATAGCATCCCCACAAAATCGCCCCGCCAGCCACTATCATCAGCACTAAAATCGTTATGATCGTTCCCATCTTCCCTCTCCTTCCGCGTTAGCGATGTAGATTCCTTTTATATATTCAGTTCTTAAAGGTCAGTCTTATTTAATATATATATACCATATTTGTATTCGTTTGTCAATATGTACAGAAAGCCCGGTTCTGGCTATACTTTTTTTACTAATTGCTTTGTATTTGTCATTCCGAGCCCATTCGACAAGCTCAGGGTGAACTCCGTGAAACGGAGCCGAGGAATCTGCCTTTACTACAGATACCTCGTCCGCCGACTGGCGGATCTGTATGACAACTTATCCGTTATTGGTCGTAGGTTGTTAGTTATAAGTTATTTTAGCCGGGGTGGCGAAATTGGCAGACGCACTCTCGTAAAACTTCACATGCCCCCATGGCGAAATTGGTAGACGCGCCAGTTTTAGGAACTGGTTCCGCAAGGATTAGAGGTTCGAGTCCTCTTGGGGGCACATTCGTTTTTCTCGGCCTTAGGCCGGCCTCACTTTTGAACAGATGTTCGGCCGGCACTCCTTGAGTCGAAGCCGCACCGCAAGGTATGCAGGCTCAAGTCCTGTCCCCGGCACATATTTCAATTATTTTTTCGTCTTAGGCCGGCTCGCCTGAATAGATGCTCACCGGCACTCTGATGCATCGCCCTCACGATCTATCCGTATACATCTTTTTTTATTTGCTGTCCAAATGTACGACCGTACATTTGGACAGCAAATAAAACATCCGGCGTATATGTCTCATTTTCCGTGCGCTATTCACCGCTTATATTACATGCTTTAAATTCCCAGTGCTTCCCACTTCGAATATCTCCACAAAGCCTTCAAGTTTCATTTTCATAATATCGGCGATCAATTCCTTTGGTATTTTTGTCTTCCCGATCCACACGCTTTTCTGTGCCATTTTAAAATCCAAATTCCCCAACACCATCCTTAGCCATGTACGCTTTTTCGTATATTCTTCCGGGATATCAAACATGACAATAATAACCTTATTCCCTTTTTCCTTTGGATAATACACATCGGGATATCCTTCTTTGCTTTTTAAAAATTCCAACTTCTGTTTTCCGCGTTCTGTTATTTTATATTTCTTTTTTTCCACTCCTATCTCTTCATTTATTAGCCCGTCTCTTTTTAATTTGTAGATCAGGCTATAATATCTGTTTGTCATCTTTCGCTCTTCTTCTTCGGTTCGCTTTCGCACATCGCGCCCGGTCCGTATTTTGTTTAAATTATAGTTAATGTCTATCGGCGATGCGCCGCGCCCACCTTCAACGACAGCCTCCAGCAGATCAAGCTGTGCGTCAATTCCCTCGCTTATCGCCTCCAATATTCTAAGTGATGATTTGTATCTCATGTTCTGCCTATCTTTCATGCTTTAATTACGATGTGCTTTTCATATAAGTATACCATTCCCATATTTGCTGTCCAAATGTACGACCGTACATTTGGACAGCAAATCCATGGTGGTCATTTTTATCCCGATTCCAATTTATTTGCGCTAAATCAACTACCCTCGTCAGAGCAGAGGGGGATTCGGAATATCAAGCGTCGCCGCAAAGATAGGCAACAATAAAAAGCCGCAACGCGTTGACGCGTTGCGGTTGTTTTGATCTCTCTTCCTATATATCTCTGTAGTAGAAAAGCAGATCCCTCCGCTCCTCCGTCACCTGCCTGCCGGTAGGCAGGGCTGACGGATCCGGTCGGGATGACAGGATACTGGATTCCCGTTTTCACGGGAATAACAGAACGGGAGGCGGGAATGACACCGTACCGGACCCCTATTTTCACAGAAATTACATGGGAGAAAATACCCCGGCCCATTTTTTGCCTTTTCTGTTTGGCTTGTGCTCTTTGACTTCAATCTGCTCGACTTCTTTCCCTTGTAGGGCAAAGTGCCGAGTGACATATTTTATAATGTCCGGGTCTTTCGGCGTCGGGTTAAAATCAACCAATCCCTCCTTCGTTTCATCCTCCCCTTTAAACTTCACGCGGATGAGATAACTGCCTTGCGCGGTGCGCGCCTTGCACTCGTTCTTTACCAGCTTCCCGACGAACTTGTTGCCGTCGCCGAGGTCGACTTGCACCTTTGCGGTCTTTCCGGCGAGCAGTTCTTTGAACTTGTCCATCGCTTCCGCGATCCACAACTCCCCCGCTGCAAGTGGGCGGGGCGGCTTGCATAAACTTACACCATCGCACCACACACTTCCGTCGTCCCAGTACACATACCGATAACAACGGGGCTTATCTGCGTCATCTCTGTTCGATTCGCCCAGCTTTTTTTGTCTCGCAAAAAATCGCGTACCCATGCAGGTCTTTATCGACGGAGTACCGTCGAAATCGAACACCACGAATTTTTTCCCGAAACGATATACCGGGTCATCTTGCATTCCGTGTGGGAATGCAAAGTCGCCTACCGATTGTTCATTGCCTATGGCGTAGAACCACGGTGTGAGCTTTCCGCACAGTACCCAGCGTTTAAACCCGGGATGCGCTTCGTGCTTTTCTGCGGTGCCATAACCCACTTTCGTAAATGCGCTCAAGGCGGCTTCCAGCGTTTCCCATTCGATAAACACCACTCCTTCCTGTTCCGTATATCGGTGCGTCACAATTCCGCACCGGCCTTCCGGTGGATCTTTAATTTCGAGTACTTCCAAATATCCTCCACCATTTCCATAATTGCCGATGCCGTGATATCGATGCTGCACGATATCGTACCGTGAGTAGTTCCCGTAAACACCGTGCGCAAGCAGCACTCGCCTGGTTGTAGCCTCTTCGATCGTACGAACATGCGTCCGCAAAAATTCCACAACCTGCGCACTTTCGCCGATAGGGCAAGTGAATTTTACCGGCTGGCCTGTGCCCGTATGTCCTTCTCCATGCTGATATGAGCTAAATCTGTCGCTGTCATTCTGCGCCATGTGCACTCCTCCCCTTTCTTTGATTATGCAGTTTTAAAGGTTAGCTTCTTTCGAAAACCTACCATTATTTTTTAGTGAAGTCCAGCGG
Source organism: Candidatus Wolfebacteria bacterium RIFOXYD12_FULL_48_21 (assembly GCA_001793945.1). Lineage (GTDB taxonomy): Bacteria > Patescibacteriota > Minisyncoccia > UBA6257 > UBA9933 > UBA9933. The sequence continues at coordinate 154,066 of MGIW01000003.1, forward strand.
CCGGGGGCAACTTATAACTAATAACTGATAACCGATAACGGGAGCGGGGATGCTAACCGATGACCGATAACTAATGACTAATGACGGGATGCTGGATTCCCGCCTGCGCGGGAATGACAATGCAAAATACTGGATCCCGGCTTTCGCCGGGATGACAATGCGGGGAGGGGGAAATGACCGATGACTGATGACCGATGACGGGATGCGAGGAGGAGGGTATAAAGTATAAGGTATACGGTATGGGGAGGATTTCTAATTACGGATTTTTAATTTCTAATGAGGGATGCGAGGAGAGTGTCATCCTGAACCTGATTCAGGATCTTGTGAGAAAGAAACGAGATTCCGAAACAAGTTCGGAATGACAGATAGTCGAGGCGGGGGATATAGAGTGCGAATGCGAAATACTGGATTCCCGTTTTCACGGGAATGATAGAAGGAGGAAAAAATAAAAGCGATTTACTCGCTTTTATTTTTCCTCCTCCGCCCGTGAAATGTTTGGTGTATTTCCTTGAGTTCCTTGTTGGTTATGTGCGTGTATATCTGCGTGGTCGCGATGTTTGCGTGGCCGAGCATTTCCTGTACCGACCGTATGTCCGCTCCGTTGATCAACAGGTCAGTCGCGAAACTATGCCGCAACATGTGCGGATGCACATGCTTTGCTATGCCCGCCTTGCGCGAATAAAAATCAACCAGCCGTTGCACCGTCCGCGGAACGATTCTCCCGATTACCTTCGGACTCTTTGCCTTGGTGTAACTCACGAACATCGCCTCCTCCGCGTCTCCCCTTTTCTCTAAATAATTTTTTATTTCCTTTACGGACCGTTCATCCAAAAACACCACCCGCAGTTTATTCCCCTTTCCGCGCACCGTCACTTCTCCCCGATCGAAATCCATGTAACGGTTCAAACTACACAACTCCGATATGCGCAACCCGGTCGAGAACAATACTTCGAGTATCGCACGATCCCGCAATGCTTTTGTATCGCCTCCGCTTACGGCGCTCAAGAGCCGTTCAAGCTCATCATATTCCATAACCTCTATTTGTCGTGCCGGCACTTTGGGCAGCTCTATCTTGTCGGGCGATAATACCTTGTGGTCGTTTTTTATAAGGTACTTCAAAAAGTTTCGAAGCGCTATTATATAGTAGCTCTGTGTGGACTTACTATACTGCTCCCCTCTTCCATTTGACGAGCGCGCCAAGTGCAACCGAAAATCCCGTACCCGCTCCACGGTTATGTCTGCTTCGCTCTTGATCCCCTCAACCTCGAAAAACTTTTTCAGATACCGCCCGTAGTTCTCCCCGGTCTTTTGCGATCGATTTTTTTCTATCTCGAGGTAGTCAAGATATTCTTTTAGCAGAATGTTTACATCCATTACCCTCAGTATAGCAAATTGTTTTGCGACAGAATACCGAGCGTGATTTGTCATCCCGAGTGCAACGCAGCGAAGCGGAGTGAAATCGAGGGATCTGATAGTAGCAAGCAGATTTCTCGACTCCTCCGTCGGCTGACGGATGCGCTCGGAATGACAGGGTGAGGTGGGATCCAGTTTTTTCTGCGGTAGCGGTGCCTTGGGTAATGGATACTGGATTCCCGCCTGCGCGGGAATGACAATGCAGGCGGAGAGGTGAGAGATTGGAGGGGGGGTGTCATCCCGAGTGCAACGCAGCGGAGCGGAGTGGAATCGAGGGATCTGACTTTATACTACAGATTCCTCGGCACTTGAAGCGCAGAACCTTATGCACCTCGAGTACCCCCGGCACGCTACACACTCGTTTCACTCGTTAGCAACGCCGAGGGTCGGGCTCGAGATGACAATGCGGGGGAAAAATAACTGATGACAGGATGCGGGGGCAATACGAGGGTTTATTTTGCCGAATTTTTGTAGAACAGGTGTGATCCGCCAGCCGGCGGATTGTTTCACATTCGGCAAAACCAAAAAATGTGAGATAAAATGTTTCACGTGAAACAATTTACCTCGTTTTTCGCCCCAAGTGTGAAACAATTATGTTTCACACCGTGCACAGTGTTTCACGTGAAACACTTTATCTCGTTTTTCGCCCCTCCTCCTCTTTTTAGCGATTTGTGAAATCTGTCATTTTGAACAAATTGTTTCACGTGAAACAATTTGTCTCATATTTAGCCTATAGGTGTGAAACAACGATGTTTCACACTGTGCACAGTGTTTCACGTGAAACACTTTATCTCGTTTTCCTTGAATAATTGTTTCACGTGAAACACTTTTGCTCACTTTTTGGCTTTTTGCCTATTTATTGGTTCGGCAGTTACCCCTGAGTTATCCACAACCAATTGGGGATAACTCGGCAATACCCCCCCCCGGGGGGGGGATGACTTATGACCGATAACCAATAACTGATGACGGGATGCTTTATTCCCGCCTGCGCGGGAATGACACGCTCCCCGTATTGTCATCCCGTGCCACGACACGGGATCCAGTATTTTCTGCGGTAGTAACATATATAGATATTCAGACTCTGGATCCCGGCTTTCGCCGGGATGACAATACCGAGATGCGGGATGCTAACTGATGACCGATGACCGATAACTAATAACGGGGGAGGGGCAGGATGGCGTAGCTCGGGTTCGGGTTGTATACTGTTGGTATGAACGATCACCTACAAACCGGATCGCTTGGGGAGGATTTAGCCAGCCACATCCTTTCCGACTCTGGGCATACCGTACTTGAGCGCAATGCCCGCATGAAGTTCGGGGAGATCGATATTGTTTCCCGAAGCCCCAAAGGGGTCCTTATTTTTACGGAGGTTAAAACGCTTAAACGACCGTACGCGCTTTTCCCGGAAGATAACTTGACCCGGGCGAAGTTCATGAAACTTTCCCGCACTTGTTCCGCTTATGCCAACGCTCACCCCGAGCTTGTGAGCAACTCGCTCGGCTGGCGCATAGACCTTATCGCCATCATCGTCGATCCTACACTTCCCCTACCATCCGAGTACCGCATGACCTCTTTCGGCAAAAATAATTTTGCCATATCGCACTACGAGAATATTTCTTCGCGTTTTAGTTAGGGCATGGGGGGGGTAAAGTATGAGGTATGAGGTATGAGGTATACGGTATACGGTATGGGAGGGGGAGAGAGATTAGAAATTAGATGTTAGAGATGAGAGATTGGAGGGGGGGGAGGGGGGAGATGAGAGGCGAGAGGTGAGAGATAAGAGATGAGAGAAAGAGGGGAGACGCGATAATTCGGCAACATTATTGTTATCCACACTTGCGCTGTTTGCCGAATGTTTTGTATACTGTAGTCAGATATACATGGGTAGCACAATTCAATATCTAACACGGCTTTGATTCCCTCTTGCGTCGGAAAAAATAAGTCACACACACTTTAGATTACGCAACTCTTTTGTCTTGGCGTAAGCCTGACTATTCTTATTCCGAGCCGTCATCTGACGGACGACGAATTAGGACCTCGCGGTAAAGCGATGGGATTCCGGATCAAGTCCGGAATGACAGAGAGAGGAGGCTCGGGATGACATGCCGAGTTTCGTAATTTAAAAACTCACTTGAACCGCACATGACACTCTTGCGTTTGTCATCTCGCATATGTTCGCCTCTTTTGTCTTTTTCCAAAAAGACTTTTTGTCGTTTTAGTCTGCCGCCGACAAAGTCGCATATAATGGATTCCCGCCTTCGCGGGAATGACACAGAGAAGAATCGGAATGACAAGGGGCTAAGCTGTCATCCTGAACTTGTTTCAGGATCTCATGAGAAAGAAACGAGATTCCGAAACAAGTTCGGAATGACAGATAGTCGAGGACAGGCCCTCCTCCGCCGGTATGACAGAGAGAAAGATAGGAATGGCAGAGGGAAACAAATTTCATTTTTAAAAACAAACTTCACTAAAAAAATCTCCACCCCGCACATGCAATCAATTACCAAACTTAACCAAATGAAAAAGAACTGGATACCGGCCTCCGCCGGTATGACACAGGGGGGGGGTCGCAAGAAGAAAAATGTAACGATGTCAGACATCGTTACATTGATGAAGCGCGGTTTCGTATTTTCGATGGTACTGATGATGGTATTGTCGAATGTGTTTATGGCGAACGCCGCTACCTATACCTTTACCCAGACCAACTGGAGTGGGGGAGTTACCGCAAACAATGCCGTGCATGACACGGGCAACAATCAGGCACAGCAGAGCTGGCAGCAGTTTTCCACATCAACCGCATCGCTCGCGGTAGTAAACAGCGGAGCTGATGTGCAGATCGGCACTGCGGCATCGTCGACCACACAGAGCGACGAGGGGAGTACCGTAACTGGATTCGCACTGGCGGGTGCTTCGAACTCGCAAACGAGCGTCAGTGGATCGGGAACCGGGGCAAACGTTCAACTTGCGACCGTCCCGGGGCAGTTCGGTTCCGGCGTCGACGGGGCAGTTACGATTTCAACATCGAAAAATATCAACACCGACACGATCGCCAGCGGCCGCACCTGCGCAGATGGAATTTCATATAACATTGTCGCGCTTACCGCTAATACTGCAACCCTTTCGGGTACCCCTCCGGCGGGATGTTTTGCGGCAGGCGACAAGGTGATGATTTTGAACGAGCAGGGCTACGGCACGAATGTGACCAATGTGGGTAATTATGAATTTTTGGATGTGCAATCCATTTCGGGCAATGTTATTACCTTTACAGAAAGCAAGACTAAATATTATGGAAATGCGGAAGGCAATGATTTTGACTATACCGATTGGCAGCAAGTTTCGGCGGGAAACAGCCATACCTCGGCGGTAAAGACCGATGGGACGCTGTGGGCGTGGGGGAATAATAGCTACGGTCAGCTTGGACTTGGCAATACCACCAGTCAGACATCGCCAGTACAGGTGGGGACCGGCACGAACTGGCAGCAAGTTTCCGCGGGCACTTACCATACCATGGCGGTCACAACCGACGGAACGCTATGGGCGTGGGGATATAATAGCAATGGACAGCTTGGTTTGGGAGACACGACCCAGCGCACTTCACCGACACAAGTTGGCACCGGCACCAACTGGGCGTCCGTGTCTGCGGGTGGGTTCCACGCCTTGGCGGTAAAGACCGATGGGACGCTGTGGGCGTGGGGGAATAATGGCTACGGGCGATTAGGAGATGGGACCACGACCCAGCGCACTTCACCGGTGCAGATCGGAACCGATACAACCTGGCAATCCGTTTCGACGGGAGATATTCACACCTTAGCGGTAAAGACCGATGGGACGCTGTGGGCGTGGGGGCATAATGGCTTCGGCCAGCTTGGATTGGGAGACACGACCCAGCGCACTTCACCGGTGCAGATCGGAACCGATACAACCTGGCAATCCGTTTCGGCGGGTTCATCACACACCATGGCGGTCAAGACCGGCGGCACCCTGTGGGCGTGGGGGTATAATGGTTTAGGGCAACTCGGCCTTGGCGATACCACCCAGCGGACATCGCCGGTGCAGGTGGGGACTGATACCGACTGGCAACAGGTATCGAGTGGAGGGGGTCATAACATGGCAGTTAAAGCGGGCGTGGTGCTGGGGACGGGAAGAAATGATGCATTTCAGCTTGGGATAACCTATAACCTAAATAGACTGGTGTTTACGCAGTCTGCGCATCAAAAAATCGTATTGCAGCGCATACCCCAGTATACCAGCGTGGATATCACGGCGACCGGCACTATAACTGCCAGCCCATGGAATGGGGAAAGAGGTGGGGTGCTTGCGTTTTATGCGAGCGGAAATGTGAATGTGCAACTTGGAGGAAGTATCAATGTCGTAGGAAAGGGGTATCGATCTGGCAATGGAAGCAACTATGATATATATGAGGGCCTATATGATTATGGGTATGCAGGAGAGTCATATAATGACACCTTTGGTGAAGGCTATGGGGGTGGCGATGGGTATTGCTCTGAAGTTGGGGGGTGTGCAGATGGGCCCGGTGGAGGAGTCCATACGGGTGTTTATGGAGGCGCTGCACTTTCCAAGATATTTATGGGTGCTGGCGGAGGAGAGGGTGGCGGATCGCTCGGAGCTGGAGGTGGCATAGTATATATTTCATCCGATAGCTTGAGTTTAAGTGGTTCGATTTCAGTTAATGGCGGAGGTGGAGATGCGAACGGAGGTGGAGCTGGCGGATCTGCGTATCTTATCGGCGGGTCGCTTACTGTTGGTACAAATGTTCTTACTTCTACGGGAGGTACTTCTACTTCACCAAATGCAAATGGTGGGATTGGAAGAATTAAGCTTAGCTCAAGCAGCATTTCAGGAACGACTAACCCAGCTGCGGAGACTTCCGCTCTTCCAACAATATACTATACCTCCGGGGCATATATCTCGGGCGCGATGGACCTTGGTAATGTAGGTGGATATACGACGCTTAACTACAGCGCTTCGACAACCGCTCAGACTGTGGTGACTATTGATGTGCGCGCAGGCAACACGGCCACGCCGGATGGCACTTGGACCGCGTGGACGACCGGCGTTTCGAGTGGCGGAGATATTTCTGCGCTCGGGGCAAACCGTTATTTCCAATATCGGGCGAATTTAGCGACGAGCGATAATACGCAAACGCCTGCCTTGCACGATGTTTCGGTAGGCTACAGCATTTACGCGACAGACCAGACGCTCACTTCATCGAAGTACGACACAAGCAGCGCAGACAATGCGATGGGATCCATTGCATGGGATGAGGATGCTTCATTGCCGGCCGGGACGACCGTGACGGTTTCCTTGCGCACCGCGGCAACGGAAGTGGCTCTTACCGATGCAACATGGTACGCATTCACAAACGCATCCGACGATTGTGCGAAGGTAGATACGACTGTCACCTGTCCGTCAGCCGCGCTTGCCTCTGCTTCGGCATCGCTCGCCGACAATATTGATGACCAATGGTATCAATATAAGGTGTCGGTGACTTCGACCGGCGTAAACACGCCGACCATCCCGGAGGTGCGCGTGCAATATGTGGTAAATGCACCGCCAGAGCTCTCGGCGGTGACCGCAACGCAAATAGCGACATCGAGCGATGCCAACTGGGGCAAGATACAGATAAACTATTCAGTGCGCGATATCGACAGTGAAACCGGATCTATTACCCCGGGATATGTAACGCCGTTGTTCGAGTACAATATCGGCGGTGGCTGGGTCGCCATCGACGAGGCCAACCTTTCCGCAAATGCGCTCGACAACAAAATAGTTACACAGATAGGCTACACCGCATACAGTGCCACATGGGATGTGCAAACCGCCATTCCGGCGCAATATTTCGCATCCGCGCAGGTGCGCGTAACCGTCGACGACAACGAACCTGCAAACAATACCGCTCAGGCGACTGCGGCAGAATTCGTGCTCGACACAACAGCACCAACCGTTTCGGGAACCATCAATGGCACTTCAAATGAATTGACCTACTCTGTTTCCGACGACCAAAATGTTTCCTATCGTCTTTCAAACAATAGCGACGGTTCCTATGATAGCGTAAACGCCGCTTCCGGTTCGTGGGTCGCCGCCGGGGCACCGTCGGCAAGCGCGACCACCACATGGGAACTTGCAGGGGCACCGAGCAATCAGATCGCATATCTTGAGGGCCGCGATGTGTACGGCAACACGGCATCGACTACTATCATCGGCCCTTCAGCGCCTACCTACTTCGATCTGAAGGATGCTTCGAATGTGCTTATCGATAACTACCAGATATTCCTTTCATGGAAAGTATACACGGCGACCACATCTGCGTCATTCAACCGATATGAGTTGTACCGTTCGACCGACGGATATACCTACGGGTTGCGGAGCACCATCACCGATTCAGCGACCAATTACTATACGAACACCGGACTCGCCTCTTCGACCACCTACTACTATAAGCTGTTGGCCGTCGACAGTGACGGGGATGTTTCGCCCTATTCCACCGTCCTTAGTCATCAACCAAGCGGACAGGGAGGAACCGACTCTACTTCGCCGACCATCTCACTTGTAACGGCTACCGATACGCAATCGACCTATGCGAAGATAACATTCACCACAAATGAACTCGCCTTTGGTACGGTTGAATATCATGCGGAAGGAGGCTCGCCGTATGCGCTATCCGAAACCAAGGATACCATTGCAACCGCCCACACGATTGTACTTACCGATCTGACGCCGAATACTACCTATACATATCGTGTGCAGGCGACCGATATTGCCGGAAATGAAACAACTGACGAAAGCCTTGGCGCAGGATATACATTTACAACCCGCGGGGGCCCGATCATTACCGATGTCACCGCCATTCTTGCCGATGACCGCAATGCGACCGTCGCGTGGAATACAAATGTTGATTCCAATTCGACCTTGGTTTATGCCGAAAATGCAGTAACACTGACTAACGGCGTAGGCACTACCGCCGTGCAAGACACTTCGTTTGCCGGAGGCGCAGGGCCGCTGTATCAGCACCGTATCACACTGACCAGTCTTACGCCGCGCACGACATACTATTACTATGTACAGTCGACCGACATTGATGGCAATACGGGTGTAGATAAGAACGGCCTGAATTATTACACCTTTACCACATCGTACGATACCAAGGCACCGACTGTTTCCAATATTACCACCCCGGTGATCACCGAAACCGCCGTGGTTGTACTGTGGAAAACGGATGAACTTTCTGACTCACAGGTATCTTATGGCACCGAATCGGGTACCTATACCGAGACCACAACACTCGACACCAATATGTCGATCGTTCATGCGGTAACCTTAACCGGTCTTACCGCCGGGACCGACTACTACTATGTAGTCAAATCGAACGACCCTGCAGGCAATGCAACGACTTCGCCTGAACAGAGCGTGACTTCCGCTGATGCGCAAGAAATATTGATCGTTACCATCGGAGGGGGAGGCGCCGGCAAGACCGATAATCCGCCACCAGATGTGAAGGACACGGCCCCGGCCGCCATCAGCAACATCAAGATCGTGAATACGACCGCATTTGGCGCGACGCTTTCCTTTGAAACGAATGAGCCTACTGTGATCGGACTGCGTTATGGCCAAACCACCGCGTATGACCGCGCGGAGGCAAGTATCGATTGGAAACTGTCCCATGAGATCAAGCTCAGCGGCTTGCGCTTGGGGACCGATTATCACTTCCAGATCAAGGCGATCGACAAGGGCGGTAACGAAGCATTTTCCGATGACACAACCTTCACGACGAAGTTCATAGCGGAAGCAAGCGAAAGTGCGCGGACGATCGAAAATATCCAGCAGTATGAGCAGGAGATCGAAGATTCGCTCGCATCCATTTTGCCGAGCATCCTTCCTCCGTTCGTTGAAGATGCACGCGTAACCGACATAACAGAAAGCGCAGCTACCATCAATTGGAGAACAAACATCAATTCGTATGCGACCGTTTCGTATGCGACCGAAGAAGAGTATTTGGCTGCAACCACCACCAGGACCGTATACACGGGAGAGGTTTCCGATATATCCGCAAAGACCCGCGAGCACTCGCTGATATTGATCGGGCTTAAACCGAACACGACCTATCACTTTAAGGCAAAGTCGTTCTCTGTGCCGCAAGTAGTTGGCGAAGGTCGCGATATGACCTTTATCACAAAGGCACCGGCCGTACAGGCGAGTGTGATCGATGTGAAGACCTCATCGTTCCGCGCCGCGTGGACAACCGATGTGGCCGCAAGCTCTATCGTGGAATACAAGAACTTGACCACGGGAGTCATCGAGCGCATCATCAACGAACCGTTGGTTACCTACCACGATATTCTCGTTGATAATCTTCGCCCGGGAACCCGGTATGAAGTGAAGGTACTCGGGTACAGCGCATCGGGTAACCTGCTTTCCTCGGGAACAGCCATGAATGTGCTGACTTCTACCGATATTGCGGCACCGAAGATTGGCAACTTCAAGGTTGACGGCGCATTAGTACCGGGTCGCACAGACCGCATCCAGACCATCGTGTCATGGACGACCGATGAGCCGGGAACCGGCATCGTAGAATATCAGGAGGGTGCGGGCAGCGTTGCCGATGGGTTTGCCAATAAGGTAACCATCACCGACAGCTATGTCACCAACCATGTGGTCATCCTTGCCAACCTGAAACCGGGAACCATTTACCAGTTCAAGATCACATCGGCAGACCAAGCAGGCAACACCGCCAGCTTCGGCCCGCGCACGATCATCACCCCGCAAAAGGGTGAGTCGATCTTCGATGTCATCTTTAAGAACTTTGAAGATACCTTTAAGTTCTTAAGAGGGGCGGGGCAGTAAGATGAGAGGGTAGAGATGGGAGATTAGAGGTTAGAAAAAGGAGCGCCGTCAGGCGCTCCTTTTTGTATCCTACATGCTATTTGCTACATGTTACACCCTTGGCGATTCCTTTTTTGTTGGGGGTATTGTCATCCCGAGTGCAACGCAGCGAAGCAGCGTGAAATCGAGGGATCCGCAGTAAAAACAGATTCCTCGTCCGCCGGCTGGCGGATCGGAATGACAATGCGGGGGGGGGAGGTGTGTCACCCCGGCGGATACCGGGGTCCAGGTTTTTGCAGTGGTGCCGCATTGTGCTGAAAACTCTGGATCCCGTGTCCCCGTATCGTGGTACGGGGCAGGCTGCGCACGGGATGACAATGCGGGGGGAAGGGCAATGCGTCTATTTCACTTCAATGGTGCGTTCGTTGATGGTGTCTCCATACGACAGGGTAACCGTTATTTTTTCTCGGGGGAGCGCCTTTGTTATGCGCTCGGGCCATTCTACTAAAATGATATTCTGTGGGTCGCTTAGCAACTTCTTGAACCCGAGCTCTTTCATTTCACTTGCATCGCCGATGCGATAACAATCGAAGTGGTGCGCTTTTTGAAATGCGGGCTCACTGGATACCGGCCTCCGCCGGTATGACAATGCGCGCGGGGATGACAGAGGGAGATGCGGGAATGCCACTGCGGGCAACGCGTAAGAACGCAGTAAGGTAAATGTTGGGCTCACGATTTTTTTCTTTACGCCAAGCTCGCGCAATAGGCCTTGAATAAATGTTGTCTTTCCGGCGCCTAGATCGCCTTTAAAAACAACGACAAAAGCGTGCTTCCCCGATTTTGTCCGTGCGACTTCTTCAGCAAACAGCTTTGCTATCTTTTTTGTTTCAGTAGATGAGGTTGTTTTATACTGCATTGATTTTATGATGCAAAAAAGCATAGGAAAATGCAACTGGATACCAGCCGGATCCGCCGGCTGGCGGACTCGTGCCACGATACGGGACCCGCGTTCGGAATGACAATGCATTTACTGTGTCACCCCGGCGGAGGCCGGGGTCCATACTATAAGTCATCATACAAATCCTTCCATTCAGGATTTTCTTTTTCTATTAATTTCAACTTCCAATTCCTGTGCCACTCTTTTAGGCATTTCTCTCTTGCAATCGCGCTACGCACATCAGGCGTCGCCTCAAAATACACCAATCTGTCTATGCTATATATTTTTGTAAATCCTTCTATCAGCTTTTCTTTATGTTCGTATACTCTTCTTTTTAGATCATTTGTTACTCCGATATATAATGTTCCATTTCGTTTATTGGCGAGAATATATATGTAATACTGCATTTCTTTATTATACTGGATACCGGCCTGCGCCGGTATGACAGTACGGGGAGGTGTGACACCCCGGCGCGTTCGGAATGACAATGCGGGGCCTCGCACAAACAAAAACAACCCCGGAGGGTTGTTTTTGTTTGAAGGATATTTTATCGCTTCTTCCATTGCGGGGCGCGTCGTGCCTTTTTGAGGCCCGGCTTCTTTCGTTCCACTGCCCGCGGATCGCGGGTCAACAGATCGAGTCTGCGCAAACGCTTCTGGAATACCGGATTGAACTTGATCAATGCCCGGGCAATTCCGAGACGCGCCGCTTGCGACTGTGCCATCGGTCCGCCTCCCTTTACTTTAATGATCGCTCCAAGCTTGTCGGAGATTTTCATCTTTTCGAGCGCGCTCTCGACATCCTTTTCATATCGCTCGACGCCGAAGTATTCTTTCAATGTCTTGTTGTTGATCTTGATGCCCTCCATTTTAGTGAAGAGGCGAACACGCGCAACTGCCGTCTTGCGGCGACCGACGGCTTCGAAGTACTTGTCCTTCTTTCCGCTGGTTCGCTTCGGTTTTTCCCCGACAGCCACCTCTTCTATTACCAGAGCTTCGTCTGCCTCCTCCTCTTTGGTTAAGGCTTCGTCGATTCCCTTAACGACCTCGTCTTCAAAAGCTGCCTTCTCCTTCGCCACAACTTCGGCGGATGAGTCAACAACTTTCTTATCCTTCGACTTGCTCAGGACTTCGTCCTTTTTTGTTTTTTTCGTTGTTTCCGTCATATAAATAACCGATAACCAATAACTGATAACTGATAACGGGATGCGGATTGCATCTGATTCCGTTTCATTGTTATGGGTTTTTGGTTTTTGGTTTTTGGTTATTACTCAATGATCAACCGCTTCATGCGGGGGACTTGCAATCGGTTCTTTGGCAACATGCGCATGACCGCACGCTTCAACACCTCCTGCTTTCCCTTTTTTGCTACGACCTCCGCATAGGTTTCTTCTTTGATCCCACCCATGTATCCGGAGTGGTGATAGTAGACCTTGTCGGATTCCTTCTTTCCGCTGATCGTCATGCCGTCGACATTCTTTACGATCACCCGATCTTCACCCGCGAGCCTTGGCTCGTAGTTCGGGCTTTTCTTGCCTTGTAAGATGGTCGAGATCTCAGTCGCCAGCCGGCCCATATTCTGATTTTTTGCGTCTATTGTGTAGTCCATATCTGTGAGCCTTTATTTCGGCTATTGTTTATTTTTACCGAAATAATTGCTTTAAGTCAAATGAATCCTTTGGTTGTCTAAATAAGACCATATTTACAGCACTTGTCATTCCGAGCCGCCAACCGGCGGACGAGGGATCTGCAGATTCCTCGATTCCGCGGAGTACCGCTTCACTCGGAATGACATCGCATATAATTTCCAAATAAATCCAATTATTATTTTCGGCCTTCAACGATCTGTTGGGTGATGTTGTTCGGCACTTCTTCGTAATGGTCAAATACCATTGAGAAGCTTCCTCGACCTTGTGTCATTGAGCGCAACTTGGTCGCGTATCCGAACATTTCGGACAGCGGCACCGTTGCGTCGATAACTTTGATGTTTGAGCGGTCATTCATCGATTCAATGCGTCCGCGCTTCGAGTTGATATCACCGGTGATGTCACCCATGAATTCTGTCGGCACGAGCACCTGGACCTTCATAAACGGTTCGGTCAATACCGGCTTTGCCTTCTTTGCCGCGTCGGCGAATGCCATACCTGCGGCGAGTTTGAACGCGATTTCGGATGAGTCAACTTCGTGGAACGATCCATCGTACAATGTCACTTCGACATCGGACAACGGGAATCCTGCGATGACGCCCTTATCCATGGATTCGCGCAAACCTTTTTCAACGGGGGATATGAACTCCTGCGGAATCGCGCCTCCCTTGATCTGGTTCACAAAGACAAATCCCTTGCCTTGTTCTGCCGGCTTCATCTTGATCTTTACATGTCCGTATTGACCCTTACCGCCCGATTGTTTCACATATTTTCCTTCGGCTTCCGCTTCGCCTTTGATGGCTTCGCGGTAGGCTACCTGCGGTCGGCCCGTGTTCGCTTCAACATTGAACTCGCGCTTCATGCGGTCGATGAGAATTTCAAGGTGAAGCTCTCCCATACCGGCAATGATCGTTTCTCCCGTTTCCTGATCGCTCGAGATGCGGAAGGTCGGATCTTCTTCGGCAAGGCGTCGCATGGCGATACCCATCTTTTCCTGGTCAGCCTTGGTCTTCGGCTCGATACGAACCGAGATAACCGGTTCAGGGAAGGTGATCTTCTCCAAAACGATTGGCTTTTCCGGGTCGCACAAGGTGTCGCCGGTCGATGTATTCTTCAACCCGACGATGGCGCCGAGGTCTCCCGCATACATTTCGTCGACTTCTTCACGCTTGTTCGAGTGCATGCGCACGATGCGGCTGATGCGTTCCTGATTTCCCTTGCTCGAGTTCAGTATGTAGCTGCCCTTTTTGAGCACGCCAGCATATACGCGGAAGTAGGTGAGTGAGCCCACAAACGGATCGGTCGCAATCTTGAATGCAAGACCGGTGAACGGTTCCTCATCATTCGGCTTACGGGTCAACGAGATCGATTCATCACGCACATCGGTTCCCTTGATCGGCTTCAGCTCGTCGACTTCCACCGGTGACGGCAGATAATCGATGATTGCATCGAGCAAGAGCTGTACGCCCTTGTTCTTTAACGCCGAACCGGTCAATACCGGCACGAGCCTGTTGTCGATGGTCGCCACGCGCAATGCGGCGCGCAACTCATCTTCGGATATTTCTTCTCCGCCCAAATATTTTTCCATGAGCGCTTCGTCCGTCTCGACGATCCTTTCAACGAGCACGGCGCGCAACGCGTCGGTCTTTTCCTTCAAGTCCGCCGGGATATCTTCTTCGACGATGGTCTCGCCGTTGTTTCCCTTGAACCGGATTGCTTGCATTGTCATCAGGTCTACGACGCCATCAAAATTAGCTTCTGCACCTATCGGATATTGCAGTGCCACCGCATTGGTGGTCAACCGCTCGTGGATCGTGCGGAATGAGTGGTCGAAGCTTGCGCCCGTGCGGTCCATTTTGTTGATGAAGCACATGCGCGGAACGCGATACTTGTCCGCCTGATGCCAAACCGTTTCCGACTGCGGCTCTACACCCGCAACGCCGTCAAATGCTACGACGCCGCCGTCGAGTACGCGCAATGAGCGCTCCACTTCAACGGTAAAGTCTACATGGCCCGGCGTGTCGATGATGTTGATGCGATGTTCGTTCAGTTTCTTTATCTCTTTTCGCTCCTCGTCGCTTTTCAGGTGACGCGTCTTGCGACTTGAGGTCCAGAAACAGTTAGTCGCGGCAGATGTAATGGTGATGCCGCGCTCGCGCTCCTGTTCCATCCAGTCCATGATGGCTTCACCTTCATGCACCTCGCCGATGCGATGGGAAATACCGGTGTAGAACAAAATGCGTTCGCTGATCGTGGTCTTGCCCGCATCGATGTGGGCAATGATCCCGATATCGCGATATCTATCTATTGGATATTGTCTCATATAAATAACCTATAACCTATAACCGATAACCGATAACGGGATGCGGATTGCATCTAATTCCGTTTCATTGTTATGGGTTTTTGGTTTTCGGTTGTTGGTTATCTTGCAAAGTGTGCGAAGGCGCGGTTTGCTTCGGCCATCTTGTGCACATTTTGCTTCTTTTTGATCGCGGTTCCTTCGCCCTTATAGGAAGCGATGAGTTCTTCAGCGAGACGCTCCGACATTGCTTTGCCTTTTTTGGCCCGTGCCGCGTCAATCATCCACTTGCAACCCAAGAAAAACTTTCGTTCTGCGCGTACTTCGCGGGGAACCTGATAGTTCGCACCGCCAACGCGCTTACTGACAACCTCAAGCAAGGGAGAAGCATTTTCCAACGCTTTCTCGAACACCTCAAGCGGGCTCATCTGTAATTCCTTTTCTATGATGTTAAATGCACCATATACAACCCGCTCGGCAACCGTCTTTTCGCCGTCAAACATCATGTAATTGATGAATCGGGACAACGCGATGGAGCCATGCTTCACATCCGGCGTGTGATATTTTTTAAATTTTCTGTTTCTTCGCATAAATTTATGATTTAGGATTTATGATTTAAGATTTAAGAACCAATTCCCTTGCATCTTAAATCTTGCATCTTAAATCTTTTTTACTTAGCTGTCTTGGCTTTTTTCGCGCCATACTTACTGCGACCCTGATTCATCTTTACACAACCTGCCGTATCGAGTACGCCACGCACAATGTGGTACCGTACGCCCGGTAAATCCTTTACGCGTCCGCCGCGGATCATAACAACCGAGTGCTCCTGGAGGTTATGTCCCATTCCCGGAATGTACGCGGATACTTCCATGCCGTTGGTCAAACGAACACGGGCGACCTTGCGAAGCGCCGAGTTTGGCTTCTTCGGAGTGGTGGTAAACACCTTCAAACATACGCCTCGTTTGAACGGAGACGTAGAGTTCACCGGGCGGTTCAAGATCGTATTGAAATACAACCCCATCGCCGGCGACTTGGACTTCAGATTTTTGCTCTGGCGTCCTTTCTTAATTAGTTGTCTAATAGTAGGCATCTCTCTTTCCCGGTCTACATGGGGTTGGCGAACTGCTGCGTTGCCTTCCTCGCGCCCTTCCTCGAAGGAGGGTCACTCCATCTCGGTCGTTCGCTCGTTGGCGCCTTGCACTTCATCCAACCGCATGTAGCCGGTTTTTTAATATAAACAATACTATCCCTTCGACGGATTTTCATGCATAGCAGATGAATCAAGGGAGTGACTCTTTTGCCATGAATACGAAATATCCAAAAGGGTTCCGAACATCTTTAACAGTACCTGCGTCATCGCTTCTTTTTACTCGCGATGCCGTATGTTTCCCATTAAAGTTTGCCGCTCCGGTATTTTAAATCACAAAGTTTATTTGTCATCCCGAGCCCATTCGACAAGCTCAGGGTAAACGGAGCCGAGGGGTCTGCTTTTTACTACAGATTCCTCGATTTCGCGGGGGTACCGCTCCACTCGGAATGACACACTTTGTAATTTTATTTATCGGTGGCTATTCCAAATTAAGGGTTGTCTTGTAAAATCCGCCATGGGCGAACTGCGCGACAAGCCTCAAAAAGGGTGGGTGATGAGGGATTCGAACCCCCGACCCTCTCGGTGTAAACGAGATGCTCTAACCAACTGAGCTAATCACCCGAATTGACTAATAACTACTAACTAATAACTTATAACAAAATACGATTTGACTCCTCTAAAAAGTGTTTCCATAATACCTTTACTTATTGCATTAGTCAATGTTTCTACGGATAAAATAGGCGCATTATCATCCCGTGCTCAAGCCTGTCCGCCAGCCGGCGGAACACGGGATCCAGAGTTTTTACATTGGCGATACTTAGGCATTCAGACCCTGGATTCCCGTTTTCCCTCCCAAGGTGGGCAGGCACGGGAATGACAATGCGGGGAGATAACCGATGACCAATAACTAATGACCGATAACGGGATGCAATGGAATGAAAATGCGGGGATGCGGGGGGGTTATCTGTCTCCGTTTGGGAGCTGGGCGTCTTCCTTTATGGAGCGGCTGATCAGGCTTTCCACATAGATCATTCCTAAAAAGAACAGGGCTGTGAATATCGCCACTGTTTTTATGTCTTTTTTCCACAATTCGGCCCGTTCGGCGAACACATACCCTACCGAAACAAATGTTGTCGTCCAAATAAATGCAGCGGGGATGCTGTATTTAAGCAGTTTTTTGAATGGGGTTCTGAAATATCCGCTCGACATAAGCATAAATCGGTTCATTCCCCATGCGAATTTTGACATAAAAATATACAATCCCTCGCGTTTTTTGAGCTTTTTGAACATATTTTCCAGCTTTTCCACATCAAAAATCCAAAATTTCTTTCTTTCCCCCGCGCCTACCTTCATTCCTATGGCCCAATACCCAATATCGTGCAAAATAACCGCGCAAAATGCCACTAAAATGGTATCCATGAAGTCGATAACCTGCCCGCGTACCAAAATGCCCGCCAAAATAAGGAACATCTCCCCCTCGATGAACATGCCCAAAAACACGATCATATAGGTCGCAATAAGGCCTATTTGGGTAAATTGCAGCAACAATGCCTCCATATTTTGTATCATATCATTGCTTTGGGGGATAAAAAAGCCCGCCCATATCGCTATAGGCGGGTTATTCTCCTTAGGGAAGGCCACTAGTCGAACATCCAGTCCTTGAGGACCCACTGTTCCACCTGCTGTTGGCCGTTGCCATTGAACCGGAATACCTTTTCGGTCGTCCCGATCACCCTGTTGCCGTACCGGCTATAGGCGACCACAAGCATGTGCACCACTTCTTCTCCGTGCACATGGTTCTTGATCTTGATGTCCACCGACTGCTTGGGTAGGTAAAACATCGGGAGTTCCGTTCCGTTTTGCACGAGCCGTATCTTGTATTGGCTCGCGTTTACGACCATGAGGTAGGAACTGTAGTAAAATGAGTTCTTACCCCCATGCGTATACTCCTGCCGGTAATCCTGCTTATGCTCTACAGGAACTGCGGTGTAAATAGTAACCCCTTTTACTCCGCACCCACACAATAGGCACAGGGCCGCTAATGCGGCAATCGCCGTTTTCTTCATTTCCGGCCTCCTTTTTTCCGGTTGCCCCTTTGCTGTTCCAGCGTATAGGATGCTGCCATGAACAAGCACCCGATCAATACCCACAGAGCCCCGAGCACAATAGACGAGACTCCCACCGGTCTTCCCATTGCCGCCGTGCTTTTCAGCGCCGCAAACCCGTCACTTGTGACCTTGGCGCCAATTACGATAATGCCAAACGCCGAGAGCCTCTGTATGTACTTCCCGAGCTTTTCTCTCATGTTCCTGCCTCCCCATAGTAGTGGTTTTTGACTAAGTTCTAATATAATTTTACAACTTTTGTTTACTTTAGTCAATCCCCATATAACTAACACACACTTCGGACAAAAAGAGGCGTGGTACTTGATGGTTATGAATGAGTTTGTCATTCCGAGCGCAGCGGAGCGGAGTCGAGGAATCTGTTGCTACCAACAACTTTAGATTTCTCAACAGGATAGGGGACGGGGATCCAGGTTTTCTATAGCGGTGTCCGCTTTGCGCAAAAGACTCTGGATTCCGGCCTCCGCCGGAATGACAATACGGTATGGAAGGTGGACTATAAAAATATCCGTCCGCCAGCTGGCGGACGGATATTTTTATGTTATTTCGTCAATTCACTCTCTATTTCCTTAAGGAACACGCTTGTTTTCTTTATGCCCAGGTCGCCCTCGCCTCGCTTGCGAATGGCCACGCTTTTGGCGGCGACTTCCTTATCGCCGATAACCAATAGGTAGGGGATGCGTTTCATTTCCGCTTCGCGGATCTTTTTGCCAACGCTCCCGTCATAATCAGCCACTTCTACGCGCGCGCCCAATGCTTCAAGCTGGGCTGCGACTTCTTTTGCGTATGGAAGATGAGCTTCGCCCACATTGATGACCTTGCACTGCACGGGGGATAGCCATGTCGGCAGGTCGCCCGCGGTCGTTTCGAGTAAGAATGAAAAGAACCGTTCGAATGACCCGAGGATGGCCCGGTGTATGACGACCACCGGCTGCTCCGTTCCATCTTTGTCTATGTAATTCAAGTTGAACTTTGCCGCGGAGTAGTAGTCTACCTGAATGGTCGCGATAGTATCTTCCTTTCCGTAAATGTTCTTGATCTGAATGTCTATCTTCGGCCCGTAGAACGATGCCTCGCCAAGCCCTTCGACGAATTCAAGTTTGAGCTTTTTAAGCACGCTTCTCAGCACGCTTGCGCCGTCTTCCCACATTTTTTTGTTTTTTACATCGCCGTATTTCTCCTTGTTCTTGAAGTCGGGGAGGGAAAGGCGGAACCAGTAGCCACCGATGTTAAAATCATCGTAGACTTCCTTGAACAATTCGAGAATGCCGATTATTTCCGCTTCCAATTGTTCCTGCGTGGCGTAGATGTGCGAATCGTTTTGGGTAAACCCGCGCGTGCGGATCATGCCGCTTAATGTTCCCGATCGTTCAAAGCGGAACACATTGCCGAACTCGGCCATGCGAAACGGCAGGTCGCGGTAGCTCATCAATTTATGGTTGTAAATCGAGTGATGATGTGGGCAGTTCATAGGGCGCAAATAGTAGCGCTCTCCCTCTATCTCGATCGGTGCGTACATGTCTTCCTTATAATGGGCGAGGTGTCCGGAGGTTTTATACAACCCCTCTTTGGCCAAAATAGGCGTCAAAACATGCTTGTATCCAGCCTTTTGCTCCTTGTCGTACATGTAGGTTTCAATCAAGTGTCGCACCAAATATCCGTTCGGAAGCCACAAGGGGAGCCCTTTGCCGATCTTTTCATCTACCATAAACATGTCGAGTTTTTCGGCAAGCACGCGATGGTCGCGGCGCTCCGCCTCTGCCAACATATGCAAATGCGCTTCGAGATCTTCTTTTGTTTCAAAGGCAAGGCCGTAGATACGCGTAAGCATCGGGTTCTTTTCCGAACCTTTCCAATATGCCCCGGCGATCTTTTGCAGTTTAAATGCTTCCGGATTTATTTCTTTGGTCGATGCCACATGCGGGCCCGCGCATAAATCGGCAAAAATCACTTCTTTACCGCTTTTTGTCGCGTACATCGTCGGCTCTTTGCCGTCTTTTTTTAGATCCTTGATCAGCTCCAATTTATATGGCTGATTTTTGAAAAACTTTTTTGCTTCGTCGTAGGTGGTCTTTTCTTTTTTAAACACCAACTCTTTTTTCATCAATCCGCGCATGCGGTTTTCAAGCGCCTGCAAGTCTTTATCGGTCACTTTTGCGTTTCCAAAATCGAAATCATAATAAAATCCGTTTTCTATCACCGGCCCGATGCCGAGCTTGGTTCCCGAAAACTGCTTCAAAACCGCCTCTGCCAATAAGTGGGAAAGGGAGTGCCTGACCTTTTCCAAATTGTTGCCCATAGCTTTTTTACTAACAGCTTTTTTGATCGTTTTTTTCGTCGTTTTCATAGTGATGATATTACCCTTATTAAACGCCAAACCAACCAAAATTGCAAAACGCCAAATGTAACGATGTCTGACATCGTTACATTTGCGTGCTATTATATAAACATGTCTGAACTATACCATGCTCTTAACCGAGGAGTTGATAAGAAGAAAATATTTCTGGACAAACAGGACCACTTGCGATTTATTCATGACCTTTATGAATTCAATGACGAAGCTCCGGCGAGCAATAATTGCCACGGCTTTCGCCGGATGCCGGTTAAATGTAACGATGTCGGACGTCGTTATATTAAACGATCCCGATTGGTTACCATCCATGCATTCTGTCTCATGCCAAACCATTATCATCTGCTTTTAAGCCCGCGCGTCGAGAATGGTATCCCTTTATTTATGAAGAAGTTGAATGGCGGATATGCAAAGTATTTCAACGAACGATACGATCGAAAAGGGACATTATTTGAGGGAAGGTATAAGTCGGTGCCGGTAACGGCGCAATCACACTTTATTCACTTGCCCTATTATATTCACTTGAACCCGTTGGATATGTTTGATCACGGATGGCGGGATCGGGTAGTTCATAGCCATGCCGATACCATAAAATATTTGGAAAATTATCGATGGTCGAGCCATTTGGACTATTTGGGGAAAAAGAATTTCCCCTCGGTTACACAACGAGAGTTCCTGCTCGAATTTTTTGGAGGACAGGAGGGATACGCGCAAGCGTTAGCCCAATGGGTCAAAGATATTAGTATCAACGAGATACATGACATCATCTTAGAAAAGTGACTGCAGTAAACGCAAATGTAACGATGTCAGACGTCGTTACATCGCAAGGTGTGCATAAAAAGAAAGGCCCCGATTGCTCGGGGCTTTTTGTCGCTTCCTTAATCGCCGTTTTTATTCGTGGCGTTTGAGGCTGATACACTTTCGCTCGTTCGTTCGGGTATTGAGGGAGTAGGTGACGGTCATTTTCGTTCCGGGCTTTACCGCATCAAAGATCTGCGGGCTTACCCATTCGGCGAATGAATAGCCGTCATTGCAGTTGATCTGCAGCATCAGCTCACATTCTCCCGTTTTTCGGACATACTTCAATTCACCGTAGGGAACCTGTATCACGGGGGCGCCACTGTTAACGCGCGGGTAGCAGACATACTTCATCGCCACCCCTCCCTCCACCTCGTGGACCGAACTGGTCGGGTTTTTCTGCTCTTTTTTGGCTCCCCTTCGGTCTCTCACAAGGTTTAAAATAATCACCGCGAGACCGCCAATCGTTACAAAAATTGCCCCCATGACCAGCCCGAGACCCAGTTGGGCCAATAGCTTATCCATTTTTGTCGCCCTCCTTTTTGCGCTCTTTTAAAACCAGAGCGATAAATGCCAACCATGAAAAAGCTACCAAAACGAGCGTAGCTATCCCTAAAAACTCCGGGTTTTCAGAAAACAACATCCTTATGTATTCCATACCTTTTCTCCCGTCCAAAAGTAATATTGAAAATCTACTGGGTTTATAGTGTCATTTATTTACCTGTTTGTCAACTTTTGCCAATAAAAAAGGCCCAGCGACATGTGTCGCCGGGCCTTGGAAGGCTTGCTGCTGAAGAAGTGAGGTAGTCTTTGTGGTGCTGAACCCACCTGACACGGCTTATTCCCCCAAGGTGATGGGGTACACGACCTATTTGCCCCTGATGTTTTAATTGAGGTGCCCCCCCATAAAGCAAAGTGCCCTTCGCCCATCAGAAACTACTAATTCGCTTTGCCGATACCGTGTCCGATCCAGCGCCCCGATGACGGAGCGGTATCCCCTTGTCCCCCACCTCTCCGGAGTTCTCCAGCAGCAAACTGCTAATCTCAATGATACTGGGGGAATCTTAGCCAATTGAGTAGTCCGTGTCAATGGCGCGGGATAGGAGGGTGGGTATAAAGTATAAGGTATACAGTATAGGGTATGGGTGGGGTAATTTATAATTTTTAATTTCTAATTTCTAATGAGGGAGGCGGGGATCCAGTATTCTCTGCGGTAGTGACACAGGGATATCTATACTCTGGATCCCGTGTCCCCGTATCGTGGTACGGGGCAGGCTGCGCACGGGATGACAATGCGGGGAGGAGAGGAGGGTATAAAGTATAAGGTATACAGTATAGGGTATGGGTGGGGTACGGGGGAGGGAGAAAAGAGATAAGAGGTGAGAGATGAGAGGGAAGGGGGAAATAACTTATGCCTGATAACGGATAATTAATAACGGGATGCGGGATACTAACTACTAACTAATGACCGATGACGGGGGCCGGGGTGGAGACAGGAGGTTAGGGGTAAGGGAAAAGAGAGGGGAAGGAGAGTAATGTGCAAAAAGTCGGCGCATGCGCCGACTTTTTATTCTGTTATTGGCTATGAGTTATAGGTTATTGGTTATTGGTTATAGGTTATAGGTTCTTAGTCAGATAAGCTCCACCGCGCCTTCGCAGATGAACTTCATTTCTGTATCTTTTGCGGAGAGTTTGCCCTCTGCGACGATCAGTTTGTTTTCCACCCAGAGGTTCGGGTTGCGCGCGAGCGTTTCCGTGAACACGATTGCTTCGATGCTTTCGTTCGCGTCTTCAATGCGGGCAAATGCCATCGGCTTTCCTGCTTTAGTGGTTATCTTTTTTACTCCCGTTACCACGCCGGCGATGCGATGCTTTTGTTGGTCTTTCTGCTCCAGCTGCAGTAGGTCACGAATAGATTTTACCTTGTATTGCACCAACTGTGCCTTGTGTTCGGAAAGGGGATGGTCGGAAATGTACAACCCGAGCAGTTCTTTTTCCCAGTTCAGCTTGTCCTTTTTAGAAATAGGCTCGGCATCCCTTAGATTCAAAACGCTTTTCGAATAGACCGTACCAAAGAGATTGTTTTGATTGGATACCTCATTCTTTTTCATCGTCTGCGAATACCGCAATATCTCGTCCATGTTCGCGAGTACCTTTCCCCGCTCAAGCTTGAACGAATCAAATACGCCGGCCTTGGTCAAACTTTCTATTGATTTTTTATTGATGTCCTTGTGCTTTACGCGCGTCAGGAAATCCTCGAGATCCACATACGGTCCGCCGGCCTGTCGTTCGGCAATGATCGCTTCGACCACCGCGGCCCCTACATTTTTTATCGCCTGCAATCCGAATCGGATGCTCGTTCCTTGCGGAGCAAAGCTTACCGCACTTTCGTTTATGTCAGGCGGTAGCACCAACACGCCGTGCTTTTTTGCCTCATCTATTAGAAACGCGATGCGTTCCACATCGTCGCTTTCCGAGTTGAAAAGCGCCGTCATAAACTCAATAGGGTAGTGTGCCTTCAAGTACGCCGTCTGGTAACCTATCAATCCATAGCAGACGCTGTGCGATCGGTTGAAACCGTATTTCGCGAACGGCGGGAACAATTCCCATATCTTCCGGGCTATCTTTTCGTTGATACCATTGGCGATCATACCGTTGATTAGCTTTCCCTCCTGCTCGTCGAGCAGTGCTTTGATCTTTTTGCCGATCGCCTTGCGCAATGTGTCCGCCTCGGCAAGCGTGTATCCGGCAAGGTCGCGCGCGATGCGCATCATCTGCTCCTGATAAATGCCGATGCCGTAGGTTTTTCCAAGGATCGGCGCGAGCATGGGGTGCAGAAGTTTTACTTCTTCACGGCCATACTTTCGGTTGATATAATCCGGGATCAGTTCCATTGGGCCCGGGCGATAGAGTGCCACCATGGCGACGACATCTTCGAATTCGGTTGGCTTTAGTTCCTTTAGATAGCGGCGCATGCCTGCGGATTCAAACTGGAACACTCCCACCGTATCGCCATTTTGCAGCACCTCAAATGTTTGCGCGTCATCCAGCGGAATGTCTGAAATATTTACAAGCTCTCCCGTGCTTTCCTGTACCAATCGCAATGCCTCTTCGATGATCGTCAGGTTTCGCAGTCCGAGAAAGTCCATTTTGAGCAACCCAAGTTTTTCAACGATTCCTTGTTCAAATTGCGTAATGACCGAATTTTCATTTTGCGGCGATCGCTGCAACGCCACCACATCGGTTAGCGGTTCCGCGGAAATGATAATGCCGCACGCGTGCACCGACGCATGCCGGGCAACTCCTTCGAGTTTCTTTGCGGCGTCTATCAGCTTTTTTGCATCCGGATTTGTGGCATACATCGTGCGCATTTCTTCCACCGCGTCGAGCGCCTGTCCAAGATTTTTTACCGGAGTCGGGGGAGCGGGAACCAGCTTTGCCACCTGATCACAAAATGCATAGGGCAAGCCAAGCGCGCGACCTGCGTCGCGAATTGCCGCCCGTGCCGCCATTGTTCCGAATGTAATGATCTGCGCAACCCGGTCTTCTCCATATTTCTGCCGCACATAATTTACTACTTCGTCGCGCCGCTTGTCGGCGAAATCAATATCAATATCGGGCATTTGGATGCGATCGGGATTCAGAAACCGCTCAAACAAAAGATCATATTTGATCGGGTCCACATCGGTAATGTTCAGCACATAGGCTACGAGGCTTCCCGCCGCCGATCCTCGGCCCGGCCCCACCACCACCCCGTGATCGCGCGCCCATTTAATAAAATCTTGCACGATCAAAAAGTAATCGGCATACCCTGTGTTTCGTATAACGCCAATTTCGTATTCCATTCGATCGCTCACTTCCTGTGTAATTTCTTTGTAGCGCGACGAGAGCCCTTCCCGTATTATTTTTTCGAGATAGTCCATGCTATCCATCCCTCCGGGTGTGGCAAACTTCGGCAAACGCACCACATCCAGCTCAAGCTCCACATTGCATCGCTCCGCTATCTTTGCCGTGTTTTCTATCGCTTCGGGAATATCGGCAAACCACTCTGCCATTTCTTCGGGCGAGTTCATTGCATAATTTTCATCCATCATAGACATGCGCCCTATGTCGTTCACCGTATTGCCGGTCTGGACCGCAAGTAAAATGTCTTGATATTGCGCATCTTCCGGGCGCGCATAATGAATATCTTTTGTTGCCACTACGGGGATGCCGAGTTTTTTCGCGATAGTTTTTAATCCTTTTACCGCGATATCCGCATCCGGAATGTTCGGCAAATGCCATATTTCAATAAAAAAATTATCTTTGCCAAACAGATCCCTATACTCTTTTGCCACAGCCTCCGCTTCTTCCATTCGGCCGTGCACGCATAGTTGGGCTATTTCTCCGCCAAGACAACCGGACAGCGCAATAATCCCTTCGTGCCACTGCGCCAAGATCTCCCTATCTACTCGCGGCTTATAATAAAACCCCTCCAAGTGCGAGCTTGAAGACAATTTAAGCAGGTTTTTCCAACCTTTTTCGCTCTCGCAGAGTAATGTGAGGTGGTTATAATTTTCCTTTGTTTTTTTGCCGGTTCCTTCGCTTTCGGATGGTGTCAGCTTCCGATCGAGCCGGCTGCCTTTTGCCACATAGGCTTCCATGCCGAGCAATGGCTTGATGCCGGACTTTTTTGCCTTCGAGTAAAACTCAACCGCTCCATAGAGGTTGCCGTGATCGGTTAATGCCAATGATTCCATGCCGAGTTCTTTTGCGCGCGCAACAAGATCGTCTATCTTTGCCAAACCATCGAGCAGGGAGTAGTGGGAGTGGGTGTGGAGGTGGGTGAATTTCATAGAGGGGTCGCGAATAATGCGAATTAGGCGCAAATAATGCGAATACAAATAGACGCATATCACAAATCTACACCTCTTCTTTGTCCCATTATACCTAATATGCTCTTTGGGGCAACTTTGCGTATGAGATGTGAGGTAGGGGGTGTGAGGTATGAGGTGGGAGGGGGGGGAGGGGGTATAAAGTATAAGGTATACGGTATACGGTATGGGGGGGGAGGGGAAGAAAAAAAGAGATGAGAGGTGAGAGATAAGAGGGGGAGGAGAGATAAGGGGGAATTTCTAATTACTAATTTTTAATTTCTAAATAAAATACTGGATCCCGGCCTCCGCCGGGATGACAATGCAAAATATTGGATTCCTATTTTTTTGCTTTCGCATAAAGCTACAGCAGGGCAATGCGCGGGAATGACGGTGCCAAATGGGGTGTATTTTTATTCCTATTGACACGGTTTTTAAATCCATTACTATATATCACAAATAAAGGTCATATTGTATTATTTTTACATACCAGACATTTTAAATGGCACAAGAAAGTGTTGCGACTCCTACGCAGAATTATTTGGAGAACGAAGACCTTGTCTTCGAAATAGGTGACGAGGAAATTGAGACGAAGAAAAAGCGTGGCGATGACGATCATGTCGGATACGGTCAGGAAGCCGAACCGGCCGATGATGATATCGTCTCGGGCGACGAGGAAGATGTAGAGCTTGAAGAGTTTTCCGGCTTCGATTGGGCCGACGAAGAAGACATCGTTGAATAAGCCTTAAAAAAAGACGCTTTACTGCGTCTTTTTTTGTGCCTTTCTTTTAATTTTAGTACACTAATAAGGGGTAATTTTAAATTTATAATTTATAATTTTTAATGAGGATGCGGGGGGGATAATTTTAAATTTATAATTTTTAATGAGGATGCGGGATTCCCGCCTTCGCGGGAATGATATACTCCCCGTATTGTCATCCCGTGCCACGACACGGGATCCAGTGTTTTCCGCGGTAGTAACATATGGATGTTCAGACTCTGGATACCGACCGGAGTTTATCCCGTACTTGATACGGGACCCACATTCGGTATGACAAGGCGGGGGAAAATAACCTATAACCGATAACCTATAACGGGATGCGGGAGGATACTAATAACAAAAATTGATAAAAATAATTGACTTTTAAAGCTCTTTGCTGTGTAATTCCATTCTATGCCAAAAACAACTCACGCTAAAAAGGCAGTCGATCATGTGCGCCGGAATCTTATTATTAAGATTTCCGCCATTGCCGTTATTCTTTTTGCATCACTTGGAACCTTCGGGGTCATCCACATTGCCCGTATCGCAAAACAACTTCCCGATCCTGAAAAGTCCGGCGGGTGGCAAATGCAGGAATCGACAAAACTCTACGACCGCACCGGCGAGATTCTTTTATACGAGATCAACGCAGAGGGAAAGCGCACTGTCATCCCTTATGATCAAATACCCAATCGTGTGAAGCAGGCGACTGTCGCCATAGAAGACAGTGGTTTTTATACGCATTCCGCCATCGATATCAGTGGCATTTTTCGTGCGTTTTTTATAAATACCCTCAGTGGCGAAATAAGCCAGGGCGCTTCGACCATCACCCAACAGTTGGCAAAAAATGCCTTTCTTTCGCCGGAACGAACCTACACCCGTAAGATCAACGAGATCATTCTTGCTTTTTGGATTGAACGCTATTATACAAAAGACGAAATTCTTAATCTTTATTTAAACCAGATCGCATATGGCGCGGGAGCGAACGGTATAGAAGCCGCCGCACAGACTTATTTCGGAAAGTCCGCGAAGGATCTTTCCCTTCTTGAATCGGCCACGCTTGCCGCCATCGTTCAACGCCCCAGCTATTATTCCCCATGGGGTTCCCATAAGGGCGATTTGCTTAAGCGAAAAGATCGCGTCTTGGAAGAAATGTATGCCGCCGGCCATATTACCCAAAAGGAACGCGATGCCAATCTTAAAGTATCGCCCCGTTTTCTTGAACAAAATATCGGATCCATAAAGGCTGCTCATTTTTCCATGGCGGTGCGTGACTATTTGTTGAATAAATATGGAGAAGATATTATCAACAAAAGGGGATTAAAGGTCATTACCACACTCGATTATGACCTGCAGCAAATTGCCGAACGCGCAGTAAAGGATGGTGCGGCACGCAATACCGAACTCTATCAAGGACACAATGCTTCCCTGGTTGCAGAAGATCCAAAAACGGGCCAAGTACTTGCGCTTGTTGGTTCTGCCGATTACTTCGACGAAACCATCGATGGCAATTTCAATGTCGCCACTCAGGGACTTCGCCAACCGGGTTCGTCTATTAAGCCGTTTGCCTATATGACAGCTTTCCAAAAAGGATACACTCCCGAAACCCTTTTGTTTGATGTGTCTACCGAGTTTGATACAAGCGGCACGGTAAGTTACCGCCCGGAAAACTACGATCATTCCTACCGCGGGCCTATCAATATGCGCAACTCGCTTGCGCAATCCATCAATGTTACCGCAGTAAAGACCCTTTATCTTGCGGGTATTAACGACACGATCAAAAATGCATTTGATTTCGGTCTTACCACATTGACCGACCCAAACCGCTACGGCCTTTCGTTTGTTCTTGGCGGTGGGGAAATCCGTCTTATCGACATGGTCGGTGCCTATTCCGTGCTTTCTCAAGACGGCATAAAACACCAACAGGCTTTTGTTTTGAGTGTTACCGACGAACAGGGGAGTGTTTTGGAAAAATATCTCGACAGATCAACACAGATCATCGACTCCCGCTATCCGCGTATGGTCAACGATATTCTTTCCGACCCCGTTGCGCGGAGACCTCTTTTTGAAAGTAGTTTTGATTTGACCGTATTTCCTGATCGCGATGTAGCCCTAAAAACCGGAACCACCAACGACTACCGCGATGCGTGGGTATTTGGCTATACGCCTTCATTGGTCGTTGGCGTGTGGGCGGGAAACAATAATAATGCCCCAATGCAACAAAGTGGCGGCAGTATTCTTGCGGCGGTTCCTATTTGGAATACATTTATGACCGAGGCACTTCCTAAATTTCCTACAGAAACCTTTACCCGACCGGAAGCTGTTTCCGTGTCAAAACCCATGTTTGACGGAAATTACCGTTCAAACGGAGAAGTGCATTCCATTCTTCATTATGTTGATCGGGAAGATCCTACCGGTTCCATGCCCAGCAACCCTGCACAGGATCCCCAATACAACCTCTGGGAAGCGCCTGTACGCGCTTGGGCTAATATAAACCTATAACGACTTCGTTCGTAATAAAAAATCTCCTTAGCGGGAGATTTTTTACAGTCCTGTTCAGATGGTATGTAGTATGAGGTAGGTAGTATACAGTATGGATGTATAAGAGTTAAATAATTAGTATATACCAAATTATATACTTAATACCTTCTACTTCTTCATGTATTATTTATCGGCATGATGATATAGAAATAATCTTGCACATTCATCGGCCGTATGATCGCGGGTTTATTATCCCCATTTAGTCCGATCGTTATATTTTCCGTTTCGATATTTTTTATACCATCAAATAGAAACTTCCAGTTAAATACGATTTCCATTGAATCACCTTTTATTTTTGCCGGTATCAGATACTGATTTTCTCCCAATATTGGGTTTGCCGAGAATAATTCTATGTTTTTTACCCCTTCTTTTATGATAACCCTGATCTCATTCATCTTATCAGAGAAAGATCCTGTCAATTTCAACGCATTTACTAATTGATCCCTATTTACCGTAATTTCTATCGCTATTTCTTTTGGGATAATTGGCTGATAATCGGGAAAATCTCCATTTATAACCCGGGAAACCAGTTCAAATTTATCAGTTCGGAATAATATTTGATTTAAATCGAAGTAAATAGATATTTTCTCTTCGTCTTTCTCCGACATAATCCTTACCAGTTCCTGTATGGTCTTTAGCGGAACGATCATCTTCAGCTTCTGTTCTATATTTGCCTTATAACTATTTTCATCGATTGTTCTTTCTGCAAGCCTAAAACTATCCGTAGCGGCAAACTTTATGATGTTTACCTGATAATCAAACAACACGCCACCCAGCTCCGGACGAATAGCGGAACCTTGACTCGCCATAACAATAGACAGAAAGGTATCTTTCAATAATCCGCTTTCCATCTGTAAATATTCCCTTTCGTTCTCTATTTTCGGAATAATAGGGAACTCTTCTTTTTTTGTTCCCTGTATTTTCGCCTGATAATTCTCTGTTTTTATGACCAAATTGTTATTTTTAGTCTCCAAACTAACCCGCTCGCTCTCAAGATTATTAATGATCGACGAAAGAATACTCAATGGAACCGTTATACTCCCATCTTTGATGACTTTTGCCGGAATAACACTCGATATCGCCATTTCAAGATTCGTTACCGAAAACTTTATTTTATTTTCATGTGTTTCTATAAGGCAGTTTTTCAGAATAGGGAGTGATGCATTTTCCGATCCGATTTTTCCGAGTGCAGTGATACCTTCTTTAAGGTTTGTTTTCAGTACGATGAGTTCCATAAAATAAAATTTGTTTGTAATGCATTCTTACTACTTCTGTTACTATAATATATTAAAAATAGTAGAAGCAGTAGTAGGGGTGTGGACAGTGTGGATAAGTGGATAATGGATAACAATAGAAACGGATTTATTTAATTCTGCAGTGTGGATAAAAAGCGGGAAAAAATTATTTGCTGTTGATAACTTCTTTAATGGAAGTTATCTTATTTCCCAGTTTTTGGTCCGAAGTCAATAATTTCGAGATTTTATCGCATGCGTGCATAACTGTTGAATGGTCTCTTTTCCCCATTTTATACCCGATATCCGAGTAGGACATCCCCAAGAGATCCTTCATAAGAAACATGGTGATCTGACGCGGTTCGACAACCTCCTTTCTTCTTCCCTGGTCGGTCAGTTCCTTTTCAGTCAGTTCAAAAAAGTTTGCAACTACCTGCATAACCTGATTTGGGGTTACATTTTTAAAGGAATGTTTGGTCGTTTTGTCGATAATTTCTTCAACAATGGATTTTGTAACCTCAATACCCTTCACATCCTGATAAAACATGATTTTTTTCAGGACGCCCTCTATTTCCCGAATGTTTCGTTGCATTTTTTCCGCAATGAACTCAGCCACTTGATCGGAAACGGTCATGCCCTCCTGTTCCAACTTCTTTTTAATGATAGCGAGGCGCATTTCATAGTCGGGATAGGATATATCCACGATCATGCCACTGCTAAAGCGGGAGCGAAGCCGTTCTTCAAGAATGGAGGTTTCGTGAGGTGGGCGATCGGAAGAAAGAATAATCTGCTTATCGTTATCATACAGCGCATTGAATGTGTGAAAAAATTCCTCTTCACTTGCCGCCTTTCCTGCTATGAACTGAATATCGTCGATAATAAGTACATCTACCGAGCGGTATATGCGCTTCATATCTTCCATCCGCCTGTTTTTTATGGAAAAGACAATGTCATTTACGAACTTTTCCGACGGAATATATTTGACCTTAAGATTATTGCCATGGGTCTGGCGAATCTGATTTCCTATGGATTGCATCAAATGGGTCTTTCCAAGGCCGGAACCACCATAGATGAATAACGGGTTATATTTTTTACCCATATCCTTTATGACCGCAAGGGAAGCGGCATAGGCGAGTTCGTTTGAAGAGCCTACTATATATGACTTAAAGGTATATTTCGGGTGGAGGTTTGTTTCCGGGTCTATCTTAAATTCGTCAAAGGTGGCTTGTTGCGGAGCAGAGGAACGCTCCTTTTTGCTCTCTCCATGGGCTTTTTGAGACTCTGCGGGCAAGGAGGCTACCGTGTAGCGCACTTTTCTTACTGAGTCGTCAAGGGAAACAAGAATCTCGAAGATCGATTTGTGATATTTATTCTCTACCCATTCCTTTGCGAAGTTATTGGAAAGCGCTATTACCAGCTCTCCGTCCGCCGATCGGTCGAGCAGCCTGCTGTTTTTGAACCAGGTCAAAAAGTTGGGCTGGGTCATTTGTATTTCGAGCTCCGCCAAGGCGGATTTCCAGAGTTGATCGAGTTCCATAATAAATAACGGTTAACTAATAACTCATGACCCATAACGGAATGCAAAAATCCAAAATTTCAAAAGAAATATACGGATAAGGGTCGTTTCTTTAACTAATAAAATCATTATACAGATTTATAAAATTATAGCGAATAGTGTGGAAAAGTAAAAAAATGGGGAATAGGTGTGGATAACTCGTATACCCCGCATAAACACTGGGTAAAATCACTCTACCCATTGACACAATATGCGGGAAAAGTTTGTGATTAGACCATAAAAATAGTTGTCCAAGTAGTTATCCACATACCTACAAAATAGATAATTTTAAAATTTTAAATTTGAAGAAGAATGCGTCTGGGCTTCTGTGCTGGGGAGGGCTTGCATTTTCTAACCAATTCCGATATAGTAGACCATTATGTCAGTTACATACCAGCCAAACAAGCGAAAAAGAGCGCGAACCCACGGGTTTTTGGAGCGCACCGCAACACCGGGTGGCCGCCGTGTTTTGGTAGCCCGCCGAAGGAAGGGGCGGAAGCAGTTGACCGTTAAAAAGGCCTCGTAAATAACGAAGGCCTTTTTTAAACCAATAAAATCGCAAATGGCATCAGGAGGAGGGCTCTTTTTATCCTCCTTCAGCCATTTGCGATTTTATTGTATACTATACATTATAGACAGAACTCTTAGCATGCTTGCAAAACGGTACAAGTTAAATATCGCGGAGTTTATCAAA
Source organism: Candidatus Wolfebacteria bacterium RIFOXYD12_FULL_48_21 (assembly GCA_001793945.1). Classification (GTDB taxonomy): domain Bacteria; phylum Patescibacteriota; class Minisyncoccia; order UBA6257; family UBA9933; genus UBA9933. The sequence continues at coordinate 187,197 of MGIW01000003.1, forward strand.
AAAAGGCCTTCGTTTGTAAAAAAAGGCCCCTTTTTTGCGGTGAAAATAGCCGCAAACGGGCTTTCCTATAGCCGATTTGGGGTTGTGGTGGGAAAAAAGGTAGATAAGCGGGCTACGGAACGAAATAAGATCAAGCGTATGTTTTATGAAGCAATTCGCGTACGAAATCTGCAAAATATAGAAGGAAGAGATATTTTGATCATCGTTTATCCGGAAATTAACCAATTCGCACGGGAAGAAGTTATAAAACTGGTAAAAGAGTATGAGTTTGTGAAATAAAACACACGCCTTGCAAATCATCATCCGTTTCTCTGTCATTCCCGCCCGTTCGATGGGCTTAGGGTAAAACTCCGGCGGGAATCCACCTCATTTTTAAATAAATATTTTTCCTACTTTTTTAGTAAAAGTAGGGCAAAAATCGCGAGCGAATAAAAATGACGGAATGGTCTCGTAAATTTCTTACGAAAACGAGAACTCGCCGTTGCTACGGCTCAAACAACTCGTTTTCTGTGGAAATTTATTCTCGCCCATTTGATCCGACATTTTCACAGGCTCGCATAAGGCAAACATACAGAAAGAAGCGCTTTCACGCTCCTTTCCAATATCTAATCCCCGCAACCTTCATTGTAACGCGTTTTCGTGGCAATCGGATTTTTAATATCATTTCCGCCCTCCGTGGGTTCATACCCAAGGTCTCTAAGAATAGGATAAATATAGTGTCTTTCAGCGCCCACGCTCGCCGATAGATCGCAATAGAGTTCTTTATCAGCAAAATAATCTTTTGTGAAAAATAAGATAATGATTAATGGAATAGAAAAAGCTATTCCGCACAGCAAAGATACAAATATTTTATTTAAAGTGGAATTCATAAAATCATTTTGATTTAGGAGTTAATTGGAAAAAGAAACCAATAATTAATAGTATAATACCAAGCTTAAATTGAAAAGGGTTTTTAAAATATACAATTCCATATTGCGTGCCGCCATCAAGTCTTTCAAATGTTCCACCATCAGGAAAATCTCCTAAGGCATAAGTAATTAAGAGCGTTCCTGCGATGTTTAAAAATAAGCCTATATTATTAAGGGATAAATATTTGCGCATAATTCGGGTAGGCTTTATTTTTAAACATTTCCCTTTTAAATTTACACCATCTGATAATGTATTTCGCGGACGCCTTTGAGGCTCTTTATTTTTAGCACCAGTTTTTCTGCTTTTCCGCTGTTGTCTATATCGCAGAGGATTTTGATGATGGGGAGCGATCCGCGTTGGGAGGGGTGAATGTGCGTGAGGTTGATGATGTTGATTCGCGCGCGGGATATGACGCTTGAAATATCTTTCAGCATACCCACCCGATCATCCACGGTTATTTTTAGTTCGAGTTGCGGGCCTTTGCGCAATATAGATGTTTCCTGCCTGATCATTCTTCGAATGCGTTGTTTTGCCGATGATGTCTTTGCGAACTTCAGCCACGATTCCGATGGCTTTTTATTTTTTTGCACCAAAATATCCACCAGGTCTCCCGATTGTATTTGATAATCAAGCGGAACTATTTTGTTGTTTATCTTTGCGCCTACGCAGCGGTCGCCTATTTCGCTGTGGATCTGATACGCAAAGTCTATGGGCGTCGAACCCGCGGGCAGATCGATGACTTCCCCTTTTGGCGTTATGGCAAAGACCCGATGCTTAAAGAAATCTATTTTCAGTGAGTTTACAAATTCCTCCGGATCCGTAAAATCTTTTTGCCATTCGCGCAATTGATTGACCCAATTCAATTCGTCCTGCTTTGCTGAAATGTTTTTATTTCCTTCGATAAACTTTTTTGTCGTCTTAGCCTGGCTATATGCCCAGTGCGCGGCGATGCCGTGCTCCGCCGCATCGTGCATTTGTAATGTGCGGATCTGTATTTCCGTTATCTTTTTATCTTCACAAAATACGGTCGTGTGCAGACTTTTGTATCCGTTCGGTTTCGGAAGTGCGATATAATCTTTAATCTTTCCGGGTAGTGGCGGCCACAGTTGGTGTACGATGCCGAGTGCGGCATAACATTCTTCCACCGTGGAAACAATCACACGCAACGCGACCAAATCGTAGATCTGGTCGAGGTTCATGTCGGAGCGTAGCAGTTTTTTATACAGACTTGAAATGCGTTTTGCGCGGTAGTTGATCGCAATCGGTTTTATGTGCGCGTTTGCGAGTGCCGCCCGCAACACGGGTTCCACGCGCTCAAGATATGCGACGCGTTCGCTATATTTCTCTTCGACATTTTTTGTCATCCACTCGTGTTCTTCCGGATGCAGATACAAAAAAGTCAGGTCCTCGAGTTCGCCGGAAAGGTTTTGCATGCCGAGGCGATAGGCGAGCGGGGCATATATTTCGAGCGTTTCGAGCGCGATGCGTTTTTGTTTTAGCGGTGGCATGGCACCAAGTGTGCGCATATTATGCAGTCGATCGGCAAGTTTGATAAAAACGACGCGCAGGTCTTCGCTGATCGCAAGAATCATTTTGCGCAAGTTTTCCGCTTGCTGGTTTACGCGATCCTTTTCCGTTTTTACCGATGTGCGGTATTTTAAATGGCCGAGTTTGGTGACGCCGTTTACTAAAAAAGAAACTTCTTCCCCAAACTCTTTTTTAAGTGTTTCGAGTTTGTAGGGCGTGTCTTCTACCGTGTCGTGTAAAAGCCCCGCCGCTATAGTGGTGGTGTCCATGTCCCATTCGGCAAGCGTGAGCGCGGTTTGGAATACATGGTTAAAATAGGGTTCCCCGGAGTTGCGCTTTTGCGGGGCGTGTTCCTTTTGTGCCGTTTGGAATGCCCTGCGTAAAAAATCCGTTTCTTCCGCGGATAACGCCCTGTGTTGTGTAATCGCTTGAGTCAAGGCTTCAAACGAGGATGTAGGTGGTTTAAGTGGCATGCTGTGATTGTATTACACCATATAGGGCAAGAAAAGGGAAGAAGGATAAGGGGGGGTATGGGGGAGGTATAAGGTATACGGTATGGAGTATACGGTATGGGCGGGGGGGTAAGGGGTGAGGTGTGAGGTGTGAGGTGGGAGATGAGGAAAAAGAGGGGGGTAGAGATATTTATACTCTGGATCCCGGCCTCCGCCGGGATGACAACCTCCCCTACTACTGTCTGTTTATTACTCACAAAATTTACTTTTTGTCCGAAATGCGCGTTAGTGGAGCAAAAGTTGACATACCGTTCTTTATATGCCATAAAAAGAATAGACCTTATACAGATTAATACTATGGAAATTGGAGGAATGCTATGCAAACAATGTCACCGAGGGAGTTTTGCGTATTTTTGGGAGTGGTGGCGGCACTTATCGCAGGGTTTTGTTTTATGGGGGTGTATATACCCATCCCAAAATCACCTTTTGAGGCTGCGTTTTTCTTTGCCATTGTTGGGTCGCTTCTGTGGCTTTTTGCACGGGAGGTCGTGTGCGTTCCGCTGAAACGGTCATTTCTGGTGGACAAGGACGGCAAGGTGCTCGGCTACCACGATGTAAACAGATTTATGAGAACGCGCGTTTTGAAAGAGGTGGGTGCTAAGGTAGTGCCGCATGTGTTCTCGCGGGTCAAGGCGGCGCGCGCGATAGAGATCCCGATCGGTGCTCGGCTCCTAAAAGTAAGTCTGAGTGTGGAGGCCCTTGTGGATAGGGGGCGGCTGCAAGACTACTTTAATGCCTTTTTGATCGACTCATGGTCTGATCAGCCAGCTTTTCGGCTCGACAGAATACTCAGGGGGTTTTTGTCGGAGCATGAAGGATGGATGCGCGGCACGGCCAGTTTGTGTTCGAAAGAGGAGGTCATTGAGGGGAAGCTTTTCGATTGGTTAAAAGAAAAACTTCCGCCCGTTGGGCTTGTGTGCGTATCGGCGGAGTGTTCCGTCGAAGAAGCACCGTATGTCATTTCCTGATTCACTATAGTGTGTGAGCCAAAGCCCGGGTATATCCCGGGCTTTTTTACGGCATAGTGTTTTGACATTTTACGCAGTACGCATTATAACATAATCAGACCGAAGTCTTTTATAAACAAATAGTGAAAAGAAAGGGGGGGATACATGAAGATGTATACCGGTAAACAGCGTGCGACTCGATTTTTGGCAGTGGTTATATTCGCCTTCGTTTATAGCGGGGCCGGCTATTTTTATGTGTTGTACTGCAAAGATTCTCCTATGCCATTTATGATGTTGGCGGTCATCCTTTTTGTTCCGCTGTGGAAATGGGCGACCGGGTTCACGGCGCTCAAGGATGCGTTTCTGGTGAATAAAAATAACAGGGTGCTTTCCTATCACGAGGACAATCTTTTTATTCGCACGAGTATGTTGAAAAAGACCGGCATGCGTGTCGTGCGCAGTGATCTGCAAGATGTCGTCATTGATGGAACCTTTAGGGTGTTGGTGGGTGGCGAAGGGAAATTCGTACAGATCGAAACGGCCGTATGGGCCAGTGTCGATATGTTCCGACTGCAGCAGTACCTCGACACCTTTTTCCCGCGTAATTACCAATCGTATTCTCCGGAGGCTCGATTAAAGGAATTGGTTGAAAAGTTTTTTGAAGAGCAAAATCGACAGCCGTACGAAGAGGGCGATGCCGTTTCGGTTGCGAATGTCGTCGGCAAAAAACTTGCCGAGCATCTTAAGGAGCAGCTGCCGCTAATAGGTCTCCGCGCGCATCTGATTTCTGGCATGATAATGGAGGAATGAGCAACGAAATCTATCGCGGTGCAAAACCCCGCTTCGGCGGGGTTTTTTACGACATAATTATTTTGACATTTCTGCCCGGGTGGGATATAAGAAAAGTAGAACTTAGTTAACGGTTTTATAACCTTTATAGGGAGGAGCAGTGACATGCGGACATATACGAAGAAAAATGTCTCACGGCGCATCAAAGTATGGGTGATAATTTTTTCCATCGGATTGGTGATTGGCATGGAGCGGCTTTTTATCACGGCTAACAACCACATTGTTTTGGGGCAGACCTCTTTTCCCCCTTTTTTTAGGGTGATAGCTTTGGTCGTGGTGTTTTCTGCTTGGGCTTACTGCACCCTACGGTATGCCGGCAGTTTCAAAAGCCTCAAGCGGGTGTGCTTTCTATCCGAGAAGAACATTGTTGATTTTTATATGACCGACGATTTGTATGCGCTTGATGCAGATCTGCGCAAGGTGAGCCATATGTTCATCAACCCCGAGAAGCACAGAATTGAACGCTCAATAATGTTTCCATCTCGGGGGGAAATTGTTCGGTGCGTTATTACGCTCGAGGTTTTGCCCGATGTCGCCAGTCTGCAGAAATATGTCGATGCGCATTATGGCGGTACGGAATCCGTCAATCGCACCGCTGTTCGAGACATCCTTACGAGGGCGCTTAAGGATGTTGCGCTCGACCCTGCAATATTGGTTTCTATCAAGAGAAGGATACGACTAGACCTCGCCAATTATGGGCTCGTGGCAACCCGGTGCGATTGCGTAAGCAGTAATCACCGCTGGTTCCTTGGGTAGAAAAATCGGTAAAGGATATACAAAGCCCCGCTTCGGCGGGGCTTTTTTACGATAACAGTGATATGAACTCCCGTTCGGTAAGTGTGACAACTCCGAGCTCTTGCGCCTTTTTTGCCTTGCTTCCCGGATCCGCGCCTACGACAACGAAACTCGTTTTTTTGCTTACCGATTCCGCCGTGGTTCCGCCAAGGGCGCGAACCTTTTCCTTTGCTTCATCGCGTGACATGGTTTCAAGTGTGCCGGTGATCACAAAGGTTTTGCCTGCCAGTTTTGCATTGGCAGGTTTTTTGTCGGCAAGGAGCGTTATGCCAAGCGTTTCAAAGCGTTGCAATAGTTCCACATTGTGTTTGTCCGCAAACCAATCGTGAATGCTTGTTGCCACAGCCGGGCCGATGTCGGGAATCTGTTGGAGATCTTCGGTAGTCAGATGTTGGACTACCTCGATTAAATTTGAAATTTGAAATTTTAAATTTGAAATTGGGAGCGCGCTTACTAGCGCGCGACTGGTTTCTTCCCCTACATGAATAATGCCAAGGCTGTATAAAAAGCGCGATAGGCTTATTTTTTTATGTTCGCTTATTTCGCGGATGATGTTTTTGGCTGATTGCTCTCCAAATCGTTCCAGTGTTTTTAGATCGCCTTCGGTGAGGGTAAAAATATCGGCAATGTCGGATATAAGTCCTTCGTCCATGAAGCGGTCGATGATCTTTGGGCCAAGGCCGCGAATATCGAACGCCGAACGGGAAACAAAATGTCGGATGTTCTCACTGGTGCGTGCGCCGCATTTTTTATTTGAACAACGGTAGGCCACGCCGTCGCGAACTACGGGGGATCCATCGTTTGGGCAATGGGCTGGCATGGAAAACACGCGCTCCTTGCCGGTGCGCATATCCTCTAATACTGCCGTTATTTGCGGTATGACATCGCCGGCGCGGCTGATGACGACCGTGTCGCCGATCTTCAGCCCAAGGCGTTCTATTTGGTCGGCGTTGTGCAGGGTCGCATGTGATATAGTAACGCCACCCACGGTCACCGGGCGCATGACGGCGACCGGAGTGAGCACACCGGTGCGCCCTATCTGCACCTTTATATCTTCAACGACCGTGGTCGCTTCGACGGGGGAAAACTTATAGGCGATGCCGCCGCGTGGGGCCTTGCCCACCACACCGAGGGTGTTCCATGTTTCGTTGTCGTTGACCATAACCACAATGCCGTCTATTTCGTAATCGATCTTTTCGCGATGCGTTTCCCAATGGTCGCGAAAGGCAAACACTTCTTCGAGCGTGCCAAGCGGCTTGTTGTGTGGATTTGTTTTGAAGCCCAGCGCCTTTAACAAAAGGTGTTCTTCTTCGTGGGTCGTTTGGCCCATGTCGGTGACGAGGGCGTATTGGTAGGAATCAAGTTTGCGTGACGCGGTCACTGCGGGGTCGAGCTGGCGCACGGAACCCGCGGCGATGTTGCGCGGGTTGGCAAATGTTTTTTGACCTTTTGCCTCCTGTTCTTTATTGATGCGTTCGAATTCTTTTTTGGTCAAAAATACTTCGCCGCGCACGACGATGCGGTTTGCGTCGAAATTAAATTTGTCTGTGGGGAGGCCCAGTTTTTTTGCATTCGCCTGTGCTTCTTTAGCGGAACAAATGGTCAGCGGAATTGCTTCGACCGTCTTTATGTTTTGGGTCACATCTTCGCCGATAAGACCATCCCCACGGGTGGAGGCTTGTGTAAGCGTACCGTTTTCATAGACCAGTTCGATGGCAAAGCCGTCGATCTTTAGCTCACCGTAGAAGAGAGATGAGAGATGAGAGATGAGAGATGAGAGAGCGGATGCAGAAGAAAGATAATTTTTGTTGCGTTTCATCCAGTCGCGCATATCATCTTCGGAAAACGCGTCGTTGAATGAAAGCATTTGCTTTTCATGGGGGACCTTTTTAAACGCCTTTAGCGGTGTGCCGCCGATGCGCTGGGTGGGGGAATCGGGCGTGATCAGGTCCGGGAACTGTTGTTCAAGGTCAAATAGTTCCTTTTTGAGCGAATCAAGCGCTGCGTCGGATATTTCTTGTGTGTCGAGGACATGGTAAAGATACCGATGATGGTTGATCGTTTTGCGGAGCTGGTCTATGCGAGTTTTTGCTTCGGAAGCTGTCATCACCGTTCAGTATACCACATTGCGACGGAGCGATTGACAAAATAATGGCCGTGGAATAGAGTAATATCTTACAGCGAAGTGGCTATGCCAGTATCGCTGGTTGTACCTTGTAATATATCCAATGGGTTTTAGGATGCGGGATTAGCTCAGTCTGGTAGAGTGCCTGAATACGACGACCGCGCCAACGGTCCCTTCATCGAGGCGCGTGTCGGACGGCAGGAGGCCGGGGGTTCGAATCCCCTGTCCCGCTCAATTCTTAATCATTGGAATGTAAAAAATGTGTTGAGATGTAGCTCAGCCTGGGTAGAGCACCTTTGCGTTGCAAAGGAGGCCGGGGGTTCGAATCCCTTCATCTCAGCCACAAGTTTCCCACTTGGTTGTAAGGGCACACTTTGGGTGATCCCCAAAGAGGAGCCGTTTGTTCGAATGCGTAGAATGACTATGGTTGTTTGGTGCCGGAGAGCTGCCAACCAAAAATGTCGTTCGCATTTCGGCTTACCAAACCGAAATGCGCGTATCGGATGCAGTATCCGTAGCGGCAGTGGGAATCATTGTTTCAAAACGACCTTCGGGTCGTTTTTTTGTTGCGTAGCATTACTGTAAGATGCGGAAGTGTCATCCCGAGTGCAGTGGAGCGAAATCGAGGGATCTGCTCCCGCATACTGCAGATTCCTCGGCAGGCTCGGAATGACAATACAATATAAACCCCCGAGACTTCGGGGGTTTATGTGCTGCCGGCTATTCGGTTGTCTCAACTTCTTCTTCCTCTTTACTTTCCGGTTTTTTCCAGCTTGCCCAATCGCAATCCGGATAGCGGGAGCACCCATAGAATGAGCGCCCGCGTTTTGATTTCTTTTTTACGATATCGCCTTGGTTGCACTTCGGACATTTTCCCAGCGCCTTTTCTTCTTCGGTTAATATCTTTTTCGTGTTGCGGCACTCGGGGAAGCCGGAGCAGGCGAGAAACTTGCCAAAACGGCTGTACTTGATGAGCATTTGCTTGCCACAGAGTGCGCAGAGTTCGTCGGAAACTTCCAGGGCGCGCTCGATCTTCGGAACCTCTTTCATTTTTTGCTCGAGATTTTTTTCGAACGGTCCGTAAAATGCGCGGATCACTTCCTGCCACTGTTTGTGGCCCTCGGCTACTTCATCAAATTCATCTTCCATTTTTGCGGTGAACTCAACATCGACTATTTGCGGGAAGTGGGCCACGAGCATGGTATTGACCGCTTCGCCTATTTCGGTCGGTTTGAATCGTCGCTGGTCCGTTTTTTCTACATAGTTGCGCGTTTGGATGGTCGAGATGGTCGGTGCGTATGTGGATGGGCGGCCGATGCCGTGTTCTTCGAGCACCTTAATGAGGCCTGCTTCATCGTAACGCGCGGGCGGTTCGGTGAAGTGCTGAATCGGCATGATCTTTTCCGCGTGCATGGGTTCGCCTTCCTGCAATGCCGGCATGATCTTTTCTTCGCCACTCGTCGGCATGATCTTTTGGAAGCCGTCAAACACGGTCACTGTGCCGCTTGCGCGCAAGCCAAATGTTTTATGTGCCGCCGCATTTATTCCCTTGATCTCTATGGATGTGGTCTTGAAGACCGCTTGCGGAAGCTGGGACGCCATAAACCTGCGCCAGATCAATTCATAGAGCTTCTTAGCTTTCGGGTCGTCATTGATGGCAAACAATTCTGGCGAGAGCGCCGGGTTGGTTGGGCGAATGGCCTCGTGCGCTTCTTGCGCGAGTTTTGACTTTGTTTTAAATGCGCGCGGCGTGTCGGTCGCGTATTGTTCGCCAAGGTTTTCAAGGATCCATTTTTTTGCACCATCGAGCGATTCCTTGGAAAGGTTTACCGAGTCGGTGCGCATGTAGGTAATCAAACCCTTTTCATACAGACCTTGCGCAATGGCCATGGTCTGCTTTGCGGAAAAGCGCAGTTTTTTACTGCCCTCCTGCTGGAGCGTGCTGGTGGTGAACGGTGCAAGCGGGTTCTTTTTGGATTCGCGCGCTTCTATTTTCGCTACGGAAAAGATCGATGTAGATAGCTGGTCTTCCAGTATATGCGCCGCTGCTTCCGTGGGGATGTCAAATTTGCCCAGTGTTTTTTCGTTTACGGCAACAAGATTGGCCTCCATGCTTATTTCCGAACCCTTTTTTACAAAAAGGGCCGACATGGTCCAGTATTCTTCCGCGATAAATTTTTTGATTTCTTCTTCGCGATCGCAAATAAGGCGGAGCGCGACCGATTGCACGCGGCCCGCGGAAAGACGCTTCATGACCTTTTCCCACAGGAATGGAGAAAGTTTGTAGCCGACCAATCGGTCGAGTACGCGGCGCGCCTGCTGTGCGTGCACGAGCGCTTCGTTGATGGCGCGCGGATGCTTAAGTGCTTCCTCTATTGCGGTCTGGGTGATCTCGTGAAATGTGATGCGCTGCACTTCGGATGCTGGGCGGTCCTTTAGTTTGAGCGCTTCGGTCAAGTGGTAGGCGATGGCTTCCCCTTCGCGGTCTTCATCGGATGCTAAAATGACGACATCGGCCTTTGCCGCGTCTTTTTTTAGCTGCGTGACCCGTTTCTTTGCCTTTACCGGAATGATATAGCTCGGCTCGAAGTTATGCTCGATATCAATAGCAAGCTTGCTCTTTGGCAGATCGCGAATATGACCGAATGACGATTCGACCTGATATCCTTTGCCGAGAAACTTCGATATGGTTTTAGCCTTGGTTGGGGATTCTACGATGACTAATTTCATGAGGGTGTAGTGAGGAGCATGTAGTACGGAGAACGCGGAATGCATCTGGCGCATTCTACTCGCTGCGTGCTACTTACTGCGTTTATATACTATATCCGTGTTCCGTTTCTTTTACCAACTCCGCCATGACGAGCGAAGTAAGTGCTGTGTTGATCGCGCGTGCCTCCATAGTAGTGCGTTCGGCAATTTTGTCAATCGACATCGGTTTTCCGGCTTCCGTGAGCACTTTCATGATCGCCCGCTCCATAGGGGTTGCTTCTTGTGCAAATAGAGACTGTTGCGGGGAAGATTGGGACTTTGGGTTGATGCCAAGGTCTTCATATATGTCGCTCGCCGCAGTTACCAGACGCGCGCCATCGCGGATGAGGCGATGGGAACCTATATAATTGGGATGGTCTGCGGGGCCCGGCACTACAAACACTTCGCGCCCTTGTTCGAGTGCAAATCGTGCGGTTGCAAGCGTCCCGGACCGTTCGGGCGCTTCGACTACTATAGTAGCCACACACAAGCCGCTTACTATCCTATTGCGCTCGAGAAATTGGTTTGGGTAAGCGGGCGTGCCGGTTGGATATTCGGAGAGTATGGCACCGCCGTGAGCCAGTAGGTCGCTTGCCAGTGAAGTATTTTGCGCCGGGTAGACATTGTCGAGCCCGTTTGCAAGAACGGCGATCGTTTTTCCGCTCGCCTCCAGTGCTCCCTTGTGCGCTACGGTGTCGATGCCGATCGCCAATCCACTTACAATGACTATCCCATTTGCGGCAAGATCACGCGCGATGCGTTGGGCCATTATTTTACCTTGCGCGGTTGCTTTGCGTGTGCCGATGATCGCTATGCAGATCGAATCGGGATGCGGCAGCTGCCCGCGGCAGAATAAACGCGTAGGTGGATCCGGTATTTCTTTAAGCAGCGCAGGATAATTTTTGTCATCAAAGGAAACGCTCTCGATGATCTTTTTCATATCACTATAGTATATCCTGTGCGCGGTCATTTGACAGTATGTGTGGTTGGCATAACAGTTGCTGCAGAGTATACTGAATAGCATATGGATCCCAAGAAGTATTCCATGCGCGCGCTGGCCATAGCACTGGCCATCATTTTTGTATTGAGCGGTGGTATTTGGTATGTGCGCACCGATATAAAAACGCGTACGAACGAAATAGGTCAAATGCGTTTCGATATGCAAAACAGGGAAATGTCCGTGGCTGCTTTGGCCCGCTTGCAAAGCGATGCGGAAAAGGCAAAACGCTATTTACCGTATGTGGAACAAATGCGCACGACCCGCGAACAGCTCCTTGGGTTTTCTACCGATATTGGGTTTCTTGCCCGACAGGCCGGGTTTTCCGGAACTCCCAAGTTTAAAGAAACAGTCGCTCCGCAAGCGGGAGACCTGTTGAAAACGAACTTTTCCTTGACGCTTGAAGGGCGTAGTGAAGCCGCCAATCTGGGAACTTTTTTTGAATTAGTGGAAAAAAGCGCCTACATAGTCCGATTCGAATCCATTAGCGTTTCAAGGGCCGCCGCTGCCATAAGTGTTTCTATGGAGGGGTATGTCATTTCATTTAAATAATATGGCACTATTGTCCGAAAAAAATAAAAAAAAGATACTGACATCCGTTATTGCAGCGATTATTTTTGCCGCTCTTGTTACCGCAGTCGTGTTCACGCTTGCATTTATACGGGATAGTCTTGGGAAAACCGTGGGCGAGCTTGACAGTGCAGGGAACGGGGAAATCCATTTTGAGCTTGAAAAGGCGGGTGGGCTGGGGATTGTCGCGGAATAAAGGGCTGATGTTGATTTATTGGCCAAAGCGGTGTATATTTTTTGTTACTTGGGCGTGTAGTTCAGTGGTAGAACGCTGTCCTGATACTGATCGTATCAGCACGGCGGTCGGCTAAAACAAGAAAACATCAATCGAATAAGTAGTGCTTTGTGTGGGCGTGTAGTTCAGTGGTAGAACGCTGTCCTGATAAGACAGAGGTCGAAGGTCCGATTCCTTCCACGCCCACAGAGAGCAGTACTATCACGCAAGATGTTTTCTTGTTTTACTCCTCTCCTTGTGCCGATAAGACAGAGGTCGAAGGTCCGATTCCTTCCACGCCCACAGAGAACAGCAGGAATGGGTGTATAGCTCAGCTGGTTAGAGCGCTTCGTCGACATCGAAGAGGTCCCCCGTTCGAATCGGGGTACACCCACAAATAAAAACGCCGCCATGTCTTTGGCGGCGTTTCTATTCTAAAGGGGCTCAAATGCAACCCCTTGACAAGGCCCTATTTGTATGATACTCGCCAACTTGACACCGTTGGGAACCCCTGTTAGCCTTATAGCACGATCCTCGATAAGGGGATTTTGTATTGCAACATGAGCAGTAGTAAACGATTTTTAATCGTATTCGCCCTTCTGGGCGCTAATGCCCTCTTTGCAATGAAAGATCTTTCATTCGCTACCCAAGCGGCCAATCCTACCGGGTTCATCCCGAATCAGGACATATTGGCACTTGAAGGAGCGGTTGTCGCGCAGGCAGCAATGCCCCAGCGAGAACCGATCGTTTATGTGGTTGACGAGAATGCTGCCGGACAGAAGTTCCGCAGTGTGACGGTCACCGGATATTCAAGTAGCGTCAATGAAACCGATAGCACCCCGTTTCTTACGGCCTCCGGGTCGTATGTGCGGGTCGGAGTTGCTGCAAGCAACTTCATGCCATTCGGTACCAAGTTCAAGTTGCCGAAACTCTTCGGCGACCAGGTGTTCACGGTTGAAGACCGTATGAATGCCCGATACAACGGAACCAACTATGTAGATATTTGGTTCGCGGAAAAGTCGGATGCGATCCGTTTCGGAACGCTCCCGGCGCAAATGGAGATCTTGTAAAGAGGTACCACCTATTCTGTAATCAATTAATATGTGAAGAAAAAGGACCGTCGCCGCAAGGTGCGGTCCTTTTTGTTTTGACAATTTGGGTTATGTATGGTATTGAGTACTTAGCTACAGCTTTGATAAAAAAATAGAGGGGGGATGAGCGAATGGTTTTATTGACGGGGCCTATTGTCGGATGGTACCAAGGCATGCGGGCGTATTTCGACCCGGAATATCGGCGACCATTGCCTGCGCCTGAAGCTGCGGAGCAGTGGTTCACCAAACGGGGTATGTTCGGGAGAACGACGCCCAAACAAAAAAAGGCGATCCTCAAGATAGTCCTTGATGAGATCCGGAAGAGCCGGGAAGCGTTTGGATTTTCACTGGAAGATCGGCATATATACAAGGAAGAATGGTTCTTCCTATATATTGTCGAGTGCGCCCGTGGGACAGATGCTATACGAGCCATGGGTTTCGACGATGTGCTCAAACATTTTGCGGTGAATATGGATATATTCTTTCGGAGCACCAGTGAGTACTATTTCAAGCGAGAAAAGGGTAAGCCCGGTTCGCGCTTGAAATATCGGTGCCACATGGAAGCCGTGCGCGCGGGTGTGTTGAACGAGATATTCAATAATGGGCTATAGCGCTTATAAAGGGAGACGATCATGCAGTTGGAATTGATAGCATTTTTCGTGTTGGGATTGGTAGGTATTGGGTATGTGGTTTCAACCATTGCCAAAACGGTAAATAAGGAGACCGCCAAAGGGGTCGTTGTGTGGGGGTGTATTGCGATATCTCTGTGGATCCTGTATGTGGGAGGGTCTACGCTGATTTGGCTTTTTGAAAAAAACGCGGCGGGGTGAGCTGCGCCGGCGAGGACGCCGGGAAAGCGGAACAAAAAGGCGGGTTTCCCCGCCTTTTTCTTAAATCTTGACATTGGGTATTTAAATTGTTATAAAATAACCAGCTTCATTAAGAGAAAGTTTATGCAGTTAACCCAAGCGAGGAGGGCGTTTTGTGGCTAAAAGAATCCAGTTTGCATTGCAGGTGTTGTTTGGTGGAATCCCGAAGGTGACCTTCGGGCTCCAAAAAGCTACTGCCATTTTCATGGCAGCCAGCGGGCGGTATGACGGCGACCAAAGCAAAGCTGTGCCGTTTGCCATTCTGGAAACTGCCAAGGCCATGGGCGCCGAGGTGACGCTGTTTGAGGAGGTGGCGGACAAAAAAGAGGCCATCGTCGAGCGAATCAACGATCAGCATGAGCATGTGGCGCGTGTTACCACAAGCACGGCGCTTGCCATCAAAAAGCTCGAAGCCGAAAAGGCCGACCTCGAGCAAGCGGCCAAAAATGTGCAGCAGCGGGCTGACGGAATGGTCAGCGCGTTGCAGCGCGACGCGGCCGACCTCGAGAAGGTCTCAGAGTTCTTTACCATTAAGAAGTAGATCGGCCCAAGGGGCCGGTACCGATCCGGGCAGCAATGCCCGGATTTTTTTACGCAATGTTAAATGTCACCGTGCGTGGATCTTCGCCTTTGAGCAGTCTGTCCACCATTTCGATTTCGGCAAGGATGCCGTCGATGAGGTCGTAAGATCTTGCTTCTTCGTGGGTGACCCACGCATATTCCACTGCGTCTGCATCGAGCTCCACCTCGCCTGAAGCATACGGGCAATAATAACTCAATACGATAACGGGCATGCCGTCGGGCCGAATGAATGCCATATCAAGCAAATAATCCACCTTACCTACTTCAAGGCCCACTTCTTCGCGAATTTCGCGGCGGAGGGAGCTTTCTACGGCAAAATACCAATGATCCGCAGTCGTCTTTGGCGTGGTCGTGTAATCGTTTGTTTCCAAGCCGCCACCCGGAACGGTCCACTTGTCTGGGAATGCCTTTTTATGCGGACTTCGTTTGGTTATAAGAAAGCGGCCATCTTTATGAATAATGGCAGTCGATGCGATGCGGTGATCCTCCCTGTTTTGTGATTCCATGCAAGTAGTATATAGGAAAAGCAAAAGACCCCTCAAGTACCCGGGTCATTCCGGCGGATGCCGGAATCCATCTTTTCGTACTTTTTTAATAAAGTACGGCAAAAATCGCGAGCGAGTAAAAATGGCGGAATGGGCTCTGAAATCTCTTACGAAACTGCTTGGTCGGAGCCGTAGAATGCATAGCGGCTCCGACACTCGGGCACGTTGCACGCTCTACTGGGCTAGCAACGCCAAGTCGTCGCCTCCTGCGCGCCGCTCAGACACCGCAGTTTCTGAGGAGATTTCCATCGCCCATTTGATCCGCCATTTTCACAGGCTCGCAGCCTAAGATACAAGAAGACGAGCTGTTAGCTCGTCTTCTTGTAAAATATAGGGCGCACTCGGCCGGGCTCGAACCGGTAACCTCCCGCGTGACAGGCGGGTGCTCTAACCAATTGAGCTACGAGTGCAAAATAACTGACAACCTACAACCTATAACCGATAACAAGCATGCGGGCGGCTAAGAATGCAGAATGCAATGTGAAACTATTGTATAGAGAGAACGGCGTTTAGTCAATCGGGATGCTAACTAATAACCAATAACGGGGGAAGGGTATAAAGTATATGGTATAGGGTATACGGTATGGGAGGGGGGAGGGGAAGGAAAAAAGAGATGAGAGGTGCGAGATTGGAGATAAGAGATAAGAGGAAAGAGTGTCATCCTGATCCGCCAGCCGGCGGATCAGGATCTCGTGTTCTTCCGGAAAGATTCCGTCTCATGGGCCGGAATGACAAGGCGGGGAATAACAGATAACTAATAACGGGATGCGGAGAGAGAGGTGCTCGTCAGCTGGCGGATTTGGGTTTCTGAAAATAATTCCATTTGGCGCATGGTTTGGTTGATAAAATTTACTGTGGAGTTGACATACCCCATAGGGGTATATAAGATACTCGTATGAGCGACCCAAAAAAGGTATTGCAAAAAGACATCGCCAATCGTTTGGCCCGCATTGAGGGTCAGTTGCGCGGCATTCGCGGCATGGTAGTAGAAGAGCGTGATTGCATTGATGTTATTGCGCAGATCAGTGCCGTTCGACAATCGCTGGCTTCACTGGGTACGGAGGTGCTGAAAAATGACATACGGTGCAAGCAGTTGGATGACGGGTATATTAAGGCATTGTTTAATGTAAATTAACTCATGTGTCATTCCGAGCGAAGCAGTACTCTGCGTAGTCGAGGAATCTGCAGCATAAAGCAGATCCCTCGACAGGCTCGGGATGACAATGCAAATATTGGATTCCGGCTTGGGGGCCGGAATGGCAGAAACAAGTTATGAAAAAACCAATTGAAGTAACATTTGAAAATTTTAAGGAAGCGGTATTGGAATCGGACAAACCGGTGCTGGTGGATTTTTGGGCGCCGTGGTGCGGGCCGTGCGTTATGATGGGGCCGGTGCTCGATGCGATCGCAAAAGAAATGGGCGATCAATTGGTAGTGGCGAAGTTAAATGTCGACGAGCCGACCAGTCATGAAATAGCAGCCGAGTATCACATTCAGAGCATTCCGAATATGCAGTTGTTCAAGAATGGGCAGGTGATCAAGCAGTTTGTCGGCTATCGTCCGCAGGATATATTGGAGGAAGAGCTGAGGGAAGCGCTGGAGCGGTAATGTGTTCACAGCCGACAGTTCACGGTTCACAGAGGATGCGGATATATGTCATTCCGGCCCATTCGTCCGCCAGTTGGCGGATCAGGGTAAAACTCCGGCGAGAATCCAGTACAAACAGGAGTGGATTCCCGCTTTCGCGGGGATGACAATGGCTTGGGGTTTGTTTTTTATCCTGATATAATCAGGTACAATCAATCTATGGAAACGAAGAAACAGGAATCACAGATATTTGATACGGCGATCATTGGTGCCGGGCCAGCTGGACTTTCCGCGGCGGTGTATCTTTCCCGCTATGCGTTGAGCTCTATTGTTATTGGCGATCTGTTTGGCGGAACAGCTACCAAATCGCACGAGATAGGCAATTGGCTCGGCGATGAAAAGATCACCGGATTTGATTTTGCAAAAAAAGCGACCGAGCATGCAAAAAGTTACGGCGTGCCGTTTGCGGTCGCGCGCGTACGGGGAATAGAACGCGAAGACATTTTGTTTGCGCTTGAACTGGACAATGGAGAAACGGTGCATGCGCGCACCGTACTGCTTGCGACTGGCATTGAACACCGTCACTTGAATATTCCCGGAGAAAAGGAGTTTTCCGGCAAGGGTGTTTCTTTTTGCGCTACATGCGACGGGTTTTTCTTTACCAATAAAACCGTTGCGGTTGTTGGCGGCAGCGACAGTGCGGCTATTTCCGCGTTGTATCTTGCCGATATCGCCGAAAAAGTTTACATCATATACCGCGGTGGCGTATTGCGCGCGGAGCCATTTTGGAAAAAACGAATAGAAGAAAATAAAAAAATAGAGGTCGTGTACGATACGAACATCACTGAAATACAGGGAGCGGAAACGGTTACTGCTATTGCGCTGGATCGCCCCCACAACGGAACGCAATCCATTTCGGTGGATGGTGTGTTTGTCGAGATTGGCGCCGATCCAAAGATCGACTTTGCTGAAGCATTGGAGTTGCGCGTTGATAACGAAGGGTATGTCGAGGTAAATAAAAGTTGTATGACCTCGGCTGACGGCGTGTGGGCCGCGGGTGACATCACTACGGGCTCCGATAAGTTCAAGCAAATAGTAACGGCCGCTTCCGAAGGAGCTATTGCGGCGAATAGCATTCAGCTTTGGCTTAAAAAATAGAGATGAGAGAGTCGAGATAAGAGACACGAGAAATGGGGAAAAACAATGGCGCATGCCTCTGCGGCATCAGGAGGAGGGCTCTTTTTACCCTCCATCAGCCACAGAGGCATGCACCTTTTTGTTGTGCTGTCATTCCCAACGCGGGTCCCGCATCAAGTACGGGATAAACTCCGGCGGGAATCTATAAAAATGGAAGTGGATCCCCGCTTCCGCGGGGATGACAAGACGCTATATAATAGAGTATTGCTATTGCAATTACCCCCGTTCCTTTATTAATATACTTCCTCGGTTTATAATGGAATAATTATGATGAAATTTTTGACGAAGAACATACTGTGGGCGATTGGAATCTTTTTTGTGATTGCGGTTTTGTTTTCCCTTGCGTATAAGGAAACTAAAGAGCCGATTCAAATGACGCTCGATCAGGTTGCTATTAAACTAAACGCGAATGAAGTTTCCAAAATAACCGTAAATGGCGATGCGCTTGCGCTCGAACTGAAGAATGGCGATCTTGGCGTTTCAAAAAAGGAGGCCGAGGCTGGGTTGACGGAAACGCTTAGTAACTATGGCGTCGCCCCCGAAGCGCTCCAGCAGGTCAGCTTTTCCATAAAGGAGGAATCCGGATTTAAGTTTTGGATGTCCATGCTGCTTCCGATCTTGTTGCCCATACTCATTATCGGTGCGATATTCTTCTTTATGTTCCGGCAGGCAAAGGGTGGAGCGAATCAGGCATTTATGTTTGGTAAGGCGAAGCTGAAAATGTTTATACCGTTCAAAGGAACGGTTTCGTTCGATGATGTTGCCGGGTTGAAAGAGGCAAAGCAGGAATTGATGGAAGTCGTTGATTTTTTGAAAAATCCGAAAAAGTATCTTGCAATGGGAGCAAAGATCCCGCGCGGGGTTTTGTTGCTCGGAGCGCCGGGTTGCGGTAAGACATTGTTGGCGCGGGCGGTTGCCGGGCAGGCTGGTGTGCCATTCTTTCACATATCCGCTTCTGAATTTGTGGAAATGTTCGTGGGTGTCGGCGCTTCCCGTACGCGCGATGCGTTCGAGACCGCCAAAAAGGCGGCGCCATCCATTTTGTTTATCGATGAAATAGATGCCATTGGTCGCGAACGAGGCGCGGGTGTCGGCGGTGGGCACGATGAGCGCGAGCAGACATTGAACCAAATCCTCGTGGAAATGGACGGGTTCGACAAAGATACAAATGTGATCGTATTGGCCGCCACCAACCGGCCTGATGTGCTTGACGCCGCGTTGTTGCGTGCGGGGCGGTTCGATCGACGCGTGATGGTGGACCTGCCCAACATGGAGGATCGTGAAGCGATCTTGAAGATCCATGGACGCGGCAAACCGTTAGCAAAGGATGTCGACCTCAAGCAGATCGCAGTGCGCACCCCCGGTTTTTCCGGAGCCGATCTTGAAAACATCATGAACGAGGGAGCTATTCTTGCGGCACGCAAGAGTGAAAAGCAGATTCCTCAACTCGACCTGTATGAAGCGATCGAAAAGGTATTGCTTGGACCGGAGCGCAAGAGCAAGGTTTTTTCGCAACGGGAAAGAGAGATTACGGCATATCATGAAGCAGGACATGCGCTTGTAGGCTCTTCGTTGAAGGACGCCGACCCGGTACATAAGATATCGGTCATCGCGCGCGGACATGCGGGCGGTTATACATTGAAGTTGCCGCTTGAGGAAATGTTCCTTAAAACGCGCAAACAGTTCTTGGCGGAGATCGCCACATTGTTCGGCGGGTATGCGGCTGAACAATTGAAATTCGGCGATAATTCGACCGGCGCATCGAACGACCTTCAGCGTGCATCGGAAATGGCGCGACGGTTGGTGACCAAATATGGCATGAGCGACAAGCTTGGTCCGCAGACCTTTGGAAAGACGCAGGAGCTTGTGTTTCTCGGAAAGGAAATAGGACACGAAAAGAATTATTCCGAAAAGACCGCGGCGGAGATCGATGCCGAAGTAAAGCAATTTGTCGACCGTTCATATCAGGTCGCGAAAAAGATCATCAGCTCCCGCAAGGACGCGCTTGAAAAGATCGCAAAACGGCTTATTGAAAAGGAGACCATCGAAAAAGAAGAGTTCGACGCGATGCTGAAGGATTTGAAGGTGAAGAAGGTGTGAGCGCGGAGCGCGAGATGTGAGACGAGAGGTATGAGGTAAGAGATATGAGGTGTGAGGTGTGAGATATGAGGTCAGCAACACAAAAGCGGCGAAAGCCGCTTTTGTGTCATTCCCGCGGAGGCGGGAATCTATCTTTTCGTACTTTTTTAATAAAGTACGGCAAAAATCGCGAGCGAATAAAAATAGCGGAATGGTCTTAGAAATTGTTTACGAACTCGAGAACTCGTCGTTGCTACGACTCAAACAGCTCGATTTTTGAGACAATTTCTTCTCGACCATTTGATCCGCTATTTTCACAGGCTCGCAGATATAACGCGATTAAATACGGGGGCAGTAAATATGGGGTACTTGAAGATTATTTCTCTGTGCAGTATAAATAGGATACGCGCCTATAGCTCAGTTGGTAGAGCGTCTCGCTTATACCGAGATGGTCCTTGGTTCGAGTCCAAGTGGGCGCACAATATTAAGCGGGATTGAATTTTTTTCTCAGTGCGTTATTTCACAGATAGTGCGGTCTGCTTAGCCTACGGCGGATATCGTCTTCGTAGTAATCATTGGGGTAGTATGTATCTGAAAAATTCAAAAATTTTTATAAAAACAAACATCGCCGATATTATCGGCGATGTTGTGCGGATTCCACGAGACCTACTTCTTTATTGAAGACGCGTGCTATTTTAGAAAGTGTCGTAATAGAAACGCTGTGTGTTCCCGACTCAATGCGTGCAATGACCGATTGAGGCATGTCCGCTTTTTCGGCAACCTGTTTTTGGGTTAATTTTTTTTGTTGTCGCAATGCCTTAATTTCATGCGCAAGATTAAGGCGGCTGATTTCTTCTGAAAACGATGTCTTAAAGTGCTCTTTTTTTGATTTTTTTTCAATGAGCTTGGAAAGCGATACGAAATCACCCATTTCCTGCTTTTTGATGTTCATTTTGGATTATTTTTTATGTGATGGAAAGCACTTAGTATATTATGGGCTATTATTGCTCGCGTAGTTCTTTGTAGATTTTTTCAGCCTGTCGAATAACAGAGATAGGGGTCTTTTGAGACTTTTTTCTAAACGCATCTACGACATATATTGTGTCATGAATGACAAAGAATATTATTCTATATTGTGCAATAATAATCTCCTTGATCTTTTTCCGTAATGTTTTTATCAATAATACCTCCGGCTTGTCTAATTCAAGAAATTTCAGGTGAGCCAGTAATTTGCCTGAGTCTACATCAGGCATTTTTTCGATGAAGTCTGAAACTTTTCTGAGTATGATTAATTTTTTCAAAAATGTTAAAGTACATTTAGTTTGAATTGTGACCTTTATGGATTATTTAAATGTAGTATAGCAAAATTGCTATATATGTCAATAGGGGTGTGAGTTACTATTTCAGGCGTATGGTATACTAACCGCATAGGATCCTTTTCCTGTGGATTGTGGGCGGGGGCATACAGCACATGCTGTGAATTTGAAAACAGAGTGCAAGAATAAATATCAAAAATATGGAAAGTAAACTTCACTTAAAAGAAAATCCGGAACTTAAGGATTTTCAAAATTATATAACCGAGATGCTGGAGGAGCGTGGGCTTGCGGGGCAGTCGATCGAGAGGATATTTATGCTGTTCACGGAGGAATGCGGGGAGCTGGCAAAGGCGGCGCGAAAAAGTGGCGGCATGCATGTGGACGGAAACTCGGAGCATTTTGAAGTGGCGCATGAGCTGGCCGATGTGTTTAACTATTTGTTGGACATCGCCAATTATTTCAATGTCGATTTGGAGCAGGCGTTCAGGGAAAAGGAGGAGATGAATAAAAAGCGGACATGGCAGCGACCGGAATAGATGCATTGTCATTCCGGGCTTGATCCGGAATCTCGTGTAAAGACTGCGAGATCCTGAAACAAGTTCAGGATGACATTTTTGTGTATTATCCCCCCGCATTCGCAGGAATGACAAAGTGGTGATATTTAAAAAATGACAAGTATACGAGATTTGGAACAATTCAAAAAAACGGTGTGGGATTATTATCGCGCGAATCGGCGCTATTTTCCGTGGCGCAGAAACATAAACCCGTATCGCGTGTTGGTTTCGGAAATTATGTTGCAGCAAACGCAGGTTTCGCGGGGCGAGATAAAATACAAGGAGTTTTTGAAAAAGTTCCCCTCGTTTTCCGCGCTCGCAAAGGCATCGAACGCCGATGTGCTTATGGCGTGGCAGGGGCTTGGCTATAATCGACGGGCGCTGTATTTAAAGCGGGCTGCCGAGGTTGTTATGAATGAATATAAAGGCAAGCTGCCGAGCGATCCGGCCATGTTGGTGAAGTTGCCGGGTATCGGTGTATATACCGCGGGCGCCGTATGCGCGTTTGCGTTCAATAAGCCGGTCGTGTTCATCGACACGAATGTTCGGCGGGTTTTTATTCATCATTTTTTTAACGAACGGGAAGAAGTGAACGATGTGGAACTTGTGCCATTAGTTGAAGCGACGCTCGATAAGGAAAATGCGCGGGAGTGGTATTCGGCACTTATGGATTATGGATCCATGCTTGGCGTAGAGGAAGAAAATGCAAACAAGCGGAGTGCGCATTATGTAAAGCAATCGAAGTTTGAGGGTTCGTTGCGGCAGGTGCGGGGGAAGATCGTAAAATATGTTACAAGTAGCATGCGACAAGTTACAAGAAAGAAGCTGCAAAAGGCGTTAGGGGAAACAGGGGGGCGGATAGATTTGGCTATCGCGGGGCTTCAAAAAGATGGGATCATTAGCGTTAGCCGAAGGCGAATATTCTTGGCGGAGTAATGAGTGGATTGGTGTCCAAATGGACGATCGTCCATTTGGACACCAATTATTTTTTTTTGCGAAGCGCCATACTTGTTGCGTTTAATGAAAATGGCTACAATGCAACATGCGCATAGGAATTGATATTGATGAAATCATTGCGGCTACACTGGACGCGATGCTGGATTTTCATAATGGAATGTATGGCACTGACCTGAAACAGGCGGATATTTTTAGTTATAAACTTTGGGAAGTGTGGGGCGGGTCTGAGGAGGAAGCAGTGCAAAAATGGAATGAATTTTTTGAAACGGATCATTTTGCCGGCGTGTGCCCCATAGTGGGAGCTTTCGCCGCGATGACGGTTTTAAAGGAGCGAGGGCATGAGCTGTTTGCTATTACCGCGCGTCCGCACCATATATCAAAAAAGACCGAGGATTGGCTCGATGAACATTTTCCCGCCGTATTTTCGGGAGTGCGTTTTGCCAACACGCATGGAGCGAGCGGCATCAAATATAAAAAATCGGAACTGTGCGCCGAGTTGGGTATTGGTACGCTCGTTGAAGATGATCCACGACATGCCATGGATTGCGCGAGTAAAGGGATTAGTGTTATTTTGTTCAGTTACCCGTGGAACAAGGATCTTTCCGCAGAGAATGTATTCCGCGCGCTTTCGTGGGATGATGTGATACGGCTGGTTTCGTGAAAATGTAACGACATCGCAAGTCGTTATTAAGAATACAGTGTAGTTGGTGTCCAAATTGACGACCGTCAATTTGGACACCAATCCGGTTATCATGTGTATGGTATAATTGGTCTATGGATTTGATTCTTCTACGGGAGCGGAAAAGTAAGGCGGCGAAGATCGTAAAAAGGCTGAAAGAACTTTTTCCCGATGCAATGATCGCGCTTAATTATTCGAACAATTGGGAGTTGTTGGTGGCGGTCATTTTATCCGCGCAGTGCACTGATAAAAAGGTAAATGAGGTCACGGCTGAATTGTTTAAGAAATATCGGAAGTTGGACGATTATGTGAGCGTCGACCCGAAGGAATTTGAAGCTGATATTCATTCGACTGGGTTTTATCATAACAAAACAAAGAACATCCTTGCCGCGGCGAAAATGGTAAGGGAAGTATTTAAAGGGAGAGTGCCGAAAACGATGGAGGAATTGTTGCAGATCCCGGGTGTGGCGCGCAAAACGGCTAATGTCGTATTGGGGACCGCCTATGGCGCGGCCGAGGGTATTGCCGTCGATACGCATGTTATACGCCTTGCCAATCTGCTCGGACTGACCACAGAGAAAAATCCTGTAAAGATCGAGCGAGACTTGATGGCGATCTTGCCAAAGGATGAATGGATCGGATTTACCTATCGACTTATCAATTACGGCCGATCTTATTGCAATGCGCGACCGCATGACCATGCGGCATGCCCATTAAGTAATCTTAAATAAGAGGACCGGATTTCTTTATCCTTGCCGTATTTGCAGGTATACTATAAACAGTATTCATCGTAACCATATATAATCATGAAAGAAAAATATATTTTTAGCGGTATTGTGATAGTTGCGATACTTGTAATCGGTGTTATCGGGTATCGTTCCTTATATCAGGGTGGAGCGGCACCTTTGTATGGCGACTCTCGGGAAGTACCAGCTGCTCCCATGCTAACAGGCGGATATACCGCGCCTGTTTCCGTGCCTGCGGTAGTTGCTCCGACAACACAGCCGGGCACTCCTTCGACTAAAGTGCAGCCGATCGTGCGGTATACTTCTACGGGATTTTCTCCTGCTCCGCTTGCCGTTTCGGCGGGAGATACGGTCGTATTTAGAAATGAAAGTACGGCTGGCATGTGGGTCGCATCGGCACCGCATCCGGTTCATACCGATTACCCGGGGTTTGACGCCATGCGTCCGTATGCACAAGGGGAATCGTATTCTTTTACATTCACTCGCGTTGGTACATGGAAATATCATAACCATTTGAACCCTACCCATTATGGATCTATTGTGGTCGCGGAATAAGCCATCGCGTTCATAGTTAACAGTTCTTGGTTCACGGAAAAATTTGCCAACTTCATGTTGGCGAATTTTGGTACTTACATCGATCTATTACGATAAAAATTTTTACGGGGTATAATAAATATATGAAGACATTTATCGATAACCTGTTGGGTCGGGTGACTATGTATCGGCTCATGCTTTATTACCTTAGTGCGCTGCTTATTGCCTCTATCGGGTGTTCACTCGCGGGAGTCATTCCCTATGATGCCGGCGATATTGTAGGTACCGTCGTTTTACTTGGCGTATTTAGCTACCTATTTAACTGGTTTTTTGCCACGCTGTTTCGGGCAAAACAAAATCCCGAATCTCGGTTCATTACCGCGCTCATTCTTGCGTTTATCATAGGGCCGGTGTTCGTTGCCGGGGGAGGCGCGTTGGTGCTATTCGTCGCCGCGTTCGTTGCCATGGGTGCAAAATATCTGCTTGCCTATAAAAAAATGCATGTGTTCAACCCCGCCATCGTCGGTGCGCTTTCCGTCGCACTTGTTTTTAACTACGGATCGAGCTGGTGGGTCGGGTCGCCTTACTTGGTCCCCGTTATTCTGATTGGCGGCTTGTTGGTCGCTTATAAGATACAACGACTTGCCATGGTCGCGTCGTTTATGGGCGTGTTTCTCGCTTCGGTGGTGTTGGTAATGGGTGTTACATGGAGGTCCTTTGATGTTGCTCTGAATACGCTGGCACATCCATGGATGTTCGCCCCTGCTTTGTTCTTCGCGTTTGTCATGCTGGTGGAACCGCTTACCAGTCCGCAAAAAAGAAATGTGCAATATTATTATGCCGCGCTAGTCGGCGTGCTTGTTGTTGCCTATGGATATTTTACCGGCACTGCGCCATATGCATTTGAACTCGCGTTGCTTTCGGGCAATATATTCAATCGCGCGTTTTCTTTTGATCCGCGCGCGGTGCTTACCCTGCGCAAGAGGGAAGATGTGGCTAACAACACTACGAGTTTTTGGTTTGAGCCATCGCACCCCATTTCTTTTGTGCCGGGGCAATTCATGCAGTGGGAACTTCCGCATCGCCATCCCGACGATCGGGGCGTACGCAGATTTTTTACCATCTGTTCTTCTCCAACCGAGCAACGGGTCATGTTGACGACGAAGTTCTCGGAGCCCTCAAGTACATTTAAAACGACATTGCGAGCAATGCAAGAACAAGACGAGATCGTTACCATGCATGTGGCAGGCGAGTTTACCCTGCCGAACGATGACGGAACAACGCCGTGCGTGTTCATCGCGGGCGGGATCGGCGTAACGCCGTTCCGCAGTATGATACGATATATGCTTGATAAAAAAATTTCGCGACCCATTACGCTGCTGTATTCCAATAAGACGGCTTCCGATATCGCATTCAAGCCTATCTTTGACGAGGCCGCGCTTGCTGGTTGGCTTAAGCCTGTTTATACCGTGACCGATACCGCTCCCTATGGGTGGAAGGGAAGAATTGGTTACATTACGGCGGATATGATCAAAGAAGAAGTCCCGGAATATATGAATAATCTTTTCTATGTTTCCGGGCCACAGCCCATGGTCGCCGCATTTCAAAAAATGCTCGGCGAAATGGGTGTTCCGAGTGATCGCATAAAAACCGACTTTTTCCCGGGGTATACGGAAACGCATCAGGCTACGGGATAATTTACAATTTAGAATTTTAAATTTGAAAAGGATTGCGAAAGGTTCGATATGTATATGAAGATTAAAAAAGGATTATGGTTTTCAATTTTGTTCGTTGGGGCGGCGATACTGTCTATTGGCGTGTTTGTGATTCATCCCGGATTTTTTCTTGTGCGGAAAAAAATCGGCAACGGTGTTACATTCCCCGATAGTCATATAAGCGTTTCTGTCGAGGTCGCTGATGATCCCTACTCGTGGAGCAAAGGGCTTATGTTTCGCGAATCGCTTTTGGACGGTAATGGCATGCTGTTCGTGTTTCCTAATGAAAAACCAAGGGCGTTTTGGATGAAGAACACGCTTATCCCGCTGGACATGCTATTTATTTCCGCCGACAAGCGGGTCGTCTCCATACAAAAAAATGTGGCACCATGCGTAACCACGATATGCGTTTCTTATGCGTCGGAACATGATGCCATGTATGTGCTTGAGGTTAACGCTGGGTTTGCGGATCGGTATGGCATTACACAAGGGGATTTGGTTGAAATTTAGGGCTAACGGCGCGGCCGAGAAATTAAAAACCGCGACATTGAGTCGTGGGGATTTTGAAGAATGTTATAAACACCTTAATTTTTTTTGCGCAGCAAAAGTTGCCGAATGTAAAAGTTTACGGTATTTATAATTTGAATTCTTTGATCATGGCTTCATTGAACTTACAAATGCTCGATTCAGTATCAATATCAGCCCCGTATTTCTTATACATTTCTATCGCAGAACTATTCCACTTTGAAACTTGGAATTCAACCCTTTTACAATTTTCATTTTGTGCAACTTCGAAGATTTTTTTTAATAATTTTTCTCCTATTTTATTGCCCCTATGAGCCTCTTTTACATATAAATCATCCAAATATAATGACTTGCCAACCCAAGTGTAATAAGCAAAAAAGAACACTGCCATCCCTACTATTTCTTTGTCATCAGTTTCGGCAATATAACATTGAAAGAAATCCTTTTCGCTCCTCATTTGTTCAACAGAATTTGTGACTTTTTCCGGAGCTTTCTCGAAGACAGCAAGTTCCTTTATTAAAGACAAAATTGCAAAAAAATCTTCTTCTGTGGCTTTTCTGATCGTGATTTCCATACTTTTAGCGATAGCGAATACCGCATATAATGTGAGTACAATTTGATTATACACCATGCGTATATGGATATCTATGTGAAAAAGTCTTAGGATGCATTGTGGGCACTGAATTACAGTCCGCATCATAATTTGAAATTTAAGCAAAAATAGTTTAAGAATAAGGGATATTTTAGAGTAAGAAGTCGGAATCGGGAATCAAGCGGGTCATCTCTTTATTCGCGATTCATACTTCATGATTCATGTAAATTATGGCAGGACATTCCCATGCGGCAAATGTAAAACATAAAAAGGCGGCGAATGATAAAAAGCGAGGGAAGATATTTTCCAAGCTTATTAAGGCCATATCCATAGCGGCCCGTGATGAGGCGAATCCGCAGTTCAATCCGCGCTTGCGCACGGCTATCGACACAGCAGTGGAAAATCAGGTGCCGAAGGAAAACATCGAACGGGCTATCAAAAAGGCGGCCGAGCCGGGAGAGGAGCTCGAAGAATTGACCATGGAAGCATATGGACCCGAAGGTTCCGCGCTTATCATTACGGCCATTACCGATAACCGAAACCGCACCGTGAGTGAAGTGAAGCTAATACTAAAAAAACAGGACGCCAAGTGGGCCGACCCCGGAAGCGTGCTGTGGGCGTTTGATCACGACAATGAAGGTGGATGGCAGGCAAAGTTTCCGCAGGCGATCACCGAAGACGGAAAGCAAAAGCTTGAAGCGCTTATCGAAGCGCTGGATGATCAGGACGATGTCGATGATATTTATGTGAATATAGATCTGAGTGTTAACGAGTTAACGAGTTAACGGGTTGTAGAATTAGGAGAATCGCCATATTCATTAACGCGTTAACGCGCAAACGCGTTAACGGAATAATACCCTATGAAAATTCTTGGCATTGATCCGGGAACGACGCGTATCGGATATGGACTTATTGAATCAAAGGGAAGCACTATAACGCTACTTGATAGCGGATTACTTAAGATCGCATCGGCCGATGCGCACGACCGGTTGGTTGACCTTGCCGATGCCTATACGGAGCTGTTACAAAGAGAGCAGCCCGAACTGATCGCATTTGAAAAACTGTTTTTTTCGAAAAATGTGACTACCGGGCTCGCTGTTGCGCAGGCGCGCGGCGTATTGTTGTATCTTACCGCAAAAGCGAGGGTGCCTTTTCTTGAGTTTTCCCCTACGGAGGTAAAGTCGCAAATAGCAGGACATGGATCTGCAGACAAACAAGCGGTCGCCACCATGGTAAAGCGTATCGTGGGAGCCGCTTCCATAGCGGGGCCTGACGATGTGACCGACGCCATAGCCATCGCTATTGTTGCGGCGAATCATAAAAAGTTCATGTGATGATCGGCAAATAATCGCGCGGCATCAGGAGGAGGGCTCCTTTTATCCTCCTTCAGCCGCGCGATTATTTGCCGATAAGCCGGAAGCTGCAAAAAAACCCGCCAAATGGCGGGCTTTGCGGGTTATTATCCCGTGTTTCTTCACTCGATAAGCAATTCGGCCGATCTGAATTTACGGGTAAGGGAGTGCAGGGCAAACCCGTGATTGTAAAATACCGCTCGTGCCATTTCCTCAGCACAGTCTTCGCATTCTACGGTGTGTTTGTCGGCTGAAAGCCTGTGGCGCAATTCTTCAAAGAGGGCCAGCGTGATGGTACTTTTTGGGTGCGGCTCGTTACGGTGGAGCGTATCGACATATGCCTGAAGGTTATTGATATCAGGCACAACCACAATACTTATGGTGTATTTGGTAACCATTCCGTTTTCCGCCCAAAACACGGAACAAGACAGTTCGGTCGGTTCGGTATCGATCCGAACGATTTTCGCTCCGTTCAGGTGCTTGGTGCGCGTGTACAGCTCACCGGGAAAATATTTCTCGACTTTACCGTCCGCGGAAACAATACACTTTTCTTCAAGACTGCGAAAGACGGTTAAATATCTTACCAATACCCCGTATCCGAAAATGACCGCCGCAAACCATGGAATCACTAAATAATACAGAGCCTTATCGGATAGAAAAGACAGACCCACTCCACCGCTTAAAACAAGCAGGAGTAAGAAAATGCCAGATACCAACTGACCTCGCGAAACTGCTTTCTTCGTATATGTCCGAATCATGCCAGAGCTCCTTTACCTATAAGGGTTGTAAAACTATTGAATATGTCCTGGTTTTCTTATAGCCTATATTGACTGAAATGTCAAAAGTACAAGTTGACAACTTCCCTGCGGCAAGTTATATTACCTATAGATTCCGCCTTGTGCGGATTTTCTATTTTATATAATAGTCGTATACTTAGAATAACCTACAACCAATAACCGATAACTAATGACGGGGATGCCCGTGGAGTACGGATAGTGTGGTGTAAGCGCAGGCTAAAAACTAAATAAAAATTACATATGTTAGATTTAAAATCACTCAATTACGCGATCAGGCAGATTTCGGAAGAAAAAGCACTTCCGGAAGAGCAGATATTGTCGGCCGTCGAATCGGCCATCGCCGCTGCATATAAAAAGGAATATTGCGGGAAGGGCGAGATCGTCCATGCCAAAATAGATACCGAGAGCGGTCAGTTTACCTTTTGGAAAACGAAGACGGTCGTAGATGAATCGACCGTACGCATTGTAGACGAAGAAGAAGAGCTTGCCGCCGCCGAGGCTGCGGCGGAAAAGGGAGCGGCTGTTGCTGAGCCGGTAGATGAAGAAGAACTGTTGCCGCGGTATAATCCGGATCGGCACATCATGATCGAGGAGGCCCGGGAAATAAAGAAGGATGCCGAGCTTGGTGACGAGCTTTCGTTTTCGCTTGAAGAAAAGCAGGATTTTGGCCGCATTGCCGCGCAGACCGCAAAACAGGTCGTTTTGCAAAAGATCCGCGAAGCCGAGCGCGATTCCGTGCGCAAGGAGTACCAAGGCAAGGAGGGCGAGATCGTGAGCGGTCTTATTCAGCGTGTAGAGCGTGGAAACACATTTATCGACTTGGGCCGTGCTGTTGGCGTAATGTTTTACAACGAAGTCATTCGCGGCGAGCGCTACAACATTGGCGATCGCATGCGGTTTTATGTCGTCGCGGTGCAGGACGAAGAGGGTAAGCGCCCGGGTATCATTTTGTCCCGCTCCCACCCGAAATTTGTCGCAAAGTTATTTGAAATGGAAGTTCCTGAAATCGCAGAGGGGCTCGTAGAGATTAAATCCATCGCCCGAGAGCCGGGTAGCCGTACGAAGATGGCCGTGCATAGCACGGAAGAGGGTATTGATCCGATCGGTGCGTGCGTCGGCCAGCGCGGAACCCGCGTCATGACCGTTACCAACGAACTGGGCAATGAAAAAATAGACATCATCCAGTGGCATGAAGATCCGGTCAAGTTCATCGCCGCCGCGCTTTCGCCGGCAAAGGTGACCCATGTGGAAGTACGCGATCATCGCGAAGCAAAGGTGCTCGTGCCGGAAGACCAGCTGAGCCTCGCTATCGGCAAAGATGGGCAGAATGCCCGTCTTGCAGCACGATTGACCGGTTGGAAGATCGACATTCGATCGCAGGCACATCCGGAAGCGGAGCAAGTAGGTGGCGTGTTCGGGCAGGCAGCAGATGAGGGTGCTGTGGATTTTGTGGAGGGAGAGCAGGCCCCGGTTGAATCGGCGGAGGAATAAGTTTTTTATTGTACGAGAGGTCGTATGAAATTGTTCCCGTCAACCCGCTCACGCCGTACGCTTGTTTAACATAAGCGTACGACTGCGCTTCCGTTTGGGTTTCCGAGGAACAATCCCATTCGATATTCGAGTTATAAGAATTGCATAACTTTTATTCATCTAATTTTATTTAATTACTATGGATTTTGAAAAACTGGGCGTGGGTAAAAAAGCCCCTGAAATTGTTACTGTTGTGGTGGAAATCCCGAAAGGCAGCCATAACAAATATGAATACGACGAAGAATCCGGCGTGTTCAAGCTTGATCGCGTGTTGTATTCCCCGATGCATTATCCGCTCGACTACGGATTCATTCCGCAGACCCGATCTGAAGACGGTGATCATCTCGATATGCTTGTTATCGGCAGCGACCCTGTCTTTACCGGATGCGTTGTCGATGTGCGACCGATTGGCATCATGCGCATGATCGATGCCGGCGAACTGGATGCGAAGATCATCGGCGTGCAGGCGAAAAATCCTCGCTTGAGCGCGATCAAGGATATCAGCGATGTAGAGACCCATAATCCGCACATGTTGAAGGAAATAGCCCATTTCTTTAAGGTGTATAAGGACCTTGAAGGGAAGAGCACCGAGATTCAAGGCTGGGAGGGAAAGGACGCCGCAATCGCGGAGATCATGAAGTCGCAGGAAGCGTACAAGAAATAATCGAGATACGAGGTGAGAGGTTAGAGGTTAGTGTAATGCGGATGCAAAACATTTTATCTCTTATCTCTAATCCCTATTCTCTAACTCGTTATGAATTTAATTCCAACCGTAATTGAAAAAAGCTCCTATGGGGAGCGGGCATACGATATCTATTCCCGACTGTTGCGCGATCGCATCATATTTTTGGGCGGTGTCATTGATGACAATGTCGCCAATACCGTCATCGCGCAGTTGCTTTTTTTGGCACACGAAGACCCAAAGAAGGACATCCAGCTGTACTTGAACTCGCCGGGTGGCTCGGTGACTGCGGGGCTCGCCATTTTGGATACCATGAACTATATCAAGCCCGATGTGTCGACCATCTGCGTCGGCATTGCCGCTTCGATGGGCGCGGTGTTGCTCGCGGGCGGCAAAAAGGGAAAGCGTTTTGCACTCCCGAACTCCGAGGTCATGCTGCACCAGGTTATGGGCGGTTTCGAAGGGCAGGCATCAGACATCGAGATCAACGCCAAACATATTCTTCGCACAAAAGAAAAGTTGAACCAATTTCTTGCGAAAGCGACCGGACAGCCGCTTAATCGCGTTGAAAAGGATTCGGATCGGGACTTTTATCTTTCCGCAGCCGAAGCACAGGCATACGGATTGATTGATGAGGTGTTGAAAGCGGGTAAAAAGTGAAAGAGTGATCGCGAATAATGCGAATTGAAGGCAAATAATGCGAATAAAAATAACGCTTCATCCGAGGCGTTATTTTTTGTCGTAGGTGTGATAAACTAATAGTATGCCTCAGGAAGAAGCAGTCTTTTCGGAAGAAAGTTATAAAATTATTGGCGCTGCATTTAGCGTCTTTAATTATCTTGGATGGGGACTTCCGGAAAAGGATTATCAAAAAGCTCTTGTTGAAGAGTTCTTTGCACTGGGATTAAGCGCAAAAAAAGAGGTTTATATACCGCTTCAATATAAAACGGCAAATATTGGGCGATATTTTGCCGATTTTGTAATCAATGATAGAATCTTAGTAGAAATAAAAGTTGTGCCTAAGTTATCATATGATCATGCAAAGCAGGTTCTTACATATCTTAGGATTGCCAAACTTAAGTTGGGTATCCTCGTCTATTTTACCAAGGAGGGTATTAAATATCGTCGTATATTAAATTCACAAGTCGATTATTAGCATTATTAAATTTAAATTCGCAGTATCCGCAATTATTCCATTCGCATTATTTGCCTGTGATTTGCATTATTCGCGATAACTCTTATGAAAATAGCATTTTTTCAGATCGAAGATTGGGAGATTGATCATATCAAGCAACAGCTTGCCGGGCATGAATTGTTTTTTACCGCCGATAAACTGTCTGCAGAGGCGCTCCCTGAGCAGCGTGATTTTGAGATCGTGTCCGTATTCGTGGGCTCAAAAATAGATCAAGCCGTTTTGGCGGCATTGCCGAATCTCAAATTAATCACGACCCGTTCGACCGGATTTGATCATATTGACCTGCCGATGGCGCAAAGTATGAATATCGCCACCGGTTATGTGCCGGGATATGGCGACAATACCGTTGCGGAGTTTGCATTTGGATTGGTGCTTGCCTTGTCGCGCAAGATCTACGAGTCGGTAGACCGGTTGCGGGAAACGGGCGTGTATTCCTATGTTGGTCTGCGCGGGTTCGATCTGCAAGGAAAAACAATGGGCGTGGTTGGTACGGGACGCATTGGGCAGCATGTCGTGCGCATCGCTAAAGGTTTCGGTATGAATGTGATCGCGTATGATGCATTTCCAAAATCGGAACTCGCCACCGAACTTGGTTTTGAATATGTGTCGTTTGATGATTTGCTTGGTAGGGCTGATGTCATTTCGTTGCATGTGCCTTATTTGCCTACTACACATCATTTGATCAACATGGCTAATATTGGCAAGATCAAAAAAGGCGCGTTGCTTATCAACACGGCGCGCGGCGCGGTCGTGGAAACCGATGCGTTGGTAAAGGCGCTTGCCGACGGCATATTAGGCGGGGCCGGGTTGGATGTGCTCGAAGAAGAAGGTGTACTTGCCGATGAAAAGACCCTTGTGCTGTATGGGCATCCGGAAGAGCATAACCTGAAGACGGTCTTGGAAAATCATGTGTTGATCGACATGCCAAATGTGCTCGTGACGCCACACAATGCGTTCAATACGCAGGAGGCTTTGCAGCGCATTCTTGATACCGATATCTGCAATATACAGGAGTTTATCGGGAAAGGGGTTGCAAAATGCCCGATTCCCGCGCCGAAGGTGTGAGATTGGAGATTAGAGGTGGGAGATGAGAGATAAGAGGTGTGAGGTGGGAGATAAGAGGTTAGAGATTGGAGGCGGGGATCCATTTTTTCCTGCAGTAGTAATATATAGATATTCAGGCTCTGGATCCCGGCTTTCGCCGGGATGACAAGGCGGGGGGAGGAGGGGGTATAAAGTACAAGGTATACGGTATGGGGGAATTACTAATTTTTAATTTCTAAATAAAACGCTGGATTCCGTCGTTTGCCGGTTGGCGGATTTGGGTTTCCGTGAGTCTGCTCCGTTTCGCTAAAGAAAGAGGACCATGGGGATAAAACCACGACTTTCGTCGTGGTTTTTGGTATACTGAGGGCATGAAAAAAGTCGCTATTAACGGGTTCGGTCGCATCGGACGGCTGTTCTTCCGCAAAGCATTTGGAAATCCGAATTTTGAAATAGTCGCCATCAATGACCTTGGCGATGTAGAAAACCTTGCCTATCTGTTGAAATATGACACGGTCTATGGAAGGTATAAAAAAGATATTTCGTTCATCAAGAGCGAAGCGAAGAACGCAATCATTGTAGACGGAAAAGAAATAACATTTGTATCTGAAAAAGATCCCGCATTGTTGCCATGGGGAGCGCTTGGCGTGGACCTCGTGGTCGAGTCGACCGGCGTGTATGAGTCGTTTGAAAAAAACCAAGCGCACATCAAAGCGGGTGCGAAGCGGGTGGTCATATCTGCGCCGGCAAAGGACGCTGACGGCGAGTTGGGTCGTACCGTACTTATGGGTATCAATGAAGAAGTGATGAAGACCTGCGTGGTCACTTCAAATGCTTCATGCACGACCAATAGCGTTTCACCTGTTGTTGCGGTGCTTTCCGAAAAGCTCGGCATTGCAAAGGCCATGATGACTACGGCACATGCATATACCAATACGCAGACCATGGTAGACAGCCCGGTAAAAGGAAGCGATTTCCGTCGCGGACGAGCGGGTGCACAAAATATCGTGCCGTCGACCACAGGTGCCGCGATCGCGGTAACGCGCGCGTTTACGGCACTCGAGGGAAAGTTTGACGGTGTTGCATTGCGCGTCCCGGTTCCGACCGGATCTGTTGCGGATGTTACATTTCTTGCCTCCCGAAAAACGACCGTTGAAGAGGTTAATCAAATATTGACCGATGCAGCGGCAACCGACCAATGGAAGGGCATTCTTGCCGTTACAAACGACCAGATCGTTTCGTCTGATACGCTAGGCCAAGAGGTTGGCGCGCTTGTTGACTTGCGCATGACTAAAGTTGTCGATGGCGACCTGGTAAAGGTCATGTCGTGGTATGATAACGAATGGGGTTATGTGGCAATGCTTGAAAAGCATGTAGAGAAGTCGGTCAAGCTTGCATGACATATAAAAATTAAAGTCGGCAAATCAAATTTTTAGAGAGTACTCTCGCCAAATAAAATCGCTTCCCATCAACCCGCTCACGAATTTTGCAAAGCAAAATCCTGCGCTTCCGCTTAGGTTGCCGGAAAACAATTTCATTTGGCGTTTAGTCTGGCCAATTAGTCTATTGATTATATGATAATTTACATCGGAGCGGATCATCGCGGGTTTGCACTTAAGGAAGTGCTTAAGGCGCATCTTACGGATATCGGAAACGAAGTAGTGGATATGGGAAATGAAGTATTGGAAGATGGGGATGATTATCCCGATTTTGCCATCGAGGTTGCCAATGCCGTTTCTTCGAATCCGTTTGAAGACAGGGGTATTGTAATATGCGGATCGGGCGTCGGTGTCGATATTGTTGCAAATAAGTTCCCTGATGTGCGCTCTGCCTTGGTTGCGAGCGCCGATCAGATTCGCGCCGCTCGTACCGATGACAATGTGAATGTACTTGCACTTGCCGCCGATTTTACCGACGAGGCAACGGCAAAAAGTATCGCCGCCGCATTTGTTGAAACCGAATATGACGGGGCGGAGCCACACCAGCGGCGCATAGACAAGATAACCGACTTGGAACTTGGACCTATCGTGAGTGGGCCCGATGAGGAGGCTCCAGAAGCAGAAGCCGCAGATTCAGAAGAGCAACCTGCGTAACTCATGGCATAAAAAATACGACCTCTTGTGGAGGTCGTATTTTTTATGCCATCTTTTTGGGGGTAGCTTTTTTTGTCAGCCCCATAACGAGCTTTACCTGATCCATTTTTTCAGTCGCTTTTTTCTGTGCTTTTTTGCGGCCTTTTTCGATGACCCTATCTATCTCGCTCGGCTTTCTTAGAAGCAATTTTTTACGAACTTGAAACGGGCGAAGCCCTTCAACCACCACTTCGGCAAGTTCTCGCTTGAATATGCCATAGTTTGCATCCGCGTACTTTCGCTCTATTTCTTTTATGGAAAGCCCTGCAAACCCGCGATAGATTCGTATAAGATTTGCGATGCCGGGTTTTTTCGTCGGGTTATAGGTGACCTTCGCGTCGGAATCGGTTACTGCGCGTTTGATCTTTTCTCGGATGACCTCGGGCTCATCGTCGAGAAACAAACATCCTTCCGGCATCGATTTTGACATTTTGCGAAGCGGATCGCTTAGGCTCATCAATCGGGGGACCTCCGTTAAAAGTGGTTCAGGCTCCTTCATGATCTTTTTGAATTGAGCGTTGAATTTTCGGGCGATCGTGCGGGTAAGTTCGAGATGCTGCAATTGATCTTCACCGACCGGCACGACATCCGTATCGTAAAGCAATACATCTGCCGCCATCAGTACGGGGTAATCGAACAAGCCGATGTTGATGTTTTCCTTTTGCGTCAGAGACTTGTCTTTGAACTGGGTCATGCGACGCAACTCGCCGAACGGAGTGATGCAGTTGAGCATCCATGTGAGTTCGCCATGTTCCGGAATTTGCGACTGCACAAAGATCACGGACTTTTCCGGGCTGATGCCCGCGGCGAGATAATCGGCCACGACATCGAGCGTTTGTCTGTATTTTTGGTTTGGAACAAACTCCGCTGTGATCGAATGCAGGTCGGCCACAAAGAAATAGCATTGGTATCTGCCCGAGTTTTGCAGGTCGACGAAGTTTTTCAGTGCGCCGAAATAATTTCCGATATGAAGTTTTCCGGTCGGCTGCATGCCGGAAAAGAGGATTGGCTTGGACATGGGGGAGATGGGAGGTGAGAGATGGGAGGTGGGAGATGGGAAGTGAGAAATAACAGGCAAGTGAGTTAGCGGTTTCGTTTGAGTTTCTCGTGTCTCGTACCTCTCGCCTCATACCTCTCATTATCACACATAGATTATTACCGGAAGGATCATCGGCCTTCGCTTTGTCTTAGTATACAGGAATTGGCCGATCTGGTCACGGATCAGGCCTTTCAGGTAGTCCATTTCCACTTCTTTGTGGGCCGGCATTTGCGCCAAGATGCCTTTGATCTTTTTGCGCATGTCTTCCACGATATTCACATTCTCTTTCAAGTAGATAAATCCGCGCGATACGATGTCTGGGCTTTTTATGACCGTACCGGTTTTTTTGTCGAGCGTGGCAACGATGACCACCATGCCTTCTTCCGCAAGCATTTTGCGGTCACGCATGACGATCTCTCCTACATCGCCCACTCCCAATCCGTCCACCATAACATAGTGGGCGGGGAGTTGATGATCAAAATCCACTTGGAAACCGGTCTTTGAAAATTCGACGACCAGTCCGTTGTCCGCTACGATCGTGTTTTCCTTCAGTACGCCGCATTCCTGCGCCAATAGCGCATTGGTCGAACGCATAAAGTAATAACCGTGGATCGGTACATAATACTTCGGCTTGACCGCCTTGATGATTGCTTTCAACTCGTCCGCAGTTGCGTGGCCGCTTGAATAAATGTCAGAATTTTTTGAGTGGTAGATGTGTGCTCCTTGGCGCGCGAGTGAATCCTTGAGTGTTTGCACGGCGCGTTCGTTACCCGGAATGATCGAAGACGAGAACATGATCGTGTCTCCCGGTCTTGTTTGGAACGAACGGTTTTCTCCCGTGGCGATCTTCATCAAACTCGCATTCGATTCGCCTTGTGCGCCCGTCGACAAGATGACGATCTGGTCGTCCTTGTACTTGTGTATGTCGGCGAGCTGAATGATCGTGCCCGGTTTTATTTTTATGTAGCCGAGGTTCTGCGCGATCTGCACATTTGTTTTCATCGACAGTCCGGAAAAGGCGATCTTTTTGCCATGTTTTTCCGCCAGTGTGATGACCTCGCCTACGCGGGTAAGCATGGATGCAAACATTGCGATGACCATGCGTCCTTTGGTTTTCAGGAAAATATCCTCTATATTGTCCATGATCAATTCACTGGACAGTGATTTGCCCGGAACTTCCGCGTTGGTGCTTTCAAGAAAAAGTCCATGAATACCCTGTTCGCCTACGCGCCTGAACTCGTCCAATCCATATTCAACGCCTTTTGCATCGTACTCTACCTTTACATCGGTTGCGTACACAAAATTACCCACCGGCGTTTTAAGCATGATGCTTATGGAATCCGGAATGCTATGAATGATGTTGAAGAACTCGAGCGTGAAGTTGTCCGATACTTTGATGACATCGCGATTTTTGACGATTTCTATGTCGAGCGGTGGCGTGTTTGGATAATCAGTCTGACGCTTTTTGATGATCTCCCGCGCGAGGGGAGTCGTGTAAATGGTCGGATTGCCAAGCTTTTCCATAATATGCGGAATGGCTCCGATGTGATCATAGTGCGCGTGCGTTACTACTATTCCGCGGATCTTGTGCTTGTTCTGCTCAAGATAGGTCGTGTTCGGGATGATATAGTCCACTCCTGGATTTTCTTCGCCTGCAAATTCAAGACCGGCATCAAAAATGACGATCTCGTCCTTGTATTCAAAGAATGACATGTTTCTGCCAATTTCTTCAAGACCTCCGAGTCCGCAAAATCGAACGATATCTTTTGCGGATTCGCGGAAGCCGGCGCGCTTTCCGTGCTCTGCGCGCAGTACGGTTCCCATCGGGCGTTCGGGCTTGAGCGGTTGATCGGTCGTTACCGGCAG
>MGIW01000003.1:226602-265022 GCA_001793945.1 Candidatus Wolfebacteria bacterium RIFOXYD12_FULL_48_21
TCTCCGCCCTGATATGGGCGATCTGTTCGCGGCCCTTGATGCGGACGCGCGGCGGGTCGTGCGAGGGGAGCTCCCGTTGGACGAGGGGCTTCTGGACGAGCCGGTTTTGCCGGTTGTTGACCTATGTTGTGTGTCTTAGGGACGCCGCTTGACTGGGCTCCGCGCGAGCGGAATGCTGGTCTGCGCGAGCGCTCCGGACGTGGGGATGAACCCTGTCCTTGTGTGTTTTGTTTGTTTTCCATTTGTTTTTATTTTAAGTTACTTTGTTTTTTGATCTGTCATGCATGCCATGTCGGGTTGGGGAACTACCCTATAGCCTTGCGTATTTAAACGCCACTAAGTCTATGGAGACGCGGATTGAGTGGTACTTCGTCCAACCCGAAATGGAATGCATTACTGTAAAACACTTACATGTCCCACAAAAAGGAACATAAAGGTATTTTATTCGATACTCCGTTTGTACGGGTATGTTTTGATCGGCTGACCATGTGCCAATCGATATGTTTCTTTGATAGTGCCACAACTCTCTTGTGTAACACTGCTAAAAGATGTGCCGAGGAGAGGACTCGAACCTCCACACTGTTGCCAGCGCTAGAACCTGAATCTAGTGCGTCTACCAATTTCGCCACCTCGGCATAATAACTAATGACCGATAACCTATGACTAATAACAAAATGCCCAATAGGTATCGAATTAATGACTTATAATACCTACTTTCTCTCTATTATGCAAGTTTTCCCTTCCAATTGACGGTAAAAAGAGGTGTTTTCTTTGTGGCAATCACTTCTTTTTTGGGGTTGGTCAAGATGTCGAAGCGGGTCGGATCTTCCGTAAAAAGGGTATAGAGAGGGGTCTTTTTTGGAAACCCAAGCTTCGAAAGATCGGCAGGTGTGCCGAGTGCAACTTCCCCCGCGTCTTTATGCGCCTTGTTTTCCGCAAGCGTTATCCCCTCCGCTTCCCATGGAGAAAGTAATACCCAAAATGCAGCACCGCGGCGTTTTTTGAAGAACGAGTAATTCGATTTGATCGAATCAGAAAAAAGGTCCGCGAGAATTAAAGGCTCAGTCCCTACATTTATGGTGATATGCCCATAGCCCGAGGGGATGAGAACCTTTTCGTTCTTCGTGGCGGCAATATAAAAAACATCATTTTGCTTTGCTCCTATTTGTTGCACTACAAACATGGCCTCTCCGGCGAGCACTTCGTATATTTCCGCAGCCGGATGCGTGTGTCCTATGGTGCGTATGTATTCGCCTTTCTTTCCACCGAGCGTTCCGGGGAAAAGAACGGTGATGTCGTAGCGAATATGATATTTCCTAAAAATGCTTTCATCTTGTTCGCGATGCATGTCCCGATACATCAAGTAAAGGTTCTTTCTGCGCGCCGTTGCGTGCTTGTCCATAAGATACGGACGCGCATCTTCGAGCGTGCGCGCATGCACGGGTTCGGAAACGACGCCCTTCCCGAGCGTGATCGCATCGTCATCAAATGCAAGTTGCAGACCGCTTTGTTTTTTTAAGGTAAGCATAAATAATTTATAATTTAAAGTTTATAATTTAAAAAATACAGAGGGGTTCTTTAAATTTCGAATTATAAATTTAAAATTATTTCTTTAGCGTTCTTACCGTTTTAATAAACCATGTATCTATCATACCAAAGCGATCGCTGGGTACCGAAAGTGTAGTGGTCTCGAAGCCTTTCAGTGATTTATTGCTTACATACAGATAGTACGGGGAATAGAGAAATACTGCCGGCTTGTCTTGGATGATGATATCGCGCATTTGATCGAGTCCATTTTCGCGGCTGCTCGCATCAAAATCCGTGCGAATGTAATCGATGAGCTTGTCTACATCCTTGTTGCCATAGATCGCAAGGTTTAAGCCCGGGTCGAGCTTCTGGCTTGAATCCCAAAACGAGAACGGATCAAGATTTTTTCCATAGGTATTTCCGAACAGCAACAGTTCATAGTCGCGGGGCTTGATGACTGCGGTGCTGAAGTCCGCCATGGATGCATTGTGGATTCGAATATCGATGCCGGCCGCTTTCCATTGTTCCTGTAACAGTTTTGCGGTCTCTTGCAGAAACGGTGTCGGATAGACCGTCAGAACGAATTCAAGCTTTTTGCCGTCTTTTTGCCTTACGCCCGAGTTGGTCATTGCCCAGCCGTTTTCTTCGAGCCATGCATTTGCGCGCTCAAGTGAATATTCCGGC
Organism: Candidatus Wolfebacteria bacterium RIFOXYD12_FULL_48_21; assembly: GCA_001793945.1. Classification (GTDB taxonomy): domain Bacteria; phylum Patescibacteriota; class Minisyncoccia; order UBA6257; family UBA9933; genus UBA9933. The sequence goes on from MGIW01000003.1 coordinate 228,814, forward strand.
ATGCCTTGCACTTCTTCGGTGAACGGCGGGATGGGGCTGGAGATGGCCACGGCATTATCTCCGAAGACCGCCTTGGTAATGGCCGCGTTGTCCGTGGCGAGCGAGAGCGCCTTTTGTACGCTCCCGGCCTGAAGCGTTTCGTTTGCGTACGGGTTGGGGAATACCGCGTAATAGCGCGGCAGTGCAAGTTTTCTTGCCCGGTATGGTATGGAAACCTTGTCAAAATGTTTCGGCTCAACGATCGCCATGCCGTCGATGTCTCCGCCGTTGAGCGCCTTTACCGCGTCCGGTTCATTTTGGTAAAAACGAACCATAATGGTATTAATGTATGTTTTTGGTCCAAAGTAATGCCCGTTTCGTTTGAGCGTCATTTGGGTCACGAAGCCGTCTCGACGTTTTTCGAATGATTCAAATGTATAGGGGCCGCTTCCCATCGGCTCCCTGTTATAGTCTGATAGGCGGATGTTCGCCGCCGGGATGCTTTCGAACATATGCTTTGGGATCGGCTGTAAAGATAGGAGTGTATTTTCGAAGAAAGAATATGTTGCCGGCGTGGTGATGCTTAGCTCGCGTTCGCTGATTCGTTCTACTTGGACGCCTTTCCATAGCGGGGCGAGCGGGGATGCGACCGCGGGGTCTTGAATGAGCTTGATCGTGAAGATGATGTCGTCGGTCGTTAGGGGGCGGTTATCATGCCAAGTGATGTCACCTTTGATGCGGATGGCAAACGAGCGCTTGTCGGCGCCGAGCGTGATCTTTTCCGATATGGCGTCTATATCCGCGAATATAAGCTGGGTCAGATCGCTATCAACCGCATTGCTCTCGGCAAACAATGGGTTAATAAGTGTTGGTTGACCGACGATGCCTTCTACATATTCACCGCCTTCCACCGGAGATAGGATCGTATTTTGCTGAATGACGCTCGATAACAATAGAAATGACGATATGACAAGAACAAAAAACGCCGCAATGAACGCAATGCGCTCTTTGCGGGAGAAGGAAAGAAAAAGATTAATGATCGCGCGTAACAAGGTAGTTGGATCGCTCGCGCTTGATGCCGAATATGCAAGCGGTATCGGGAGGAGGGCTCTCTTTATCCTCCCTCAACTGCTTGCGTATTCGGTAAACAGCGATAAATCGCGTCGCACGCGTACGGTTAAATTAATTATTTAATGAGCGTAACAAGCGACAACGCTGCGAACGCAATGGCAATAACAATGGTCGCTGCGAAGATGATGCGCTCAAAGCCGCGGCGGGTCTGGTATGCGCCGCTTTCCGAACCGCCACCAAAAGCGCCGGAAAGGCCCGATGTGCGCTCCTGCAACAAAATAAGGATGATGAGAACGAGCGAAAGGATGACTTGGGATAGGGAAATGTAGTTCATAATTTTTTAAAACGCACATATTCGGCGAATTACTTTGTTGCGGGGCCCTATCGATTCGGTCGCAGTACTACTGTACAGCTTACTCATCGATTTTCCCGCGCCTCGCACTTCACTCAAATCCGAGCGTTTTAAGCTGGGGTTACTGTTCGTATTACTCGGCGTATGTTCTGCGGGCCGCCATGCTTATGATGACATTGACCGCGCCGATGATGAGCGTCGCGTAGGCGAGGGGCTCAAGTCCTTGTATGGTAACATTTTCCGAGAAATAATCAAGCAGATACAGCATCAATGCGTTGATGACCAGCAAGCCCAGTCCGAGTGAAAGCACGATGACCGGGCCAAGGAGGAGCTTTAGAATGGGGCGGATCAGGATATTGATCGCTGTAAATATCGCCACTACTATAAGTAGTTGCTTCAGTTCGCCCGTTATAATGAAGCCGGTTATGTATGTTTTTGCCACAATAAACGCGAGCAGGTTCGAAAACAGTGAAAAAACGACCCGAGATAGAAGTTTCATTGCCCATAGTATACCACAAAAAGTAGATACATCTATAACGGCCTTACGGTCCCTATGCGCGTATATCGATTTTTGCTATACTTGTAGCACCTGAAAGGTCGAAAAACATAAAGTGTCATTTTTCATTTTTAAATGGAGAATGATAGCAAACAAATGTTCGTACAAAACCTAACAAGCACGCTTTACGGTTCGCTGGCAAGCGTGTGGCTTGGAGTAATGGCATTCGTGCCTAAGTTTCTCGGAGCGCTCATCGTTTTGATCATCGGTTTGGTCATCGCATCCGTTTTCGGATCGGTCGTCGAGCAGATCATCAAGGCGGTCAAGTTGGATGAATTGTTGAAGAAGCTCGGCGTTGCTCAATATGTTGAGCGCGGCGATGTGCGCCTTGATTCAGGACGCTTCCTGGGTCGCGTTGTTTACTGGTTCTTCGCAGTTGTTGCCATTCTTGCCGTTTCCGGCATCTTGGGTCTTGATGTCTTTTCTGATTTCTTGAAACAAGTATTGTTGTATGTTCCGAATATCGTTGCCGCTGCATTGATCATGCTTGCGACCTTGGTAGTTGCGAAGTTTTCCAAGTCATTGGTCAAAGCTTCCGTATCAAGCGCAAAATTGAGCGCAGCCAACTTTCTCGGATCATTCGTTTGGTGGACTGTCGTTGTTTTTGGTCTTATTACTGCTTTGATGCAGCTTGGGATCAACGTATATGTTCTTCAGACGGTTATCACCGGAGTCGTTGCAATGCTCGCCCTTGCGGGTGGCATCGCATTTGGCCTTGGCGGAAAGGATTATGCAACTTCTCTGATTGAGAAGATGAAAAGGGAGACACAGGGCTAATTGATAAATTGCACATATTTTGCGGGTTGCTTTGTTGCGGGGCCCCATTGGTTCGGTCACCGTATGTATAATACGGCTTCCTCTCCAATTTCCCCGCGCCTCGCATCCCATCAAAATCTGCACAATTTACATTACACATGTTTCTTATAAAAAGATGCTACTTGCGTGGCATCTTTTTTGTTACTTTTCCGCATTGTCATCCCGATCGGCCACCTGCCTGCCGGCAGGCAGGGCTGGCGGACGAGGGATCTGCAGTAGATAAAGCAGATTCCTCGACTCCGCGGAGTACCGTGGAGTTTGCCCTGAGCCCGTCGAACGGGCCCGGAATGACAAAATGACACTCCGACTCTTTATAAGGTCTTTTTTGTTCGGAGGGTAGAAATCGGATATACTTACAATAACGCATAACTAATAACAAATAACTTTTAACAAAATACCAAAGAGGGAATATATTTTTCGTATTCTGTCATTAGTTATCTGTCAGTAGTTGTTAGTCATTTACATGGATATCTTCCTTATCTATCTCTTCGACCGGTTTGTTTATCGCATGGCGAATTTTTTACGCCATTGGTATGTCGATAGCTTTACATCCTACAGCCGGTTCATCATCGCCCGTTTGGAGCACATGGATAGGACTATTGCGTTAAAGGTAACATGGCGCAATTTGTTCCAGCCATTGTATCAGGAGCGGAACATTTTTGGTTATGTGCTCGGTTTTTTGTTTCGCTCCATCCGGCTGATCGGCGGCGGTATTACCTATGTAATAGTCATTGTGCTTGCATCGGCGATTTATTTGGCATGGGCTGGCGTGTTGCCCTATATTTTATTGCGCATCGCCGGGCAGACTCCCGCCGCATTGCTTTATATGAAAAACCTATGACCAACCAAACCGCCCCCGGCGCACAATCCTCTATTTCTCCCGATCAATTGGTGTTCATCGATCCGCGGTTTGAATTTTCCGCACCGCTTCGATTTTTGTGGAGCTTGGTAACATTTTCGTTTTACGGCGTGTTTATCGTTGGCACCATTCTTGCGGTTACTTCGGATATTGAATGGCTTCGTTGGGCTGGTATATTGTGCGCACTATGGCTTGTAGATCGTGCGCTGCACATCAATACGCCCCCTTACCAGCTCGACAGGCTGAGCGCCGACAAGGTTGCGGGCGTCAATGTCGCCCAATTTTTGCTCCCTAAAAGTTTTCGCATCATCGTGCGCGCTTTGGATAGAACGGGCATATCGGGCGGTGATTTTTATCTGCACTTCATGAAGGCATTGCTTCGCGATGCGGGCATTCGCGGTGCCTTGTGGCGCCTTGAAATATCGCCGGAAGAGTTTGAACACAAGGTTGACGAAGAAATAGCCAAATATACAAAAAAAGACAAACAGTATTCCCATGCTGAATTGCTTGCGCGCATCGAGCTCCTTATTAAAATGGCGTTTATCGAGGCATATGGCGAAGGTACTCGCCATATCGCACCCAGCAATCTTTTCGCGGCGCTCGGCACTATCGATGATGCCGCCGTGCGACGGGTGTTTTACTTGTTTTCGCTTGATGTTGGCGATTTGCAAAAAGCCCTTATCTTTAGTCGATATCGGCAACGATTCGCATGGATGCGCGTCATTCCTGCAACATTGGGTGGGTTTGCGCGCAAGGGCCCGCGGCATCGCATTATGAATCGTGCATGGACCGCGCGGCCTACGCCGACGCTCGATATGTACAGTGATGACCTTACCGATCTCGCGCGTGAACAGCGCGTCGGGTTTTTGATCGGACACGCGCAAGAATACGGCACGATGATCAATATTCTTTCGCGAGGCGCAAAGCAGAATGTCATGCTGGTGGGCGATCCGGGCAGCGGAAAGGAAACGATCATTAGCCACTTGGCATTCAATATCGTAAAGGATAAAGTTCCGGATGCGCTTTTTGACAAGCGGTTAGTCTCGCTTTCCATCGGTGAGTTGGTCTCGGGTGCCGGACCGGAAGAGATATCCGGCAGGGTAAGTGCCGTTGTTTCCGAATTGATTGGTGCAAAAAACATCATATTGTACATTCCCGACATTCATAATCTTTTCAAGACTTCGGGAGAAGGGTTTATGAATGTGGCAAATATGATGCTTCCCGCCATTGCAGGTGATGCGTTTCAGGTTATCGGGTCTACCTATCCGCGGGAAATGAAATCGGAAATAGAACCGCATACCGATTTTTTGGGTGCGTTCGAGACCGTGCGCATCGAAGAGATTACGGAAGACGAGGCCATTAAATTGCTTACCTATGTAAGCATCATCATGGAGCGCCAATATAAGGTCGTGATCAGCTTTGAGGCGATCAAGGCGGCGGTTTCCATAGCCCATAAATATTTCAAACAAAAAATGCTGCCTTCAAGCGCGGAAGACCTGCTCAAGGAAGCGCTTGCCGATGCCACGCATAGGGGGGAAAAAATGCTTACCGATGAATTGGTCATCGCCGTCGCCGAACGCAAGGTCAACATACCGATTCATAAGGCGACCAAAGAAGAGGCTGAAAAGCTGCTCAATCTCGAAGACATCATTCATAAAAATCTTGTAGATCAGGAGCCTGCAGTCGGCGCGGTTGCGCGGGCATTGCGCCAATATCGCAGTGGGCTTGCGCGATCGGGCGGACCCATTGCTACCTTTTTGTTTGTTGGTCCGACCGGTGTCGGCAAGACCGAGTTGGCCAAGATATTGGCGACCACGCAATTCGGTTCCGAACAAATGCTGTTGCGTTTTGACATGTCCGAATATCAGGACAAGCAGAGCATTTTTCGGTTTATCGGAACGCCCGACGGCAAGATGAGCGGTACGCTTACGGAAGCGGTCATTCAAAAGCCATATAGCCTTATTCTTCTCGATGAATTTGAAAAGGCGCACCCCGATGTGCTTAATCTGTTCCTGCAGGTGCTCGATGATGGACGCATTACCGACAATGTAGGGCGGGTCGTCGACTTTCATAATACGATCGTCATTGCGACATCGAATGCGAACTCGGACTTCATTAAAGACTCCATCGAGGCCGGGCGCACGATCGAAGACATTCGAGACGAGTTCAAAAAAAAACTTACGACCCATTTCCGTCCGGAATTGTTGAACCGTTTTTCCGATGTTATCATTTTTAAAAATCTTTCCGTTGACGATACTATCGCCATCGCGCGCATGCAGATGAAGAAGTTCGCTAAAATGGTGGGGCAAGACCAAGGGATTGCGCTTGATATCGATGATGCCGTGGTGCAACATCTTGCGCGCATCGGGCATGATCCGGTGTTCGGCGCGCGGCCATTGCGCACCGTTATCAACGACCGCATCAAGAGCCAGCTCGCCGAGATGATTCTGCGAAATGAGATCAGTCAGGGAAGCCATTTGCGCCTGACTATGGAGGGTGACACTGTGCGGTTTGTTGTAACGGAGGAACATAATTAATCATTATCTAAACTATGCGTATCAAAATAAACATCGATGTGAACGGGCTCAAGATCAACCGTATCATTAAATTTTTCGTCATGTCTGATCTTATGCTGTGGGGTGGTTGGGGTTTGATCGGTCCGATCTTCTCTATTTTTTTGGTGCAGACCATTTCCGGGGCGACCGTCGCTACCGTGGGTGGTGTTGTTGCTACCTACTGGATAACTAAATCGCTCATACAGCTTCCGGTTGCCGTTGCGCTTGATCGGCACGAAGGGGAGCGGGACGATTTTTATACGCTCATTTTTGCATTACTGCTCGCCGGTTTTACCGCTTTGGCATATTTACTTGTCGAAGATATTGCGTCGCTGTATTTGGTCGCGTTTTTACAGGGTTTGTCGTTCGGCTTGTATGCGCCGGCATGGGCGGGCATTTTCTCGCGGCACTTGGACAAGGAACATTACGCATTCGATTGGTCGCTTGATAGTACCACCATCGGGCTGGCATCTGGTATTGCGGCATTCGTTGGCGGCGGACTTGCCAATGCATTTGGGTTCGATATCGTATTCATTCTTGCGAGCGTCCTTTCGTTCTTCAGCGCATTATTGTTGCTTATGGTCCCCGATCTCGTGTTTCCGAAGGCTACCATCAACATTCCGTTTCGGTTTCCTGGGTTTATGAAAATAAAAACTCCGATCGAGATCGAGAAAAAAGGACAATAACAGAGAGCGAGATGTGAGGTTAGAGGTATGAGTAAAGAGGGAATCGAAAATTCGATTCCCTTTTAGTATTCCCAGTGCAGAGCTAAATTACGCTTGGAAAGCAAGCGGAATGTATCTATTTTTGAAATACTCCCACCTCTTACCTCCAATCTCATGTTTCTGCTATACTTATCTTATGGAGCAATTACATGCACGGAAGTTGAAATTGTTGGAAGAGACGGCAAACACGATTCGGCGGGATATCATCGGCATGCTTGAAGAGGCGGGTTCCGGACATAGCGCCGGCTCGCTTGGCATGGCGGATATTTTTACCGCATTGTATTTTCATTTGATCAACCATGATCCTAAAAATCCGCATTGGGGCGACCGGGATCGCGTAGTATTGTCGAACGGGCATATTTGCCCTGTGCTGTATGCCACACTGGCGCATGCGGGCTATTTTCCGGTTGATGAGCTTAAGACATTGCGCAAGCTCGGCTCCCGTTTGCAGGGGCATCCACATCGTGAATCGTTGCCGGGCGTGGAAACGACTTCCGGCCCGCTCGGGTCCGGGTTGTCGCAGGCTATCGGCATGGCGCATGCGGCGAAGCTCGACGGGAAAAAGCACCGCATCTACTGCATGATGTCCGATGGTGAACACAACGAAGGAAATACATGGGAGGCTATTCTCTATGCGGGGAAGCATCGCTTGAGCAACATTACGGCGATCATCGACCGTAACAACATTCAAATAGACGGGTTTACCGAAGATGTTATGCCGCTTGAACCGTTGCGCCAAAAATACGAAGCGTTTAATTGGCATGTGATCGATGTAAGCGGGCATAACTTTCTTGCCATTGCCGGCGCAGTCGTCGAAGCGCAGGCCATCCATGAGCGGCCAACGGTCATCATCGCTCACACCATTCCGGGCAAAGGTGTCAGTTTTATGGAAAATGATTACGCATGGCACGGCATGCCGCCAAACAAGGATCAGGCAAAGCAGGCGGTTCGGGAGCTGCGCACCTTGTGGGGGAAGATCAAGGCGGAGCACGACTGATATGTATTGTCATCCCGAGTGAAATGAAGCGAAGCGGAATGAAACCGAGGGATCTGCAGTATATAAAGCAGATTCCTCGACTCCGAAGAGTACTTCTTCACTCGGAATGACAAATACGCATAAAGACGATTTAAATAAATAAAAATCATGTTTAACCCATTTAAAAAAACTACAGAAGAAATATCCCGCACGACGCCGGGGTATGAAGAAACAGAACGGCGCACTCCGGTGACCGGTATCATTTTATTGCTGCTCATGTTTGTTGCCGGATTGTATTTCGGCATCTTTGCCATGGAAGATATTAGCAATATTCCGAACGAACCAAAAAGCCTCTCTTCATGCGCCTATCGCTATCAGGAGAGGGGAAGCACTGTCGCCTCGCCGGCCTATCTGAGCCGATACGCCCATGAAGCAACTCTTGATGAGTTCGCCTTTGCTTCTTATACGACGGCCGAATGTCTTGGGCGGCTGAGCTCATATGAAACCGAGGGCGGTATTGCTCCTCTATTGCAGCAGCGTTCCATACTTGAGATCCAGGTCAGTCCTGCCTATTTGCAATTGCGCGATACTGTATTGCCGAGCCTGCGCGATGTGCAATATCAGATCGGGCGCATTACCGGCGAATATAGCGTGGGCCTGCAGGAAGAAATGGCAGAAGTTGAAAAGCCGTTGTTTCCCACGCAACCGGTGCAAAGCTCTATCACGGCGCTACGCGCTCAGGAGGGCGAATTGTTGCAGTGGCAAGGGGAATTGGAAACACAGCTCAACTCGGTCAGAGATTCCATCAAATCAATTGATGATCAGTTGACCGCGGCATATAAACCGGTGTTCAAGGCGCATGAGCGCGCGCTGCGCTGGTATGAGTTCCAGGTATTTCTGTTGCAGTTCTTGTTGCTCATCCCGTTCTTTTACCTTGCCTTGCGCAAATATCTCGAGCTGCACCGCAAGAACAGTCCGTATACCATTATTGTAACCGCGATTGTTGCGGTGCTTGGTATATTATTGCTAAAGACCATCCTCTTCTGGTTTTGGGGCCTGTTTCTTGAAAGGATACTAAATGTGTTGATCGAGTGGTTCAGCATGTATGACCTGTTTCGTTCGCTGTTGTTCTATTTTGGAATGTTCCTATCGTTCGCCATATTTGGCGGAGCGGTGTACTTCCTGCAAAAGAAAGTATTTGATCCGCGGCGCGTGACTATTCGTCGGTTTCGTGCAAAGCAGTGCCCGCAATGTCAGACCAATCTTGACCTGTCTGCCGAATATTGTCCGAATTGTGGAGCGCATATTCGTGAGGCGTGTTCAAAATGCGGCAAGGAACGCTTTATCGGCATGCCGTTCTGCCCGCATTGTGGAGATAGGAAGGATAACTAATGACCAATAACGGGATGCGAGGAGGAGGGTATAAAGTATAAAGTATAAGGTATACGGTATGGGGAGAATTTCTAAATAAAATGCTGGATACCTCCGATAGTGGGCGGACGGGAATGACAATGCGAGGATGAGGGGGGATGCGAGATGGGAGGCGAGAGATGAGAGATGAGAGGTTGGAGGTGAGGAAAAAGAGGGGGGTAGAGATGAGAGGTTGGAGATGAGAGATATGAATTAAGAAAGGGGCGTCCGCTTGCGGGCGCCCCTTTGGCGCTCTATCTCAAGTTGTCATCCCGAGTGAATCCGCCAGTCGGCGGAGAAATTGAGGGATCTGTTACAGATTCCTCGGCTTCGCGGAGTACCGCTTCGCTCGGAATGACAAATTGTGACGCTTGGCCAATATTCGCCTATTCCTGTATAATAAAACTATTATGAAATCATACGAAAAGATCGCAAAAATATTGCGAACAGACCAAGATACGATACGGGTGGCAGAGGAGCGACTTTCCGCATTGACGGGAAAGGTCGGCGTGCTGGACAAGATCATGGAAGAGAACTGGACGGCCATACAAGGCAGGCTGAACATTCTCGGATTGACGCGTGATGCATCTGCAAAAGAAATATACGACGCATTGATAAGCAAGATCGAGGCTGATGATGCTTCATTTTATGAAGCACTCGGGAGGCCACAGGTCACTGAGCCCGCCGATTGGCAGCGCGTACTTGATACCGTTGTTGCGGCAATCAAGCCGCCAACCGGATTTTTCTTGAAGAAGGAAAAGGCCATCGAGTTTTTGCGGAACGAACCGCCGACAAAGGTCATCGAGGCACTTGGCTACGACAATGTAGACCAATTGCTTGAAAACGAAGATCTCATGGAGATCTATTGTTCGTTGCGTTTTTTGCAGGGCGGGGAATGGCTCAATACCGTGTTTTTCAAACAATACGATACGGTAACCCCTGACGATTTCGAAGAACGCGCCATTACGCCGATTGCTTTGGCAAAAAAGTGGGGGACGCTTGCAGAGGGCTTCATGAAAAAGAAGTACCACAACATCAGCCACTTAAAGGAAATGGGTATTATCTATGTGATCCCATTGCCTCTTGAGATCTCCGGCGAAACATTGCGCAACCTTGCGTTGCTATTGCACTATTTCAACGAGATCCCGTTCTATTCCGATATCATCCGAAAGTTTTCCAATATGCCGGAAACATTCGTGGAGAATCTTAAATCCCTGTTGCGTGGCGATGTGCTTGATGTGCAGCCTGCTGCAGATGGAGGAAAGATGCCGTGGATGGTCGTACAGCGCTACCTTGCGAAAGATGATGAGTTTGATTGGCGATTGTTTACGCCGCATATCAATCCGGAAGCATTGCATTGGGAAAAGGCCGAGCATTTGCTTATGGTCGTTGCCCGATCGATCGACGGATTTTCTACCGACCTTGCCTTTTGGAAGAACTTGAACTGGGTTGGCGATTATTTCAAAAGCGATGCCGGCATCGATGTACTCGTGAGCTTTAACTTGGTCGACACCGCCATGGCGCTCGTCCAGCAAAAAGAAATGGTCAAATATCTGTACCACCACCAGGAATCCATGTGGAACAAAATATTCCTTGAATATTTTGGGCAAGATGAAATGGAGGCCATGATGAAGGAGTATATCATCAAGGGGTATATGGAGTTGTAAAGGGTATAGGGGGTGGGCAGAGATGGGAGATGTGAGGTGAGAGATGAGAGGTAAGGAAAAGAGGGGGGAGTGAGAGATTAGAGATACGAGATATGAAGTTTGAGGTAAGGGGGAATTTCTAATTTCTAAATAGAATACGGGATTCCAGTGAAAACAGAATTGTCATCCCGAGTGCAATGCAGCGAAGCGAAATGGAATCGAGGGATCCGCAGTAATAAACAGATTCCTCGGCTCCTCCGCCTGCTGGCGGATACGCTCGGAATGACAATGCCGTGGGCAGAAATAAGAGACAAGAGGAGGAAATTTCTAATTATTAATTTCTAAGGAGTGGCGTTTCTTGAAAATGTCGCGCATTGCGCGACATTTTTGGTATACTAAACACATGAATTTCCTTGTCCTGCTTCTTGGCTTACTTCCCAGTTTTATTTGGCTCAGCTTCTTTTTACAGGAAGACATTCATCCCGAGCCTCGGAAGATGATCTTCTTGGTCTTTATTACGGGAGTTTTTGCCGCGCTGGGCGCCTATTTCTTGCAACTTTGGGCAAGTGGTCAATTGTTGATCTATGGCGTGTTTTCCGAGTCGCTCGCTTATTTATCCATATTTGCGGGCATAGAGGAGTTGGTAAAGTTTTTGGCGGCGTACCTTGTCATTCGGAGAAGTAGGCACTTTGATGAGCCGATTGACGCCATGATCTATATGATGACCGCCGCCATGGGGCTCGCTGCGGTGGAAAACATCGCTGTGGCATTTGAAAACGGCTTTGCCGCGATCACCGTCGGATCACTTATGTTCCGATTTTTGGGGGCCACGCTGTTGCACGCACTCAGCTCATCCGCCATGGGGTATTATTGGGCGCAGGGGATTGTGCGCAAGCTTACGCCTATCTATCTGCTATGGGGTCTTTTTATGGCCACGCTGTTGCATACCGTCTTTAATTATTTCATCGTCGTTTTCGAAAATGGGTTTATATATTCCATCGGAGTTCTGATGCTTGCCTCATTTTTTGTATTCTATGACTTTGAGAAATTAAAGAAAAATGATACCATTACATTATGAACAACGATACCAAAAAATTCTTCGAGAAGCTGGCGGGGGCATCCGTACAGGAGGAATTTGAGCCGAAATTGGCAAAGGTTGCGGCGGTAAGCGCAGTGCAAGACGATGAAGTAGAAGAGCAAAAAATGGAAGGCGAGTTCGACGAAGGTGAAGGCCAGCTTGCCATTGATGTATACCAATCTGGAAATGATATTATCATCGAAGCTCCGGTTGCGGGTGTGGGTATCGACGACCTTGATCTTGAAATATCTCCCGAATCGGTCGCCATTCGCGGCAAGCGCGAACAGCATGAAAAAATAGAAGAAGGCGATTTTCTCTATCAGGAGTGCTATTGGGGTAAGTTTTCCCGCTCGGTCATTCTTCCGCAAGAAATAGACCCTGATCATGCGACTGCCACATTTAAAAATGGTGTGTTGCGCATCGTTTTGCCCAAGGTGAACAAGCAAAAGACAAAAAAGGTGAAAGTAAGGTTTGAGTAAGAAATGAGAGATGAGAGGTATGAGGTATGAGGTATGAGATATGAGATATGAGATATGAGGTATGAGATATGAGATATGAGATATGAGATATGAGATATGAGATATGAGATATGAGGTAAAAATTCAAAAAACGCATGCCGTGCGGCATCGGGAGGAGGGTTTTCTTCATCCTCCTTCAACCGCATGGCATGCGTTTTTTATCAGGCAATGTAACGATGTCTGACATCGTTACATTTTCAGTATAGGTCGTAGGTTGCCCCGTATTGTCATTCCGGCCTCCGAGCCGGAATCCAGTTATTTCGTTGTTTGGGAAAACAGTCCATGGTAGACTGTGTGGAAATGGCAAAGAAGAAAAAAGCATACATCGGGGTGTTTGATTCCGGTTTTGGTGGGATCAATGTTTTGCGGGGCATCGTAAAGGCGTTGCCCGCATATGACTATCTCTATGTAGGGGACACGGCGCGCACTCCCTATGGCGCTCGTTCGGCCGATACCGTGTATGCATTTACGCGGCAGGCGGTTGATTTTATGTTCGCAAACGGGTGTGAATTGGTCGTACTGGCGTGCAATACCGCCTCCAGTGATGCATTGCGCAGAATCCAGCAGGAATATATGCCGAAGCACTATCCCAATAAGCGGGTGTTGGGCGTGTTGATACCCGCGGCCGAAGAGGCGGCGGCAAAAACAGCCAACCGAAAGGTTGGTGTTATGGCCACGGCAGGAACGGTGCGTTCGGGTGCCTTTGTACGGGAACTTGTAAAAATAGACCCGACCATACGGGTAGCCCAGCAGGCGTGCCCGCTGTTGGTGCCGCTTGTGGAGGCGGGGGAGTATCAATCGCCGGCCGCAGTGCTTATATTGGAAGCATATCTTAAGCCGTTACGCCGCAGTGGTGTGGATACGCTCATTTTGGGGTGCACCCATTACGGCATATTGGAGCGGCAGATCAGGCGCGCCATGGGGCCGGGCGTGCGTGTGGTTTCGGAAGCGACCATCGTTCCGAAAAAGTTAAAGGCCTATCTTACTCGCCACCCGGAAATAGAACGAAAGCTCAGTAAGGGAGGGGAGCGGGTGTTTTATTCCACCGACCTGACTGATGCGTTTTCCGCGCTGGGGAGCAAGTTTTTCGGCAAACCGATCAAAGCAAAAAAAATAACATTGCAATAAGTTCGGATAAAAAAACAGCCCCTAAGCGAACTTAGGGGCTGTGGTGCGCTATGCGCAGGAGGTAGTTATTCCTTAGGGATCATGAATCGGAACAACCATGGATTCCTCAGGCGGACGCGAGTGCGCTGAAGCGCTTCCTCCGTTGCGACCCGTTGGTCATACACGGCAGACTGGAGCTCATTGATGCGCTCAACGAGATTCATCAATGTTTCCGATGCCTTGAGTTCGGGGTACTTTACGAGGTACAGAGCTGCTTGTTCCGGGCTGATTTTGCCGAAGATATCCTTCTCGTGCTTCGGATATGTTTCCGCTAAGTGTCTTGTGAACTCAGCGGTCAGAGCCTCGGCTTTCGTCCGGTTGATGGCTTCAATTTTCTCGAACTTCTTGATGTTCTCGAAATTATCGATTTGGGCATACCAGCTGCCACTGGAGACAAGAAATCCCAATGCGACGATAATAATGGCAATTACCGTAAAGACGGAAGCCCCTGCGTCGTATGCCGTTTCTACTCCATCGTTTTTGAATACACGGTATATTGCATAAAACAATACAGCAAGTACCGCCGGAAAGATCGCGATCCAAAGAAACAGCATGATACACCTCCTTTACTTCTGGTTATTTTTGATTGTGACCGCGAGTGCGAGCAGGGCGTAGCCGATTCCACGAAGCATCGGGGTGTCGGGGGAGTTGTTGTCCTTTTTTTCGAGTTGCTCCTTTGCTTTCCGCTTCAGTTCTTCGAATGATTCCATTTTCACGCCTCTTCAGAAAGGATTAAACTACTTAAGTTAAAATGCTGTTTAATAAATAGCACTTTTGGGTAGATATGTCAATACCTTGCGAGGAGTACCCGTTAAAATCCCTTAATGAGCAGATTTTAATAGGGGCTATGAATGCTTCAATTTTTACAGATCCCGATCAAATCGATAAATTCCTGCGTTTGTTTGGATATGCGGATGGTGTATTTTTGCATCCGCAGAATTGTATAGATTTCGATCGGAGAGGGTGTCATCCCGTGCTCTGACACGGGATCCATGGCATAATATTGTGCGGGGAGATGTCCCGCCGCCAGGTCTCACTTCGCACACCCCATATTGATCATTCTCTCTTGACGCTCCCGCGTCTTTTTTGTTTTCTGTATTCCGTGAGTACTTCATAAGGTGTTTTGTAATCGAGACACTCCATGTATGCCCTTTGCAGCTTCTTCTCGATGGAACGAATGAATTTCTTTGAATAGTTTGATATGTCACTCCCTTTGGGAATATCTTTTCTGATGATGCCATTGACGTGCTCCACTGATCCCTTTTCCCATGAGTGATACGGATGACAAAAATATATGTTCACGCCAAGTAAGATTTCCAACTCTTTGTGCTTCCGTAGCAGGATATCGTTGTCTGTGGTGATGGTGCGGAGCTCGGGGTATCGCTTCTTGATCCGCAGGAACGCTTTGTGTACGTTCTCAATCGTAACATCAATAATCTGTTCCACAAAAGGGGTTCTTGATTTTCTGTCGATCACGACCAGTAGGATGCCCTTGCCGCTCCTTCCTGAGACGATGAAATCCGCCTCGGAATCGCCGATGCGGGCCCGTTTCCCAATGGAAATGGGCCTTTTGTCGATGAAAGTGCGCCCGTCCAGTTTGAGGAGCCTCGTTCTCCTATGCTTTCCGCGCTTGCGACGCCTGCCATTGCGGTATCGCTCGATGTTTCTGCCGTAGACTGTATCGATGTATCGGTAGATGCTTTCCCTAGATACATACGGAAGTTGATGCTCGTGTTTTTGTATCCTCCCCGCTATGTTGGCGGGTGATTGATCGTCATACAATTTTTCTTCTACAAATGTTTGGAGTGCCGGATGTTCTACGATTTTCATTCCCTGAAACTTGCTATTCCTTCTGCGAAGGATCGCCTTTTGCTGGGCTACGCCCGGATCGTATCCGTTTTTTGTTTTGTTGCGATTCACTTCGGTGCACAGGGCGGAGAAACTTCGTCCAAGTGCTTTTGCAATATCACGAAATGGATACCCTTTCTTTCTCAGGATTGACAACTCATCGCGTTCACTTTGTGAGAATTGCGGTTTCTTTTTTTTGATTTTTTCATACTCCGATTGTATCAGAGTGTGCGGAGTCAAAAGAGAAGCTGGGTGTGTCATCCCGTGCTACGACACGGGATCCATGGCTTTTATATTTAGTCCTTTGATTTGGTAAAATAAATATAATGAAACTGTATTATGTGTATATATTGGCCAGCCAGCGAAACGGAACTTTGTATATTGGCATTACGAATGATCTAAAAAGAAGGGTATTTGAACATAAGGTAGGCCTAATTGAAGGGTTTACGAAGGCGTATAAAGTTAATCAACTTGTGTATTTTGAGCAGACATCTGATGTGCGAAGTGCGATAGAAAGAGAAAAGAGGTTAAAGGAATGGAAACGGCAATGGAAGATCGAGCTGGTTGAAAAAGAGAACCCTGCGTGGATTGATTTATACGATTCCCTATAGAACTCTGGATACCGGCTTTCGCCGGTATGACACGGGGGCTTATTTTACAGCATTGTCATCCCGTTGAACAACGGGATCCAGAGTTCATAAGTAAGATATTATAGTAGTATCATAAAACGACCCGCAATGCGGATCGTTTCATTATGTGTGCCCAGGAGAGGACTCGAACCTCCACGGCTTTCGCCAATAGGTTTTGAATCTATCGTGTATACCATTCCACCACCTGGGCATTTTGAACAATGGTCTTATTATAGGGGAATTTGCCTATTTGTCAAAATGGCAGGAAGTCTATGTAACTGTTTGCTCGGTTTCTCGTTATAGTCAATATAAAGAATATCACTATGGAACACCGTACTATGCGTCAAACCTATGTGCTTAAGAATATCCAGAATATTTGCGTCTTTTCAAAAGACCCTGTTTTTTGCTTATTGTTTGGCCAAGGTCGTGCATTTCGGTGCCCCACACACTTTCTTCCTATATAGTACATACCTGTATTACCTGAAGATGATCTCGGCCAGATAGAAAGCCGAGATTTTTTGTTTTCTGTCCGGGTGGACCTTAACAACTCAATATCAGGAGGATGACCATGAAACAGATCGAGCTAAGAAGGCGGGTGCGTAGGTTGGTATGGCTGTATCTCTCCCTTTCGTTTGCGTTTAGCATGGGGCATGCATTTTTCTTTTCCACTTATTCACTTTATCTGATGAGCAAAGGATTGGATCTGTTGCAGATCAATGTGGTCAACTGCGTGTTTATGGTTTCCGTGTTTTTACTGGAAATCCCTACGGGCGCATATGCCGACCTGTTTGGGCGCAAGCGTTCGTTCGTCGCCGGCTGTTTCGTGCTCGGACTTTCCATGGCTACCTATTGGATCGCTGATTCGTTTTGGATGTGCATAGTTGCCGAGTTACTTGCCGCGCTGGGTACGGCGTTGCATTCGGGATCCATGGAAGCGTGGATCGTGGATTCAATGCGGCTGACGGGGTTTCGGGGGAGCCTGCACGCATTATTTCGCAAAGAGCGATATGCGTGCGAGACTGGTATCGTTGTCGGTGCTTTTACCGGCGGGTATCTTGCGGGGTATGACCTTGCGTTGCCGTGGATCGTTGCAGCTGTCGCCATTTGGCTGGTTGGCCTGTGGGCCGCGCATGCGATGCAAGAAACGCCACTCGCGCCCCGGCGCCCCGTATCGGGGTTCGAGTCAATGCGACAGGTCGCGCGGGATAGCATTGACTACGGCGTGCGACACAAGGGCATTCTGTATGTGGTGCTATTTGGCAGTGTTGTATCTATGTGTTGCCAGGGTATGAACATGCAATGGCAGGTCCGGCTCGCGAATGATTGCTCATTCGACACGCAACATCTTGGATGGGTGTTCGTAGGCGTATCGGGCTGCCTTATGCTTGGTGGTCGTCTTTCTTCGCTGTTTGCTTCGCGCTATGGCACGGGCCGGCGGGCTATCGTGATGTCACAGTGCGTGACTGCGGTGGGCATTATTGGCGCCGGCTTGTTCTCGTCGGTCGTGCCGATGCTTGGCGCATTCTTTGTGCATGAGATCGGCCGCGGCGCCATGGGGCCACTTAAGCGGGCATACACCAACGCGCGCATCCCGAGCTCAACCCGCGCAACCATCTTGTCGTTTGACTCGATGATCTTGCATGTAGGTGCTTTCTTTGGACTGTTGAGTAGCGGGTTTGTTGCCAACTATTGGTCCATATCTGTGGCATGGATCTGGTCCGGTCTATTGTTGGCAATTGCCATACCCATGTTCCTTTTGCTTAAAAATGGAGATGGGGGAGCGCGGCAATGATAGTGTGATCATATGTGATAGTGGCACTTATCGGTGCCACTTTTTATTCGGCAACCTTAGTGTTTATGCAGGTTTGCCGAATTCGGCAATGCTTCTTTGCCGAACTATTCGGCTTGCCGTATGGCTTTGCTCTTGCGTTTTGTCATTCCGGCGGATGCCGGAATCCAGAAGATGTGAGTGGATAATTCTGCATGGACCCCGGCCGGAGTTTTACCCTGAGCCTGTCGAACGGGCCGGGGTGACACAAAGAGCCGTGTATTTTTCTCATCAACAAGCCTGCGTGCGCAGGATTGACACATTGCCGAACTGCCGTATACAATACCACCATGATCAGTAACTACGAGTTTATCAAGACGCAGGCATACGAAATATCATGGGCCGTATTCCGATGCGCCGAATTGTTCTCCCAAGCCAAATTAAGGGGAGAAGTAGAAGCTGCTGCGGTCGATTTGATTGCGGATCACGCTGTGGCAAACAGTGTGGCAGACGGCGATTTCCCCCGCATCGACAAGCTTACTTCGTTGATCCGGCTGGCCGAGTCGGTTGGGCAAATAGCTCCGGTGAACGCAAATGTCCTGTATCGGGAACTCGACAATCTTACCAAAGCGCTTAGGATTGAAGTCGCCGAACAGCACAACAAAAAGAACATTACAGCTTCGCTCGAGCAGATTTTTACCAATACGGCATATGCAAATAACCTACAACCAATAACTAATAACCAGCAACAGAATTCGGGTCTTGGAGATTCGGCAAGAATTTCTTCTGCCACTTCTGCTTCCCCTATCATCCCCACCCTTCGGCAAGATAAGGATACTCAATTCGGCAGCGTAGAAGCATTGCTTTCGGCGGCTGTTCGACCGGCCCAGCTAACTCCTGCACCGATGCAAAAGGCTCCAATAGTTCGGCAACCGCTTACCCCTGTCAGTTCGGCAACCGCGTCGGTGCAGGCAGGATCATGGCAGTTTGTCATTTTGCAAAAGGTAAAAGATCTTGGGCAGACCACTACCAAAGAGCTCACGGCAAGCTTCCCTGAGATCAGTGAGCGGACCATCCGTTTCTACCTGCAAAAGCTTGTGGATAACGGCTCCATAGACCGCATAGGCTCTTCCGGACCCGGATCGGCGTATCGGGCGAAGGGGTGAGATGAGAGGTGCGAGATGAGAGATGCGAGGTGAGAGGTGCGAGATGAGAGGTGCGAATAGGGGAGCAGAGAATATTCGAATAAAACAGCCCCAAAGGGCTGTTTTATTCCTCATATCTCATATCTCATATCTCATACCTCTTATCCGTGTAACAAATGAAGAATAGCGCCGTTATCTTTAGTATGGATGCATACTGGTCGACTTTTGGTCTCAGTTGTTGACAAAGTGCATGCATGCTTTACAATAAATATAACTGGCTTGGAGTGAGGCTAAGCCAAGGTTCTAAAGTTCCGCATTTTATGTGGAAAGCACAAGGGATTTTTATACCCTTGCGTTTCTCTTTTGGAATCTTTCTTAGCCTCGCTTCTGCGAGGCTTTCGCGTTCTTATTGGGTTTCGATCCGATAAGTGCGAAGAAAGATCAGAGTTATCCCTTGATCAAACCGCCACCTTACCTCACACCGGTTCGGCTGTTGGTCGATTGATGGGGCCGATGACTTTCTGAGACCGAATTATCACGAATTGAAATTAACATTCAGAATTACTGAAAAACGAAAAGCGAACAACGACTATAAAAGACCCCTGTCATCCTGAACTTGTTTCAGGATCTCATATCCGATAGATCTCGTTGCCGCTGAAAAAGAAAATAAAAATTAAAATGAGCAACGTATTTAAAAAGCTTTCTATCGTTGTACTTGCAGTTGCCATGATGGTAACCGCAGTAGCACCGGCAGGAGCCGCGACCACTGAAGAGTTGCAAGCTCAGATCACTGCCTTGATGGCACAGATCAATGCTCTCAACGCTCAGTTGTCCGGAACCCCGGCAACGACAATGATGACTTCGTACACGTTTACCCGCAACCTCACTGTTGGGTCGACTGGCGCCGATGTCATGGAGCTCCAGAAGTTCCTTGTTTCCAAGGGACACCTGGTACTCGCAACTCCGACTAACTACTTTGGTAACATGACCAAAGCAGCGTTGGCAAAGTTCCAGGCTGCCAATGGCATTTCGCCGGCAGTTGGTTACTTTGGTGCAATCACCCGTGGTTCGGTTAACGGAATGATGGGTACAACCCCAACCACTCCGGGAACTCCGACCACTCCGACCACCCCAGCAGTAGGTGCATTTACCGTTTCATTGGCGTCTGATACTCCAGTAGCAGCAGTTGTTGCTTCTCAGACCGCTTTCAACCCCGCTTTGAAACTTGCCCTCCAGGCAGCTTCAACCGATGTGAAGGTAACTTCCATCACGGTTCGAAAGTCAGGTTTGGTTGCAAACAGCAACATTACTGGTGTTGACGTTGTTGATTCAATGGGAGTACGTCATGGAAACGTGATCACCTCATTGACCGCCGAGAATGATGCCGTCATCGCGATGGTATCTGAACCGATCGTTGTAAAAGCAGGAGCCACCGAAAAGGTGACCATCCGCTTCAACAATGCGGCCACTTCAGGAACTGCACAGTTTAGTATCGTAGCAGCATCTGCTATCGTTGCTGATGGAACCGTAAACGGAACTTTCCCGATCATGGGTAACACCATGACCTTGCAGGATGGTTCTTCATCGGTTGCAAGCACAACGATTGGAGTACTTCCTATAAACTCTACCGGAGCCAGCCTTAATGTTGACTCTGTAAGCGCGCAGGAAATCACCAAATTCCGCATCATCGAGAATTCAAGCAAGGAAGCCGTTAAGGTTTCTAAGTTGACTCTCTATAACTACGGAAATGCTTCCGACACTGACTACAAGGATGTTGAGCTCGTTTCCCAGGATGGAACACTCTTGGCGACGGCACAGCCGAAGGGACAGTATGTTACCTTTGACCTGTCAGCAACCCCGTATCTTATCGATAAGGGATTGACCAAGGACTTCACCGTTCGCGCAAAGATCGTAAATGGAGCCACTCGAACTATCCAGCTCGCAGTGTACAACAACTACGATTTGATCGTGACTGGCGTAAGCACTGGCGCAAGCGTATTGGCCTCTGCCGCTGGTAATGACACCAGTTTCCCCGTTGGAGATGCATCTAACTACAACAAAGTGACTATTTCTTCGGGAAGCATCACTTTCGGTAAGGATTCAACTTCTCCAACAAGCGCAACGACCCCAGGTGCTAACAATGTTGTTTTGGCTACTTATTATGCCAAGCCAGCTGGAGAGAACATGGAGTTGCGCAAGGTCACTTTGGCAATCACCAAGGTAACAACCGCATTGACTGGTTCAGTGTATGTAAAGGTAGGAGGAGCTGTTGTGTATAGCGCAGCTGCTTCAGATATCTCTGCGTCAAGCACGGCTCCGACGACAATCACATTGTCGACCTATCCGACTTTGAACGCAGGTGCAACTACTTTGATCACTGTAGAAGGAAACATCAGCACTTCTGCTGTCGGAACTGATATTTATCAGACATATCTTGACTTGACTGAAGCAAAGCGCGTGATCACTAATGACCTTATTGATCCGGGTGTTGCTGCTACTCAGGGTAATGCAATTGCCGTAAAGGCAGCCGCATTGTCTGTGACCAACTTGGCCCAGCCAGTGTCTGCTTCGATCGTTCCAGTTACCAACAACTATGAATTCGCACGTTTTGAGCTTAATGCTTCAAACTCCGGCGAAGATGTAAAGGTAACTAAGCTTATCATCAGCGATAACATCACTGGAGCCGCTACGCTCGCCAACATCATGAACCTCACCATGTGGCAGGGTTCAACACAGTTGACGACTTCAGCAAGCACTGCTTCGACCACTGCATCAACCACATTCACATTCACCAACCCAATCATCGTCACTCGGACTACTCCGGTAACCTTGAGCTTGCATGGTGATCTTGTAACTGGAACAACTGGAACTGCTAAGTTCCACATTGGAATTGCAGCAACTGATATTATCGCAGTTGGAAAGGATACTGGTAATTCCATCTCCGCCCCGACCCTTACTGGATCAGGACAGGCGATGACCATTGCCGGTGCAGGATCGCTGACACTCTCAGCAATCTCTGGAGCAGGAGCTTCTCCTTCGATCGATCAGTTGGTAAAGGTTGGAACTGTTGACGGAACCTACTTGGCATTCCAAATGACTGCCCAGAAGGAACCGGTAAAGCTTACAACATTGACACTTACCGCTACTGGTACTTTGGCAACGAACGATGTTACGAACATCCGCTTGTACCGAAAGGTTGGTAACAATGCAATGGAAGCAACTCCATTCAACAGTGCAGCTCAGATGACTGTTACTGGTGGAGCCACTGGAACATACACGTGGACATCTACCGACAACTTGTTGGCTGATGCGATCGTTCCTGGTACTCCAGTTTCGATCTATGTAAAGGCAGATGTTGGAACACAGGGTTCTGCGAAGCTGGGAGATAAATTCCGCTTCATGATCGCCTCTTCGACGACCGACATCGCTGGAAAAGGTGCTTCGAGCGCCTCAACCACGCTTACCATTACTGGCGCTCCTTCAGCTGCTGGTATTACCTATATCTCACCGTTTAGCGTTGTAGTAACCGGAACTTCTCCGCTTGCTCCAGTAACACTTGGAACTGGATCTGGAATCACCATTGGTGTATTCAAGGTTGAGAACATGGGAACTGCGCCGATCACATTGACCGACGTAACGCTTAACGATGGTGGATCTGCAACCTCGACACTCATTGCCTATTACTCAACTGATGGGAATAGCGATGTTTCTGGAGGAACTGCTTCTTCTACCACGAACCATACTCTTGCATTTGGCGCAGGTGCGGCAGATGTAACGATCAATGGTGGATCGTTTAGGTACATCACAGTAAAAACCAATTCACTTTCTACTAACAATGATAGCTACACGCTCAGCTCCGATGTTCTCGGAAACCTGAAGTATAGCGTTGCTGAGTCTGCTCTTGGGTATGACGCAGATGCGGATGCTGCTCTTACGAGCACCATCACAGGACTCTTTGTTGATGGAAAGCCGACATTGGCTACTGTAACATCTAAGATCTAATGCGTTTTAGCTAATTATATCCTTGTATAATACTTGGATATCAAATTCCTATGAGCCGCTTCGGCGGCTCATAGGAGGAATGTAATTCTAAATTCTTGTATCGGTCTCACTCTCCTGTAATAGGTGTGTGAGTCGGAAGCCTCCCTTCTCGAATTCGTTTGAGAAGGGAGCGCAACCGACAAAACCGATGCAGAGTGTCATTCCGGATTTAGTCCGGAATCCATAAACTGTGTCATTCCTGTGAAAACAGGAATCTACAAAACTTCGTATCTTTTGCCGAAAAGGGCAGAAGAATAAAACTTATTGGTCCGCTGATTCACGCAAGCCTTTGAGTAGCATTGTCATACCGGTGAAAACCGGTATCCAGAGTTCTTAGGGGGAATCACGACAAACCAATTCAAATCCCATGTATTCATTCGCCTTGTGCGAGTGAACAATAAAACTCCACGGCCGACGCAAGACATTTTCATGACTGCGTAGGCAGGCTCATGCAAATGATGGCCATGGATCAATAAAATACTTTCAAAAACGCCACACGATGTGTGGCGTTTTTGTTTCTCAAACTCTCACGCCTCTTTTAAGAGGCATATATAAGTAGAGGAGTCTGCCGGATAGATTAGTATATAATCTTTTTAGTATGTGCTTTAAATGATTTGTTGTTATCTTTTGCGGTCGCAAAAGATAACAACAAACAGTTGTGGCATATCACCCATAGTTTGTAGCAATATCGTGTATGTATGTATGTAAAAAGTATGGTATATTTTATATAGTTTATTTCTATCGCGCATATGTACACCGACGATATACTTGGTGCATTGGAAGAATTGGGAGACCTCACTACCGGAGGTATTTTTTCTGTGCTGTTTTCGTCCTATAGCGAGCTTCGTAGCCGGGGAAGTGATTGGTTGCCACCTGATGAGTTTAAAGCCGCTCAGGAGCGTTCAGAGCGCGCATATAGGCGTAGGCAATATCAACGTGCCTGCAGTCTGATTGCTAATTTACGACGCAGGGGATTTATCGAGAAAAAAGAAAATAAAATATTGCGATTGACTGAAAAAGGGTTATTGCGTTTGCAAAAGCGGGCGCTTGGAGCAAGGTTCATCCCTATCTCAAAGTTTATAAAGAAAGAAGATGATTGTTTAAAGGTAGTTATTTTTGATGTCCCCGAACCAGATAAAAAGAAGCGCGATTGGCTCAGATTTAGTCTTCAAAATCTTGGCTTTTCCTTGCTTCAAAAAAGCGTTTGGATCGGCAAGGCGAAGCTGCCGGAAGAATTTTTTAGACAATTGCATGAATTTGAACTTTTACCGTTCGTGCATGTATTCTCCATTCAGGATACCGGATCCATCGGGTTTAATGACGGACCCCTACTTTTTTCATAATGTGCAATCTACCTTATGTTCAAGGTTGTAGGATAATTGTTGTTATCTTTTGCGACCGCAAAAGATAACAACAATTTAATTTGATTTATACATAAGGCGGGTGTTTGGATGTGTGTGGAGTATTAAAATAAAAAGTTATCCACAAGTAAAAATTTGTGCGTGTAAAATAAAAGTGTGGTATACTGTATGCACTTGCGTCGTTTCTATTTTTCACTTTGTAACAGACAGATGAAGAAGATGATCGACAACAATTTATTTATGTAACTTATCGCTTGTGAGCGGGGTCTTTGACGCCCGTTTTTATTTTATAGTCGATGGTAATGGATTCCTCTGCCGGCGGGCGGACGGGAATGACAGCGTTCTTGTATTGTCATCCTGAGCCTTTCGTCCGCCGGCTGGTGGAGCGGACAGGCTTATGCTCGAAGTGACAATACACTGGATACCGGCTTCCGCCGGTATGACAAAGAGAGGCAGCTCGGAATGACAATGCGAGAGATTTAGGGGGAAGAAAGAATTAATTAAGGTAACGGATACCGGCTTTCGCCGGTATGACAGGAAAAATATATGGAAGAACAGAACGAAAAGATCATTGCGCAGTATTTGGAAAAGGATGGGGAGATATTAAAGGAAAACGGATTGCATGTCGCGAGTGCGGGGCAGGAGGGTTCCATTAAAAGCCATTACTGGAAGTTCATTGGTGGGTTTTTTGCGTTGATGCTGGTGGGGATCATCGGCATTCCCATGGTGGCGCAGTATATGGAAAAGCAGGAGGAAAAGGCGCGAGAAGAGAGTGCCGCGAATTATATGCAGCTCGTGACCGATTTGCAGGAGCGGCTTAAAAATGATAAAGACGGCGGCACCACTCCGGAGGAAACATTGGAAATGTTTACGGCTGCATTGGAAAAGGGTGATATTGACCAGGCGAGCAAGTATTTTGTGTTTGAGCCGAAGGAGAGGCAGGATATGCTGATCGCGCGGCTGGAAGAAATCCGTGAGCAGGGGGAATTTGAGACACTATTGGGCTATTTGGAGGATTCGGAATTTATGCCTAAGAGTTCAGATGAACATGTTGCAGTTTTTGATACATTAAATAAAAAAGGAATGTCTGATTTAACTGTAGAAATAACCAAAAATAAATATTCCACTGTATGGAAAATATACGGACTTATGTTTTAACCGCTGCGTTTATTGCTGCAGTATTTTTTGGTGTCCAGCCAGCTGTTGCATATCAAGTAAATACGCATGCGTATCTGACTAAGGAGGCGATTGAACTGTATAACAAAAACACCGGGGAGAATAAAATCACATCTGACCTGCAACGGTTTATGATTGACGGCTCGATGCACGAGGATGACCTGCCACGCCCGCAGAACCATTTTTATGATCCGATCAATAACGAGGGGTTGAATGATGGCGGGCTGACGGGCGAGTCGGCAAAGGAGTGGGCGAATGACAGTGTCAGTCAGCGCGAAGTGAAATACAAGCTTACGAGCGACACCTCGCTTACATCAGTCGACAAGGAAAAGATTGATGGATATGGCAATGTGACCGACTTCACATGGGATGCGGCGTTGAAGTACTGGCTCAAGGGCGATGAGGAAATGGCTATGGAAGCATTGGGGCATATTATGCACTTGGTGGAAGACATGGGCGTGCCGGAGCATACGCGCAATGACAGCCATATAAACGGGAGTGAGTATGAAAAATATACAGGGCGGTATGACTCGAATAATCCAGACGAGCAATTTAAGGCGCGACTTGGTGATAAAAAGCCGTTTGTTTTAAATTCGCTTAACGACTATTTTGACGGGCTGGCAAGGTATTCGAATAAATATTTTTATAGCCCCGGTTCACTGGGGAATTATAATTTTCCCGAGCTTGATTATAAAAATGCGGAATCTAAAGAAGGAAAATATTATATTGCTAACAAAGATGATGAAGGGGTAAAGTATTATGTTGCAATAAAGAAAAATATCGCCAATATTGCATTAGGATATTCCGATGTTTCCGTTGTAGAGTTGCCCATCAAAGAATCCTACTGGTCCCTGCTCTCTGTGCGGACAGTGCGGTATAGTGCTGGGGTTATTGATCGGTTCTTTCGTGATGTAGAAAAGGCGCGGAATGATCCGAATTTTCTGAAAGAAGAAAAGCCCGAAGTGAGTTTGTTTGGCAAAGTAGTCACGCTTACAAGTTCGTTTTTTAGTGGAGCAAAAGATATTGCCGTAAAGGCAGGGTCTTTTTTCGGGAATATGCTGGGGGCGATCGGGGATGGCGTGGTTTCTGCGGGGAGCTTTATTGGCGGGTTGTTTACCGGCAATAATGGGCTGACCAATTTGGGAATTACGGACATTGGCGATCCGAATGGGTTGGATACCGGGAATGACAGCGGCTCCAGTGCGCCTACTGTGCCGACAGCCGCAGCGGTTAAAAAAGATGCGCTTGCGAAAAAAGATGCTGAAATAAATGCGCTGAAGTTGCAGGTAGAGGGTTTGCAAAAGGATGCGAAGGTGCAAGACGAAGCCGTATTAAAGCTTGAGGAGAAGCAAGATGACCCCGTAGCGAAGAAAACTTCGGTTGATGCGCCGTTGTGCGCATATGGTTCTGCAAATAGAGCCGGGAAAAAGGAAGTTGTTATAAACGAAGTTGCGTGGATGGGTAGCGTGCGGAGTGCGAGTGATGAGTGGATCGAATTAAAAAATGTTTCAGGAGGCGATGTTGATATTTCCGAATGGCAGCTACTTAATAAGGGCGGCGGGGTCAAGGTTCGCTTGGGCGACCTAAAGAATCCGATCATCAAAGCGGGAGGCTTTGTTTTGCTGGAACGAACGGATAATAATTCCGCAGTGGGTGTGACGGCTGATTTGATCTACTCTGGTGCGTTGGCAAATGCGAATGACGGGTTGAAATTGTTCAATGGCTCATGTGCTATCGTTGATGAAATTACGGTCGCATCAAAGTGGGCCGCGGGCAGTAATGATACCAAGCAGACCATGGAGCGCCGTGCCAGTGGTGGCTGGCAGACATCCGTATCGGCGGGCGGTACGCCGAAGAAAGAGAACTCTGCGGGTGTTGCGGAAGCAGATAAAAAAGAATCTGTTTCTTTTTCGGGCGGATCGACCCAGTCGGGGGTGGGCGGAGACCCGTTGTCCGTCGCGCCGCAGTTTTATCCGGTCGTCGTTAACGAGATCATGTACGATGTGCCCGGTTCCGATGGTGGACGCGAGTGGATCGAATTGTACAATGCCGGCACATCGGCTGTTGATATTTCCGATTGGAAATTGCTTGAAAATGAAACCAATCATGCGCTTACAATAAAACAGGGGTCGCCAACGATCCCTGTTGGTGGGTATGCGGTCATCGCCGATGATGTGACCGATTTTTTGAGCGATAACAATGGATTTGAAGGGGTTATTTTTGATAGTACATTTTCTTTGAGTAATGATGGGGAAGTGATCGCGTTGAAAAATGGTTCATTGACCATAGATTCTATTGCGTATGCTACCAGCACCGGTGCAAATGGAAATGGAATGTCATTGCAGAAGTTTAACGGCGGATGGTCTGCGGCTTCCTCGACGCCGGGGATGGCGAATGTTGCGCAGGCAACGATGAGCGATGAGATCCTGAAACAAGTTCAGGATGACAATGCTGGTGGACAGGATGACAGTGCTGGCGGACAGGATGACAATGTGGGTGAGGATGCGGGGCTTTCCACCTCGACCATTTTATGGGATGGCGGGCTGCATTCGGGTGGCGTTGATGATCTGGTGAGTAACGGATTTGTTGGGCAGCGCGTCCGCTTTTTAAGTGGAGTTGATGTGGGTACTTTGAAATTCGGTTACTATAATGACTATTCTGCGGGTTCGGTCGAGGTAAAGGTATTTAGTATCGATGGATCAGAGGCATGGGCGGATACGCTTGCCGTGCCACGGATTAGCTATGGTGGATATATTGAACATACATTTTCTGAGCCGTTGTATTTGGACGCCGGCGATTATTTTGTGGGATCGCGGCTTATTTCAGGGGCGATTGGTATTCGAAGAGGAATTGGATTGAATCCGTGCGGTCGCGCTACCTATATAAGCGGGAATATTCCGGCGTGCGTCGATGGCACAGATGTAGGTATGATCATTGAAAGGTTTGTGGCGGATGTGGCAGTGACTGCGAGTGATGAGATCCTGAAACAAGTTCAGGATGACAATGCGGCCGGAATGACCCAGCCTTCGCCGGAGGCTACGGCGGGCGAAGCAGACGCTGCCACGACAACTCCGCAATTTTATCCGGTTGTCATCAACGAGATCATGTATGATCTTTCGGGAGCTGATGATAATCGCGAATGGATTGAAGTTTATAATGCGGGAACTACTACGGCGGATATTGCGGGTTGGAAGTTTTTTGAAAATAATACGAACCATGGCCTTGCGGTGATGCAAGGAAGCTCTGCTATTCCAGTCGGAGGGTATGCGGTCATCGTTGCAAGCTCGACGGCTTTTTTGAATGATAATCCTGCGTACGGTGGCACTCTTTTTGATAGTGCGTTTTCTTTGAGCAATACCGGAGAAGCGCTGGCATTGAAGAATGGCGGTTTTGTTATTGATTCCGTTACTTATGCCTCGAGTACTGGGGCGAATGGATATGGTATGTCGTTGCAGAAATTCGGCGATGGGTGGCATGCGGCGTCTTCGACGCCGGGGGCGGTAAATGTGTTGCAGGCAACTACGAGCGATGAGATCCTGATCCGCCAGTCGGCGGATCAGGATGACAATGCTGGCGAAGCGGATATTGCGACTACAACGCCGCAATTACCCGTGCTTGCGCAGTTGGATGACACGGCAAAGTCGTACACCAATCCTACTTCTGCATTTTATCAAACTTTTTCTCCCGGTTCTGTGCAATCGATCGGCTCATTTCGCATTGCGGCGGAAGGAATAAGCGGGCGATGGAAGGGCGGTGTCTGTGAATTTGACCCGTCAAAGACCCGATGCGCATCAACCGGGGTGTCGGTTCGAGTTGATGCCGATACCGATATGGTAAGTGGTGTGGGGAAAACTGTGTTTACATTTTTGTTTGCTTCCGACATATTGCTTGACCCGAGCAAGACGCATGCATTTTTTGTTGAGCCAACGAGTAATGTATCTTTACGGGATCGCTTTGCGAGTATTTATGGCTCGGCAAGCAATGCGTACACAGGCGGCGGGTTATATGGTTATGGACAAAATTGGGGGATCAACGGTCCTTTGGATCTGGGTATTGCCGATATGTATTTTGAGATTAATGCCCCGACAGTTCCCGTTGTTGTTCCCGAAGAGCCTGCGCCTGCGGAGCAGGAGACTGCTACGACAACTATTAACATCATTGTCCCACCGGAAGAAGAGAATACCGCTACGACAACGCCTGATATTGTTATGGACCCGACATTGCCGATTGCCACGAGTACAGAGGAAATGGTTTCTTCGGAATAAATTAGATGTCTATGAAAAAAGATTTTGACGGATGGAATACTGAAAAGAAAAACGGACCCCTTTCGGGGTCCTTGGGTGCCTAATGGCAATTTATAATTGAAGTGTAGCAGATTAGTAACAGTTGTCAACCATAAAATATCTTATTTGTTTGCTGCTTACTTGCGTAAGCGGCGAGGCCGAAGCCATTGTGTGTTTAGTATAGGGGAATTTTTATTCTGAGTCTACTATCTTTGCTGTCATCCTGAACTCGTTTCAGGATCTCATTGGTAATAAACGAGATTCCGAAATAAATTCGGAATGAAAGTGCTCTCCCGCATTGTCATCCTGGTCCGCCGGCTGGCGGATTCAGAATCTGTATTTATTGGATATCATTTTATTTTTTAATGGGAATGAAAACATTTTGCGTATATATTCTTACCAATAAACCCGAAGGTGTTTTGTATATTGGTGTTACATCCGACTTAAGAAAGCGCATGCACGAGCATAAAACAAAGGCAACGCACGGGTTTACGGGAAAATATAATGTTGATCAACTTGTTTATTTCGAAACAACGACTGATGCTAATGTTGCCATTGCTCGCGAAAAGCAGTTAAAAAATTGGCACCGGCCGTGGAAGATCAATCTGGTTAAAGGGAGTAATCCGCAGTGGGAAGATTTAAGCGTCGAGTTGTTTTATAAGCCATAAGACCCTGAATCCGCCAGCCGGCGGATCAGGATGACAGAGGTGTGGGGTTCAGGATGACAGAGGCTTCGTTTTGTCATTCCGAATTTATTTCGGAATCTCGTTGATTGAGCACAAGATCCTGAAACAGGCGCAGACCCTGAATCCGCCAGCCGGCGGATCAGGGTGACATGAGTACATGTCAGTTAAATGCAGGATAACAGAGGTGTGGCGATTAGGATGGCGGTAGCTTGGCGTAGGATGGTGACAATAATATGCTACAATTTAATAGTATGATACGCACAAAAGGTTTTACATTGCTTGAACTGCTTATTACCATAGGCATACTTGCTGTGCTTGCGACCACGGCTGTTTTGGTTATAAATCCAGTGGAGTATTTGAGGCAGTCGAGGGATACGCGGCGCATTGGCGATTTGGATGCCATAAGCAAGGCAATCGATCTGTATACTATAAACAAGCCCGCTATCGCGGAGCTGGGGACTGTTTCCATCGTTTATATTTCACTTCCCGATACTTCTTCTACTTGTGGAAGCCACTCGCTCCCTTTGTTGCCATCACCGTGGCAATACCGGTGCGCGACCACTGCAAATCTGCAGAAGGTCGATGGTACGGGTTGGCTACCAATCAATTTTTCCTCCGTTTCTGGCGGGGCTCCGCTTGCTACGCTGCCCATAGATCCGGTGAATGGTGCTGCTAATTTGCAATATTATGCGTTTACCGCGAGTGGAAGAAAATACGAAGTGTTCTCCGTCATCGAATCTGAAAATAATTTTTTGGGCGGACCGAACGATAAGATTTCTTCGGACGGCGGGGATGATTTTACCCGATATGAAGTGGGGAGCGATCTTACTATAGCGCCGTGGAGCTTTGAGTTTGACGCATTTCCGCTTGCTACAAGCGGAAGTAAAAAACCGGGGTGGTATAAAATATATGGCGACTCGTTTGTTTCTATTGAGTCCGATGCGGAAACAGCTAATTTTTTACGATTGACCACGCAGGTGTGGTACGAGTGGCAGGAAAACATTTTGTATAATCCGAATTCCGTCTACAAGGTTGAGGTACGGGCTCGGCTATTTGCCGATCCTGCGGTGGGCTATAAGTTTATTTATACCGGCTTTGTTGGTGTTGCCGCCAATGGTGTATCGCGCTCGAACATTACCGGGGCTAGCGGCACCAATGCACAACATTTTCGCGGGTTTAGAGGCGAAGAGCTGGATGTTACTTCGGGGTGGACCATCGCCACCGATTATTCAGGCGGGTATGGATCGCCCCAAGGAACAAACACTAATTGCACTGATCCAAATAATCCATGCCTGATGCATGCGGCTGTGCGTTATATCCGGCCTTTGCTTATGGTTGGTGAGGGAACCACAGACATCGATTATATTAAAGTGACCAAACAATAAGCTCATGGAAATAGTTGTTGTTCTGCCCGACATTCGCAGTACACATAATGTCGGGTCCATCTTCCGCACTGCCGACGCGGCGGGAGTAAAAAAAGTTTTTTTGTGCGGTATTACGCCGCAGCCGGTCGATCAATTCGGGCGCAAGCGACAGGATATTTCCAAGGTCGCCCTTGGGGCGGAGGATTACATCCCGTGGGAATATGCACAGTCCGTAGTGCGTTTGATCGGACGGCTTAAAAAAGAGGGTTATGTGGTCTGTGCCGTGGAACAATCGCCTAAATCCGTGTCCTACAGGGCATTTAAAGCCCCAAAAAGGGCCAAAATAGCCCTGATAATGGGCAGTGAGGTCGAAGGCTTACCCAAGGCTATTTTGACCCGTACGGACCATATTTTAGAGATCCCGATGTACGGCAAAAAAGAATCCCTCAATGTGGGAGTGGCGTTCGGGGTGGTGGTTTTTGGGCTTATTAACCATTGACATTTAAGTTAATAACTATTAACCTAAATAAGATAAGTTAATATAAAACATTTTATGCAGAAAGAATATTTTTCCACCACCGAAGTGGCAAAGATTTTAGGGATAAGTACGGTCGCAGTTTGGAAGAAAATCAAGGAGGGAAAGCTTAAAGCCGATCGATTTGGTCGTAATTTTATGATTCCCAAAACGGAAATAGATTCTTTAACTGGTGGGATTTTAGATGAGCAAAAGAAAAAGATGATTCAAGATGCAGTTAAAAAAGCCGTTGAAGAATATGGTGAGGCTCTTAAAATGCTCGGGAAAGAATGAAAAGATTTATTGCACTATCAATTGAAGAAGTAAAACATGTAGCTCATTGGCTTGCCAAAGAAACGATGGAATGGAAAGAACCGATTCCTGATTTTGAGACCAGATTGCCAGGCCGGTTAGAGAGCTGTCTGCATACTCCGTTTATGACATTCGGGAAGCGCGTTGCGTATAAGGGGTTACAGGGTAAAAGTGCCATGCTTTTTTATTTGATGATCAAAAACCACCCATTTCAAAATGGAAATAAGAGAATTGCGGTTACTACGCTACTTTATTTTCTGTATAAGAATGGAAAATGGCTTAAGATTGATAATCAACGACTATATAATTTTGCCAAGTTTGTTGCGGAGAGCGATCCTCAAGTGAAGGATTCCATGGTCAAACTGATTGAGGAATTTATTGCAAAAAATATATCCGATCTTTCTAAGCGTACATCGGCAGAATAAATCTATGGATGTGTTACGATCCAGTTGGTGCATTTTTTGCAACAACTGAATTTTAGAGTAACTGTTTCCACCGCGGAAACAGTTGAAAATAAGACAACTTGTTCCAATCTGGAACAAGTTGCGCGGAAAAGCAATGTGCAAAAAATGCATATTGCTTTTCCGTGATCCCTGCTCATTTGATGAGCTTAGGGTGAGTTATGGCGGGAATTCATTTTAATCTTGCGCGAAACGCAATGTATATTATCGTCTTGCGATGACGATAATAAAAAGGTTGTGGATCCCCGTTTTCACGGGGATGACAGAGGGGATGCGGGGATGACGATATAGGGGTTGGCATGATGCCGTTGCGTTTGACTTTGTCGGGGAAAATGTATTATACAGTAAGTAGAACAAACGGCGCATAATGCGTATAAAAATTAAATGAACGGGAGGAGCCCCTATGGATATGAAAACGATCATTCTTTGTGGGGGTGAAGGAACCCGCATGAGGGAAGAAACGGAGTTTAAGCCGAAGCCGTTGGTATTGGTCGGTGGCAAGCCGATCCTGTGGCACATCATGAAGATCTATGCCCATTACGGGTACAATGATTTCATTTTGGCCTTGGGCTATCGGGGCGACATGATCAAGGAGTATTTCTTGCATTTGAATACGCTCCTGAACGATTTCACGCTCAATGTGCGGAACAATAAACTGACATTCCATAACAATGACTGCGATGACTTTCGGGTCACATTCGTTGAGACCGGATTGACCTCATTAACCGGCGAGCGGGTAAGGCGGCTCAAGCAGTATATCGGTGGCGAAGACTTCATGCTCACCTATGGTGACGGAGTTGGCGATATCGACATCCAAAAACTGGTGGAGTTCCACCAGCGGCAGGGTACAATTGCCACGATCACTGGAGTGCACAAGGAGAGCCGGTTCGGTCTTCTTTCTATTGATCCACAGTCCGGCAAGGCAAATGATTTTTCCCAAGCAAAGGTGAAAGACTTTGAGCAGGGTGATTTCACTGATGTCGTTAACGGCGGGTTCATGGTGTTCAAGAATGAATTGTTCGATTTGATCAAACCTGATTCGATGGTCGAGCAGGTGTTTGTTCCGTTGGCGGAACGCGGAGAGCTTTCCGTTTTTACACATACTGGAAGATGGAAGCCCATGGATACCGCCAAGGAAGCCAAGGAGATGAACGAGCTGTGGGATCGAGATCCGTTCTGGAAGGTGTGGTAGCGCGGTAAGCGCATACAAGGAGGGGTAAAGCCCCTCCTTTTTTGTTGGAAGTGGATCCCCGCCTCCACGGGGATGACAAAAACGCGTTGTCATCCCGAGTGCAGTGCAGCGAAGCGGAACGAAATCGAGGGATATGCATACTACAGATTCCTCGACTCCACGGATTACCGCGGAGTTTACCCTGAGCTTGTCGAACGGGCTCGGAATGACACATTGAACACACTGTCATCCCGAGTGTAATGCAGCGAAGCGGAGTGAAATCGAGGGATCCGTAGTAACGAGCAGATTCCTCGGCTCCGCAGAATACTGCTCCACTCGGAATGACAAGGAACTGGATACCGGCTTTCGCCGGTATGACAATACAGGGGTTCGGTACTTACATCGCATTTGACTTTTTTGCCAAAAATTATTATACAACAAGTAGAACAAACGGCGTATAAACGCATAACAATTTAATAGGCGGGAGGAGTTCCGATGACGAAGAACATTTTGAAAGGCAGTAATGTGTTGGTCACCGGTGCGACGGGGCTTGTTGGTGGTCATTTGACCGAGCAGCTAATTCGCATGGGTGCAAATGTCCATATTACGAGCCGTTCGTCCGATCCGCGGTCGTACTTCAGCAGCAAGCACCTTGGCGATCGTGTGGTCAGTGCCATTTGCGACATCAAGGATTCTCAGCGGGTATTCGATGTCGTAAGCAAATACGAGATCGAATATATTTTTCATCTTGCCGCGCAGGCCATCGTGCATACGGGGTTTGTGAATCCGTTCGAAACGCTGAATACGAATGTCATGGGCACCGCGAACATTCTTGAAGCCGCACGACATTCGCCGCGTATCAAAGGCATCGTGGTCGCTTCGAGCGACAAGGCTTACGGCAAGCAGTGCGATAATGTGATCGAAGGAGCGCCGATGGCGGGGGACCATCCGTATGATGTTTCCAAATCGTGCACCGATCTTATTGCCCGCGCATATGCGAAGACCTATGATCTTCCCGTGGCGGTAAGCCGCTTTGGGAATATCTATGGTCCCGGCGATCTGAACTTCAATCGCATCATTCCCGGCATCATGCGGGCGATCATCAGAAACGAAACATTCATGATCCGGAGTGACGGAACATTCGTCCGCGATTATGTGTATGTGAAGGATGTTGTCGACGGGTACATCATGCTGATGGAGCAGATGAGTGCGGCCAAGGGCGAGGCTTTCAATTTTGGCGCGGCGCATAAGTATTCCGTACTTGGCATGGTCGATGCCGTGGGGAGAATCCTTGGCGTTGAGGTTCCCTGTACGGTATTGAATAACCAGCGGAATGAGATTCCTTCGCAGAGTTTGAATTTCGAGAAGGCAAAGACGGTGCTCGGCTGGGAACCACAGCAAACATTTTCCGAGGGTATCGTGAGTACGGCCGATTGGTATCGACGGTATTTCACATTCATGCAACGCGGGTAAGTAGTGTGTTTTATGCAAAGGAGGGGCAAGGCCCCTTCTTTTTTGTTTCTGTCATTGCGTTTAGGTGTCATCCCGAGTGCAACGCAGCGAAGCGGAGTGAAATCGAGGGATCTGTTTCGTACTGCAGATTCCTCGACTGCGCGGGGTACCGCTCCGCTCGGAATGACAAAAACACATTGTCATCCCGAGTGCAGCGCAGCGAAGCGGAGTGAAATCGAGGGATCTGCATACACTACAGATTCCTCGGCTCCGCAGAGTACTGCTCCACT
>MGIW01000004.1:0-217 GCA_001793945.1 Candidatus Wolfebacteria bacterium RIFOXYD12_FULL_48_21
AACCGCCATATGTCCTTGCACATTACCCGTTACTATTGACAAATAGTAAATATATGTATATAATATATACATAAAGTAACGAACCTTTAAAACTCGATCAGGGAGGCCCGGCATGCAATTTGGACCGTTTTTCGCACTGCTGGTTCTGCTGGCAGTGATTTCGCCGACGCAATTCTTCGCGCTCGGCCAGCGGCTTATCGCGGCGGTTTATCCGCTC
>MGIW01000004.1:230-12955 GCA_001793945.1 Candidatus Wolfebacteria bacterium RIFOXYD12_FULL_48_21
TGACGCTGGCGATCGTGGTTGCCGGTATCATCTTTTTGATAAAAGGAAAACTATAGCCCGCGCGTAGCGC
Source organism: Candidatus Wolfebacteria bacterium RIFOXYD12_FULL_48_21 (assembly GCA_001793945.1). Lineage (GTDB taxonomy): Bacteria > Patescibacteriota > Minisyncoccia > UBA6257 > UBA9933 > UBA9933. The sequence goes on from MGIW01000004.1 coordinate 301, forward strand.
GGGCGAGGAGGAGAGCATGGACCGTTTTCTCGAATTGTTTTGCGGTAGCCCGAAACGGCTGCTGGGGACCGGTGTGGCGTTGCTGGTAATCTTCGCGATCATCAGCCCCGCGGGCTTCAACTGGCTCATGGTCAGGGTGTTCAACGCCCTCTGGCCGTGGGTTCAGGTCGTGGGCATGCTGGCTGCCGGCTGGTATGTCTTGGGGAGAATCTTCCTCCCCGCCCCCAAAAAGGGCAAAAAGGGAGACTAAGAGGGTGTGCGCGTACGCGCACACCCTCTTTTTTTGCGTATCATTGCATATTAAGGGGTAATCTTGTATACTTTTGGCAATCGAAATATAAGCCACCACAATTCCGTGCCCATCGCCACCTGCTGTTTTGACGGCATGCGGCGGGCACGGAATTTAAAAAAAGAGCATATATGGAACAAAAACCAAGACTGTCGATAATCATTCCCGCCTACAACGAGGCGAAGCGATTGCCGTTGACCTTGGTCGATATGAAAAAGCATCTCGACCTCGTTGATTTTCCATACGAAGTTATCGTAGTGGACAATGGTTCAAAAGATAGTACGGTCGATATCGTACTCCGATTTGAACATTTGTGGAACGAGCTTCGGCTCGTGGAGTGCAAGCCCAAAGGAAAGGGTGCGGCGGTGCAAAAAGGCATGGCCGAAGCAAAAGGCGCGTTGCGCGCATTCGTGGATGCGGATAATTCCATATCCATCGATCAGGTCATCAACGCCATGCAGTATGAAGACAAAGGCTACGATGTCGTCATCGGCTCGCGGGACATTGAAGGAGCAAAGCGCGATCAGCCATTGCTTCGCAAACTGCCGGGCAAAATGGGAAACTGGTTCATTCAATTGATGGTGTTGCCGGGCTTGAAAGACACGCAGTGTCCGTTGAAGATATTCAGCGAACGGGCAGCGGAAGATATTTTCCCGCTGATCAAGGTAAAGCACTGGGGATTCGATGTAGAGATATTGGCATTGGCGAATAAAATGGGATATAAGATCAAGGAAGTTCCCGCCAATTTCATCAACGACCCGAACTCGCGCATAAAGTTATCCTCGTACATCGAAGTATTATGGGAAGTGTGCAAGGTGCGCTGGTGGCTTTGGACGAACGCATATAATATCAAGTCGAAAAAAATAGAGAAAAGAAAATAATATATAGGTTGTCATCCCGAGCGCAATGCAATGGAGCCGAGGGATCTGTAGTGAAAAAAGATTTCTCGACTACTCCGTCGGCTGACGGATTCACTCGAAATGACATAAAAAAAGTATGGAATTTTATGTAACCAAAGAACGGCTCGAAGAGCTGAAGGAGGAATTGGAAGGCGAAAAAAAGGAAGGACGGAACGATATAGCGGACCGACTGAAGCGTGCAAAGGAGTTTGGCGATCTTTCAGAGAATGCCGAATATTCCGAAGCAAAGGAAGCGCAGACGAAATTGGAATCCCATATCGTCGAATTGGAAAACATCATTCGCAATGCGGTCATTATTAAAAAGTCGCGGGGCAAAAAGACCATCGAAATGGGCGCGACCATAAAAGTGGAGCGGGACAAAAAGGTATTTGAATACACCATTGTCGGTTCAAATGAAGCAAATCCGGAAAAGCGGCTGATCTCGAATGAATCGCCATTGGGTTCCGCATTTATCGGGAAGAAGGAGGGTGATCTCGTAGAGGTGGAAACGCCGAAGGGTCTCGTAAAATACAAGATCTTGGAAATAGAGTAATATTTAAGCAGAGGCAATATGTTCTCTGCTTTGTGTCGTAATAAATACATCGTTAAAAGTGTCATCCGGTATTTAACCGACATGTACTCATGTCGCCCTGAACTCGTTTCAGGGTCTCGTGTCCATGTGACGAGATTCCGGCTCGTGGGCCGGAATGACAGAAAAACACTATGTTAGACAATATTCGAGAAGCAAAAATTGAAAAGTTGCAACGGCTGATCGCCGCCGGCGAGGAAGCATATCCGCAGGAGAGTAAAAAAGATTTCGCAAACCACCATGTCGTGGAGCATTTTGATGAACTCTTGGAAAAGCAGTTGACCCTTGCGGGTCGCATCAAGTCCATGCGCGTCATGGGTGCGTTGGCGTTTGTGCACATCGAAGATGAATCGGGCAAGATACAGATATTGGTAAAGCGCGACATTGTGGGTGACGAACGGTTTGATCTGTTCGCGAACAACATCGACATGGGTGACTTCATACAGGCGACAGGGCAATTGTTTATCACCAAGACGGGAGAAAAAACATTGCAGGCAGACGCATGGAAGCTGTTGTCAAAATCATTACTCCCGATCCCGAGCGAATTTTATGGGCTTAAAGATACCGAGGTATTATTGCGCAAGCGATATCTCGATCTGATGATGAACGCGGAAACGCGCGAGATTTTCAAAAAGAAAAATATTTTTTGGAAGACGATCCGCGCATTTTTGGACAACGAAGGATTTTTCGAGGTGGACACGGCGGTGCTGGAAGCAATTCCGGGCGGAGCCGATGCGCGACCGTTCGTCACGCACCACAACGCGCTCGATCGCGATTTCTTTTTACGCATTTCACTTGAACTACCGTTGAAGAAAATGTTAGTTGGCGGTTTCGAAAAGATATATGAAATAGGAAAGGTATTCCGCAACGAAGGCATCGATGCCGAGCACTTGCAGGATTATATTGCCATGGAGTTCTATTGGGCATACGGCGACTTGGCACAAGGTATGGACGCGGTGGAGCGCATGTATAAGCAGATTGTAAAGAATGTCGTCGGCGAAGGCATGAAGACCGAATACGACGGCGAAGCCATCGATTGGTCCGGCGAGTGGCCGCGCATTGATTATTTTGAGGAATTCAAAAAGGAAACAGGCATCGACTTGTCGGGCGAGGTTTCCGTAGAGGAATTGAAACAAAAGGCCGACCAGCTCGGTATAAAGTATGACGCGGCAGACGGCAAGGGCCGCATGATCGACACGATCTATAAAAAGACGGTCCGACAGCGGCTTATTCAGCCGTGCTTCCTTACAGGTCATCCACTTGAGGTATCACCATTGGCAAAAAAGGACCCGGCCGACCCGAAGCGCGTATTGCGCTTCCAGCCAATCGCATGTCGATCGGAGCTGGGGAATGGATTTTCCGAGCTCAACGACCCGCTCGACCAGCGCCAGCGGTTTGAAGAACAAATGAAGCTGCGCGAAGCAGGCGACGAAGAAGCGCAAATGATCGACGAAGAGTATGTCGAAGCGATGGAATACGGCATGCCCCCGGCAGTCGGGTTTGGTTTGAGCGAGCGATTGTTCTCGTTCCTAATGAACAAGTCTATTCGCGAAACGGTGGTCTTCCCCCCGATGCGGAGTGAATAACGAAAAACGAAATATGAAAAATGGGAATGATAAAATAATGCATTTCACTGATTTGAATGCGTGGAAGGAGGGCCATAAATTAGTGCTTGCCGTGTATAAAGTGACGAAATCATTTCCAAAAGAGGAGCTTTTTGGTTTAGTTAGTCAAATGCGGAGATGCGCGGTTTCAATTACATCAAATATCGCGGAAGGATTTGGAAGACAAACGTTCAGAGATAAGGCAAATTTTTATGTTATATCTCGGGGTTCGGTTTCCGAATTGCAAAATCAACTGATTATTGCAAAAGATGTGGGACTATTAGACGAGGAGCAGTTTGCGAGTATCATGGATAATTCAATAAAAGTGCATAAGATAATTGTTGGTTTAGTGCGCGCATCGAATGAGCGCGCATAGCAGTCTCTACGTTTCGTTTTTCATATTTCGTATTTCTCGCCATGGATAACCCAATCGAACAAATAAAAGAGAGGTTGGATATCGTGCAGGTTATCGGTTCATATATCGAAGTAAAACCTGCCGGGCGCAACTTTAAGGCGCGCTGTCCGTTTCACGGCGAAAAAACGCCTTCTTTTATGATCGCGCCAGATAGGCAGACATGGCATTGTTTCGGTTCGTGCAACGAAGGCGGGGATGTATTTTCGTTTGTCATGAAATATGAAAATATCGAGTTTTACGAGGCGCTGAAACTGCTTGCAGAAAAGGCGGGAGTCGAGCTGAAAAAGCTCAGTCCGGAAGATCAAAAGCAGTTCGGCATCTTATATGACATCAATGATGCGGTAAAGGATTTTTACCAACAGGAACTGCAGCGTGATCCCAAGATCATGGCATATATAAAAGAGCGCGGGTTGACCGAAGCAACCATCAAGGAGTTTGAACTTGGCTTTGCGCCGCAATCGTGGGACGCCGCAACGATCTATCTAACGGCAAAGGACTTTACCGCGCCGGACATCGAACGAGCAGGAATCAATTTTCGCACGGATCGCGGCACCTATGTAGATCGGTTTCGCGGCCGCATCATGTTTCCCATTTGGAACCACACCGGAAAGACGGTTGGGTTCAGTGGACGCATATTGCCCGAATACGATAAGGGCGATGCCGGAAAATACATCAACAGTCCGGAAACGCCCATTTTCAATAAATCGCGGGTGCTCTATGGGTTCAACAAGGCAAAGAGCCATATTCGGGAAATGAAGTTCGCATTGCTCGTGGAAGGGCAAATGGATCTGCTCATGTGCGCGCAAGACGGGTTGAAGAATGTGGTGGCAACATCGGGAACGGCGTTGACCGCCGATCATTTGAAAACACTCAAGAAGCAGACCGAGAATGTCATGTTCTCGTTCGACAACGACGAAGCCGGGCAAAAGGCTGCAGAGCGAAGTATCGACCTCGCCAAAGGGCTCGACTTCAATGTGAAGATATTATTGGTGCGGGACTTCAAGGACCCTGCCGATGCTATAAAGGCAAAGCCGGGTATCATGGTCGCCTATGCAAAAGAGGCAAAGGAGGCGATGGAGTTTTACTTCGAGCGATATCTGTCGCACGGCGAATCGTTCAAGAACGATCCGACGAAGTTCAAAAAGAACTTGCACATCGTATTGGCAAAAATAAAGGCTTTGCCAAGCGCGGTGGAGCGCGAGCACTGGATACGACAGCTGGCGCGACTGGTAAACATCAGCGAGCATATATTGCAGGAAGACATGACGCGCGTAGAGACCATCGTGCCGCTGGAACTTCGGCCGAAGCAAGAGGAGGTGACCCTGCAGGCAGTGCAGGAAGAAAAGATGCGCATCGATCTGGTTGCGGAACGCGCGTTGAACATGGCGTTGATAAAAGAGGATTTCATGAAGCAGTTGGCGGAGTATGCGAAATATCTGCCCAAGCGGTATCGCAGGATATACGATGCCGCGACAGGGAAAGAGGCCATAGACGATCCGAAGATCATGGACGAACTGCACACCGTTAGGCTGCGCGCGGGTATGGAAATGGAGGATGCAGACCCGGAAAAGGCAGCAAAGGAGTTTGTGCTGTTGTTGAGCCAATTACGCCAAGAGGCGCTCAAGGAAAAGCAAATGGTCGTCATGCGGGCCATTCGGCAGGCCGAACGGCAAGGGGACGCGGAAAAATCAACGCATTATCTGAAGTTGTTTGACGAGGTGTCAAAACTACTGCAGAATGAAAGGTAATATAAAGGGATTGTCATCCTGAACTTGTTTCAGGATCTGCATCTTTATTGAAGGGAATTATATATATGGTAAAAAAAGTCGAAAAGAAAAAATTGAATAAGGTTGCAAAAAAACCCGCTCAAAAAGCGGTAAAGGGGAAAGCTGCACCGAAAAAAGCAGCAACAAAAAAGCCGGTAACAAAAAAGCCGGTCAAGAAAGTGGTAGTGAAAAAAGCGGTACGAGCCCTGAGCAAAGTCGAAGGGAAAAAGCTGGTAAAAAAAGAAACTCCGAAGAGAGTTTCTAAATTGCCGGCACGGGGAGAAAAGCGTCCGCACCAAAAGGTTCCCAAAAAGAAATTGACGGCGGAAGAGACGGAAAAAAAGGTTGCCTTTGATAAGGAGCAAATGGAAGAGCTCGTACATCGCGGTCGTGCCAAGGGGTTCGTGACCGATACCGAGATATTGTATTACTTCCCGCATGTAGAAGACGACATTTCGGTACTCGAAGAGCTATACGACTATCTTGAAAAGAACAACATCAAGGTCGTCGAGACCGCGGCATTGATCGAAATATCAAAAGACGACGAGCCGACTAAAAAGGAAATAGAAGGAGTGGGTAAGGAAAAGCTTAGCGAAATGCCCGACTCCGTGCAGATGTACCTGAAGGAAATAGGCCGCTATGCGTTGTTGACCTCGGCGGAAGAAAAGGATCTCGCCAAGCGTTCCGAAGACGGCGACGAAAACGCCCGACAGCGCCTTATTCAGGCAAACTTGCGTTTGGTGGTTTCCATCGCAAAGCGCTATGCGCATCGCACTACGCAGATGGGTATTTTGGATCTTATACAGGAGGGGAACATAGGGCTTTCCAAGGCGGTCGACAAGTTCGATTACCGCAAAGGCTTTAAGTTTTCGACCTATGCAACATGGTGGATTCGTCAGGCCATTACGCGTGCGCTTGCAGACCAATCGCGCACCGTGCGCATTCCGGTCCACATGATCGAAAACATTTCGAAGTACACGCAGGTCAAGCGTCGCTTGATGCAGGAGCTGGGCCGCGAAGCATTGGCCGAAGAAATAGCCATCGAAATGGGTACAACCGTGGAAAAGATCTATAACATTCAGAAGATATCGCAGGAGGTCATTTCGCTCGAAGCGCCGCTTATGGAAGACAGCGACGAAGCAACGCTTTCCGACCTTATCAAGGACGACAAGAACCTTTCCCCGACGCAATCGGCCGAGTTGGCGCTGCTCAAGGAAAAGATCAGGGAAATATTGGTTGACCTTGCCGCACGCGAACAGGAAATATTGAAGTTGCGTTTCGGTTTGGAAGACGGTGTAACGCATACGCTCGAAGAAGTGGGTAAGAAATTCGGCGTAACGCGCGAACGCATCCGCCAGATCGAGGCAAAGGCGATCGAAAAAATAAAAGGCCACTCGAAAGCAGAAGAATTGAGAGGATACTAAACAGGGGATAGGTAGCTCGTATGGTGTATACGGTATGATGTGGAGTAGTATGCTCCATACGGTATATCCAGTACGGCATATATCCTACCCCTCTATATTCCATACCGTATACCTAATACGTTCTACCATATACCATGTATTCCAAAGATTTACGAAAACATTTTTTTAACTTTTTTCATAGCAAAGGGCATGTACGCGTTCCGTCGTCATCGTTGATACCCGACGATCCGTCGGTACTGTTGACGACCGCGGGCATGCAACAATTCAAAAGATATTACACCGGCGAACTAAACGCGACGGATGATTTTGGTTCCCAGCGTATAGCGACGATACAGAAATGTTTTCGTACCAGCGACATCGAAGAGGTCGGCGACAAGACGCACTTGACCATGTTCGAGATGATGGGGAACTTTTCGTTTGGTCCGGTCGGGTCCGACGATCCGGAAGACGACGGCAAAGAGGGATATTTCAAGCGCGCCGCGATCCACTGGGGATACCAGTTCATCACCGAAGTGCTGGGCATAGACCCTGACCGTATGCATGTAACCGTGTTTGGCGGCGACGATGAAACGCCGTTTGACGGGGAAGCGTACGATATTTGGAAAGACGAAGTAGGCGTGCCGGAAGACAAGATACTTAAGGGCGTGCGTGAAGATAATTTTTGGGGTCCGACGGGCGAAGAAGGTCCGTGCGGTCCGTGCACCGAGATCTATGTCGATGGTGTAGAGGTGTGGAACATCGTGTTCAACGAGTTTTATAAGGAACGCGGCGGCACTTATCGCAAGGCAGAGCGCCCCGGCATTGATACCGGCATGGGTTTCGAGCGGCTTTCTGTAATGCTCGAGGGAGTCGACAATGTATTCGAGTCGGAACTATTTCGGCCGGTCATGGCAAAAATAGAAGAGCTGGCGCCCAACATGGATGAAGCGATAAAGCGCGTGTTTGCAGACCATTTGCGCGCGGCAACATTTTTGATCGCCGATGGCGTGGTACCGTCGAACAAGGAAGCGGGCTATATTTTGCGCCGTCTGTTGCGCCGCGTCATGGCCTATCAGGTCAAATACGATGTGCACGCGAACCTGTTCGAAGAAATGGTCCCGGTCATTAAGGAATTGTTCGGAGAGATATACCCGGAGATCAATGATTCCGATCGTATTATCGGCGTGTTCGAAACGGAAAAAACAAAGTTTCAAGAAGCCGTTTCGCGCGGACTGAAGGAAATGGAAAAGATATTTGAAGAAAACAGGGAAGAAAAGCGCATTACCGGGGAACAGGCGTTCAATCTGTTTTCAACCTACGGTTTTCCGATAGAACTTTTGAAAGAGTTTGTAGAGGGAAAACAATTCACGCTGGACGAGGAAGGATTCCAAAAGAAAGTCGCGGAACATCAGGAAACATCCCGTGCGGGAGCCGGTAATAAGTTTGGCGGACACGGACTGGTGCTCGATACCGGCGAATTAAAGGCGGGGAGCGAAGAGGAAATGAAAAAGACTGTCGGTCTGCATACCGCAACGCACTTACTCAACTGGGCATTGCGCCATGAGCTTGGCGATGAGGTCAAGCAAATGGGTTCCGACATCAACCCGGAGCGTTTGCGGTTCGACTTTACATTCGACCGCAAATTGACCATGGAGGAACGGCAAAAGATAGAAGATCTTGTCAACGACAAGATCAATGCAAATCTTCCTGTCTATATGCGGGAAATGCCGAAAGAAGAAGCGGAACAGCTCGGTGCGGTCGCATTTTTCAAGCATAAATATCCGGCAATAGTAAAAGTGTACTCCGTTGGTTCTGAAGCAAGCGGAGGAGTTGTGAGCCGCGAGTTTTGCGGAGGACCGCATGTGGAATACACAGGCCAGCTCGGTTCATTCAAAATAACAAAAGAAGAAGCCGTTTCCGCCGGCATCCGCCGTATCCGCGCCACAATTGGATAAAAGAGTTCCGTTGCTCCAGTTCCTTGTATTGTCATCCCGGCGAAGGCCGGGATCCAGTATTTTGCATTGTCATTCCTGCGAAAGCAGGAATCTCGTATTTTCGCTTGTCATCCCGATCCGCCAGCCGGCGGACGAGGGATCTGCAGCCCTCCCTCGCATTGTCATCCACCTCATCCCGTTATTAGTTATCGGTCATCGGTTATCCTCCCGCCTTGTCATCCCTCTCACCTCCCATCTCTCATCTCTAATCTCAAACCTCTACCCCCCCCTAACTCCATGAAACTCAAAAAGATCATCCACATATTCGATAAGTTCGAAGACAAGGTGCGCGCTGTCTTGTCTCGCCACCCCGTTGTCTACGCCATGATAGGAAGTATAGGCATCATTTTGCTGTGGCGCGGCATTTGGGGCGTTGCCGATGAGTACGGCATGAGTTCCATCGCGTCGATCATCATAGGAACTATTATTTTGTTAGTGACCGGTTTGTTTGTGTCGTTTTTCGTCGGTGAACAGATTATCATCAGCGGCATTAACGAAGAAAAACGCATCGATGAAGAAACCGAAGAAGAGATCAAGTTTCAATCCATCAGTCGCATTCAAATGCAATGGAAACTCGAGGGCATGCTGAAAAAAATGGATCGCCGTTTGGAGCGCCTTGAAGAAAAGTTTGGCACCACACCACTGCACGAAAAGGCAGATAAAACGCAAGTAAAGTAATCCACCTCTGTCATTCCCGAGCCCCTCTTTTTCTCATCTCTTATCTCTCGGCTCTTATCTCACCCCCCCGCATTGCTATCCCTCCCATCTCCCACCTCTAATCTCTTACCTCCACCCACTCCTCTTACATTGCCATCCCTCCCATCTCCAACCTCTCACCTCCCATCTCCAACCTCCTGCATTGCCATCCCTCCCATCTCTCACCTCCAACCTCCACCCCCCCCTCCTGCATTGTCATCCCTCCCATCTCCCACCTCTAATCTCTCACCTCCACCCTCTTATCTCTAACCTCCAACCTCCAACCTCTTATCTCCACCCCCCAACCTCCCACTAAAGCCTCCAATTAAACTATCCATGGAACAAAAAGAAAAACAAAAAAATAGCGGGCAAATACCAACCCGCGTATTGTCGGGGTTGATGGAGTTGCTTCCTGCGGAGCAGCTTGTGTTCGACCGCATGCGTTCCGTGATAGAGGAAGTGTACAGGATCTACGGGTTCATAGCGCTCGACACGCCGGTCATAGAACGGGCGGATGTTCTGCTTGCAAAGGCAGGAGGGGAAACGGAACAGCAGATCTATCGCTTTACCAAAGGCGAGAACGACCTTGCGCTCCGGTTCGACCTGACCGTGCCTTTGGCGCGGTATGTGAGCGAGCACGCGAACGAGCTCACATTTCCATTCCGACGAAGCCATATCGGTAAGGTATACCGCGGGGAACGCCCGCAAAAGGGTCGGTATCGCGAGTTTTATCAGTGCGATATCGACATTATCGGCGATGGTGCTTTAAGCCTCATGAACGATGCGGAAATACCGAGTGTGATCAACGAGGTGTTTACCCGATTGAACTTCGGGCCGTTTGTGATCCGTATTAGTAACCGAAAGTTGGTTACGGGCCTGTTGGAATCGTTGGAAGCGGGAAACCAATCCGTCGGCATCATACAAACCATAGATAAGTTGGAAAAGATAGGCGAAAACGAAGTGCGCGGTCTGTTGGTCGCGCTTGGCGTGCCAGATAATACGATTCGGGCAATCTTTGATTTTATCGCGATCAGCGGTTCGTCTGAAGATATGCTTGCGGCATTGCGCAACCTTGGCGTAGACAATGAAACATTCCGCAAAGGCGTGGAAGAGCTTGCGGAGGTTATTCGCCATTTGGGCGTGCTCGGCGTGCCTGCCGATAATTACGCCATTGACCTGACCATCGCTCGCGGGTTGGATTATTACACGGGCACCGTATACGAAACGGTCCTGCGCGATCATCCCGAACTTGGCTCCATTTGCTCGGGTGGCCGCTACGATAATTTGGCGGAAAAATACACCGACAGGAAACTTCCGGGCGTAGGAATATCGATCGGGCTTACGCGGTTGTTTTCGCAATTGAAGGAAATAGGTCTGTTGCAATTTGGCATGGCGACGCCGACAAATGTATTGGTGGTCCCGTTGGTTGCCGATATATCCGTCCCACTCGAAATAGCTATGGCGCTTCGCGAAGCGGGCCTGCCAACCGAAGTATATTTCGAAGATGTAAAGATGAAAAACAAACTTGCCTATGCAAACAAACTGGGGATCCCATTTGTCGTGCTGGTAGGCGAAGACGAGATCGCCTCGGGCGAGTTCACGGTAAAGAATATGCAGACAGGGGAGCAGATAGCGTGCGCGAAAGGCGACATTGCCACCGCTGTCAAAAAAGAAATAAGGTAAAAAAGAAAAGCCCCGATTGTCGGGGCTTTTGTGCGTACGCTCTATGCGTGTGTTACGAGAGCGTCATGTAATCCAGGAATATATCGGGCAAGTCGCCTATCGCGCCGAGCGGTGCTTTTTCATGGTACAGAGCTTTAATGAGTTCCATCCGGTGATACACCGGACCGTTGGTCGGCCGCCTGCGGGAAGACATCCCTTGGATACCGTTCACGAGCGTATCAAGCGTGTCTTGCTGGCTGCGCTTGTTGTCGCTCGCAAAGGCGCGCTTGGCCTGCCAGAGCAGTTCCACGATGTCGCGTCGCTCATGCGCAATGTGCTTGCTCTTGGCTCCCATGCCGGGAATCTCAAGCCAGCCGAACTGAATGCCTTGGGTATCGATCCCGGTGTCCGTGCTAAAATCCATGGTCCGCATTTGGTCGACGAGTATTTCGCAGGAGATACGGTTGTCGTTCACATGAACGACATGCCCGTTGTTGCGCCACAGCACCGCATGCGTATGCAACGGCAAAACACGGACAACCTTTACCCCCGGCGAAAGGTCTTTCAGTAAGCGTACTTTCGGCATCGACTACCTCCTTTGGTGAAGTTATGGAACATAATTGGTACTAAAAATAGAATAACACAAACAACTATAGAAGTCAATTTACAGGCAAAAACAGCCTCATTTGCCCTTGCAAAATAAAGTATTTTTGATAAAATGGGTATTACGTGGCTTGTCCATGTTGTCATTCCGGCCTAAGCCTGTCCGCCGACTGGAGGAAGCCGGAATCCAGTATCGTGTCATTTCTGCGGCCTGCCCGCCTTGGGCGGGAAAGCAGAAATCCAGTATCTTGTCATACCGGCGGACGCCGGTATCCAGAGTGCTATTGCATAAGTGCTTAACAACTAAATACATTCCCTGGTAGCTCAGTGGTAGAGCGGCTCGCTGTGAAGTATACGCAGCCCTTTCAAGTAATTGAAAGCGGAAAAACGAGGTGAAATCGGTGAAGCCCGGAAACGGGTAATACCGAGCCAAGCCCGCACAAGCGGGAAGGTGTAGAGACTATCCTTTTAAGGAGTAGATCATTGTTTAGACAGTGATCGAAGCGCCTCGCAACCAGCAATGGTTGATGATATAGTCCATCCCTATAAGTAATCATAGGATAAATGTAACGAGATGGTCGGGGGTTCGAATCCCTCCCGGGGAGCAAAATAAAAATCGTCAGGCATTGCGCTTGGCGATTTTTATTTTGCTTCACGGGAGAATATCAACTGCTTGATATTCGTGGGGATTCGAACGACGGAGCATGCGCGAATAGTAGTGAGCGCGGCGAGTCG
>MGIW01000004.1:12976-13929 GCA_001793945.1 Candidatus Wolfebacteria bacterium RIFOXYD12_FULL_48_21
GTAGTTTCCCCGTTGGGGTGACCGATCCGTCAACCGACGGAGAGGACAAGAGGGCGGAAGCCCTATTGGGAGGAATCTGAGCTTGTCGAAGATGACGACGGGGGCGTAATCCCTCCCGGGGAGCAGAGGAAATAACTTGCATGCGGGTTATTTTTATACCCATGGTGGATGTTTGAACTCGCGTAGGATGTTTATTAATAAATTGTTATAATAAAAATATAAGTAACGAGAAGCAAGACAAAAATTATGCATTTGTCGATGGACAGAACTTGTTTATGGGTACGGCGAAGCGAGAAGTTGACCCATGGGAAATAGATCTCGGTCGCTTTCGCGTATATCTCGAGCAAAAATATAATGTCACAAACGCTTATTATTTCTTGGGGTTTGTGCAGGAAACGAATCAAGAATTATACGAAGCGATACAGAAGGCTGGTTTCGTGCTTATTTTTAGAGAGCACAATCCGGCTATGATTGGTAAGAAAAAAGGAAATGTGGACTCGGATATCATTTTTCATATTATGAAAAAGATGTACAAGAAAGAGGATTTTGATAAAATTATTCTTGTATCGGGTGATGGTGACTATAAGCTTGTGGTCGATTTTCTCATCGAAGAAAATAGATTTGAGAAGATGCTATTCCCGTATAAACAATTTGCATCCTCGTTGTATAAAAAGCTTGGATCTCAATATTTTGATTATCTCGAGAGTCCAGAAATCAAAAGTAAGATAGGCATAAAAAAAGAAAAGGGCTCCTTAGGTAATTAGCCGTTCGGATCCCTTTTCGTCTGAATATTTATATAGTAGCAAATTTGGAGAAGTTGTCAAGGTAATTTTAGAGGGAATATAATAAGGGCAGTTCGAACCTCATCTATTTTGCTTCACGGGAGAATATCAACTGCTTGATATTCGTGGGGATTCGAACGACGGAGCATGCGCGAATAGTAGTGAGCGCGG
>MGIW01000004.1:13947-107909 GCA_001793945.1 Candidatus Wolfebacteria bacterium RIFOXYD12_FULL_48_21
GTGAATCCGACCCATATGGGTCAGATGCACCTCAAAACGAGGCCTATATGGCCTCGTTTTGTGTTGGTTACATAATGCGGTGGAATTTGGTAAGATTTGGAAGATATGGAAAAATTACCGAAATCCCAGATGGTTATTTATCAGGCAGGCAATGGTGAGACTAAAATCGATGTGCGGTTTGATGGAACTACGGTCTGGCTGACAATGGAACAGATGGCGCTACTTTTTGACAAGGCAAAATCGACAATAAATGAGCATGTACTAAATATCTATAAAGAAGGGGAACTTGAAAAGACACCAACTACCAAGAAAATCGGAAATTCCGATTTTCTGGAAAAACCTACAAATTATTACAATTTAGATGTTATTATCTCGGTTGGGTACCGGGTAAAATCAGTGCAAGGAACTTATTTTCGCAAGTGGGCAACGAAGCGGTTGGGCGAATATATCGTAAAGGGATTTGTGATGGACGATGAGCGTCTAAAGAATCCAGATGTGCCGTTTGACTATTTCGAAGAGCTAACTCGTCGCATTGCCGATATCCGCACCTCAGAAAAAAGATTTTACAGGAAAATCACTGATATTTATGCGACGAGCGTCGATTACGATCCTACCGACGAACAAAGCATTCTATTCTTCAAAACAGTGCAAAATAAAGTGCACTACGCTATCACAGGGAGTACCGCCGCAGAAATAGTTGCAAATAGGGTAGATAGTAAAAAGCCAAATATAGGACTAACGAGCTGGAGAGGAGATAAACCGACAAAGGAAGAAGTAATCATCGCCAAGAACTACTTAAATGGATCTGAGCTCCTTGCCCTTAATAATCTTGTTGAGCAATATTTGGTTTTTGCAGAAGGACAGGCTCTGCGTCGCGTGCCTATGCATATGAAGGATTGGATAGAAAAATTGCACGGGTTTTTGAAGTTAAATGACAGAGATATTCTGCGGGATGCAGGAAAAATATCCCATGAAATTGCCGTAGAAATTGCAGAAAAACATTTTGATGCATATAAAAAAGAAGAAGCAGATAAAGATCTTGGCTTCGACGAAGCCGCACTTCTCGCCTTGGAGAGCGCAAAAAGCAGAAAGATGAAGCGCGTAAGTAGTGACACAGCAAAACCAAAAAAGAAGCGTTAGAAAAGTGGCCTAATGATGGCGGCTGACACTACCATCACCAATTCAAAAACAGCGATTAATAAAACGATGCAAGTGAGAAATATCAAAAAATTCGATGGGGCATTTAATCTATTTACGAAAGAAAAAGACCCTATTCTTCATCATAATGCGATCAAAGAACTTCTTAAAATAGTCGATTTGGAAGAGGAATACGAATTCTCCTCTAATAACCGAGAAGAAATTGGGAACTTTTTTAAGATGTGGGAACGAGCAGAGAGGTATGAAGAAAATCCCGCAGGTAAAAAAGGACTGAAAAAGATAGGAATATTGTCAAAAAATTTATACGGCGAAAAGAGGTATGGGGAATTATGCGGAATTTTTTGCGATATGGTATTCAGGAATTTTGCCGACCTGCTTCATTTAAGGGAACGCAATGATTTTGAAGAATTAACGGACATTGATCTGTACTCAAAAAATATCATCCCAAGTGAAATTACCGTCCAATATTTTCTAATAGAAACAATGGTAAAAAATCCGGATTTCGACTGGAAGCGGGGAGAAAAAATAGCAAACCAAAATCTTGCGTGTTTTATTGTTTGTTTTGCTGATATCTACGAATTTTTGAATGAGGAATATGACGACGAACCAGTGGATAATAAAAAGGAGTAGATTGACGGGGTTATTAATACTCACTACCCCCACACGCACAAAGGTAAAATTCAATACAAAACGAGGCCTACAAGGCCTCGTTTTGTATTGGTTACATAATGCGGTGGAATTTGGTAAGATGATATGAATATTAGAATTATAGGTTGTATTTAAGGGATTTATGACAACAAAGCATGAAATAATTAATGGCGATGCGCGCTCAATGGGGGAATTGCCCGATAAAAGCGTTCAGTTGATTGTTACTTCGCCGCCTTATTGGCAGTTGAAAGATTACGGTTCGGATGAGCAAATTGGCTTCAATGACAGCTATGAAACATATATAAATCACCTGAATTTGGTGTGGGATGAATGCTATCGTGTTTTGGAGGATGGTTGTCGGCTTTGTATAAATATCGGAGATCAATTCGCCCGCTCGGTTTATTATGGGCGTTATAAAATAATTCCCATAAGAACCGAGATTATAAAGTTTTGCGAGAGTATCGGCTTTGATTATATGGGTGCGATTATTTGGCAAAAAAATACGACCATGAATACGACCGGCGGGGCGACAATCATGGGTAGTTTTCCGTATCCGAGAAATGGAATCATAAAATTAGATTACGAGTTTATTTTGATATTTAAAAAACAAGGCGTAGCTCCGAAGATAGAAAAGAATATTAAAGAGCAGTCCAAGCTCAGCAAGGAGGAATGGAACCAATACTTTCAAGGGCATTGGAATTTTGGTGGGGTCAGACAAGATAATCATATAGCGATGTTTCCCGAGGAATTACCAAAACGGCTTATTAAGATGTTTTCGTTTATTGGCGATATCGTATTGGATCCGTTTCTTGGGAGTGGGACCACATCGTTGGTTGCGAAAAATCTTGGACGCAATTCCGTCGGATATGAAATTAACCCCGATTTTTTGTCGACTATAAAAAATAAAATCGGAGCAATGGATTCACTTAATTTTGACAATAATCAATTTGTATTTACTAAAGCAGTAGATCATTCTGATTTTGGCGAGCGTATAAATATGTTGCCGTATATTTTTAAAGACCCACATAAGTTGGACAAGAAGATTGATGTTAAGAAAATGCAGTTTGGGTCAAAAATTGATAAAAACTCTAAGTTAGATAAAGAAGAATCTTTTTCTATAAAAGAAATTATTAGCCCGGAACTTGTCAAATTGAGTAATAATTTAGTGATTCGATTGATAGGTATAAGGCAAAATCCTGAAATCAATGGGAAAGCCGTTGAATATTTAAGTAAAAAAACAAAAGGCAAAAAGCTTTTCATAAAATTTGATGCGATTAAATATGACAGTGATAATAATCTACTGGCTTATCTTTATTTGCAAAATAAAACCTTCATTAACGCTCATCTCTTAAAAGAGGGCTTAGCTTTGCCGGACACAGAAATGGAATATAAATATAAAGATAAGTTTATTAAACTAACAGCAAATTACTATGCCTAAAGAATGGATTTTAAATAGTGCTAACATGCGCTGGGGACTGACGCGGAAAAAACAGGTTGGATCGGTTGCGGAAGAAATACGTAAATGCGAGCCGAAAACCCTTGCCGATTGGAAAAGCTATTATTTTGGTAGTGTGTATCCTGAAGAGCATTTGGTGGAATTGGGTAAAAAGTTGTATATAAAAGTGAGCGAAGTTTTACAATCAGAGGTTGATAGCATTACCGAAGAAGATTGCGTCGATTTTATTAAGAAATTAGTGATAGAAAGAACATTTGACGGGTATGTAAGCGAGAAGGAAACGATTTACGAACAGCTACAAGAAATTTTAAGTGTTAAAATCGAACCCGCTCCCGATAAGTGGGATAGGGGCTATAATGTCGATTTTTTTATCAAGATCGGAGAAAAATATATCGGTTTGCAGATTAAGCCGATCGGTTACGAATATATTCCTCAAATTATAAACGAACGCACCCAGCAGAAAGAGACGCATAAGAAATTTACCGCCAAATATGGTGGAAAAGTTTTCTATATTTTTTCTATAAAAAATGATAAGAAAAAAGAGATCGCTAATAGGGAAGTTATTGATGAAATAAGGGAAGAAATCAGATCGTTAGGGTAATTATGATTTGATTTGAAATTAATGGGGGCACCTTTAATTTCATCAAATCCCGCAAAACGGGGCCTACAAGGCCTCGCTTTGTGTTGGTTACATAGTGGGCTAAGATTTGGTTAAAGAGCAGGGAGACCAAAAACAAAATAAACGGTGGCTGACCCAATTGATCAATCTTTTGAGCGTTAGGCGAATCGTGTTGTTCACGGGTGGAAATAGTGATTTTATTGTATAATAAGGAACATGGATACCCCAAACATTCCCGGTGTTCCGCCGGTGGCGGCGTTGAATAAAAAAACGCTTACGGTAGTGCTCGCGGTTGTCATAGCTGTGCTTGGAATCGGCGGCTATGTGTATTGGAAAAGGTCGTCAGTTCCTTTGGCGCCGCAAGCGCCGGACCTCACCGGCAATACGGTCGAGGACATATTGCCCGCATTAGATACATCGGCAAATCCGTACGAGACCGTTTCGGAAACAAACCCGGTCGAAAAGACAAATCCGTTTACGGATGTAAAAACAAATCCGTTCGAATAAGTTTTTTAAAAATAGATCATTGATCGATATAATCATGAAACATAAACAACACTATCTCAGTTTGGCGATTGTCGCGTTCTCGGTGATTTTTTCTTTTGCGTGGATACAGGGGGCGACTGCCCAAAATGTATCTGACATTCAATATCCTGTGGCGGAATTGGGTGATTGTAAAAGCAGGGGAGCTTGCAAGGCGTATTGTGATAAAACGGAAAACATACAGGCCTGCATCGCATTTGCAAAAAAGAACAGACTGATGCCGACCAAAGAGATCGAAAAGGCGGAAAAATTCATAGCCGCCGGAGCGAAAGGCCCTGGCGGTTGCAGTGGCAAGGGCGAGTGCGAAGCGTTCTGCGACAGCATAGAGCACATTGATGAATGCGTGGCATTCGCAGAAAAGAACGACCTGATGCCCGCGCATGAATTGGAAGAAGCAAAAAAGATACAGTCTGCAATCCAGCGTGGGGTAAGGCCGCCTGCGTGCAAAGACAAGCGGTCGTGCGATACATATTGTTCGCAGGCGGATCATATGGAGGAGTGCATAACATTTGCTGAAGCAGCCGGCTTTATGCAAGCGGAAGAGCTCGTAGAGGCGAAAAAGGTTCTGGGAGCGATCCAGCGTGGCGTCAAGCCGCCTGCGTGTCGCGGCAAGGAAGAATGCGATGTGTATTGCAGTGAGGAAAGTCATTTTGAAGAATGCGTAGTGTTTGCCGAAGCCGCAGGCTTTATGAAGCCGGAGGAAGCGGAAATGGCGCGCAAAACGGGCGGCAAGGGTCCGGGCGGGTGCCGCGGCAAGGGTGAATGCGAAGCGTTTTGCGGTAACCCCGCAAATCAGGATGCATGCTTTAGTTTTGCCAAGGAACATGGCTTGGTAAAGGAGGAAGATATCAAGCGAATGGAAGAAGGAAAGCAACAAATGCTTCAAGGCTTTAATCAGGCGCCACCGGAAGTTCAGGAGTGTCTGAATACGGTCCTCGGTAGCGACCTTATGGAAAAGGTAAAGAACGGCACCACGATGCCTTCGAGAGATATTGGCGAAAAAATGCGGGTATGTTTTGAGCGTATGCGCCCGCAAGAAGGGCAGGGCGGATTTCAGGGAGAAGGGTTTATGGATCGGGACGGAGAATTTAAGCCGGAACAAGGGGGTGGGCAAATGCCGTTCGGCGATAGTCCGATGATGAACGGTAATCAAATACCTCCGGAAGTGGCGCAGTGCTTAAAAAATGCAACAGGAGAAGATGTAGCCGGGCAGATGAGATCCGGAACATTCCGTCCGAGTCCGGAAATGGAAGCGAAAATGAAGAGCTGTTTTGAACAGTACGGCCAGCGCGCGGGCGGGCAGGTGCCCGCGGAAGGGTTTAGGACGCCGCCGGCAGACGGACAAACAATGCCCGAAGGGTTTCGAAGGGAAGAGTTTAGGGAGCCGATAAAAGACGGATACCCGATGCCGCCACAGGAATATCAGGGGATAAAAACGGGCCCCGGTGGTTGCAGCAGCCCCGAGGAATGTCGTGTGTATTGTGAGAACCATCCGCAGGAGTGCGGCATGCAGTATCCGACACCGCAACCCGGCGTGGAAGGACAGCAGATGTACAAAGAGGGGACGCAAATGTTCCCGACCGGAGGGCAGATGCCGCCCGCAGACTATCAGCAATACCAGCCGATGCAGGGCGATCAAATGATGGCGCCGCCATCGGATGGCATGTACATTCCACCAACAGAACAACAACAAACCATCTCGGGGAAGGTTATGCCATTACTGGATCGAATGGTACATGGCTTCTATCGATTGATCGGTATTGAATGACGGAGAGCATAAAGAAAAACACACCTTTGATGGGTGTGTTTTTATGGTATGGAAAAGAAATAGAATTAAACGGGGTCAGGCACCATTAATTCAGCGAGGCCTACAGGCCTCGTTTTGCGTTGGTTACATAATGGGGCGGAATTTGGTAAGATTTGAAGACAGTAGGGAAACGGAGGAGGGAAATGGTGACTGGCCGCATTAATTTCGAGAAATATTGATTAAAGGCAGAGAGGAGCTCAGTTTGACAAAAATCATAAAATCTCATACTATTTTTAATAGATGGTGAATAGTTCGCTATCGTTCTTAAAATACATAGGAGGATAAACTATGTTAATAGCACAAAACCTAACCCCGCAGGTAAAAATGGGGAGGACACGAGCCAAATCCTCGTCAGTCATGCAGCAACAAATGACCCTTAGTCATGGAATCATCCCTGCTGTTCGCGGGGAGTATTACAGCTATTCCTCTGTATTCACGAAGGAACGGCCGCTCTATGCGCTGATGAAGTGCAAGTCCAACAAGGCACGCCTGATATCCGAGGCTTCCAACCTGGGCTCAGAGATCAATGCACTTTTCCAATTCAATGAAGGGAATTTGCGGGTCCTCTCAATCAAGGAGGCAGATACGCTCGGTCTGTTGGATAGGATGTATTCAAAAGGCGCCTTTGGCGATACTTGGTTTGCTCCGACTAACCTTACGCCCGGGCAGTTCATGAAGCTACGGGCTCGCAAAAAAACGGAGGAGCTCGTGAGGGCGTGTCGAGCAGCGCTCGCTGAACGCCAAGTCGCGATAAAGCTTCGCGAAGAGTTGGTCGTGGCGCTGATGACTGACGGCGGGAAATACGGCATGTTTCTAGTGGAAGAGATCACAATTTTCTCAATCCAAATCGAAGCGTGTCATATCCTGCTCTAATCCAACCAGCTTCAAAAACCCACGCCACAGACTTGTTCTTGTGGCGTGTTTTATTATTTTATGAAACTATTGTATTATTTAATTTATGAAAATCAGAGACTATAGTGAAAAAGATAAGAGTGCGGTACAAGATATTTTTACCAAGTACTGGACTGATGAGGAATTCTTGAGTGAGCTTGCGCAGAATATAGATGGGGGTAAGGTGCATTTTTATGTTGCGGAAAAAGATGGCGAAGTGGTTGGTGTTGCAGGATTCAGGGAAGCACCAGAGCATCTTCGGGTATATGCGGAGACAGAAAATCCCGCAGAGTTGTATATAGTAGCTTCTAAATTACAAAATGAAGGTATCGGGGGTATGCTCGTACAAAAAGTGATTGAAGAAGCAAGGAATTTATTATTTACAGAGATAGAATGCTATAGCCCCGAAACCCACAATAGTTCATGGAAATTCTATGAGAAACTTGGATTTATAAGGCACGGGATTATCAAAGACCCAGACGATGGATACCCTGGAATGCTTTGGAGGAAAATTATTTTAAGTTAATGGGGTTAGGCACTATCAATTCAAAGAGATAGCTAAAACGGTACGAGCATCATCTATCAGACGGAGCCCCTCGTCCGCCAGCTGGCGGATCAGAACAAGGCAGATAAATTTGGCGCATCCGACCCATGTGGGCAGTTGTACCCCAAAACGAGGCTTGCAAGGTCTCGTTTTGCGTTGGTTACATAATGGGGTGGAATTTGGTAAGATTTAAAGACAGTAAGGGAACGGGGGCGGAAAATAGTGGCTGGCCCCATTAATTCAGGACTTTTCTTGACAAATAAGACAAATGGATTTATTATAAGTATCAGCAATAGATGTAAATATCTATATTTAAAATCAAAAAAGAAAGGAGGGCAGGAGAAGAGGCAAGAGGCTGTTGGCGCAGTATAACATCTAACGAAAGGAGAAGTGCCATGCTGAGAAAAGAAGCATCGAAAGGAAGAGGGGTGATACCCTTCGCCGCGTTGTTCGTGGAGAAGGGTGCCGTGGTTCCCCACCGGAAATCGGCACCGTATTCTGAAAGTAAGCAGTGCGGAATGATCGGTGATCCGGGCGAGATTAATCCGTTGCACATGTCGCCTACAAAGCTCGGCGATCAAGGCGATGAGTCGTGCTAATTTAAGGAGTGCGGGCAATGTTGCCCATAGTAAATGGGCCAGCGCAAGCTGGCCCATATTTTTAAGAAGGAGATAGAACACATGATCCTTATTATTACTATGAAAGATGATGTCCATGCAGATCTCGTCATAAAGAGGCTAAATGAACTAGGAGTCGAAGTATTCCGATTTAATACCGAATGCGCTACCGATTATCAGATCTCGATTTCGTTGGACGGAGGCAATATTACAAATATCGTTTCAAGCCGAGTTGTCGACTTGAGTAAAGTGGGTAGCGTGTGGTTGCGTCGACGGGCATCTCCTGAAGCGATAAACACCTCGCCCAAAGAATACCAACAATTTCTCGAGCAGGAATGGGCTTCGTTTTATCGGAATATATGCGCGCTCTTGAAAGATCGCTTCTGGATAAGTCCAGCGCATGCGATTGACAAGGCAAAAGACAAGATGCGTCAGCTAAGAATCGCGAAGGAGTTGGGTTTTACCGTTCCTGAGACGCTGATCACGAACTATCTGAATGAGGCGATCGTTTTCCAAAAAAGATTAGGAAGGTGCGTATACAAACCGCATGACGGGAGCGCACTGAATATGGAAAACGGGGATACCTTATATACAAGTATAATTGCACAAGAATTGGTGCGGTCGACGGAAATGGAGCAGAGCCTACTTATATGTCCTGGAATCTTCCAGCCATATATTGAAAAGGCTTTCGAGCTCAGGGTAACTGTGGTTGGCGAGAAGGTTTTTGCTGCAAAGATAGAATCTCAAAACAGCGAGAAGGCGAAGACCGATTGGCGACGGTATGATTTCGAGAATACCCCGCACTCCATGTTTCAGCTACCTGCAAGCGAGGAGGCGCGATGCATTTCGCTCGTGAAACGGTTGGGGCTTGAGTTCGGTGCTATTGACATGATTATGACGCCACAGAACGAGCTATATTTCCTGGAGATCAACGCCAACGGCCAATGGGCATGGATTGAGCTTTTGACGGGCCATCCAATATCAGTGGCAATAGCCGACCTCCTTGTATGTAATGATGTCTGAGTTTATAATAGCTACACAGTGCAAGGTGTGGCTATTTTTTTATGAACAAGTACCTAGAAAAATTACTCAAGCAAGATCAAGCTGATCGCATGGCTCCCGAATCGGATAGTGACTTTTCTATAATCGAAAAGCGAGATATTGAGCGTAAAAATATTGTAAAAAGGTTATTAAATGAAGGACTGGTAACCACGGGGAGAGATTTGTATATTGCCGCAATGATATTCCATCACGGGCAATTGTTAGCTGATTACAAAACTGCTTTAAAGCTTGCTCAGAAAAGTAATGAAAAAGGGTATCAGAAAGCGAAATGGCTCTGTGCTGGAGCAACCGATCGACTATTGATGAAACAAGGAAAGAGCCAGAAATATGGCACGCAGTTTACTAGGAAAAACAAAAAGAGTAAGTGGGTGCTGGCCCCGATTGAGCCTGGAATGACCGACGAAGAGCGGGCTCGTTTCAATGTTCCACCATTAGTAAAATTGAAGGCGCAAATAGAGCTAATGAACAAAAAATAAATGATATGAATGGGAATCGAACTAAATGCTGAAAAAGGTTAGAATCCTATCCCCGTGTTTCAGGAATTAAATGGGCTCACCCACAATTAATTCCATCCCCCCAAGGCCTCGTTTTGTGTTGGTTACATAATGGGGTGGAATTTGGTAAGATTTGAAGACAGTAAGGGAGCGGAGGAGGGAAATGGTGACTGAGCCCATTAATGGACCCCAATAATGCCTATATAATTTTCCGCTAAAATGGAAAAGTCCGATCACCAAGAGAAGGTTTTTAATAGAATTTCGCTAATAGGCCTCTTAATTCTTACAGGGGTTATTATTTATGTAACCCTATCTTACAGGGAGCAGGAGTATATAAGGAGTATTCGAGAAGAGTACAAGAATAAGGACTCGATGATCTACAAAAACTGCACAGAAAAAGCCGTAAATATGAGATATTTATACATACCGGAATATGTCGATAAAATGAGGAGATGTGGTCTATTAGAGGTTAGATAGATCAAAGTTTGTTAACAAATAAATATTAAAAACTTGATTAATTTTTCAGTTAATCAAAAGTGTGTTCTAATATGGTAATTAGGTATAGAGATCTAAGGCCGTTGATTATTCGCCCGAGTTTTTAAATGGATTGCTGTTTGCGGGCCGGTATTGTTTACAAAAGGGTATTTAATGAACATACTTATGGCAATGAAGCGGATCGCGACTATCGTAGGGTTAATAGGGATATTGGTCCCCGTAGCTTCTTTTGCCCATCCAGGTAGGACTGATAGCTCAGGATGCCATACCTGTCGGACCAACTGCTCGTCTTGGGGCTTAAGTTCTGGGCAATACCATTGTCATAAATCAACAGGAGTAACACAGCCGACAGAACCGATAAAAAGCACCTACGGAGCAAATGGGACTGGATATACCACGCCCGCGCCTGAGTATAAGGCAAGCCCGGTAGTAAATACAGCAAATACCGTAAATATCGATCAGAAGATAAAGGATCGTATCACGCAAGAAAAATCAGCGTATTACAAAAATCCCCACTGGTTTAGAGAAAACCTGATCAGCAGATTAGAGAAAGAATTTGGGAAGAGCAGTTTAATCGGGAATTATATTTATACATTATTGCCGGATATTAAATAATAAATTCTATGGATAAATTAAAATCATTCGGAGGCTTCCTAATCGGTATTGCAATGATGACGGTGCTGGTTTTTTTGGTGTTCGTATTTATTAATGGATTAGGATTCGTTGCAGAAAAATTAATCCCAACTCTAATTAAGATTACGACGATAGGCACCTTAATCTGTATACTTTCTCTTCCTCTCGCTTTTTTTAAAAAGACGCGGATTATTACAGCTACTACATTGTTCATCTCCTCATACGTTTTTGGGTTAACGGTATGGATGGTTGGATTTCTCGTTACATATAGCTTATGGGGAGGATTCGGCGTATTTATTGGATTAATGATGGGCGGTGTCGGCGTTGTGCCGCTTGGGATAATTGCCGCCGTATTTAACGGAGCATGGGCGATGGCCGGTAATCTTTTATATGGTATAGCTATTACATTTGGCGCGCGTATATTCGGTATGTATTTAGGTGAAAAAAGTTAAACTATGAAAAACCTATTTAAAAATAACTGGCCTAATATCGTGGCCGCAATTCTGCTATTTTGGGCGTTAGGCGCTCATCCGTATAGCTACTATCAAGTATTAAGGTGGGTAGTGTGTGGGGTTGCACTGTATAATGCATATATAAGCAAGGAAAAGGATGAAAACGCATGGATGTGGATATTCGGGATAATGGCGGTGGTATTTAATCCATTATTTCCATTCTTTTTTGACAAAAGTACATGGCAAAATTTAGATCTAATTGCGGGGGCTATCTTTGTAGTTAAGCTATTTAATAAAAAATAATTATATGGATAAATTAAGCTTTTTTAAAACAAATAAGGCGTATAAGATAATAGGTATTATTTTGGGCTTATTACTGATTCAAAGTGCGATAATCAGCCCGATTTTAAAGGAGCGGAAATTGAGCGAATGTCTCGACCTTGCCTCACGAAGAGAGGTCGAAGGGTTTGATAGATACGAGCTGGGTTATAAAGTAGAGAGTTATATTGATAATTGCTACAAGCGGTTTAAATAAATGCGTTAAAGTTAAAGGGGTTAGGTCCTCTTAATTTCTAAAAATCGCCTTAGGCGATTTTTAGTGCGCGAAAGGTGTGCTATACTTTTTGCATGAATAAAGGAAAATATATTGCAAGAATACTAAGCTTTATTTTGGTAATAGTGGCGGGCATGGGAATGTTTGTGTATGGAGGATATGACGATAGCCCCGGAGGGCAAGGCTTGGGATTGCTGATGGTCATCGCAGGTATTGCAGGGATCGTAAAGGTTAAAGGGAAAATTCCCCATAAAGAATAAGCAAGTATAACTTTCATGATCATGCGCATACCCTACACAAAAAAGGAACTGTTTGGAATCGGCGTTGTTGTAGCGTTGTTCATCGCCGCGCAATACTTCGCGCGTAACTATTCGGTGCAAATACAAAGTGTTATCAGTACCGAACAGCAGGGTGTTGCCATGGTGCTGTATGGGTTGTTTGCCATTGCGGCTGTTGTGGTCGCACCCATCGCTTCGTTGCCGCTGGTGCCCGTTGTGGCGGCAATATGGGGGAGTTTTGCGACGGTAGTGGTCACGGCCATTGCATGGACGCTCGGGTCCATTATTGCCTTTTTGTTGGCACGGACCTACGGCAGACAGGTCATCGGCAAGGTGGTCGACATGGAAAGCATGCAAAAGCTGGAAGCGATGATGGGAGCGGATAATGTATTTGTAAGCACATTGTTGTTGCGCATGGTCGTTCCGGTCGACATTTTGAGCTATGCGCTGGGGCTGTTTTCAACGATCCGCTTGGTGCCATACAGTGTGGCAACGGCAATAGGCATTGTACCGTTCGTAGTGTTCTTTTCCTACGCAATATGGATTCCACCATTTTGGCAGGCCTTCATAGCGGTAGGCATTTTTTCTACAGTAATAGTGATATTGAAAAAAGGATTAAAAACGAAGAAGGTCTCTTAGCGTTGCAAATCGCATGTAAATGAAACAAAAACCCGCCGAATGTTTGGCGGGGTTTTGCAAATAAAAAAGCTTACTGTTTGGCAAGCTTCATTGATATGGTGGCAAGATAAACGGCTGCAAGTCCGACCAAGGTGTATACTATTTTCGAAAGAGCGGACATGGCGCCGAAGATGGTGGCAACGAGATCGAAATTAAAAATGCCCACCAGGCCCCAATTCAAACCACCAACGATAACCAAGACCAACGCGATCCAATCAAGCGTAGAGAGTTTCCTCATGGTGCTTATGTTTTATCGGTTAATGTGATATGCGTTTCGACCTCCCACGCACTACAGTAAGTATACTATAAAATAGTTGTCAGCAATATATTCGTGGGGATAACAATTATTTGAGGGATGGCGGGAAAAGAACTATAATGGATATATGAATGTACAAGAACTAAGGGAAAAGCTTAAAAGCGGCGAACGCATAGTGTTGTTGGATGTGCGGGAGCGGGACGAACTAAAGGAAAGCCCTAAAATAGAAAGCGCGGTAAATATTCCGATGGGCGGGGTATCGCTCGAAGAAGAAAAGGGTACCTTCGCAAAAGATATAAAAATAGTGACGATCTGTAGGTCCGGAGCAAGAAGCGGCATGATAGCGCGGACGCTGAAACAAAAAGGATATGATGTAGAAAACTTGGAAGGCGGCATGCTCGAGTGGGAGCGGACCCAATAAACTACTTTTTCTCATATAATTAACACTACACATAACCATGAAAGGATTTAACACAAACATAGAGCAAGACACGCACGACAATGATGATTTTCGCAAAGTGCTGTACACGGGAAAGTATTGCCAGCTCGTGCTCATGAGCCTTAAGCCGAACGAGGATATCGGCATGGAGGTGCACGAAGAGAATGATCAATTCTTCCGTTTCGAGGAAGGGGAGGGTAAATGTATCATCGATGGTAATGAATATGCATTGAGCAACGGATCGGTGATCATCGTTCCGGCTGGTGCGGAACATAACATCATCAATACATCCGATTCCGAAGATCTGAAGCTGTACACGATCTATTCGCCACCGCATCATGAAGATGGTGTTGTGCGCGCGACTAAGGCGGAAGCGCAAGCGGATAGTCCTGAATTCGACGGCAATACGACCGAATGACGAAGACAAAAAAATCGACCAAATGGTCGATTTTTTGTCGGATTTACATGCCCAGAAACCCAAGCGTCCGATAGATGAGTAGCGCGGGCCATATAATGGCTTTGAGCAGGCCGAGCGCTCCTTCGCCGAATGTAGTCGCCTGCTGAATATAGTAAACAGCGGCTCCGAGAAATGCCATCCCGTAAATGCAGCTGGAAACGCCGGGGCATGACCCCCCTTTGCACATAGTGGTTGGTGTGTTCATGTACTAAGTATAGAATGTGGCGCAGACACACGCAAGGTTATCCACGCCTGATAAAAGGTGCATATGGTATACTATAAGTACTATGGATAAAAAGATATTGATCGTGGAGGACGATAGGCCGGAGGCAAATGCGCTCGTTGACAAGTTTACGCAGGAAGGGTTTTTGGTGAGCACTGCGGAAAACGGCAAGAAAGGATTGGAACGCGCATTACTTGACCATCCTGATCTGATATTGCTCGACATTATAATGCCGGAAATGGACGGGCTTTCCATGCTGAATGAATTACGAAAAGACGAATGGGGCAAGGCGGTGCCGGTCATCATATTGACCAATCTGAATCCAGACGATGAGATCGTGCGACAAAAAGGGGTGATGGATTTTTCCTATTTCTTGATAAAATCAAATTGGAAGTTGGACGATGTAATACGCGCGGTCAAGAAGGAATTGGGAATTGCACAATAAGATGAAACAACAAACGGAAACGGCGGTCTTTGGCGGGGGATGCTTTTGGTGTACGGAAGCTATTTTTAATACGCTCAAGGGTGTTATTTTGGCAACGCCCGGGTATTCGGGCGGCCATGTGCCGGACCCGACATACGAGGCGGTCAGTTCGGGAGCGACAGGCCACGCGGAAGCGACCAAGATAGAGTTTGACCCCAACGAGATTTCGTTCAATGACTTGTTGACGGTCTTTTTTGCGACCCACGATCCGACCACGGTAGACAGGCAGGGAGACGATGTTGGCACGCAATATCGGTCCGCAATTTTTTATACAAGCGAAGATCAACGGGTGCAAGCGGAGGAATATATGAAGAAGATCGCAGGTTCCTTTTCGGACCAGATCGTTACCGAATTAAAACCGTTCGAAGTATTTTACGAGGCGGAAGATTATCATAAGCGCTATTACGAAAACCATAAGGACGCGCCGTATTGTCGCGCGGTCATTGATCCAAAAATGGAAAAGTTACAAAAGCAGTTTGCCGAGCTGCTAAAAGAACATGCAAAACAATGAAAAAAGACGAAGAATTGCCGCCGGAGTTGTACCGCATCGCGCGGGGAAAGGGAACGGAAGCGCCGTTTACCGGAAAGTATTGGGATGCGCACGAAAAAGGAATGTACAAGTGTGCCATATGCGGAACGGAATTGTTTTCTTCAGATACGAAGTTTGATTCGGGAACGGGGTGGCCAAGTTTTACTGAACCGACGAATCTCGAACATATCGAATTGCGCACGGATGAGACTGGAGGAGTGCATCGCACGGAAGTGGTGTGCAAGAAATGCGGAGCGCATTTAGGGCATGTGTTTGATGACGGTCCGGCGGGAAAGGGCGGAAAGCGGTTTTGCATCAATTCGGCATGTCTTGAGCTGGAAAAGAGCGGAGAAAAGGAAGATATGTAACAAAATAGGGTAGAAATGCGTTATACTTAATAATAAACCTAACTAAAAGTAATCATGCATATAAAACAATGGGTGACCGGTCTAATGGTCACAGGGCTCATATTCGGAAATGTGTTTGTCGCTTCGGCACAAACGGCAACGACAACGACCGCGTCATTGCAGGCGCTGATACAGACATTGCAAGAGCAAATTAAAAGCCTGAACGCGCAGATGCAAGCGATCAAGCAGGCGCAAAGTCAGGTAGTGGCAACAGGGGGCGAAATAAAGGATACGCTTAAACTGATCAGTCAGTTGCGCGAGGGCGCGGAGGGTGAAGATGTAAAATTGTTACAGGCGGTATTGGCGGCAGACTCGACTATTTATCCGGAAGGGCGCATCACGGGTTATTACGGAAAACTGACCGCGCAGGCGGTAAAACGTTTTCAGCGGGCAAACGGCTTGGATCAGGTGGGCAATGTCGGGCCAAAAACGCTTGAAAAAATAGGAGCGGCGTTGGAGAAAAATAAGGTAACAACGGAAGTGCGCAATGGTGCAAAGACGATTTGTGCTATCGTACCGCCGGGACATTTGATCGCTCCGGGATGGCTCAAGAAGCAGAACGGCAATGCACCTATCGTTCCGGTATGCCAAACGCTGCCGGCAGGGATAGCGGCAAAGATTGGATCGGCGACATCGACGCCACCGACTGCGACCACGACGCCTGATGTCGTTGCTCCGGTGATCACGCAGATCGTGGTAACGGGGACAACGGCAACAGGAACAACGGTAACATGGACCACGAACGAAGCGGCAACGAGCATGGTATGGTATGGCACATCGACACCGGTTGCCACAGGGACCGCATCGTCGGTAAGCTCGGCAACATTGACGCAGGGTCACTCGGTCGCATTGACCGGTCTCTCTGCAAATACGACCTATTATATCATTATCGGTTCTACGGATGCGGCAGGTAATACCGCGATGTCGGCGCAATATTCATTTGTGACGGCAGCACTGCCAGATACAAATGCTCCGATCATGTCCAGTCTTTCAGTGGTGGGTATTACGGCGACTTCCTCGCGCGTTACATGGACCACGAACGAAGCGGCAACCGGCAAGGTATGGTATGGCACATCGACTCCAGTAGTAACGACGGGAGTTCCGGCGGCGGTCGAGAAGACGCTTTCGGTGGGTCATGACCTGTTGATCGACAATCTTACAGCGGGTACGACCTATTATTATGTGGTATCGTCCACCGATGCTACCGGCAATGTGGCAACCTCAACCGAGGCAACATTCCAAACAGTACAGCAGTCTTCGTACTAAAATAATATGAACAAAAACGACCCGAAAGGGTCGTTTTTGTTAGGCAATGCGCCGGGCGTGGCATTTGTCGCAGCGGCATCCGAGCGGTTTGATATATTCCTTGAAGTACTCGGTACCGTAGTCATAGGAAAGCTCCTCCCCTGATTTGATGTTTTTGATCGAGTGGATGGTTACCATGCCTTTGGCAACGCGCGATTCGCAGTTCGGTCGACAGGAGTGGTTGATGTAGCGGGCGGTGTTGTGGTGCCCTTTGCCGTCGATTGTCCATTTGGTGTTGATGTTGAACAGATAGCGTCCGCCGCGGCGGTCTGCTTCTGCGTTGGCGATCTTTTCGCCAGTGTATTCGATGATGAACGCCCCCTTGGGAATATCGGTCACTGCGAACAGGCCGAGTCCGGCGCCGGCACGGGATCGTTTTACGGCAAACACGGGTTTATCGATTGTTGTTTTTTTAGCAGGCATAATTCGTTAAATAAGTAGTAATGTTGTTTATAATATCGCATTGCATGACAGTGTACAATAGGGGAGGTGGCGTGCCCCGTGACGCAGAGCGTTTTACGGGGTATACTAAGAAAAAGGTCGGTATGAAAATATCGAAGTGAAATAAATATGAAAAACATAAATTACGACCTGCTAAAACTATTGCACACGAAACTGGACACCGTGTGGCGATTGGAAAAGCATTATATCGAAGATGCGGATAAGGCGCAGTGCCACAGTATCGGTGCAATGAAGCAGATACTCGAAGAAGATAAAAAGCAAATAGCGATGCTCAACGAAGAGATCAAAATGCGCATGGATGCAGAGGAATGGGATTAACAAAAACCGCCGATATATCGGCGGTTTTTGTTGGAAAAAAGGAAAATACCCGATATACTGAAGCATATGTCGCATAACGAATGGCAGATCGTAAAGAATATCGGAAAGGCGGGGTTATTGATCGTGTTAATTGGCACAAGCATTGTGCAACCATTGTACCTTTTGTTGGGTGGATCGGGTGCGGCACTCGCCGTGCATGTGATCGTGATAGGCATTCTTTTGAAACTGTTGTGGAGCGTGTTTCGTGATATTCGCGTGCGTACGCAGGGCGCCGGCGGTGAAGCGGGTGTGCGCGTGGCACTTAAGGGGTTGGATGATCGATTTCGCGTGCTGGGAAGTGTGGTGATCGGCAACAAGGGAGATATCGATTTTGTGGTAGTGGGTCCTACGGGTATATGGGTCATTGAAGTAAAAAGCCATAAAGGCCGAATTCGCATCGAGGGTGGGCGGTTGTTGCGGAACGAAAAGCCGTTCGACAAAAATTTCATTCGGCAGGTATGGGGTGCAACCTATGCGCTGAAAGATGCGTTAAAGCGGCGCATGCCGAAACAATTGCATATACAGCCGGTTGTGGTGTTTTCAAGCAAGTACGCGCGAGTGGGCGTAGATCTGCAAAAGATCGATAATGCATATGTGGTCGGAGTAGATCAGCTGATACGCCTGATAGAGCGACAGGAAGTACAGCGGTTGACCTCCGATGAAGTGGAGCGAATATTCGACGCAATAAGAAATGCCATCCGCGGAAATTAAACATATGAAACCGAAAAAACAGTATGCATATAGCGTGCCTTCGATCGGCGCGCAGGGGATAACGGATAGTTGGGAAGAGTGCAAGGCGATCGTGTCGGGAAAGCGCGATGCGCGGTACAAGGGGTTTAAGACGCGACAGGAGGCGGAGGCATGGTTGCATGCGGGCGCGCGCTATGAAGTAAAGGTAAAGAAGGAAAACATGCCGGGCATTTATTTCGATGCGGGCACGGGCCGGGGGAAAGGCGTCGAGATCAGCGTGACGGATGAAAATGGCACGGACCTGCTGGCGAAGATTGTGGATAAGGAGTTTATCAACGAGCATGGCAAGCATCTGCTGTCCGCGGATAAAACGAACAATTACGGAGAATTGCTCGCGTGCAAGCATGCAATAGAACTTGCGTTGCGGGAAGGAGTGAAGGATGTATTTGGCGACAGTAAGATCATCATCGATTATTGGTCAAAGGGTCGCATCAAGGTGGAGGGAATAGCGCCTGAAACACGCGTGCTTGCATTTGAAGTGAAAAAACTACGCGATGCATTTGAGGCGCAAGGTGGTTCGGTACATCGCGTATCCGGGGATGATAATCCTGCGGATCTTGGGTTTCATCGATAACGACATATAGGGCGGGAATCATCTTCGTGGTATACTAAGCATAGAGAATATAATGCGTGCAGAGATACTAATCGGCTTATGATATACAATACAAACCACTACACCATTGCCGACCTTTTTAGGGAGAGTGGGAATGTCCGCTATGTAATCCCGAAGTTCCAGCGGGAATATATTTGGTCCCGTGAAAACTGGCAGATATTGTTCGACGATATGCTGGAGGGTAACGGCGAAGGTAATTTTATCGGCTCGATTCTGTGTGTCAAAAACGAAACGCCGTCGATTCCGGAAGTGCAGGAGTTGGAGGTTGTGGATGGGCAGCAACGCCTCGCGACTATTTCGTTGTTGCTATGCGCGCTTTACACGACCATCAAAGACAGGTCAGATAATAGATTCGCTGCGGTGGATGATCTGCTGAAGACCATTAAAACGCGATTGGTACATGAAGGGGCGGGCTTGCAAATGAAGGTGGTTTTATCGCAACAGCATGGGAATCTCGCCGATTATGGGGCGCTTTTGGCGGACCTTGGTTTGTTAAAAATGGGAGATGAGGTAAAGGGAAAAAAGGTGAGAAAAATATACAAGGCGTACGCGTATTTTCTTGATCGGCTCAAGGAATACGATGTGGACGGTTTGAGAAAGTTACTCTCTTGGGTAGATACTATTTTGGTGGTTATGATAGAGGTCAGTTCGCACGCGGATGCGTTTATGCTGTTTGAGGGCTTGAACGACCGTGGTGTGCCGCTGGCGGCTGGCGATCTTATCAAAAATAAAATGTTGTCGGAGCTGGAGCGAAAGGGTATGAATATAGACGATGCATTTAAGGGTTGGAATATGTTCTTGGATAATGTGGTCAATCATACCGTGCAAGAGCGGTTTTTGCGCCAGTATTACAATGTGTTTCACTTGTTCCGTCACGAGTTAAAGATCGATGCGATAGAAAAAGCGACAAAGGCAAATTTGGTAAAGATATATGAATCGTTGATCTCGCGCGATGCAAAGCTGTTGTTCGATGAATTGGTTGCAAAGTCGGCGACATATCATGCGTTGATGAAAGGAGACGAAAAGCATCCGTTGTTCGGATCACTATCGACCGAGCTGGAAGCGCTCGCCGATGCCAAGGCATCGCCGGCATATATGGTACTGCTGTATCTCGCATCCGCAAATGTAGGCGATCAAGCTTTTTATAAAAAGGTCATCGACGCGCTGACAAGCTACTTCAATAAACGGAATCTGACGGATTATCACGAAGAAAAAGATGTAGACCTGTTTTTTATGGATCTGATCAAAAAAATAGAGGAAGACAAGGCAAATCGGCTCAATGCGGACTATATCGCCGGCTATCTAACCCATACAATCTATTTAAAATAAAATTATCCGCGCACTATGTCTGCGAGCTTGTAAAATAGGGCGCTTCCACATTCTGTATTCTCAGTGCGAGCCTGTGAAAATGCCGGATAAAATGGGCGCAAAAAATTTCCTCAGAAAACCCGTTGTTTGAGCGGCGCGCAGGAGCGAGTTCGGGTTTTCGTAAGAAATTTTCAAGCCCATTCCGTCATTTTTATTCGCTCGCGATTTTTGCCCTACTTTTACTAAAAAAGTAGGAAAAAGCGGATTCCGGCCTATGCCGGAATGATAGATTTTAGCGATGCGCAACTTAGGTTGACACCGAATACTATATATTGTATAGTGAATCGTCAGTTCAAATTAAATCAGTTCGGTCTCGAAAGACGCCGACGGATTCCTTATCGCCACCCGTACATACGGAGACCGTAGGCGAATGAACTTCTTGTCATGTTATTGCTATGTGATTCGAGTTACCATAAGGAATCACACAACCGAAATGCACAATTTTGGCGAACTGCATCGTTGCCTTCCTCGTTTGCTCCCGCGGAGTAGTTTACTACACCTTGGTTGCAAGCCTCGTCGGCGCCTTGCATTTCATCCAAAATGGCGCGTTTCAAACAATAATGTATGACAACTAAAAAACCCACCGAGGGTTTTTACGGGCTCGGCATTGCGCCGAAATTGCTCGAGATCCTCGACAAGAAAAAATTCACCACACCGACCCCCATTCAGCATGAGGCTATTCCGGTCGCCATCAGCGGCAAGGATATGATCGGCATTGCGCAAACGGGAACGGGCAAAACGCTTGCATTCGGTATTCCGATGATCCAGCGTCTTGCAAGCGGCAACAGCCAGGGCGTCATTTTGGTCCCTACGCGCGAACTTGCATTGCAGGTTGACGAACAGATACAGGCCATCGGCCGCGATCTCGGATTGTATACCGCAGTTCTGATCGGTGGAGCATCCATCGAAGTGCAGAAAAAAATGCTGCGCAGAAACCCGCACATTATCGTAGCAACGCCGGGTCGGTTTCTTGACCACATGAACCAGCGCACGCTCCGATTGGAAGGTGTGAACATGTTGGTACTCGACGAGGCGGATCGCATGCTCGACATGGGATTTGCGCCGCAGATCAACAAGATATTTGAGGCATTGCCGAAGGTGCGACAGACGCTGTTGTTTTCCGCGACCATGCCGGCAGATATCGTAAAGATAGCACAAAAACACATGGAGCTGCCGGTGCGCGTTGAAATGGCGCGTTCGGGTACTACGGCGGAAAATGTCATTCAGGAAATGTTTATCGTTCGCAAGGACGATAAGGATCGTTTGCTGGAATCTTTGCTCGGAACCTATCAGGGAACGGTGTTGGTATTTTCGCGCACGCGCCATGGCGCAACGAAGATCTGTCGCGCGATCAAGCGCATGGGGCATACTTCGGCCGAGATACACTCGAACCGATCGCTGTCTCAGCGAAAGGAGGCCTTGCTTGGCTTTAAGATAGGCAAATATCGCACATTGGTTGCAACCGATATCGCCGCACGCGGCATTGATGTAACGGGAATTGAATTGGTCATCAACTACGATCTTCCGGATAGTCCGGAAGATTATGTGCACCGCATCGGTCGCACGGGCCGCGCAGGCGCAAAGGGCCGCGCGATCTCGTTTGCGGCACCAGATCAGCGGTTCAAGGTGCGCATCATCGAGCGATTGGTTCAGTCACAGATACCTTCCTTGCAGCTTCCGGAATTGCCGCCGCATCGCGAGCCCGCATTTCGTGAAGAGGAAGAAGATAGCCGGGAATCCCGTGGTGGCCGCTTTGGCGGACAGCGGGGAGGCGCGCGTCGTCCGTTTGGGCGCAGCAGTGAGCGAAGCGAAGGCTTCGCACCGCGAAAGCCAATGTTTGAAACGCGAGCCCCACATGCAGGCACAGCGCCCGCACGAAGGCCCGCGGCAACACCGTCCGCTTCTGCCGCAATGGGAGAACGATCACCGCGTGAGCGTGTGATCGCATCCGGCAACCGTGAAGATCGACGCAAGTCGGTCCAGCGTGGTCCGGCCAAAAAAAGCGATCGGGGAGGTTCGTCTCATGGGCGAATGTTCGGGAAGAAGCCGCGCAAGAGCGCAGGTAAATCTGAACGATAAGAATTATCAAAATAATTTTTGGAATCGGGTCGCTCGTGTGATATGCAAATGCAATTTGCATATCACCACTTCGCTGCCGACTCTAAAAAAACGGAACGCATAAAGCGTTCCGTTTTTTTGTGTGGTGCGTGCCGATTGGGTCGAGGACAGGCCCTTACCCGCGGGAATGACAGGAAAAGGAGTGCGTATGCAAAACACCTCCGAAGAGGTGTTCTACATACGCAGCAGCTCGAAACCTTTTACTAATCTTACGACTGGCAAACTGCTGTTCGCTGCTGCGTATAAATATATTCGCATAGGGCAAAACGAAAGTCAATAGGTTGTATAGAGGTATGGATATGTGGAAGGGAGCGATTGGAAATATGCTACAATAGAGGCATATGAAAACGATCAAGGGGACAATTGCATGGATCGTGATCGGGCTCACATGGGTAACTGCAATCGTATTGTACGACGGGATGCCGGCCCGCATGGCAACGCATTGGAATGCGGCCGGCGTTGCGGATGGATATGCGGGAAAGGCATTTGCGTTGTTTCTGATTCCCGCGATCATGCTGCTTGTGCAGGGGTTGTTCGTGTTGATCCCGAAAATCGATCCGTTGCGGAAAAATATCGAAGCATTCAGGGAGCAATTCGAAGGGTTTGCATTACTGCTATCCGTATTTATGGCCTATTTGTTTGTGTTGATCATGCTATGGAGCAAAGGAGCCTTGTTTTCGATGACTGTTGCGCTTATGCCTGCATTTGCCAGTATGTTCTACGGCATGGGCTCATTGCTTAAAGGGATCAAACGCAATTGGTTTGTTGGAATCCGTACGCCGTGGACGATGAGTAGTGATGTGGTATGGGACAAGACACATGCGTTGGGGAGTAGATTGTTCAAGGTATCGGGGGTGGTCATATTGGCAGGGGTGGTGCTCCCGCAATATGCAGTGTGGTTCATGGTAGGACCGATACTCGCAAGCACGCTGATTTCAGTGGTCTATTCATACAGAGTATTTAAAAAAGAAAACAAATAACACCGGCCTTGGCCGGTGTTATTTGTTTCGAATGCTGAATATGCATCCGCAATAATTTTGATGATAAAAGCCGTGCTCTTTTGCAAGCGCGCGCGTCTTTGCCCATATGTCTTTTTTGGGTTCGCCAAAGTCGGCCATGGTAAGAAAGGTAAGTCCGAGCTTGTTTGCGATATCCGTACCGATGGCCCCGATGATATCCTCGTTTTTATACGGACTCGCGGCTAGCGTGGTGGTGAAATGCGTTGCGCCTTTTGCAAGCGCAAGCTCGCCGGTTTTTGCAAGACGCAAGCGGAAACAAAGCGGACATCGTTTTCCACCCTCGGGTTCGCCCTCAAAACCTGCGATCGCCTTATGCCAGTTTTGCGTATCGTAGTCGCCTTCGATGAACTCCGAGCCATAGAGGGACGCAAGCTTGATTACCGAATCCCTGCGGCGTTCATATTCTTCCTGCGGATGAATATTGGGATTGTAGTAATAATAAATGATCGTAAACCGGTCTTTGAGCAGTTCGGAAAGATAAGCGCCACAAATGGCGCAACAGATATGAAGGACTAGTGTTGGTTTGGATATGCCGTTATTCATTGCAAAAAGGGTACGGGATTATGCCAAGTCTGTCAAAATCGGGCCTACCCCTATACCAACTTGCGAAGCATTTTGGTGTGGGGGTATACTGTAGTTATGATAGATGTGTATTCGAAATTCGACGATCTTGCGGCGCGCATGGTTGAGGGAAAGGATTACCGGATCGTGGCGCACAAAAGAAACAGCCCGTATCTGATCATGGCGATACATGGAGGGCTCATAGAGCCGTTCACATCCGATATCGCAACCGCTCTTGCGGGCGAGGAATATGACCTCTATGTCTTTGAAGGCACACGAAAGGAAAGAAATGGAGAATTGCATATCGCAAGCGAATATTTCGATGAGCCGCAGGCAAAAGATATGGTTCGGGTTGCCGAAACGGTGGTTTGCATTCATGGGCACCACGATACGGAACATGAGTTTGTGATGGTGGGCGGGTTGGATGAAAGACTTGCGGAGAAGATGCGGACACGCTTATCCGAGATCGACATAGCAATGCAGTCGTTTGACGGACGACTTGCCCCGGAAAGTCCGAATAACATTTGCAATCAGGGCATGTCGGGCGGGGGCATTGAAATAATGATCAGTAGGAAATTAAGGGATGCGCTCCGTGAAGACGCGGGGTTATATAGATTATTCATCAACGCGATGAAGCATGCGATCGCGGCACATAAAAACGACTAAAGATATGAAGATACAATGGAACAAGGTCACATGGTATTCGACGGTTGCGGCAGTGCTGTTGGGTATCGGCATTTTCGCGCTGGGTGTGTACATTGGCGCGCTCTATGAACGCGGACGCGCTGCAATGGAAATAGTGGAAGGGCTGAAGATCGACCGAAAGTCCATTGTGGAGCGGACAACAGAGGATGTCGCGCCGACCGCTTTGTTTATGCAAGAGGGAAATATAAAGAACATGGCGACGGGTGAAATTGAGGAAGATGATTGGGTATTGATATACGATCAGCCGGGCGCTCCGGCATTGACGAGAAAGCTCATATTCACGACGGAAAGTAGATGTGTGGTCGAGAAGGGGATCCCATTGTTCTGCAATACGGCCAATTTTGAACAGGGGGAGCGCGTATTGGTAATGGGTGTTCCCAATGAAGACGGAAGCATTGTCGTCGAACGGTTGGAATCGGTGCACTAAGGAGTAGTAGGGGAAATATTGTTGGTTACAAGTGGTGTTGTCAAATTATATGGATTATGCTATTATATGGCCATAAGTACGGCACAGGCCGATTTTTTTAACACCATGGCACACGGAAACATCATCATCAGATTCAACGAAGTATCATTTGGATACCAGCACAACCGCCCTCTTTTGGAAGAGGCGGATTGTTCGGTGCGCGAGGGGGCAAAGGTGACCATCATGGGGCAGAATGGCGCAGGGAAAAGCACATTGTTCAAACTGTTGTTAGGGGAGCTGGAGCCGACCGAAGGATCTATTGCCATAGAAAAAGATGCATCGATCGCCATTGCGCGGCAGGTGCTTTCACGCGAACAGCTTGAGCTGACCGTGAAGGATTTTTTTGAGAGCATGTTTGATCGTAAGGTGTATGATATTGATCCGAAGATCGCGGAGGTATTGGAAGTGGTCAATTTGCATGCGCCGCTCGATCGGCAAATGAAGACATTTTCCGGCGGGCAGCAGGCGCGCTTGCTGTTGGCGTCGGCGTTGATACAAGAGCCGGATATTCTGTTACTCGACGAACCGACGAACAATTTGGACAAGGCGGGTATCGCCCATTTGACGGCGTATCTGAAGGCATACGACAAGACCTGTTTGGTCATTTCCCATGACGCAGAGTTTTTAAATGCGTTCACGCACGGAGTTTTGTATTTGGATGTATTCACGCGAAAGATCGAACAATATACTGGCGATTATTTTAAGGTAGTGGAAGAGATCAAGCGTCGCCTTGAGCGCGAGCGCAGTCAGAACGCGCGTTTGGAAAAAGATATTTCAAACCGCAAAGAGCAGGCGAACTTTTTTGCGCAAAAGGGCGGCAAGTTGCGCAATGTTGCGGCGACCATGCGTGAAAAAATAGAGGAGCTTGAGGAGGACAAGGTTGATATACGGCGCGAAGACAAGACGATTCCGGCATTTACTATTGGTAATCAGGATATATCCCATCCCGCGGTCCGGTTCGAGTCGGTATTTATCGTCAAGGACCATAAGCGCATAGGAAAGAAATTTGAGCTGATTCTGCGCAAGAAGATGCACCTGCTTATTACGGGGCCGAACGGTATCGGTAAAAGCACATTACTCGAAGCATTGTACAATGGAACGGAAAAAGGAATGAAGATCGAAAACGGAACGATCATCGGTTATTATAGGCAGGATTTTTCCACGCTCGATTTTGATGCAAGTGCGTACGATGTATTGAAGGAAGTTGCGCTTGACGCGACCGATCAAGACATCCGCGGCGCTGCGGCACGATTTTTGATCACCGGTGATCTGCTTGCCGCAAAAGTGAGCAGCTTGTCCGAAGGGCAAAAGGGGTTGCTGTCGTTCGCACGATTTACCTTGCAAAAACCGGGCCTGTTGATTCTCGACGAGCCGACCAACCACATCAACTTCCGTCACTTGCCGGTCATTGCAAAGGCGCTGGACAAGTACGAAGGTGCCATGATACTGGTAAGTCACATGCCGGAATTCGTAAAACAGATCCGCATCGACGAAGAGTTGGACCTCGGAAAAATCGGGTAAGAGTGGAACAATAAGACGGGGGGGTGTATAATAAGGGCATATTCATTAATGCTCTTATTTTTTACATGAAGCACATACAACGGATTGCTGTTATTGCATTTGCGGTTTCGGTGGTATTGCTCCCGGCGGTATCGAATGCCGCGGAGCTTAAGGCAATGCGGGATTACACATTGCAAAAAGGTACGGTGGAGCAGGGCGATCTGTATATCGCCGCACAAACCAATGTGATCGCCGGTGAAGTAAGTGGCGACCTCGCCATTATAGGCGGGAATGTTTTGATCACCGGCAATGTGGAGCAGGACCTGATCGCGGCGGGAGGCACGGTGGACATATTGGGTAGTATCGGCGATGATCTTCGCGCAGTAGGTGGCACAGTCACAATCGGACAACATGTCGGTGGTGATGTGGTGGCTGCTGGCGGCATGATCCACATTATTTCCGGAGCAAAGATAGACGGAGATGTTCTGGTTGCCGCAGGCCAGGTAATCATCGATGGTGAAGTTATGGGGACGGTAAAAATATCCGGAGGAGAGGTGGTGATTAATGGGGCTGTGGGTAAGAGTGTGGTCGTCCGCGCGAGCGAACGCGTTTCAATCGGTGCAGGGGCAACGATCGGTGGCGACCTTGCGTATCGGTCGGCCAACGCGGTAATATTGGCAGAAGGTGCGACGATCGCCGGCGAAACGAAATTCGAAAAAATAGAACGCCCAACGCGCGTCGATAAGCGTGCAAGCGCGGCTATGGCCGGATTGCTCGGCGTTATGGCATTGCTCCGATTGGCAGCAATGATCATTACGGCGGTGCTCGCGGTCGTATTGTTCCGCAAGGCGACTCAATCGTTGACCAAATCGTCGATCGATCACTTTGGCAGGGAATTGATTCGTGGATTCGTAGTGTTGGTTGTGATTCCATTTGCTATTCTATTCGCACTCATAAGTATCATCGGCTTGGGCTTAGGCATCGCGGGTATTCTTGCGTATGCGTTGTTGTTCATGATCGCAAAGGTGCTTGCAAGCATTCTGTTCGGTACGGTCGTACTGAAACTGATAAAGAAAAAGAAGGACTACGAGGTTACATGGCAAAGCGCTGTGGTTGGTGTGATCGCATTATCTATCGTTTCCTTGGTACCGATATTTGGTTGGATAGTTGCTTGCTTGGCCTTCCTTGTATCGATGGGAAGCATATCGATGCTGTTGTATCAAAAGGCATGGGTTAAAAGATAAATGAGAGCTGTCATCCCGGACTTGACCCTCGGCGTTATTAGTGTTCCGTCAGCCGACGGAGAATGTGCAACGTGCCGGGATACTCGAAGTGCATAAGGTTTCCACACCGGGATCTCGTTGCAAAATACGAGATTCTGAATCCGCCGGCTGGCGGATCAGAATGACACGAGAAAGCGCCGGCAATTCGCCGGCGCTTTTTGGTTGCCATGCACTCGCGGATACGGTACGATGCGAATTATGGAGGCGATACTCAATATATATAAACCGCAGGGGTGGACCCCACTGCAGACGATTGATGCGCTTAGAAAGTTGTATCCCGCATATCAAAATGAAAAGATGACCTACGCGGGGCGATTGGACCCGATGGCGGAGGGCGTGTTGCTGGTGCTTGTTGGAGACGCGGTACATAAAAAGGATACATATAACGGACTCGACAAAACATATGAAGCGGATGTGCTTTTTGGCGTCGGTACGGACACGCATGATCTGCTTGGCATGCCCATGATCGTTGCAGTGGGAGATATGTCCGATGCGCATTTAAAAAAAGAAGCGCATGATCTGCTTGGTATGCATGAATATGCGCTTCCTATATATTCATCAAAACCGGTGCAGGGTAAGCCGCTATTTCAATGGGCGCGCGAGAACAGGGTGCATGAAATAACGGTGCCGAAGCGGACGATGCATGTGTATGAGATTGACCTGCTTGATCGTAAAAAAATAATAGCCGGCGCATTACGCAAGGAGGTTGCGCAGCGTATTGGAAGGGTGGTGGGCGACTTCAGGCAGGAAGTCATAAGCCGTGAATGGAATGATTTATTGGAAGCTGATAGCAACGCATCGTTTCATGTTGTACACATAATGGTGCGATGCGCGAGCGGAACATATATCAGAACGCTTGCACATGAGTGGGGAAAGCGATCGGGAACGGATGCGGTGCTATCGCGCCTGGTGCGGACAAGAGTGGGGAAATATGCAATCGGCGAAAGCATACAATTTGACAATAAGTGATATTTTTCACATACTTTACCCAGTAAATTAAAGGGTACATTCATTCATGAAAGGAGGATGTTATGCCTCACTGCATGCTGTGTGGAAGGCCACATATCCCGTTGTGTTTGTTGACGCCATTGCCCGAATATGATCGAAAGGGTAAAGAGATTATGACATGTACCGCATGTTACAATAAGAGGTGTATCGGGAAATGGTGCGAGAAGCACCGGTGTTACCACGAGATGATCTTGGGCGCCGATTCCTATGAGGGATGCCTGTATTGCCTCGCCGAAGAAAAGCGGGCGATGCGATGAAAATGGCGGCCAAGCCGCGGGTGCGTTACCTGCGGTTTTTTTTATGTCCGCGAAAGGATATAATGAACAAATATGAAGATAGTCATAAAACTTGGTAGTGCGGTATTGGTGCGGGAAAAGGACCAATCGATAGATCGAAAGACCATGTTGTCGGTGGTGCGGCAAGTGGATGAACTGATGCGCCGGGGGCACGCGGTGGTATTGGTATCGTCGGGGGCGGTGGCAAGCTGTCCAAATACATTGTATTCAAAAAGTCTTCGCGCGGCTATTGGGCAACCGAAGTTGATGCATTTGTATGAAGATTATTTTGGCATCTTCGATCGGGAAACATGTCAGCTGTTGTATACGCATGAAGATCTGGGAGGCGGGCGCAGTGCCTATACAAAAAAAATAGTGAATGAAGCGCTCGAGCGCGGTGTTGTTCCGGTGATCAACGCGAACGACAGCGTAAACAGTGCGGAGCTCGATGCGTTAAAGGAGTATGCCGACAATGATGCGCTTGCGGCGCGGGTGGCGATGATGATCGGCGCGGACCGTGCGTATCTGTTGATCGGTGAGAAAGGATTGATGGATTACGATACCGGCGAAATCATTCGTACGGTGGATGATAGTAAAAAAGCGACAAAGCTGGTGCGCGGGAAAAGTGCCGTGGGAAGTGGAGGAATGAAAAGCAAATTGGCGGTTGCCGATACGCTTTGTAAGAAGGGGATTGGGGTTTGGTTGCTGCCCGGCAAGGAAGGGAATGCGATAATTGATTCGCTTGAGGGAAAAGTGATTGGAACCGAATGCGTGGCAAAGATAAAAAAGAGGCCGTGACTGGGGCCTCTTTTTATATGATCTGTAATATCAATACGATCGCCCCGATTGCAAGAGCGGCGCAATGGGAATAATGGTAATGCGCGGATCTTTGGGGATCAGTGTTGGCGGGATCGAATCGGTGCAGTATATCCGTTCAACACCCATGTTCCAAAGTTGGGTCCATGCGGTTCCGGTAAACAATCCATGGGTCACCATAATGGTAATGCGTTTTACGCCGAGCGCTTTGAGTTTTTTACAGCAGGCGATAAGCGTTTGCCCGGTGTCGATCATGTCGTCTACGATGACCGCATCGGTCGTGACGGAGCCACTTGGTTGGGAAAGAGTAACGCCGGCCTTGGTATGGCGTTTTTTGAATGAAATACTACTCGTTTCCATTTCGGCAACGCGCTTAACCGCTTCGCAGCGGTCAATAGCTCCTTCATCTGGCGCAACGAGAGTCGCGCCGGTCAACGATCGTCCAATGATAATCTGTGCAAATGTTTCGGAAAGCGAAAGGGAATTGATTGGGAGCGGAAT
This sequence comes from Candidatus Wolfebacteria bacterium RIFOXYD12_FULL_48_21, assembly GCA_001793945.1. Lineage (GTDB taxonomy): Bacteria > Patescibacteriota > Minisyncoccia > UBA6257 > UBA9933 > UBA9933. Next base: position 44,778 of record MGIW01000004.1, read on the forward strand.
ATATTCGCGATCTTCGTCGCTATGAAGGCTGAATGTGGTGATGGCGTCGATCCGAGACCGTTCAAGAAGTCCACCGACCCATGCCGTCGCAAGGCTTTCCTTGTTTACGATCTTATCGTGCCGGGCGTAGGCAAGGTAGGGAAGGAGCGCCGTAACCCTGCGCGCCCCCTGTTGCTTGAGCGTATCGGCGAGCAGGAGAAAGGATGTGAAGTTTTCATCAGGGGGAGCAATGGTTCCGAGAATGACACACTCTTGTCCGCGGACATCGGTTCCGATGGTAATGTGCAGTTCGCCATTTGGATAGCGATTTGCTGCAAAAGCGCCTTTTTTATGATCGGGCGATTTACGAAGAGCACTTCCTATATATTCATAAGATGGAAAGGTAAAAAGGATCATGGTTGTTTATAGAACACTTATAGAACGGATTGTATTGCTTTAAAAGTATGGTGCGTATTCAAAAGTAGAACAGATAGTGAACAAATGGAATCTATTTAGCCTTATGCATAAGCGCTATTACTTCGGAATCTTCGACCTGAGGGAAGGAATCATAGAATGAGCCGATTGCGCCCATATATTCAGGAGTTGAAAGACAAACGACTTCATCGACCAGTCCGCTGATCTCGGATAGGCTGTCGGGAGGTGCTATGGGGACTGCTACGATGATTTTTTTAGGGTTGCGATGCTTAAGTTCTGCTATGGCACATTTCATAGTCAAGCCGGTGGCAATGCCATCATCGACGATAATGGCAATTTTATCGGAAGTATCGATGGGTTGGGCGCTTGGAAGATATGTTTCGCGCCGGCGCTTTGCCTCAGCGCGTTGTATATTGATCTCTGCTTGTAGCCATTGCTGGTTAACGGAGGCGAGAATGGTTGGATCGCCGATCAGGTGTCCATCCTCGGCGACGGCGCCAATGGCGTATTCCGGGGCGGTCGGGTGGCTGATCTTCCGCGGAATGATCAGGTCGAGTGGTAGGTGAAGCGCGCTTGCGATTTCGAATCCGGTAACCACACCACCCCGCGGAAGTGCATAGACGACCGCATTGGTGTCTATATAGGAAAGAAGCTTTTGGGAGAGTTGCCTCCCGGCATCCTCTCGGTCCTTGAAGCGAAGTTCTTGGGGATTTAAAGGCATGGCGGGTGGTGGCTGTCATCCCCGATCCGCCGGATGGCGGACGAGAAATCTGCAGATCCCTCTCCGCTTGCCCTGCCTACCGGCAGGCAGGTGGCGGATCGGGATGACAGAATAATAAATAATAGACTTACTATAATAATACCACATCATATACTACATATTCCATGCGTATGATATACTAAAAGCATAATTATGAAAAAATTCTTTCTAATCGGCATGGGCGGAATGGTGGTGAGCGCAGCGGCGTTTGGTTTGTCGCAAAGTAAAAATAATATATTAGTGCATCCAAGCGCAGTGAGTTCGAATGCATGGCAGGAAGAGGCTGTTATTTCTGAAGAAAAGCCGAGCATAAAAAGAATGGAAACGCCAAAGGTGGTGCGGGCCGTCTATTTGACCGCGCCGTCTGGTGGGCGCGAAGATAAGATACAGGCGATCATCAATATGAAAAAGGATGGCCTCAATGCCGTGGTCATAGACATAAAGGATTCATTCGGTGTGGTGGCATATGATTCACAGTTGGATACGGTCAACCGGTATGAGCTGGAGAGAAAGTTCATTCCTGATCTTGCGGCGTTGGTGCAGCGGTTTCACGATGAAGGTATCTATGTAATAGCGCGTATCGCGGTGTTCCAAGACACGGCGCTTGCGGAGGCGCGGCCTGAACTGGCAGTGCATGACAGAAGCAAACTGAATGCGGCTGGTGGAGCGATGTCAAAAAAGACGCTTTGGCGCGATGGAAAGAACCTTGCATGGGTAGACCCGTCTTCGCGCGAAGTGGGGGAATATGTGGTCGCGCTTTCGAACGACGCCTTGAGTTACGGGTTTGACGAACTGAATTACGATTACATCCGGTTTCCGTCAGACGGCAAGATATCAAGCATTGTATATTCCGTAACAAAACCAGACGCATCATATCCGGTACAGATAAGGGGATTCATGCAATATCTGCGCGAACAGTTGCATGACACCGTGCTATCGGTAGATCTATTCGGATTTACAATGGTAAAAAAGGAAGATATCGGCATCGGCCAGATCGTCGAAGATGCATACGCTTATTTCGACTTCGTAGCACCGATGGTCTACCCGTCGCATTACCCGAGCGGATTTATGGGATATAAAAATCCTGCGGCCTGGCCATACGAGATCATTGCGGATTCGATGCAAAAAGGACAGGCGCGATTGGATGCGTATCAAGCGACTGCATCAACAACGGCGAAGCTGCGACCATGGTTGCAGGACTTCGATCTCGGTGCCGACTACGATGCGGCGATGATCGGAAAACAGATACAGGCAACGGAAGATATGTTGGGTGAACAGTATGCAGGCTATATGTTATGGAATCCATCGAGTAACTATACGATCGGTGGAGTGCAATAAAAAAGTTATCCCCATACATCGGTCAATGTAATGGTGGTATACTTATAGAAGCAATTAATGTAACCGTAAGGTAAAAAACAATACCCATGTCCCATAAAAAAGGTGTATCGTTGTTTAGTATAATCACGATGGTCGGATTAATAGCCGGTGGCGTCATTTTTGGCGTTACACCTGCGTACGCCGCAGACGGATCAGGGACAAACTCCGTCACACCGACAAGTACCGATGTTAGCTCGACCGGGAATACATTCGCATTCACATTTACGGCCGCAGAATTGATGGACTCCGGTGGCATTTCCATTTCTGTGCCAGCTGGATGGTCTGCTCCGCAAGGGACGCCGGGGGTGGCGGGTTATGCAACGACGAATTCAACCGCAGGCGTAATAGGAACTGTCCTGGCGAATGCTGACGCCACGACGGATACTGGGGGGACATGGGCAGAAGATGATAACGATGCGTGCAGTACATTTTCCACATCAGCGACAACAAAAATAGAGGGCGCTGCTTCTGTACAATGTATTAATGCGGGAGGCCAACCCGATGATACAGATTCCTTTGGCTTGCAATATGGATCTGGTCAGAATTGGTCCGGGTATACAAAAATCGGGGTATGGCTCCGTTCAACCGTTGCAATATCAGGGGCAATAAATTATATCCAGGTTGCATATGACAATACTACAGGGGCACTAGGGGATGGAGGGGCATTGGAAACATTTAGCGTGCAATCATTGGCCGCAAACACATGGACATACTTCACATTTAATCTTACGGCTACACGCACTGCAGTTCAGGAGATAGGTATTGTGTGTAAGGGGTCGGGCTGTGATAGCAATACAATTTTTGTTGATTATATTTTGATCGGCCCGGGCTCCCCGTCATTTTCTGGGTCTGGTCCATGGACAATAGATGCAAATTTCTTGGCCATGCCATCTGCCGGAACGACGACGATTACCTATGGCAGTGGAGGTGGTACGAGTGGTGTTACGGCACCGAGCACCGCAGGTGATTATACATTTACGACCCAGTCCCGTTTTGATGGCGGGGGAACGCTGACCAATATTGCGTCATCGCCGGTCATACAGGTGCGCAACCCGGCTCCGACCATCGCAACAGTGTCGCCGACATCGACAACATATGGCGCAACACCAACACTGACGATAGCCGGTACAGGATACAATGCGAACACGACAGTAACATTCAATGGTGCGAGTAAGACACCGGCCGTTGCATCATCGACACAACTTTCGATCACACTAAACGGAACAGATACTGCAACGGTCGGAACGACGACGATTGTAGTAACCAATCCAACGCCAGGAGGAGGGTCAGCAACCTCGACGGCTTTTGCGGTAGTCAAGGCAGATATCACAATCACATTGGGCTCATCTCTAAACCCATCTGCGTATGGTGATTTAGTAACCTTCACTGCAACTACGACCAGCGGCGTAGGAACACCAACCGGTGATGTCACATTCTTCGACGGCGCAACGCCGCTTGCGACCAGTACAATGACTGGCGGGGTTGCTACGCTTGCAACTTCTTCGTTAACTGTCGGTGCACACTCAATCACTGCCGTGTATAACGGCGACGCTAATTTCAATGCCAGCACCTCTGCCGCAGTAGCACAGACGGTCAATAAGGCAAACATCACCATCACACTCGGTTCTTCACTGAACCCTTCAACCTACGGCGATTTAGTAACATTTACTGCGACCACAACCAGTGGAGTTGGAATGCCAAGCGGCACGGTCACCTTTAAAGACGGAGGCGTTGCATTTGCAACAAGTACATTGACTGATGGGGTAGCGACGCTGGCAACAAGTACGCTTTCTATAGCAACGCATTCCATAACTGCAACATACAACGGCGACGAGATCTTCAATGCCAGCACCTCTGCCGCAGTAGCACAGACGGTCAACAAGGCAAATATCACAATCACGCTCGGCTCGTCATTGAATCCATCTACCTACGGTGATTCCGTTACCTTCACCGCAACAACCACAAGTGGGGTGGGGACTCCAAGCGGAACCGTAACATTTAAAGACGGAGTTACAAACTTAGCAACGAGCACATTGACTGGGGGAGTTGCAACATTTGCAACCGACGCATTAACTGTTGGTACGCACTCAATCACCGCTGTGTATAACGGTGATACCAACTTCAACGCAAGTACATCCGCCGCAGTTTCGCAGGTAGTGAATAATCCTACTCCGATAATTACGCTACTTTCCCCAAACACTATCGAGGAGGGAAGCGCTACGACTTCATTAACGATTAGTGGAAGTCAATTTGCGAGCGATGCAACAGTTACATTTGATGGAACACTCCTAATAATAGATACGCAGTCATCGACTACTATTGATACCACTATCCCGGCATCACTATTGACCGCATTTGGAACTTCGACAGTTGCGGTTATCAATGCGGCTCCGGGCGGAGGAACGGCGACATCTTCATTTATTATAACGCGCGGCGCGGTAAAATTTGCATTTAGCGGTGCTCCGTATAGCGGTACCGTAGACGCGTCGATTACGGTAACGATACAGGCACAGCGCGAAAACGGAACAGTGGTGACCAATTATCAAAACGATGTAACGCTCGATGTAGGCGGTTCTGCAACACCGGAAAGTGTGCTGGTCAACATTATCAATGGCGCGGGGACGACGACCATAGCAAACACGGTAGCGGAAACGGTAACGCTTTCACTAACAGATACGCAGGGAACGGGCTTGGATGTAACTGCGACAACATCGGCAACATTTGCACACGGTGCAATAACGCAATTCACGCTTGCGGGACCGGCAACGCTCAATGTGGGTGACCGCGCAGCATTTACAACGACGAGAAAGGATCAGTACGGCAATCCGGTGACCAGCGGCCCGGATACCACGGTATATTTCTATACGACATCGACTTCATCATCGGCAGTATTTTACGACGCCGCAATCGATGGAACCGTGATAACCTCAGCGATCATTGGATCGGGAGCAAGCACGACAATGGCATGGTATTACGATGAAGAGCCGGGCGTGTATACGATCACCGCATCGGACAATGGAACGGCCCCCGACGGCAATACGGGCATTGACGATGCAACCAGTACGCTGACCGTGAACGCAGTAGCGACTCGCTTCGTGATCATCGATCCGACCGATGGCACGGTAGATGCGTCGATCACGGTGGTGGTACAGGCACAGGATAACCTCGGCAGAATTATTACGGACTATCAGAACGATGTGACACTGATCGCGTCAAGTACGGGTGGACAAGTGAACGCAACCAGCACATTGATCAATATTGTGAATGGCTCCGGTACGACGACCATATCAAATACCATAGCGGAAACGGTATCCCTTTCGCTACTGGATTCGCAGGGTGCCGGATTGAATGTCGCATCATCAACGCAAGATGTGGTGTTTGCGCCGGGAGCGGTGGCGCAATTTTCACTGACGCATAGCGGCGACATGGAGCAGAACACGCGCAAGGAATTTGTCGCGGGGCGAAAGGATCAATATGGAAACTTCGTAAGTGCAAGCACGACCCCTGCGTATGTGTATGCAAGTCCGACCAGTACGGCAAAGTTTTATGATGCCGATGCGGGTGGCAATGAGATTACCTCTATCGCATTTACGCCCGGTAACGCGACGACCAGTTTCTGGTTCTATAGCAACACGCCGGCAACAACGACTATAACGGTCTCAGATAATGCGACCGCACCGGACGGCGATACGGGTATCGATGATGCAACAAATGAAATCTTGGTGACGCCGACCGCGGTGCGGTTTGAGATCGTCGATCCGACCGACGGCACGGTAGACGCGGCAATCACGGTCACCGTTCGGGCATTGGATGAGTTCGGACAGGTAGTGCCGAGCTTTACCGAAGATGTAACGCTGCTGGTGACGGGGAGTGCGGTCGCCAATCCGGTATTGATTGATATTGAAAACGGAATAGGAACGACCCAAGTAAGCGATACGGTTGCGGAAACCGTAACATTGTCGTTGTCGGATACGCAAAGCACGGGCCTCGCGGCGACATCGACACAGAATGTGATATTTGCGGTAGGTGTATTTGCAAAGTTGAATCTGAACAATGTGATCAATGCGACGGCCGGGGATCTGGTCGCTTACACGGTCACGCGTACCGATCAATATAATAATCAGATAACCGGCGGCTCGATAACGGTAGCCCTTTCGGCAACCCCAACAACAACCCCGGGTACATTTTATAGTAGCAACTCGACTTCAAGTTCGGTGATCACATCGGTAGCGATCGATGCCGGAAATGCTTCGGCGCAATTCTGGTATTACAATGAAGTGGCAGGGTCGTATCAGGTTACCGCGCAAAGTGGCGCAGTGATCGGATATGATGATATCGTGATCGACCCGGCAGCAATCGCCAAGTTTACGATCAATGATCGCACCAGTATGAATCCGGCGAGTCGCGTGCAATATACGGTGGTGCGCAAAGATCAATTCAATAACTTGGTAACCACGGGCAATACAACGGCGTATCTGTATGCCGATCCGGCTGGGACTGGTACCGCATTTTATGATGCTGCGACGAACGGCAACGCAGTAACAAGCGTAACGATTGGCAGTGGCCAATCATCGCAAAGCGCATGGTATTATGAAGAGACCAGCGGCAATCACACGATTACCGCTTCGGATAACGCGACCGCGCCGGATGGAGCGGCGGGTATTATTGATGCTACCGATGTGATCTCGGTGCAGACTGCAACCGGAACACGGTTTATGTTTGAGCCGGAACCGGATCCGCAAACATTAGCAGCGGGAGCGTCTTCATTGGTGACGATCCAGGTGCAGGATGACTTTGGAAATATTGATACGAATTATCAGAATGATGTGACACTGGTCACGGGCGTGACATCGGTAAGCGGTACCGGATTGACTGATGGGCAGGCATTGATCAACATCGTCAACGGTGAAGGAACTATCACGCTGACCGACACGGTCGCCGAGACCGTTAACTTGGCGCTGTCTGATACGCAGGGAACGGGGTTGGTTGTGACCGACACTGCGTCGATCACATGGACCGCCGGAGCGGTGTCGCAGTTCACAATCACCGATCAGACCAGTATAGTGGCGGGGACGAGTACGCCGTACACCGTAACAAGAAAGGATCAATATGGAAATGTGGTGACCTCGGGAAGCAACCTTGTGTACTTATATACCAATTCAACGGGCGCACAGGCCCGATTTCAGACAACGGAAACAGGAACGACCTCGATATCATTTGTGACGCTTGCAAGCGGGTTTGCATCGACGACATTCTATTATTACGACGAAGAGGCGGGCACATGGGATATCACCGCATCAGATAATGCGACTGCTTCTGACGGAGCAACAGGGATTGACGATGCATCAGATTCACTGATCGTAACGGCGGCCCCGGTCGTGGCGGATCGGTATGTGATACTCGACCCGGCAGATGCAGGGTTGAACGAGGTGACGGTCGTGATCGTTCAGGCACAAGATGCCGATGGCGGATTGGATACGACCATCCAGGAAGATATTTATTTGGTCTTTAGTACATCATCGATACAGACCGCAGGACTTGTCGGCCAGCGCGTTCAAGTGAGTATGGTGGACGGTATTGGTACGGTATCAATCCAGGATACCGTAGCGGAAACAGTGCAGCTTTCATTGGAGCGATTAGCTGGCTCAACCTCGACATTGGCGATCACATCAACGCAGGATGTGATGTTCTTCGTGCGACAAACATTTGGAGGTGGAGGTGCGGGCGGAGGCGTATATGTCGCTCCGACCGCGATATTTACGGGCCGGGCCTATCCGGGGGCGACTATTGTATTGTTTGCGCGCATAGGAGGACAGGATATTCCGCTTGAGCGTAATATTGAGGTGCGGGCGGATGGTACATTTACCGTAGATTTTTCTGGCGAGTTGCGCGGGCTGGAATCGTTCGGGCTTGCCATCTTGGACAAGGACGGAAAGATTGCGCAGATCAAGACCTATACTATGGATAAGATAACGCGCGCGACCGAAGAGAAAAATCTGTACATCGCGCCGACTGCGGAATTAGTATCGCGCACGGTGACTATTGGTAATAATGTCGGACTCACGGGTTCTGCCGCGCCGGGGAGTGTGGTAAAGGCTGAAGTTGACGGACAGGCGGTTGACGCGCAGGCGACGGCAGGAAACAACGGCGCATATAGACTCTTGGTCAATACGCGAGATCTTTCCTATGGAGGACATATTATTCGAACCAAGCAGGTTGATAAAAATGGGGTTGAGAGTGATTGGTCCCCATTGAAAGTGTTTATGGTCACGCGCACATTGGTCACGCGGGCCGACTTGAACAATAACGGAGGTATAGATATCGGCGATTGGAGTATCTTCCTTACGCGATTTGGATCGATCAATGCGGAAGAAAAACGGCAAGTAGATTTGAACGATGATGGCAAGGTCGACATATCAGACTTTAGTATATTCATCCGGTCTGCAATCAACAGGTAATGCGTGTATATGCATTCCGTGGTATACTAAATAAAAGTAATTAACACGAATCGAGTCATGAAATATAAACTTTCACTTTTTGTCGCGAGCGCTCTCTTCCTATTCGCCGTGACACACATCGCGTCAGCCGCAACATTGCAACTAACGACCAGTAAAGATACATTTGCAATCGGCAATCAATTCACGGTCGATGTGAAAACGGACAGCGAGGGGGTTGGTATCAATGCCGCGCAGGGAACGGTGCAAATATCCAAGGATGTTTTGGAGATCGTAAGTGTCGACAAGACCGGTTCGGTATTTAATTTCTGGCTTACGGAGCCGACCTTTTCAAATGATTCCGGGCAAGTCAATTTCATCGGCGGTTCAACGAGCGGCTTTTCGGGTCGATCGTTGCATATCGTAAAAATAACATATCGGGTCAAGGGAAGTGGCAAGACGGATATCGTGTTTACCGATGGTGCCGTGACTGCGAGCGATGGTAGCGGTACAAATGTGTTGACCTCGATGAAGGGCCTCTCGATTACGAGCGTGCCCTCATCAGAGCTGGAAACGATCACTCCCAAACCGACGCAAATTACGCGTCCGGCTTCGCGCGCGGAGCGTTTACCGGAGCGTCCGACCATTCAAGTGGCAGGATATCGGGACCCTGAGGCGTGGTACAATTTCGCGACTCGATTTTCCGCGTCATGGCAATTGACCGATGACATCACGGATGTGGCTACGGCAATAAACAGGGATCCGCTATTTTCTCCGACTATTTCGGAGGGGCTGTTCGATAACAAGATCTTTTTGCCGATCAGCGAAGGGGTTTCTTATCTACATGTGCGTATGCGCAACGGCATCGGCTGGGGCCCTACGCTGCATTACCGGTTGGCGATAGATCTTACTCCACCTCCGACTTTTCAGGCGCGTGTTCAGGAGGGAATAGAGACCGACAGCCCGACTCCAACAATCGAATACTCGGCAAGTGATGGCTTGTCCGGGCTGAAGCGGTATTATATCCAGCAGAATGGAGGGACTGTGCGTACGATCGAAACAGGTCCATATAAGATGGACCCGCAAAAACCAGGCAAACACCTCATTAAGATTGGTGCGGAAGACAACGCAGGAAATAGTGTAGAGAGCATTTTACATTTAGACATCTTGCCGATCGAGGCGCCGAAGATCACATCACTCACCGGGGATGTATTTGTTGGAGAGGGGCGACTCGATGTTATCGGGACTGCCTTGCCGGACATTGCATTACAGGTAGAGCTCAAGACAAAAGAAGGGCAGATTGAACAATCAAGCGAGATCAGGTCTGACACACATGGCAGCTGGGCGATCCGATTCGACAGACCATTAAAGAAAGGAGATTATGTTATTGAAGTGACCGCGCGTGATGGCCGAGGGGCACTGAGCTACCCCGTCACATCGGGCATGATTAAAGTTCGTGCGAGGCCGGCACTGGTATTGGGAGGCCTGGAGCTGACCCAATTTTGGTTCTTCATCGTGCTGGTATTCGCATTGATCGGCGCATTTGTCGCGGGCTGGTTGTTTGTACGCTTCGAGCGGGATCAGCGCGCACGCAAGATAGTTATTTGTCAGCGCGATATTACCAACATGCTCGCCATGGTAAAGCGGGACATCGATAGGATTCTCGAAAAATATGCCGATGACAAGATAGACGAAGCCGAAGTTTCGGAAATAAAGCATATCGCGAAAAAGGCAAGTGAAAATATAGAAAAATCGGGCAAATATTGCGTGCAAAGTATAGGGGAGATCAATAAATGACCACGGTGAAAGAGTGCTTTACCAATGGAGATATATACGATATACTATAACCATGCATAAAATTGTTATCGTCGAAGACGAGGAGGCTCTGGCAAGAGTACTCAAAGAAAAATTTGAAGGCGAAGAGTTCGTTGTGGAACTGGCAATGGATGGAAAGGTTGCGCTTCCGATCATACAAAAGATGCGTCCCGACCTCGTACTGCTCGACCTGATGCTCCCGAAAAGGGACGGTATAGATGTCTTGAAGGACATCAAGGCCGATCGGGATCTGGAAAATCTTCCGGTCATCGTGCTGTCCAATCTGGATGGAGACGAAGATATCAAGCAGGCGATAGCACTCGGAGCGAAAGACTATTTCGTAAAAAGCCAACATCCGATCAAGGAAGTCGTGGAAAAGGTCAAAGACTTTTTGATCAATCCGCAGCAATATAAGTAAGCCATAAAGCTCCGCCGTGTATGGCGGGGTTTTTAAGCATATATTCGACACAGTAGGGAAATAACAAAAAATAATTGATTTTCTTGTCATTCCGAGCGGAGCAGTACTCTGCGAAGTCGAGGAATCTGCAGAACCATTAGTAAACTTGAGGTGATAAATACGAATGTAATTATGAAAAAAAGACAATATTATGATGTGGCAGTTATCGGTGGCGGGCCTGCCGGCATGATGGCGGCAGGCCGCGCCGCGGAACTGGGTGCGCGCGTCGTATTGGTGGAAAAAAATGAAAGCCTGGGTAAAAAACTGCTGCTTACCGGAGGCGGGCGATGCAATCTTACGAACGCCGAGCCGGATGCGCGAAAGTTTATAGAAAAACTTGGCGGCAAGAACGGCAAATTCTTTTTTTCGCCGCTCGCGGCATTTGGAACGCAACAGACGGTTGATTTTTTTGAACGCATGGGGGTAAAAACCAAAGTAGAGGATCGTAAGCGCGTATTTCCGATATCCGATAACGCAGCGGATATTTTGCATGCCTTGGAGGCATACATGGAGCGCGGCAATGTTACCGTAATGACAGATGCAACGGCGGCCGGATTTAATACAAGAGAAAACAAGCTGACCCAACTATTATTGCGGGGGGGTGAGGTGGAGGCGGCATCGTATGTGCTGACCACAGGCGGGCGCTCAAGGCCGGAAACGGGTTCGAGCGGCGAGGGGCTGAAGTGGGTCGCGAAATTGGGACACCATGTGTTAAATCCATTCCCGGCATTGGTGCCATTAAAAATATCCGACGCGTGGGTAAAAAAGACACAGGGACTGAGTATGGACAATGTAGCGGTAACACTGTTGGTAAATGGGAAAAAAGATTCTGCGCGCACGGGAAATATTTTGTTTACGCACTTCGGCATGAGCGGGCCGACGATATTGGATATGAGTAAGCGGGTTGGAGAGGTAGTAAAGGATAAAAGTGCGGAAGTGCTTTTATCTCTCGACCTTAAACCGGCGCTGACGATTGCGCAACTGGATGAGCGAATGCAAAAGGATTTTAAAAAATATCAGAACAAGACATTCCGAAACAGTCTCGATGATCTTTTGCCGAGGAAATTGATTCCCGCGATAATCGCGTTGGTAAAGATCAATCCCAATAAAGCGGTACATGAAATAACGCGTGAGGATCGGCTGCGGTTAGTAAAAATGCTTAAAGACCTGCGCATGACGCCGATCGGACTTTTGGGGTTCGACAAGGCGATCGCGTCGAGCGGTGGTGTAGACTTAAATGAGGTAGATTCAAAAACGATGTGCTCGAAACTGGTGGAAAATCTCTATTTCGCCGGAGATGTGCTTGATATTGATGCGCCGACGGGAGGGTTTAATTTGCAATTGTGCTGGAGCGCAGGGTATGTGGCCGGTGAAGCGGCGGCCCGCGAAGCAATAAAGGAAAGGAATGCGCATATATGAACATAGCAATTATCGGAGCGCGCGGATGTGTAGGGTCTGCGCTCGTTAAAAAACTTATTACAACGACAGGACATACGATTATTGCGTCATATAGACCTGAAGAGGGTGTGGGGGTAGCGCATGAGCGCGTAGTATGGCGGCTTGTCGACCTCGGCTCCGACGAGGGAACGGAGCGATTTTTATCAGCGCAAAACAGCATAGGTCCTGCCGATGTGCTGGTGTATCTGGTACATTCGTTGGACGATAGAAAATTTGAGGCAATGGATAGGGCATTTGCCGACCGAACGGGTCGAATAGCAAGGAAAGTGGGCGTGAAGCAAATAATCTATTTGGGAGGGATCATTCCTAAAAAAGAACTGTTATCGCAACATTTGCGAAGCAGACAGGAGACCGGAAAGCGCCTGGGAGCGCACGGCGTGCCGTTGGCGGAGGTGCGGGCGAGTATCCTGCTCGGGCCGTGCAGTGTTTCATATAGAATGGTTTACTGGTTGTCCCGAAGATTTCCTGTGGTCATTATGCCGCGGTGGAGTACGACAAAATGTTCGCCCATAGCATTGGAAGACGCAGTTGCCATGGTGGCTGCGTTGATTGAGCGTAGGTCGGACGGACACGAGATATTCGAAATAGGATCGGAAACGATGGGCTACGATGAGCTGATTATGCGCAGCGGGGCGGTCGTGCATGGGAGACAGAGCAGGGTTATCTATGTGGGATGGTTCCCGCTGGCGATTATCGCATGGGTGGTGCAAACGATCAGCGGCGTGCCGAGACATATAGCAGCGGCGCTCATGGGGAGCCTGAAAAACGACTCCATGATCGAACGAAACAGATTTATAGAAGTTGTTGGTCGCGCGCCAAGGCCGGTTGATGAAACACTCCGCGAACTTGCCCAAGTAATGGCGAAATAAAGTAGTCACGGGGCTTGCTCGGGAATAGCTATTAATGGTATACTTAATATAAGATACCTTGTTTGAAAATTGAGTGAGGACTTTTTCAAATAAGAGATCGGAACATGAAAGGCGTCCTTCTTTTGAGGGGCGTCTTTTTGTGTGAGTATTCATTTGCAAACGGACTGGCCGATGCACTACACTTAGCGGTATATGATCGAACACGGATTTTGGAATGATCTAAAAAGACCGGTCTTTGCACTTGCCCCCATGGCGGATGTGACCGACGCGGCATTTCGTCGCATGATCGCAAAATACGGCAAGCCCGATGTAATGTGGACCGAGTTTGTTTCCTGTGACGGGCTTTGTTCAGCGGGAAAGGAAGCGCTCCTCAAGGACCTTTGGTACGATGAGACCGAACGACCCATTGTTGCGCAAATTTTTGGCGCGACACCGGAACATTTTTATCAAGCGGCACTATTGGCACAAGAGTTGGGATTTGACGGAATCGATATCAATATGGGGTGTCCGGAAAAAAACATTCAAAAACAAGGCGCCGGCGCAAAATTGATACAAACGCCCAAGTTGGCGCAAAAGATAATAGCCGAGACAAAACGCGGCGCGGGAAAGATTCCGGTATCGGTAAAAACGAGAATAGGGTATACAAAAAATACGATTAATGAGTGGCTGCCGTATGTCATGGAAATGGAGCCGGCGGCAATCACGATTCACGGTAGGACAAAAAAGGAAATGTCGGCCGTTCCGGCGCATTGGGATGTCATCGCGCATGCCGTGGAACTGCGCGATGCATATTACGGCGCGAAGGATCGTCCGTTGCTCTTGGGAAACGGAGACGTCTATACGCTGGCGGATGCATTCGAGAAGGTAAAAAAATATGGAGTTGACGGTGTTATGGTCGGCCGCGGTATGTTTGGAAATCCGTGGTTCTTTGCCGGTAAGGATGCGATGAAAATATCGGGGCCGATTTCGGCGAACGACATTGCATTGCAGGAAAAGATGCGCGTCATGCTTGAGCACACAGAATTGTTTGAAACATTATTTGGGCAAACAAAGCGGTTTGATGTCATGAAAAAGCACTATAAGGCCTATGTGCATGGATTTGATGGGGCGCGGGAACTGCGCATGAAACTGATGGCTGCGCACAATGCCGAGGAAGTGAAGCGGACGCTGCACAAGGAAGGGTATCTGTAATGTGCATTCGATATATTTGTCATCCTGACCCGCCGGATGGCGGGCGAGGAATCTGTTGCTTATAAGCAGCGACTGCAGATCCCTCGGCTTCGTTCCACTGCGCTCGGGATGACAAGCTTCATAAAATGAATGACAACGCATCGGAAGCGATGTATAATAAGTACATATGAAAATCGCACAACAATTTCCACAATTCAAAAAGGAACGGGCGTTGCTGATCCTCACCGGGACACAGGAAGCCGAGTTCTATCTTGCTGGAGACGGGCTGATAGAAAAAGTAGAAATGTTTCGAATCCCGCGTATCCGTTATTCCGGCAACGAAGGCTTGGCGGTGCGCCCCGGGAAGACGGGCGTTACGGGCGGCAGTTCCAAGTCAACCAAAGAACAATACCAGCAGGAATTCACGGCAAAGTTCAAGACCACAGTAAAGCAGGTAATTAACAGAACGATCCCTACGCAAATTACCATTATCTCACCAATCATGGGCGAGATCGAACAGATACTGCCGATTGCATCAAAGAAATCGGTAACGATGCGATTAAAAAAGAACCTCTGCGAACGCCATCCGGAAGAAATACTTGGCCATATACAAAAGGCATTGGGTAAGTGAAGCGAAGACTACAAAGAAAATCGTAGAAAGATAGATCGTAAAAAATATCCACCGTAGTTGATGGATATTTTTTTGCACCCTTTTCAAATTTAAAATTTTAAATTTTTTTCCCCTTAATCACTTCATTCAATATGCGCTTGACGCCATCAAGGCTCTCCCAATTATAGACCGAAATAGGAACAACGGTCGGATTGAGTTTTTTAAGAAGCGATATCTTTTCATTGAGATCTGCCTCGGTAACCATGTCGCTCTTGCTGAGAAACAGGAACTCCTTCTTGGTAAGTAGGGCAGGGTTGTGTGCTCCGAGTTCCGAGCGAATGACCGTATAATCGTGGACCGGGTCGGGGGAGTCGGCGGGAACCAAGTGGAAAAGGATTTCCGTGCGTTCAATGTGGCGAAGAAACCTGTCCCCTAAGCCCTTTCCTTGGCTCGAGCCTTCGATCAGGCCGGGGATGTCGGCGAGGATCAATTCGTAATAAACGCCAAGGTTCGGTTCGAGCGTGGTAAACGGATAATTGCCAACCTTGCTTTGTGCGTTGGTCAGTTCGTTGAGCAGGCTGGATTTGCCGGCGCTGGGCAGGCCAATGATGCCGACATCGGCGATCAACTTCAGCTCCAGCCGAAACATGAACTCTTCTCCCGGCGTGCCGTCTTGGTATTGGGTCGGACTGGTATTGACCGATGATTTGAAGTGAAAATTGCCCTTGCCACCCTTGCCGCCCTTGGCGATGACGATGCGCTCACCGATCTTGACCAGCTCGTAGTCTGCTCCGGTGGTCATATTGTGGATAATGGTGCCAACAGGAACCTTGAGTATGAGATCGGCTCCGGTGTGACCATCGTTGAATTGGGGTTTTCCGGGCTCACCGCTTTCGGCCGAAATATCCTTTTTGAACCGGAATTGGTTGAGCAGGCTCAAGTCCGAGGCGGCCTCAACAACGACGTTTCCGCCATTACCGCCGCTTCCGCCGGCAGGACCGAGACTCTTCATATTCTTGTTAAAAGCTACGGCTCCGCGCCCTCCACGGCCGGAACTTGCCTTGATTACGACATCATCGATCAACATAGTGGAATTACTATAGCAGAGTATGGGGATATTGACAAGGTGTCTGATTTGTTATATATTGACCATTAGCACAAGGCGTAAAAAATACCCACACATATACGGAAGGAGGTGATTTGGTTGACATGTAACGGAAATTGCGGCGGTTGAGGCGGATGTAGTGCAAGCGGTCGCTTGTGCTGACAAATAGTCCGGGAGTTTCACAAAAATACAGATACACACAAAAGGGAGGTGATTCCGTATGGTAGGAACAAACCGAAGATGGAGACTCGCGACGGTCAGTCACTGCGAAGACGGCTGTTGACGATGGGGCGTCCGGATCTGACGATCTTGCCGCCCCGAAAACAATAGTTGCATACCCCGGCTTAGGCCGGGGCTTTTTTTATTCGGTATGTGGTATACTTAAGGAAAGATCTGCCGCGTGGTCGAAGCGACAGCATAAAAGTTGGTATCATAATAAAGCACCCATGTAATGCTATGAAGCAACAGACTATTGTCATAAGCGGTGTGGTAGTATTGATACTCGGAGCGGCTTGGTATGGAATCGCGCAATTATATCCAAGCCAAAATGCACAAGCGCCGGAGGCGAGAACTGTCGTGGTCACGCTTGAACAACAAAACAATTCGGGCGAAACAGGGACTGCGACACTGACGGCCGTCGGCGGAAAAACACAGGTCGAGTTGCGGTTGACGGGCGCACCGGCAGGCATTGTGCAGCCGGCGCATATTCATACGGGAACATGCGCAAGTATAGGTGGTGTAGTGTATCCGCTGGTATTCCCGGTAGATGGAGTATCCGTTACAACACTTGATATATCATTGGATACGATCTTCACTGAGTTGCCTATGGCAATCAATGTGCATAAATCGGCACAAGAGGCGGGTATCTATTATGCGTGCGGGGATATTGCCAAATAAGGATGCTCAAAAAACACCCGGAAGACGAAGGGTGTTTTTTTGTCATTCCACGAAAAGCGGTATATAATTGCCGTATGACAAGGGAGCTAATCGACCAGATCCAAAAAAAGATAGTGCATCTGTTGAAAAAGGTGGGGGACCGACCGCTCCCGGTTTTGGTACAAAAATATTGCGATGAAATAGTTCATTTGGCCGGTAATTGGATCCTCGACGAGCTTCCCACCGCGCGAATCTATATTGTCAAAGGAATTATCGATCGGCACACGCACCATGACCTTTTGATCGTTGAATATGGCGGAAAGGCGTATGTGATCGACCCGGCCGTATGGCGGTTTTTTAAGGGGAAAAAAACGATATTGATGACGACAAAGCACACTATGCCAGAGGCATTAATAGAAATACAAAAACTCTACCACGGCATTTGGCGCATTTCGGAACGCATGGAAAAAAGCGGTTTTGAGCGACGGCATGAGTGGGAACGGCGGGTTGAAATAAAAGTTGACGAAGCGATGCACGACATGGCATCCTAACGCGCACGGTCATGAAAATAAAACAGGAGCAAAAAAAAGCGCATTGCGCTGTATGCGTGGTATCGGGGAATGTACAACGGGAGTGGATCACGGCGGTAGGGATCATTGTGATGGGGACTGTTGTCTACCGCATGATGCTTAAAACGGGGGCGCTGGATGCATTTGCTCCCGGCGATGCAAATATTACATTTGGCGTTGCATTATTGATCGGCGTGGTTGCGTCGCTTTCTTCATGTATGGCGACGATCGGAGGCGTAGTGGTTGCATTCGCGCAGAAATATATTACGACAGAGGAGCGGACATGGCGATCAACCCTCAGACCGCATACGGCATTTCACATAGGTCGCATTGGGTCTTTCTTTGTACTTGGAGGGGCATTGGGGGCGATCGGGGGTACGATACATATCAGCGGGAATATGATAGCGCTGTTCAACATCGCGATTGCGATCGTTATGGCGTGGCTTGGATTGAATATTCTTGGGCTGGCGCCTTCGATTGCGCGGGCCGGTATTCGCATGCCAAAGCGTATACGAACGATATGGGACACGATGGGTAATTCGAACCGCGCAAGCACCCCATTTGTGCTGGGAGGGCTGAGTTTCTTTCTGCCCTGTGGATTTACACAAAGTATGCAACTGTTTGCGTTGGCCTCGGGAAGCATGTGGATCGGCGGTATGAGTATGGCGCTGTTTGCGGTTGGCACTGTGCCGGCCCTGTTAACGCTCGGCGTGGCAAGTGCATGGTCATCAAAGCTCAACGGGGGGATATTTAAAAAGGTTGCCGGACTCGTAGTTCTGTTGTTCGCAATCACGATCTTTAATGCGGGTCATGCTACATGGGTGAACCCATTTTCGCAAAATGTCGGCGCAAGGAAGGCTATGGTAATAGAAACGGCTCCATCGGGAGAAATACAGATAGTGCATACAAAGATAGTGCCTACGGGGTTTGATACGGAAACGACCAAGCTAAAAAAGGGCGTCCCGGTAAAGTGGATCATCAGTGCGGAACAACCAAACGGCTGCACAAATCGCATTATTGTGCCGTCTTTGGGGATATCTAAAGATATCGAGGTGGGTGATAATGTCGTATATTTCACCCCCGAAGAAGACGGCAAGTTGCCGTTCAGTTGTTGGATGGGTATGGTGCGCGGAGAATTTACCGTCAAGTAATAGAGAAAAAAAGGCGACTCCGTAAAGGGGTCGTTTGTGCTATAATGACCTCATTATGAATGGAGAAATATTCCAAACCGCATATAATAAACTAAATGCGCAACAAAAACATGCAGTAGACGCCATTGAAGGGCCGGTTATGGTCATCGCAGGGCCCGGCACGGGGAAAACGCAGATACTCACATTGCGCATTGCAAACATTTTAAAAAAGACCGACACCGAGCCGGAGAATATTTTGGCACTTACCTTTACGGAGTCGGGAGTTGCCTCCATGCGTCGTCGTCTTATGGATATGATAGGCGGCCCGGCATATGCAACCGGTATCAGTACCTTCCATGGGTTCTGCAACGATATCATCGGAAGCTACCCGGAATATTTTCCGCGCATCATTGGCTCCGAGCCGGTGACCGATGTCGACCGCGTGCGCGTCATTGAGCGTGTTCTTGAGACCCTGCCACTCGAACTGCTGCGCCCCTACGGAGACCCGACCTATTATGTCGGGAAAATATTGTCATCGATAGACAAACTAAAACAAGAGGGTATTTCAACCGAACGCTTTGACGCAATCGTTGCGCAGGAATCGCATGCATTCGAAGGCATCGAGGATCTCTATCACGACAAAGGAGCTCATAAGGGCAAGATGAAAGGGGCGTACCAGAAACAGCAGAAGAACATTAAAAAGGTGGACGAGCTGGCCGTGCTCTATAGGAACTACGAACAAGCGCTGAACGAGCAAAAATGGTACGACTATGCGGACATGATCATGGAGGTGCTTGGCGTGCTGGAACGCGATGCGAACCTACTGTTATTATTGCAGGAACAATACCACTATGTGTTGGTGGACGAACACCAGGACACGAACAATGCGCAAAACCGCATCGTTGAATTACTGTGTGGATTTCATCAAAACCCGAACATATTTGTGGTGGGCGATGAAAAACAGGCCATTTATCGTTTTCAAGGAGCATCGCTTGAGAACTTTCTTTATTTTCAAAAACTCTATCCATCTGCGGAGTTGATCATACTGGAAGAGAACTATCGATCCACGCAGATCATTCTCGATGCCGCACATGGCATCATTTCCGGGAAAAAAGAGTTGCGGGCGAATGCACCGCACGAAGCAAAGCCGATCCGCATCGGTGCGTTTACGACCGAAGACGCGGAATGGTATGGCGTTGCAAAAGATATCAAGGAGCGTATGGCGCACGGAGTGGCGCCGGATACTATTGCAATCCTCTACAGAAACAACCGCGATGCGTTCCTTTTATTGGAAATGCTTGAACGCATGGAAGTCCCTGCCGTCATAGAATCGGACCAGGATATCTTACGGGATAACGAGATTGGAAAATTGGTTTGCATATTGCGTGCGGTCAATGGCTTCGGCTTGCCTGAAGACCTCATTGGAATGTTGCACATTGATTTTCTTGGGGTTGAACCGCTTGATCTGTACAAATGCATCGAATACGCAAATCGTAACCGCACATCGATCTACGATGTACTGCGTTCCGGGCACTTGCTAAAAGACGAAACCCTACGACTGGAACGGCCGGATGTGTTGCAAACCATGTATGGCAACATGGTGCGTTGGAACGCGGCGGCAAAGAACAAGGGGTTGGCGGAGAGCGTGGAGGTAATCATGCGCGAATCGGGATTGTTGGCGCATATCCTTGCGGGATCGGAACCGGTGGAAAAGATGGAAAAACTTACGGCATTTTTTGATGAAATAAAAAAATTGATCGAATCAAATCGAAATGCGAAACTTGCGGATCTGTTCGTTCATTTGGATACCATGGAGCGCCACGGATTGACAATAAAGAGAAGTATTGGCGGTTACGGAACGGGAAAGGTGCATTTGATGACGGCACATCGCTCGAAGGGTCTTGAATTTGATCATGTGTACATCGTCAATGCGTTCGACACGCACTGGGGAAATAAGAAAAACAGGGAGTTGTTAAAATTGCCCATGGCCGTATTTGCGCGCGCAGATAAACCCCTTCAAGAAGATGACGATGAGAATGCCGATGAACGAAGGCTGTTTTATGTGGCGCTGACGCGTGCAAAACAAACGGCGACAGTAACATATGCGAAAGAGAACGCACGCAAGCGCGTACTCTTGCCATCGCTCTTCATAGGAGAACTGCGGGGAGATCTTTGCGAACCCATGGAAACGAAATCGTATGAGCAAGATATGCTAACGCATAAAGAGTTGCTGTTCACGCCGCGCACGATCGCGGCGGTGGATATCCGCGATAAGGAATATATCAAGGAGCTGTTTATGCGTAACGGCCTTTCTGCGACCGCCCTGAACAACTATTTGGTCTGCCCATGGCGCTATTTCTATTCGAACCTCTTGCGTATCCCGGGGGCGCCGGAAAAGCATCAGATGTTCGGGACGGCGGTCCATAATGCACTCCAGGATTTTTTCAATGCGCTCGCCGAGCGCGGCGCGGACAAGCAATTTCTTTTGGATAAGTTTATGTATCACCTGGGGAGGCAATCGCTTTCAGGGAGGGATTTTGAGGATGCGAAGAAAAAAGGGCTAATGGCGCTTGAAGGGTATTATGATACCTACCATCAAACATGGCGGGGGAATGTACTTACCGAGTATGCGGTAAGCGATGTCATGATAACGCCGGAGATTCGCTTGACCGGCAAGATAGACAAGATCGAATTTCTTGACGCGGGAAACAAAGTGAATGTAGTGGACTACAAAACGGGAAAGCCGAAGTCGCGCAACCAGATAGAGGGCAAAGCAAAAGAAGCGGAAGGGGATGAAGAACATGAGGCGCAGAACGAGGGCGGGGGGATAAAGCGGCAGCTAATCTTCTATAAGATACTCTTGGATCGTCAAGGAAAATATGCCATGGTTTCGGCGGATGTCGATTTTATAGAGCCCATGTCGAGTGGAAAATATAAGAAAGAAATGTTTGAGGTGACGCCGGAAGAGGTCACTGCGCTGGAAAAGGATATCGTGCGAGTGGGGGCGGAAATTCTGGAAGGGGTCTTTTGGGAAAAACGATGCACCGATCCGAAGTGCGAGTATTGTGAACTGCGTGATATGATGAAATAAACAATGGATTGTGGTATACTATATGCATATGGCAAGATCACAAACAATGGCGCTGTTTCTGTTGCGCGTAACGCTTGGGTTTTTGTTTCTGTATGCGGGCATCGCGAAGATCATAGATCCGGCATGGACATCGGCCGGGTATCTTATGGGCGCGCAAACAATGACAGGGTTTTATCACTGGCTCGCCGCATCGCAATTTATGCCGTTCGTTGATGCATTAAACAAATGGGGCCTGTTTCTTATCGGGGCGGCGCTTGTGCTTGGCATTGCCACGCGAACCGCGGCGGTACTGGCAAGCATGCTCATGATCTTATATTACCTGCCGGTGTTAAACTTTCCGTATGCCGGGGCGCATGGCTACATTGTCGATGAACACATTATCTATATAGCCGGTTTGATTGTAGTGATCGTATTTCGAGCCGGAAGGTGCTGGGGTATCGACGGCATGCTCGCGCGCTCCCGAAAAGTTTCGGCATCGATGAAAAAATGTTCATGGTGCAAATAAAAAAACCGCCCCATAATGGGGCGGTTTTTTGACAACGCATATGCGCATATGAGATTATGAAGACAGCTCCACATATGATATAAAAATAAAAGAGGAGGAAGCGATGGGTAAAGCATGGATCTTTGATCTGGATGGTACGCTCGTACGCACGCAAACGGAGTTTCACGCGACGGCAGAAACGGAGGTTTTAAAAGAGTGCGGCATTATAGTGAACCCGGAGGATATAACGGTACGCTTTTCTGGCGTGCACACACTGGAAGTGTTCCGACAGTTGGCGCCACATTGTGATGCGCATGAATTGCTTGCTGAGAAGTGGAAGTACATGATACGCCTTGCGAATACCAAGCCAATTCATCCAATCGAATGCGCGCCACAACTGATTCATCGGTTGTATACGCGCGGTGTTCCCATGGGCATAGCTTCGGCATCGCCGACGGCATGGATAGTTAGGTGTCTGACGAGTATTCGCGCGACCCCATACTTCACATGTCACGCCTCGGTTGATGAGGTTGCGCAGGGGAAGCCGGCGCCGGATGTGTTCTTGCTTGCTGCAAAACGCATGGAAGTCGACGCGGCAGACTGCGTAGCCGTGGAAGACGGGGAGGCAGGCGTCTACGCCGCACTGGCGGCCGGCATGCAGACCTTTTGGCTTACCGAAAGCGATAAGGTGATTCCCGGAGCGGTAAAGATCGATTCGCTCGTGCAGCTCATCGCCGCCCTCTAACTCCCGTACTTCGTTACGGCAAAACCCGCTTCGGCGGGTTTTTTACGGGTGCACGAGTAAGGTCTTTACACTTTCCACCATTTCCGATATAATGGTAACTCAATTAATAAACGTTGCCCTGAGTGCCCGTTCGGAATCTAATGCCTAGCCAGAATTATAAAATTTTGAGCGAAAGCCGCTAATTTCGAGGAAGCATATCGAGATACGCTGACGGAGAATTAACGGCTTGCAGCCAAAATTTTGACATTCTGGCAGGCAAGCATGCATGTAATTCCACATGCGGTTAGATTACGAGCGGGCACTATGGGCTTTTTTATATGGAAATCCGCAATATTGCGATCATCGCACACGTAGACCACGGCAAAACAACACTTACCGATGCCATCTTGAAACAAACAGGGGCCGCCGCCGAGGGGGTCAGTATGGATAGCAATACGCTCGAAAAGGAGCGTGGCATTACCATCTACGCAAAAAACGCGTCCGTCATGTACAAGGGAACGAAGATCAATATTGTGGACACCCCGGGTCACGCCGACTTCGGTTCCGAGGTTGAGCGCGTATTGCGCTCAATCGACTCCGTATTATTGGTCGTCGACGCACAAGAAGGCCCGATGCCGCAGACCAGATTCGTACTGAAAAAGTCCCTCGAGCTCGGACTACAGCCAATCGTAATCATCAACAAAATAGACAAGCCGGCTGCAAATCCTGCGGCAGCGCACGAAATGGTACTGGAATTGTTTATGGACCTTGGCGCGACCGATAAGCAGCTCAATTTTACGACCGTTTACGCGATCGGCCGCGAAGGAATAGCAAAAAAGAATCTTGAAGACGATTCGAAGGATCTCGTACCACTTTTGGATGTGATCATCGATGAGGTGCATCCAAGTCACATGCGTGACGATCTTCCGTTCCGCGCACAGCCGTTCAACCTCGCCTACGACAATTTTTTGGGCCGTCTTGCGATAGCACGCGTGTATGAAGGCACGGTAAAGGTGGGCGAGACCATCACTATAAAAAAACCGACCGGCGAAATCCGCGCCGGCAAGATAACCAAACTCTTTACATTCAAAGGGCTGGAGCGTATTGATTCCCCGTCGGTCAGCTCGGGCGATATTGTAATGATCGCCGGATTGGCGAACATCGACATTGGCGAAACGCTTTGCGCGAACCCTACGCAGGAAGCATTGCCGGCGATCGCCATCGACGAGCCAACCATCTCTCTAAACTTTTTGGTCAATGACTCTCCGTTCGCAGGGAAAGAGGGCAAGTTTGTAACGACCCGGCAGATCAAAGAGCGTCTCGAAAAGGAGCTCGAGGTAAATGTAGGCTTGAAAGTTGACTTCATGGAGGGCGAGAGTTTCAAGGTGTATGGGCGCGGCGAAATGCACATAGCAATTCTGCTCGAGAACATGCGTCGCGAAGGTTTCGAACTGCAGGTATCCCAACCGCAGGTTGTTATGCATGAAGAAAACGGACACCGCATGGAACCGTTCGAGGAGGTTGTTATTGATGTGCCGGAAAAGATGGCTGGTGTGGTCATTGAAACGCTGGGTAAGCGTCGCGGCATCATGACGCAGATGAAGCAGGTAGAAAGCTATACGCGTCTGTTGTTCGAGATCCCTACGCGCGGATTGCTCGGTTACCGTGGCCAGTTCACCATAGATACGCGCGGTGAAGGTATTTTGTGCAGCCGTTTCATCGGCTTCCGCCCGCATGCGGGAGAGATCGTAAAAACGGAACTCGGTTCCATGATATCCATGGTAACCGGCAAGGCGCTGGCATTTTCATTGGCCAACCTGCAGGATCGCGGAACATTGTTCATTGAAGCAAATACCGAGGTCTACGAAGGCATGGTTATCGGCAATACATCAAAAGGAAATGACATGACGGTGAACCCGATCAAAGGAAAGCAGCTTACAAACATGCGCGCATCCCGCGCGGACGAAGCGATTCAGCTGGTTCCACCATTGACGGTAACGCTTGAGCGCGGGCTTGAAGTGATGGCCGAAGATGAATATCTGGAAGTGACCCCGAAAAGCATTCGGTTGCGCAAGCAAAGCTTGAACGAGACCGATCGATCTAAGGCATCAAAGAAGAAATAACATTGCGCAAAGGCGCCCGCGTTCGCTATAATGGATAAAAAGTTAACCGCAAAAACGAAACTATGAATTACAAGGAAGGCATGGCGGTGGCGATATTTCTTGCGCTGCTCGTTATTGGATTTGGCATGTATGGAAAATTGGACATAGCGCAACAAAAACCGACAATACCACAAAAGGAAACGCAACTCAGCTCACCAAAAACGACAAAAACAACTATGGAAACAAACGCTCGCATTGAAGTCACATTGCAGACATCAGAGGGTCCGATCGTCATAGCGCTAAACGGCGATCAAACGCCAAAAACGGTGGAAAACTTCGTGACGCTCACGAAAAAAGGCTTTTATAACGGAACGGTATTCCATCGGGCGATTAGCGGATTTATGATCCAGGGCGGCGACCCGAAAGGCGACGGTACGGGCGGACCCGGCTACACATTTGCAGATGAGCCGTTTACCGGAGAGTACTTGCGGGGTACGGTAGCCATGGCAAATGCAGGCCCGAACACGAATGGCAGTCAATTCTTCATCATGCACGCGGATTATCCGTTGCCGAAAAATTACACGATCTTTGGTCGCGTAGTGCAGGGCATGGACACGGTAGACAAAATAGCCGGCGCTCCGGTAACCCCGAATCAATTCACCGGTGAACCGTCTAAGCCGGTAAACCCGGTAACGATCATCAGCGCGACGGTCACAGAAAAATAACATATAATTATCGTCTATGTTCGAATCTTTCAAACAACTGAAACAGCTTAAGGAATTGCAAAGTGCAATCCAAAAGGAGGAAATTGCCGTGGAGCGCGACGGCGTGCGCATCGTTATGAACGGCGCATTTGAGGTAAAGGAAGTGGCGATACCCGCCGATCTTTCAGGAAGCAAGCTTGAAGCGGTCATGCGCGACGCGTTCAACGATGCAGTCAAAAAAGCACAGCAGGCGATAGCCGGAAGATTTGCCTCGATGCAAAAATAATGGGTGCAAAATATCAACTTAAAAATAACGCAATGACATGCGTTGTTTTTTTATTATGCACATTTTGTGATTACCGTGGATATAAAAATGGTGTATACTTTATGGATAAGAGACGCCAATAGTATGCAGCGCACATGAAATTACGCATGTCTATAAAAACGAAGGTTATTATCGGTGTTGTCGTGACTACGGCATGCTTCGGCGTGCTTATGGCTATCACCGCAACGCGGGTGGCGGATCGGGTCATCACCGACATAGTATTAAAGCACACCGCAATGGTCGTCACGCAACAAAGGGATGTTATCGAGGGCGTGTTTGCGGATTCGATCGGTTTCGCGCGCAATATCAGTTTACAGCAACCAATTATAACATACTTACAACTATCCGATCCGCAAGAGCAAGATCCCACGCTACTTGCGCATTTAACCAATAGCGATGCGAACAAGCACTACCAAGCGGTCTATGTCATGGACAAAGCAGGTAAAACACTTGTTTCTACCGATCCATCATTTGTCGGGCAAAATTATGCGTTCCGTACCTACTTCAAGGGGGCAATATCCGGCGCATCAACCGTAGATGCCGCTATCGGCGTAACCAGCGGCAAATTTGGTTATTATTTTTCGCATCCGGTAAAAGCGCCTTCGGGGGAGATTGTTGGCATAGTTGTGGCAAAATTAAAGGAAGACCTGATCACCGATGCATTGAGGCCCGACGACTTGAGCGCGGAGGGTAACGCGATACTCGTAGACAAATATGGCGTCGTAATACAGGCAAAGAAAAGAAATTTGCTTTTTAAAAGTTTGGGGAAGTTACCCCCAAATGTCCTTCGGGAAATAACGGAAGAGAAACGATTCGGAGGTATCGACATACAAGCCATGCATTACGACGAAGTCGCTCGCGAGATCGCGGGACTGGGGGAGTCGCGCGAATTTATAGTATATGATCAGATGCATGCGCGCGATGAGCTGGTAGGAATGGCCCGCATACCTAATACTCCCTTTTTTATAGTCATAACGGAACTGCGCCAATTTTTTACGGAAGCAGCCGACAAGGCGGTACTTGGTATGGGGATATTTATTTTCGTAGCATCACTTGGCATGGGAATTGTGGTGACAATGCTGCTGCTGTTAGTGGTACGCCCGCTCCGCGCGTTGCGGGACTCATTACTGCAAACAGTAAAGGGAATCGGCGCGCAGCCACATATCATCAAAACAAGCGATGAGTTCGAAGACATAAGCGCTACGCTCGCCGCGGCAATGAACCAAATCAAGAAAGCGCACGGGGCTATGGAAAATAAGCTATGGGAGCGCGCCGCGGATTTCGAAAAGTTCAAACTTGCCGTGGAAAGTGCCTCCGACCATATCATCATCACCGATATCGATGGGCATATTCTTTACGCAAATAAAGCAGCCGAAGCGACGACAGGATATTCGCGCAATGAAATGATCGGCAACCGCCCGTCATTATGGGGGCGACAGATGAAAAAAGAGTTTTATGAAACGATGTGGTCTACCATAAAGGAACAAAGGCAGCCCTTTCATGCGGAAGTTACAAATCGTCGGAAAAACGGGGAGATCTATGAATCGGATATGCATATTGCTCCGCTCCTTACCGATAAGGGCGATGCGCGGGGCTTCGTAGGAATAGAACGCGATATTACGGCGCAAAAAAATGCAGATCGGGCGAAGACGGATTTTGTATCGATCGCGTCGCACCAATTGCGCACGCCGCTTGCGGCGATCAATTGGTATGTGGAAATGTTGTCAGATGAAGATGTCGGCCCGATCAATGCCATACAGCGTAAATATCTCGATCAGATCCATGTAGCGAGTGCGCGCATGGTCGAGTTGGTCAGCTCATTGTTAAGCGTATCCCGCATCGATACTGGATCGCTTCACTCGGAGCCGGCTCCGGCACTCCTGTCAGATATAGCCGATTCTGTCATGGATGAACTGAGTCAATTCGCAGAAAAAAGACGCATCAGCGTCAATAAAGAGTATGCAAAAAATATGGGCACGATCAATGTTGACCCAAATATGATGCGCGTAGTTCTTCAAAATTTGCTTTCGAATGCGCTCAAATATACGCCAGAAAAGGGGTCTGTTACGGTGTCCATAAAAAAGGTATATGGGCAAGCGGTCATAACCGTATCCGATACAGGTTACGGCATCCCTGCAAACCAGCAATCGCAGATTTTCACCAAATTCTTCCGCGCGGACAATGCCCGCAAAAAAGAGCCTGAGGGTAACGGCCTTGGTCTCTATATAACAAAATCGATCATCGACCATGTACGGGGAACAATAGGATTTGTATCTACGGAGGGAAAGGGAAGTACATTTCGCATAACACTTCCACTTCCGGGCGAGGTCGCAAAAACCAATAGGAAGGATCGCGCATAATACCAATATGAAAACATTCAAACGACTGACAATTGGGTTTAAAATAATGAGCGCGCTGACCGCGATTTTATTATTGGTAATCGGAACGAGCGTGGCGACATTTATTATGCAAAAAAACCGCATATCCGATGCGATATTTGCGGAGCTGACGCTTATAAACAATGCGTCGCGCGTCGTACTGCTCGATGTAATAGACGGCATACAGCGCCGAACGATAGACTTTTCTTCTGATGGATTCATTCGGGATGCTACGCAAGAAATAGTACGAACCGGGAAACAAGAAGTGATCGACGCGCTCGGGGAACACCTCAAGAAAAACAAACTTGCGCTTGACTCGGCAATGTACGGCATCAATATATTAGATCGTTCCGGCACGGTAGTCGCATCCACCGATGCGCAGGAAATAGGCAAGGACGGATCACAATATGTTAAAGAACTGCAATCGGAAGATTTTATCTTTGGCGCCACGCAAGTAAGCGACTTTATTGCAACGGACAGTTTTGGGGTCTCTACGATCGCTTTGGCGGTAGCGGCACCGCTCACTGATAAGATCGACGGAAAACGGATCGGCACATTGGTAAGTTTTATCAAAGCGGGTAGCGTTGCCGACGCACTAAAGATCAAAAGTGATCTGTTCATAGGGATTGACGAGCGATATGCATCTATGAACCTATTTTTGGTAAATAAGGACGGCTATGTCATTGATGACCAGTTTTTCAATGGCATGCGTTTGACGCGCCAAGCCGATATTGCCACAATTCTGCAATGCAGTTCGCAAAAAAGTTACACGAATGCGCAGGGAGATGAGGTCATCAGTGCCGCTCTGTGCATGGAAAATGGCTGGACGCTGGTGACGGAAATTTCGGAAACGCAGGCCATGCAATCGATAGAAGAGACGCGTCAAAGTCTGATCTATTTGGCGGCGATACTCTCTTTATTGATACTAGGAATCATCTATCTTGTGAAAAAAAGGATCGTCGACCCCATTAAAGTGCTCGCATATGCCGCACAAAGGATGGGTGAAGGGGATTTTGATATACGAACCCATATCGGGACATCCGATGAGCTGGGCGATCTTAGCGCGGCGTTTAACGATACCGCCGAGAAACTGAGGGATTCCCATATCGTGCTTGCCAAAAAAATACGCGAAGTAACGGAAGATTTTAAAAAATTCAAGCTGGCCGTAGATGGCACATCGGACCATGTTATCATTACCGATATGAATGGAGCGATACTCTATGCGAATAGGGCTGCGGAATTGACCACAGGGTATACACGCAAAGAAATCATCGGGAGCACTCCGGCCCTGTGGGGAAAGCAAATGCCGCAAGAATTTTATAAAACCATGTGGAGCGCCATTAAGGAACAGCGCAAAAGCTTCTCTGGTGAAATAACCAACAAACGCAAGGATGGACAGCTCTATGTAGCCGAAACGCATATCTCTCCGCTTTTTGACGAGCAAAACAACCCTTACGGGTTCGTGGGAGTGGAGCGGGATATTACGCGGCAAAAGGAAATTGACAAATCAAAGACGGAATTCGTCTCCATCGCATCCCATCAGCTGCGCACGCCATTGACCATCATTAATTGGTATATTGAAATGCTGTCCGACCAGCAAGGCGCAGCGCTTTCCGAAAAGCAAAGACAATATCTTGAAGAAATAACGCACGCGAGCAAACGCATGATTGAGCTAGTCAACGCCTTGCTGAATGTTTCACGCATCGACATGGGAACATTTATGGTAGATGTGGAACCGCTTGATTTTTCACTTGTAATGGATGATGTACTGAAAGATCTGTCGCTGCAGATCGCACAGAAGGACCTGCACATCGCAAAGAATTACGACAGATCACTACCCCGTATCAATGCTGATCTGAAGTTGCTGCGCATCATTTTCCAAAACCTACTCACGAACGCAATCAAATATACGCAGAACGGTGGTTCCATCATGATCGAATTAAATAAAAGAAGTTCAAGCATTACAATCAGCGTAATCGATGACGGATTCGGCATTCCAGTGCACCAGCAAAACAAGATATTCTCGAAGTTCTTTCGGGCAGACAATGCGCGGGAAAAGGAGCCTGATGGAAACGGACTTGGTCTGTATATCGTGAAATCGCTCGTGGAACATTCCGGCGGAAGAATATGGTTCATATCGGAAGAAAACAAAGGAACGGCATTCCATGTGGAAATTCCGCTTGCAGGCATGAGGGCAAAGGAAGGCTCCAAGCCGCTGGCAGCCTGACTCGGACAATGGTGGAGTTTTTGTTTGAGGAGCAGTATACTGAATATACTTATGAACAAAAAAGAACTTGCCGACATTCGAATACTGGTGACTGAGGACGAAGAATCCATGCTGTCCGCGCTTGCCGATAAGATACGCTATACCGGCTTTGCAGAGGCGCTTACGGCCCGCAACGGAGAAGAAGGCCTTAAGATCGCACTGCAAGAGCACCCGGACCTGCTACTCGTCGATATTTTGATGCCTAAAATGGACGGCATCACGATGATAAAAAGGATCCGCGAAGATGCGTGGGGCAAAAGCGCGAAGATCATCCTGCTGACGAACTTCGACACGACCGATGAAATGCTGAAAGATGTAGCGCTCATCGAACCGTCGTATTATCTCCTTAAGTCGAACTGGAGTATAGACGATGTCATGACAAAAATAAAAGAAGTATTAGAACTATTATGACAGACCAAACAAACACCATCATTAAAAACGGCATGCGGGTGATCGGCGCGATCGCCGTAGCCGTTATCGCATATTCCGGATTGGTGTACGCCCGCGCATACTCGGAGTCCATCCAGCCGTCATCGTTTCGCAGTTTTTCGGTAAGCGGGGAAGGGAAGCTGACTGCAATCCCGGATGTGGCCGAGTTTTCATTTGGCGTGATAACGCAGGGCGGAAAGAATATTGCCGATGTGCAGAAACAAAATACCGAAAAAATGAACGCGCTGGTCGGCTTCATTAAATCGCAAGGAGTAAAGGACGAGGACATCAAGACCCAGCAGTTCAGTATCGAGCCACGCTACCAATATTATGATTGCTCATCGCGGGTGATCATGAGTATCGGATCGGAACCAACCCCATGTCCGCCGCCCGATATCGTCGGCTATACCATCACACAAAGCGCATTGGTAAAGGTTCGCGATTTCGACAAGATTGGAGCAATTATGGGCGAGCTTTCGCAAAAGGGCGCAAACTCCGTATCACAGCTTTCGTTCACCATAGACGATAAAACACGCATAGAAAGCGAGGCGCGTGAAGAAGCGATCAAACAGGCCCAAGACAAGGCGCGCTCCATAGCAAAGACCGGCGATTTCAAGATAGGCAAACTGCTTACGATAACCGAAAATGTATACCAACCCGTACCAATGTACCGTGATGCGGTCGGAGGGTATGGAAAAGCGCTTTCCATGGAAGTGGCTCCTGTGGCACCTTCCATAGAACCCGGCTCGCAAGAGGTTTCCATTACCGTTTATCTCAGCTACGAAATACGCTAAGCGCACAAAGACAGCTCCCACAAGGGGCTGTTTTTATATATTTTGACAAACGCTTTGCCGGGGGTATACTGCAAGTAGAATATTGTCAGCTACATATTGGAATGGTATAGCACACATTCACTACTTGCAAAGGGAGGGTGTCATGTCAAAACCGGAGATACCAAGGGTGGCGTTTTTTATCGATACCAATGTACTATTGCATGATCGGGAATGCCTTTCGAAATTTGGGTATAACATCGTCGTTATCCCGATCTGGGCATTGGAAGAGCTCGATAAGTTCAAAAAACATCAGGATGAACTGGGCGCCAACGCCCGGGAAATATCGCGTCAGCTCGAAAAGCTTCGCGAACACGGCTCGCTCGCAAAAGGAGCACCGACCGAAACGGGAGGATTGTTGTTTGTTGATTACAACGGAACCGACTTCAACAAACTGCCGGTCGGCCTGTTGCGCAATAATGACAACAGGATCATTCTCGTCGCGAAGGCGTGGCAAGAAAAACTGGACAAATTAAAAAAAGGCGCAAAGCAAAAGGAGCCAAGACCAAAATACTCCGAGGTGATCATTGTTTCCAAAGATATAAACCTGCGTCTTAAAGCAGATGCATGTGGCATCACTGCCCAGGATTATTTGGGCGATAAAACGATAGAGCGCATCGAAATGCTCTACTCCGGCATGGAAACGCATGTACTGCCAAATCGCATGAAGTTCGTCTTGAATGATCATACGGTGCGTCAGCAGGGGCTCATACCCGCAAAGGCATTGGCCGACACGCTACGACTGGACGATATTCATGCGAATGCATGCTGTCAATTCAGAGTAGATAAAACGACGGTCAACGCGATCTACAAAAAGGCCACCAGATGCTTTCGCATCGAACGAAAGATGGGGCCTGCCCGAAAATGCCTCGTGATGCCAAGTAATATAGAGCAGCGGTTCGCCTATGAACTGCTCATGGACCCCGAGATCTCGATCGTAACACTCAATGGCAAGGCAGGATCCGGCAAAACGCTTATGGCGCTATTGGCGGGGTACGAACAGCTCGAGGATGTATATGACCAATTGCTCGTGTATCGCCCTTGCCACGAAATAGGGGCGCCACTGGGATTCAGACCCGGTAGTACCGAGGAAAAGTTCGACCCATTCACGCTTCCGATCTTCGATAACATGAAACTCCTTCTGGACGCAAGGGTGAGCCTGTGTGCCACCGGACAACAAGGAGGAAAACATGTTGCCAAAGGGTTCAAAGAGCTAAGGGAACCAAAGGAATCCAAAAATGGATCCTACGCTAAGGTAAAGGATCTGATCACAAAAGGGTTGCTCGACATAGGGCCCATCAATCACATCCGCGGAAGAAGCATCGCAAGGTCATTTATCATCGTCGATGAATCGCAAAATCTCACCCCGCTCGAGGTAAAGACCATCATCTCGCGCGCCGGCGAAGGCACAAAGGTCGTACTGACCGGCGATGTCTACCAAATAGACAACCCACTGGTCGACTCGATCTCAAACGGTCTGTCGCACACGGTCGAGCGGCTCAAAGGTTCGGAACTGGCAGGGCATATCACGCTCCTCAAGTGCGAACGGTCCAACCTCGCAGAGCTTGCAGCAACGCTCCTGTAACATTCC
Organism: Candidatus Wolfebacteria bacterium RIFOXYD12_FULL_48_21; assembly: GCA_001793945.1. GTDB lineage: Bacteria > Patescibacteriota > Minisyncoccia > UBA6257 > UBA9933 > UBA9933. Next base: position 78,746 of record MGIW01000004.1, read on the forward strand.
ATACGCATTACAAATACCAAGGTCCCGCATCCACGCGGGATCTTTTTTATGCCTCGCCGTTGTAGGGCATGGTACTATCGGATATACTATAAGGAGTAACACATTTGGGGAGAAGATTTATTTATGCACAAAATTATTGTACTGCTAAAAAGCAAGTTGTTCATTGCGCTCGCGTCAGTCGCGGTCATTATCGGCGGCTATACCATCTATCAAAACACGCGCCCGCAGACATACCCGACCGTACCGGTAAGCCGTGGCGCCATTCGCGAAGAGGTGAACATTACCGGCAAGGTGAAGCCGGCACAAAACCTCGATATCGCATTCGAAAAGGGCGGCCGCGTTTCACGCATCCGTGTCAAAGTAGGCGATGCGGTGCGGGCAGGCCAAGAGGTCATACAATTAGATAATGCGGATCTCTATGCCCAGCTTGCCCAAGCGCGGGCAAATGTCCGTTCGCAAGAAACAAAGCTTGAACAGCTCACCATAGGCGCTCGCCAAGAAGACCTTGCCATATCGCAGGCACGCGTAGACAACGCAAAGATAGCACTCGCCGATGCACAGCGCAATTTAGCGAATGTCACAGAAAAGGCGGCCATCGACCTTGCGAACACCTATAGCTCGGTATCCGACACACTGACGGACGCTTACACAAAATCGGACGATGCTATTCGCAATCAGATAGACAATCTTTTTTTGTATGACGAAACGGATCGTCCGACGCTTTCGTTCGTTTCGTACAACAGTCAGGCAAAAATCGACTCGGAATCGGGGCGTGTGCGATCGACCGACCATCTGAAGGATTTTTCAAAAGAGCTGAATGCGATCAAAGGTACGAATGGAGACACGACCGGGCTGGATACGGCACTCGATAATGCGAAGATTCATTCGGGCATATTTTTGGATTTTTTCAGCGACCTGCAAGATGTGGTTAACAGTCCAAACAGTCTGAATGCCACAACACTCGCATCCTACCAGTCGGCCGTCTCGGCGGCGCGCAACACCATCGTCACGACAGCGACAAATGTAAACAAACAACGCCAATCCATAGCGGCTCAAAAATCCACGAACCAAAGCGCCATATCAAATGCGCAAGCAAGTATCACAACTGCGCAAACCTCGCTTGACCAAGCAGAACGCGAACTAACCCTAAAAATAGCGGGTGCTTCGGCGCAGGACATAGCATATCAAAAAAGTCAGGTAGAAAACGCACGGGCAAATGCCGATTACTATCAGGCACAAATAGACAAAACCATTCTCAAGGCGCCATTTTCGGGAACGGTAACCAAAGTCGTTCCAACGATAGGGGATATCGTTTCACCCAATGTGTCCGTAATCTCGGTCATTGGATCAGGACGCTTTCTTATCGAATCCTATGTGGCTGAGGCGGATATCGCAAAGGTCAAGGTCGGCAACACGGCCAAAGTGACTCTCGACGCGTATGGCTCGGATGTCATATTCGATGCGCAGGTCATATTGATAGACCTATCGGCGACCACACTTGAAGGTGTCGCCACCTACAAGACCACCTTTGAGTTCGTACAGGAAGATGTCCGCATTCTTTCTGGACTTACGGCAAACATAGATGTTCTGTCGGGTGAGCGCGCAAATGTACTATACGCGCCGACGAGAAATATCACTTCGCGAAGCGGAGCCAAATATATAAAACTGCTTACTAACAGAGCAAAGGGAATCGTCGAAGAGGTCGAGGTGGTCACCGGATTGCGTGGGTCCGACGGGCGCACGGAAATCGTTTCGGGAGTAAAGGAGGGCGACGCCATAGTAACAAATTGATAGGCACATATGCATGAAACAAATAGCGCAAGCAAAGAAAAACATTCCCATAAAGATCGTCCACTCGTTCTTTCAACAAAGCACCTGCGAAAGGTGTACATGATCGAGGACATAGAGGCGGTAGCGCTGCGCGACATATCCCTTGATATTCACGAGGGGGAATTTGTATCCATCATGGGTCCGTCAGGGTCGGGAAAATCAACCTTACTGCAGATACTCGGCTGCTTGGAGCGGCCAACTGAAGGAGCCTATCTGCTCGACGGGAAAGATCTCGAACATTATTCCGACGATGAACTCGCGCGAATACGCAATAAAAAGATCGGATTTGTGTTTCAAGCGTTCAATCTCTTGCCGCGTCTTTCGGTCATCGAAAATGTAAAGCTTCCGCTTGTCTATGCCGACATCCGCGAACCGGAACGCACGAATATTGCCCGCGATATCATCCGCATGGTCGGCCTGTCCGAGCGGGAGCAATTTCCTACGGTAAAGCTGTCCGGCGGACAAAAACAGCGGGTAGCCATCGCGCGCGCACTGGTAAACGATCCGAAGGTAATTTTTGCCGATGAGCCCACCGGGAGCCTTGATTCAAAATCAGGAGCCGTCATCTTGCAGTTCCTGCAGGATCTGCACGAACAGGGTCATACCATTGTCATGGTCACGCATGAATCTTATGTTGCGGCGGTCGCCGAACGCATCATCCATATAAAAGACGGGCTTATTGAAAGTGATGAATGGGTCGAACATCGCCATCGGGTAAAAAATGACGATCTGATCAAATAAATACATGCGATTATGGGACACGGTTCATATGGCGACTATCGGTTTGGCGACGCATCGTTCGCGTTCATTGTTGACCATCCTTGGCATCGTCATCGGCATCGGGGCGATCATTGTGGTCGTCGCATTGGGTGAAAGCGCGAAACAGCTTATTGTAGGCGAGATCCAAAACATGGGTCCTAAGAACATATTTGTCGTTCCCGGTCGGGCGCCTACCGATATTGGCGGAGCAGGGTCGACCCTGTTCATCGACTCGCTTCGGGAAAAGGATTTGAACGACCTCAAGGAGCGCGCGAATGTTCCGAATGCGCTATCCGTAACACCAATCGTCTTCGGCAACATTACATCCACCTATGAAAACGAATCCTACATGGGCTTGGTCATGGGCAGTACGCCCGATCTCGTTCGCCTGTTCGATCTGACCCTCGCAAGCGGGGATTTCTTTCCCGAAGAAAGCGTACGACAAAAGGAGGATGTGGTCGTGATAGGAAAAAAGGTTGCAGACGAATTGTTCCCGACACAAGACCCGATCGGCAAAAAAATAAAGATCAAGGGAAAGAACTATCGCGTCATGGGCGTATTTGGGCAGAAGGGCCAAGGTTCGTTCGTGAATTTCGATGAGACCGTGGTCGTTCCCTATACGGTCGTGCAGCAATACATTTTGGGCATAAAGCATTTCCAGCGCATGGTCGTGGAAGTGGACGAAGAAGGAAACATCGCGAATGCAGCGCGCGACATAGAAACGCTCTTGCGTAATAATCACAACATAGATGATCCCGAAAAGGACGATTTTTTCATCATGACGCAAGATGATATCGTGCAGCGCATCGGAACCGTGACTGACATCATGACACTGCTATTATCCGCGGTTGCGGCGATATCGCTGATCGTTGGCGGAGTTGGCATCATGAACATCATGCTTGTTTCCGTCATGGAACGCACCCGAGAGATCGGTTTGCGCAAGGCACTTGGCGCGACCAACAAGGATATTTTGCGCCAGTTCCTTTCCGAAGCGATTATTCTTACGGTCAGCGGCGGCATCATTGGCGTAGGAATCGGAGTGACCATCGGCATCGCGCTTTCGCTGATTATCAATTATGTCTTTGGCATCGCCTTCTCCTTTTCATTCCCCGTAGGCGGCGCAATAGCGGGACTTCTTGTTTCCACGGTGGTCGGCTTTGCCTTTGGCATCTTCCCTGCGCGGCAAGCATCGCGCAAAAGCCCCATGGAAGCGCTTCGCTACGAATGATGCAAATTTTATGAAGCGGATTGTCATTCCGATCCGCCAGCCGGCGGACGAGGAATCTGTTGCCATAAAAAGCTACAGATCCCTCGACAAGCTCGGGATGACAAAAGATACTACACATACTATGACCAATAACGACAGGATCAAAACCGCATATGAAGGAGTCATCATGCATCGCTCGCGTTCATTGTTGACCATCCTCGGCATCGTCATTGGCATCACATCGATCATTCTTATTCTTGCAATAGGAGCCAGTGCTCAAGAGCTTGTGCTCCGCGAGGTGCAGACCTTCGGGCCAAAGAATGTATTTGTACTTCCGGGAAAACAACCGGAGGGTTTTTCGGGGTTTGCAGGATCGATCATGAATGATTCATTGCAGGAACGGGATGTTACAGCACTCAGAAGAAAGGAAAATGTTCCCGATGCCGCGGTGGTCATGCCATATATGGAAGGAAGCGTTACGGCAACATACCGTTCCCAATTGTTCGGCGGCGCATTGCTGGGTGGTGAAAAGGATATATTCCGCCTGTTCCAACTTGAACTCGCCGATGGAGAGATATTCTCCGACGAAGATGTCGCGCAACAGGCGGGCGTGGTCATACTCGGCACCCGCGTCGCGGAAAAACTGTTCGATACCGAAGACCCAATCGGCAAACATATCAAAATAAAGGATAAAAATTATCGCGTCATCGGAGTGTTGCGCAAAAAGGGTCAGGGCGCGGCGGCGGCATACGACGACGCATTCATCATGCCGTATACGACGGTGCAGCAGTATGTCATGGGCGTCCATTATATAAGCCATATTATCGTCGAGGCAAAAACGGAGGGATCGATTCCCGCGATGGTGCGCGATATTAAAACGACCATGCGTGAAAGTCACGATATAAAAGACACGACCAAAGACGATTTTTATACCATGACCATGGAAGACGCGGCAGCACTCTTTACGACCATTACGGATGTTCTGACGATCCTACTCACGGCAATCGCGGCCATATCGCTAATCGTCGGCGGAGTGGGCATTATGAACATCATGTTCGTATCGGTCACCGAACGCACACGCGAGATAGGGCTGCGTAAGGCGGTTGGCGCAACGGATCAGGACATACTGCGGCAGTTTTTATTCGAAGCGCTGATACTGACACTGACCGGAGCGATCATTGGCATTATGATCGGCTGGGGCGGAGGCATCGTCATTACCTTTATCCTTGGAGCGACCTATGGTATGGATTTTAATTTTTTCTTTCCCTTTCAGGGCGCGCTGATCGGCGTGATCGTTGCCATGACGATCGGTTTTATATTTGGCATCTTTCCCGCGCGACAGGCGGCAAGAAAAAGCCCCATGGAAGCGCTTCGCGCAGAATAATATGAAGATTATAGCGCACATGGACATGGACGCGTTCTTTGCCTCCATAGAAGAACGGGATAAGCCGTGGCTTCATGGATTGCCAATCGTCATCGGCTCCGACCCGCAGGACGGCAAAGGAAGGGGAGTGGTCTCGACCGCGAATTACAAGGCGCGCGAATACGGCATCCGATCGGCATTGCCCATATCGACCGCATGGCGCCTGTCCGAAGCGGCCAAAAAGCAAGGCAAGCCAGGCGCGACATTTATTACGCCAAATATGGAAAAATATGCCGGTGCATCGGAACGGATCATGGCAATAGTGCGTAGGCACGCCGACCACATAGAACAAGCAAGTGTCGACGAAGCATACATTGATCTTACACACGCAGGCGGATACGAACAGGCCGAAAAAATCTGCCGCGCAATTAAAAAAGAAATAATACAAAAGGAATCCCTTACGGCGTCAATCGGCATCGGCCCGAACAAACTCGTAGCAAAGATAGCCTCCGACTTTAACAAGCCGGACGGACTTACCGTAGTGCGTGAAACGGATGCGGAATCCTTTTTGGAAAAAAATAAACTACGCAAGATCCCGGGCATTGGACCGAAAACCGAGCAAATACTTGCGGCGCATGGTATCACGACCATCGCGGAACTGAAAAGATACACGCAGCAAGACCTGCACAAGCTGCTCGGAAAGTACGGGCTTGATCTGTATGAAAAGGCGCGCGGACGGGACGACACGGAACTGGTAGAGGAGTGGACGGCAAAATCGATCAGCGAACAGGAAACATTGCAACAGGACACATTGGCAGGCGATGTTATCATCGCATTGCTAAAAAAGCTGGCAAAGCAAGTACATGGCCGATTTGAGACAGAGGGCTTCACAGCTTTTAAAACGGTTAGCATCACCGTACGCTTCGAGGGCTTCGAGACAAAGACCCGAGCAAAGACATTGCCCGCTCCAACGGCCGACATTGCCGTATTTGAATTTGAAGCGCTTAAATTATTGTTGCCATTTCTTGATCAACGGGAAAATCCGCATCGCAAGGCAATACGCCTTATCGGCGTAAAGATGGAAAAATTACAGTAACAATCAATTTTGAGGTATAATAGACCCATATGGATCAGGTGCACGGTGTTCTTATCCCGATAGCAACGGAAAGGCCGGGAGAAAAACCGGAAGTGAGCAGAAACATCATCGTCATGGGAGTCGTGAGTTTTTTTACCGATGTTGCATCGGAAATGATATACCCGCTCCTGCCTATTTTTTTAACCGCAACGCTTGGAGCACCCATGACGGTTGTAGGGCTTATGGAAGGCCTTGCCGCCTCTGCACTCAATGCATTGAAAGTGGTGTCCGGCTGGCTATCAGACCGATACCAGAAAAGAAAGGTGATTGTCTTAGTTGGCTACTCAATATCCGCGCTGGCAAAATTGGTGATTGCGATGTCGACCGGCTATCAAACGGCCATGTTCGGAAAATTTCTTGATCGCACCGGAAAGGGGACGCGAACCTCTCCGCGCGATGCGCTTATTGCGGATAGTACCGACGAACACATGCGCGGTCGGGCATTCGGCCTGCATCGGGCGATCGACAATGCGGGCGCCATATTGGGTCCGCTGCTCGCGATCTACTTGCTGTTCTCGCTGCACATCGACATGCGTGCGATTTTCTATATTGCATTCATTCCCGCGCTGATAGGAGTAGTATGTCTTGCCCTGTTTGTACAAGATATTCGCGCAAAGCCGGCAAGTCAGAAAGTGTTTCATTTTAAATTCGCCGACCTAAGTCCCTCGTTTAAGGTTTTTTTGACGATCAGTATCATATTCGCATTGGGAAATAGCGCCGATGCGTTTATGATATTGAAAGCACGGGACATGGGCATGTCGATCGAATTTATTCTGTTGCTTTACGCCATGCTCAACCTTACGCATTCCGCTGTATCATTTCCCGCAGGGATCATCGCGGACAAAATAGGTCCAAAAAAGGTTCTCTTGGTAGGCTTCCTGATATTCGCGTTGGCATATCTTCTCTTTGGAACGGTCACTGCGCTGTTTTCCCTTTGGTTGCTATTCCCGCTGTTTGGAATATATCGGGGCCTGACCGAAGGAGTTGCGGTCGCATATGTATCCAATATGGTAAAAGACGAACATACGGCGACGGCAATAGGCTTTTATCAAACAATGACTGGCTTTGCCGTACTGCTTGCCTCGTTGATTGCAGGCATTCTCTGGGAAAGCGTCGGCCCGATGGCACCGTTCCTGTTCGGCGGAACGATGGCGATCATCGCATCAATAGTATTCATCGTGCTGGAAAAGAAGATTAACCACATTTCACTATTCGCAACTACACAACCATGATCAACGACAAACACCATCTCCATCTGTTTGCAAATACGGAAATGAACGCACTCTATATAACGCTCGGGTTTTTGGCATTTGCCGAGGGCCTTATCAGCGTATTCGTACCGATCTTTTTTTGGAATCTCGGATTTCCAATGTGGAAGATACTGCTGTTCTATTTTCTGCACTCAGCGTTATTTTTATTGTTCGCGCTCACATTGTTGCCGGTAATCAAAAAATTAAGCGACAAGATGATGATGTTTCTCAGCATCCCGTTTTTAGTATGCTACTTTTTCGGTCTTGGCATGATGAAAACGATCCCGATCCTTTTCTTCGTGTTGCCGATTGCAAGCGCCTTGCACGGGCTCCTGTTCAATATCGGCTATCATATCGATTTTTCGAGCATTGCCAACAAGAAAAAAATAGGGGAAGAGGTGGGCGCTCGATTCGTACTCGGCTCCGTCCTCGCGCTTGCCGCGCCGTTTTTCGGCGGTGTACTGATCGAAGCGGCGGGTTTTCAAAACACATTCTTTATCGGGAGTACGATTTTGATTGCATCGGTCCTGCCATTGTTCTTTTTCCCAAGACGCAACCCATCGCCAAACTTGACCGTCAGATCAATCATCCCGTTCTTCAAGGAATCGGAATTGCGTCCATTTACTCTATCAGGGATAGGCTACGCCATAGAAGCAGTATTTGGCAGGGCAATTTGGCCACTGTTCGTATTCCTCATCATCGGCGACATAAAACAGTTCGGCGGCGTCATCTCGATCGGATTGATCGTGACTGCGCTCGTGACCTATTTGGTAGGCTATTTGTCCGACTACGGCAAGCGGCGCGATGTCATCACATTGACATCTATTGGCAATGCATTGGTTTGGCTCATCCGCCCGTTCATAGCGCAAGCGACATCGGTAGTTGGTCTGCATATTGGCGGCAATGCGGTAACCTCAGGCCTTATGGTCGCGTGGACAAGCCAATATTACAAGATTACCAAAACAGTTCCCGACGCAACGGCATTTATCATCAGCAGGGAGCTGCTCTATAATGCAGCGCGTGTCATGATCATTCCGATTCTTATGCTTATCGCATACTATCTCCCGACACGATCGTTCTTCTCTGTCGGTTTCGTAGTAGCAGCATGCGCTTCACTTTTATTTCTCGCAGCAAACAAAACGCATACCCATCTTTTAATAGAGCCGACAAAGCTCACCCACGACCATGATACAAGTACAGTGGCATAACCTTACCACCGAAGAACTATACGATATAACCGGCAGCGGCCCCGGCGGCCTTTCCGATGTCCGCGCCCGCGAGATAACAAAAACAGCGGGGGAAAACAGCATCCCCGAAGGCAGGCGATACTCCCGCGCCAGGCTGTTTGCGGAACAATTCAACAATTCCCTCATACTTATTCTGCTTGGCGCGGCCATCATATCATTTTCACTGAATCACATCATTGATGGCATTTTTATGCTGATCGTATTGCTCGTCAATGGGATCGTCAGCTTTCTGCAGGAAAACAAAGCAAACACATCGTTGCAAGCATTGCGCAAAATGGCGCAAACGATGGCAAGCGTGCTCCGTGCGGGTAACCGCAAGGAGCTGAACGCCACGGAACTTGTTCCGGGCGATATTATCATTGTAAAAGCGGGTAACAAGGTTCCAGCCGATGCGCGCATCATCGAAGCGACGCGATTGACCATCAATGAAGCGGCATTGACCGGAGAATGGTCTCCCATAGAAAAATATCCAGACAAGGTCGCAGCCGATGCCCCGGTATTCGAGCGGCACAACATGGCATTTATGGGCACGACCGTGGAAACGGGCCGGGCCACATTGTTGGTGGTGGCGATCGGCGCGGAAACCGAGTTCGGGAAAATAGCGGTATCGCTACGAGAAGCGGAGCGCAGGCCGACTCCATTGCAAAAAAAGATAGCGCACATGTCGCGCATACTAGGGGCCGTCATCAGTGCGATCATCGTGTTTATCATCGTGCTCGGCGTCATGCGCGGAGAACCATTTGCGGACATGCTCATTGCTTCGCTTGCCCTTGCCGCGTCTGCGATACCGGAAGGATTGTTACCGGCCATTACAATCGTATTGGTCATGGGCATGCAGCGCATCCTTAAGGAAAAAGGCCTAGTGCGCAAGCTCGCCGCCACGGAAACGCTCGGCAGCGTGACCGTTATTTGCACCGATAAAACGGGAACCCTTACCGAAGGAACTATGCAGGTAAGCCATATTTTGACCGCGACGCACGAACTTCCGATCGACGGCCCCGCGGGTATGCGCGAAGTGGCTAAGAACGGAGAAAAAGAAGATTCGCACATGACGGCATTGCGCATCGCGGCAATGGTAAATGAAGCATATATAGAAAACCCGCAGGATGAACTGCACAAATGGATCGTTCGCGGGACGCCGACCGAACGGGCACTGTTGCTCGCCGCGATTCAAGCAGGTCTCGACCGCAATGAGCTATGGCAAGGTCGCTGGATCGAAGACATGGCATTGTTCGATTCGGAAACAAAATACGCGGCGACCCTGTTTGGCACTACGGAAGGCACATTTGAGCTATTGGTAATGGGAGCGGCGGAGCAGTTGACCGCGCTCTCGAACTCGGTGGACAAAAACGGCGAGCATCAACCGATCGGGGAAAAGGAGCGCGAGCGCGTCATTCGTCACATGGAAATGACGACATCCACTGGCCTGCGCGTCATCGCCTGCGCAAAGAAAACCTTTAAAACATTCCCGGCATACAAAACGGTAGGGGAATTGGTAAACCACCTTACATTGGTCGGACTGATCGCCATAAAAGATCCGCTCCGCTCCGATGCACGCCATACGGTCAATATCGCAAAAGGGGCAGGTATTCGCACGGTACTGATGACTGGCGACCATCGCTTGACCGCACGCACCATCGCAAAAGAAGTCGGCATCCCCTCGGAAGAAACATGTGTCATGGAGGGGTCGGAAATCGACATCGCTACAGATGAAGAGCTTCGCGAGATAGCAAAGGGCGTCTGTTTATATGCGCGTGTTTCACCACATCACAAACTGCGCATCGTACGGGCATTGCAACACAACGGAGAAGTGGTAGCGATGATCGGCGACGGTGTAAATGATGCCCCCGCGCTACAGGCCTCCGACATCGGCATAGCACTTGGTTCGGGAACGGACGCGGCACGGGAAGCATCCGATATTGTCTTGTTGGACAATAGCCTCAAGACCGTACTGAAAACGATAGAGGAGGGGAGGATCATGTTCAATAACATTCGTAAGATTTTTATGTACTTGATCGCGGACAGCTTCGCAGAACTATTTCTGTTCATCGTAACGATCTCGTTTGCCTTGCCTATTCCGCTTTTACCTACGCAACTGCTCTGGATCAATGTTGTGGAAGACGGCCTGCCCAATATCGCGCTCACTACCGAACGGGAAAAGCACGGCATCATGCAAGAGCCGCCACGCAACCCTGCAGAGCCGTTTTTGAACAATCAAATGAAACTATGGATGGCGTTGATCTTCATCATAATGGGAGCGACTGCGATCACCATATACATGACCTTCATGGCACAGACGGGCAATGTGGCGTTGGCGCGCACCGCCGTATTTGCATTTTCTTGCATCGACTCGTTACTATTCTCATTTAGTGTTCGTTCGCTCAAAACGGGCATGTTTACCCGGAACATCTTCGAAAACAGGTTTGTTACGGGAGCTGCCGCCCTCGGACTATTACTGCTGGGTGCCGCGATTTATGCACCGGGAGTCAAGACGATCGTCCGCACGGTACCGCTCGAACCGATCCATTGGGCTATCATTGGCGGACTTGGCCTTGTTGAAATTACTCTGATCGAGATCGCAAAATATTTCATATTCATCCGCAAAAAAGCGCAGTAATGTTGTTGCCCCATGCTCGCGCATTGACATTCCCGTCCGCCAGCCCTGCCTGCCGGCAGGCAGGGCTGGCGGAGGAATCCGGTGTGCTGTCATTCCGTGCCAAGCTTGTCCGCCTACTGGCGGAACACGGAATCTCATATACTTACCACGAGATCCTGAATCGAGTTCAGGATGACACTGCAGGACATTTGATTTTTCTCTAATTTCCTCCATACTACTAACCTATGATCGAATTCAAGATCAAAAAACGCTCAACCAAAAGCAAAGCCCGCGTTGGCATACTCAAAACCTCTCACGGAACCGTAGAAACGCCCGCGTATGTTTCGGTTGCCACACAAGGCGTTATCAAGACCCTGACCTCGGAAGAGGTCGAGGCGACCGGGGCCCAGCTCCTGATAGCCAATACCTACCACTTGCACATTCGCCCCGGCGAATCGGTGCTTAAAAAGCACGGCGGTTTGCAAAAGTTCATGAACTGGAAGCGGCCAATCATGACCGACTCGGGAGGCTTTCAGGTATTTAGCCTTGGTTTTGGCCGCGACTTTCAAACAGGGAAGATACTGAAAAAAGAAAATGAAAATGTCATCGAGCTCGGACAACAGCCAAAACTGCTCAAGATCACGCCCGAAGGTGTCATGTTTCGCTCATACCACGATGGCAGCGAGATGTTTCTTGGCCCGAAAGAATCCATCAAGATACAGGAGCAGATCGGCGCCGACATTATCTTCGCGTTCGACGAATGCACCTCGCCGATGGCAGACCATGCCTATACCCAAAAGTCGCTCGAACACACTAACGAGTGGGCAAAGATATGCCTAAAAACCAAGAAGTCAAAACAGGCGCTCTATGGCATCGTACAAGGCGGCAAGTTCAAGGACCTGCGCACGGAAAGCGCAAGGTTTATCGGCGGCTTGCCGTTTGACGGGTTTGGCATCGGCGGTGAGTTTGGCGCGGACAAAAGTTCAATGACGGGCATGCTCGACATCGTTACCAAAGAACTGCCGGAAAACAAACCCCGCCACTTGCTCGGCATCGGTCATCTCGACGACATCATTCCCATTATGAAATCGGGCATCGATACATTTGATTGCATCGCGCCCACGCACTACGCGCGCCACGGCTACGCGTTCACATCAAAAGGAAAGCTGGATCTAAAAAAATCTTCGTTTTTAATGGATAAAAAACCGCTCGACCCGAAGTGTTCCTGTTTTGTTTGCCAAAACTACAGCAGGGGGTACATTACGCATTTGCTAAAAGCGAACGAGATCACTCCGCTTAAGCTCCTAACATTCCATAATATGTATTTTTTTCACGGCTTCGTGAAAAAGGTACGCGAAGAGATCAAAAAAGGAAACATATAAGCGCCAACTCTCTGTCATCCCGGCGAAGGCCGGGATCCAGTTCAATGTTGTGCGGAACGCACATTAGTATGAATCTCCCGCAATTACTCGCTCAATATGATTACGCGCTTCCCGAAGCGCGTATTGCGCAAAAGCCGGCATCGCCCCGCGATAGCTCCAAGTTGTTGACCTACGATCGCACGCTCGGAACGATAAGCGAAACTACATTTGCGCATATCGGCGATCATCTCCCAAAAAATGCGGTACTTGTATTCAACCAGACCAAGGTCATCCCTGCCCGTCTTCGCGTAGTCAAACCGACAGGAGGCGCAGCTCGCATATTATATGTGCAAGCGATCACTGGCCTCATAAAGGTAATGTCCGACAGAAAACTGACGGTCGGCACCGATGTGTCCATTGCAAGCGGTCTTTTTTTGACCGTCGTCCGACAGGAAGAAAAATATTATTTTCTTAGGCCGTCGTTTCCACTGAACAAACTCGACGCCGTATTGCACAAGCACGGCATCACCCCGATTCCGCCCTATATCAAAGAATCCCCGCTCAAAGAAAAGGAATTGCGCAAAAAATATCAGACCGTGTTCGCCAAACACGCCGGATCGGTCGCCGCACCGACTGCCTCTCTGCATTTTACGAATAGGCTACTTACGAAGCTACAAAAGCAGGGGATTGATATTCGCTTTATAACACTCCATGTGAACATCGGAACATTCGCACCGCTCACCCAAGAGCACATCGACACGGGAGCCCTGCACACCGAATCATACGAAATAGAAAAAGCGACCGCCGCTTTTTTGAACAAGGCAAAAAAACAAGGCCGTCCCATCATCGGTGTCGGCACGACCGTGGTCCGCACGCTCGAATCAGCGACACAACAAGGCGAACTTAAGAAACTATCCGGAGAAACAAACATTTTCATCCAAGAAGGATACCACTTCAAGTTTATAGACGGCATGGTGACCAATTTTCACGTCCCACAATCAAGCCTGCTTATGCTCGTCGCCGCACTCATCGGCAAAGAAAAACTGTTCGAACTCTACCGCCTCGCAATCAAAAAAAGGTACAGGTTCTTTTCCTTCGGCGATGGCATGTTGATTTTATAACCGTTATTTCCCTCCGCGTTGTCATTCCCGAGCTGCAGGCCCCGTGTCGAGCACGGGGTAAACTCCGGCGGGAATCCACTACAATTTTACATTTCCAAATATCACAAAAACTCGTTATACTTCTTGTATTGTCATTCCGGCCCGGAGCCTGCCCCGTACCACGATACGGGGAGCCGGAATCTCATCGCATAAAAATAACTTGATAATTACCATGACCGAAATCCAATTTTACATTCTCGCATTTATCATCACGCACCCGTTTGCATTTATGCTGCTGGTCGCATGGTCGTTTCTTGCCAAAGGCGCCGCATTGCTCCGCGCTTTCGAGCGCAAAGAAAAGGGCTGGTTTGTTGCATTGTTACTGATTAACACCGTCGGTATTCTTGAGATCTATTACTTATACACCAAGCGAAAGCCAAAAGCGGTGGCCCATAAGGAAGTAGTGAAGGAGGTGGCGCCTGCAAAGGATGGGGAAATTACCTATGACGATTTTGCAAAAGTTGAATTGAAGGTCGCAAAGATCAAAGAAGCGGTCCGCGTGGAAAAATCAGAAAAGCTCATCAAGCTCCAGCTTGAAGTAGGAGAAGAAGAACGCCAAATAGTCGCCGGCATCGGCAAGGCATACACGCCCGAAGACCTAATTGGCAAGGAGATCATCATCGTCGCCAACCTCGCCCCCAAGGCGCTCATGGGCGTGGAAAGCCACGGCATGCTCCTCGCCGCCGGAGGAGGGGAGAACCCAGTCTTATTGACCCCGGAAAAAGAAATTGCATCAGGAGCGAAGGTGAAATAAAAAAATATGACAACAGAAACATTATTCGTTAAGTGGTGGTATAGGGCATTAAAAGTAGTATTCTTTTTCGCTCTTATTATTTCGCTATTTACTTCTAGTATAATTATCTATTCAGTTAGTAACGAGAAGGAAATCACATCAGAAACTTATGTATTAGTTGGTGATAAGGTGAAGCAATATTACCCCGAGTATAATACAATTAATTCAGAAGAATTAGGCAGAAAATCATTAGGAAAGATATTATCGAATGATTTTTATACAGCTTCAGTAATAACACCACAGAGCGAAAACGCTACAAAAAGAATAGGGGAAATTGAAGAAAAATATTTAGGAGAGGATATTGCAAATAAACAGGTAGTCGAACAAGAAACCAGAGGACTCTTACAAAAAGATGTTAAGGGGATGAAGTTGTATAGTGTAAAATATGCAAAAAGCACATGCTTATTTATGTTTTTAATGACATATTTTATCGTAAGTATTATTTTTATCATTGTTGCAGAAATTTTCTACTATGTAATTTCGGGGGAATTATTATTAACTAAAGGAGTTGCTAAGTTTATTAACCGACACAAGCGATGACTCTCTTCCTCGCCTCATCACTCGATAAGACCCTCCCGCTTCTTAAGACACTCCTACAAAAACCCGCAACAAAAGTTGCGTTTATTGCGAATGCCTCGGACAACGCAACGGAAGAAACATGGTGGGTAGATGCAGACCGAAATAAGTTTAGGGAACTCGGCTATGCAACGACAAATGTCGACCTGCGGACCATCTCGGCAGATGAACTCACGCAAGTCCTTAAAGATGTAGATATCCTTCATGTCGCAGGCGGAAGCGTTTTTTATCTCGTCGGTTTGATCAAAAAGAGGGGATTCGAAACGATTCTTACCGATGCCATAAAAAGCGATTCCGTTATTTACACCGGCACCAGCGCAGGCTCCATGATTGTTTCACGCTCAATCGCAATGTTTGCGTTCGACGAAGAAGAAAAGGAATTTCTTGCCGATGTTCCCGATCAAAAGGGATTGGGACTGATAAACTTCGGCATCATTCCGCACTGCAACAATGCGGAATTTGTAAGTGAATACGGGAAGATCGTGGAACACCTCCCAATACATACCGAACCACTTATATTCCTGCAAGACACCCAAGCCGTATGGGTAGAAAATGATATGATCAAAATCGTTTCAACACAATAAAAACGCCCCTATGCGCTTTTATTTTTTATTCTAAACATCAAAACTTAACTTATAGTTTGCTGTCCAAATTTACGGTCGTCAATTTGGACAGCAAACATACCCATCTTTTAAATAGTACAAAATGTTTACAAATTAACTTTTTTTGGTCAAAATATATATAGTACAAACCCACACAAGGAAGGAGGCCGATATGGACAAGCTGACGGTCATAGCAAGAATTTCTTGTATCCACGGGTATGATCAGTTCTACGCATGGGCGATCGAACAGGATAAGCCAACGGGCATCGAACCCCCAATGTTGAACGAGCACATCAAGGAGCAGGTCATGGAGGCACTCGAGTATCTCGAAGATATCAATGTACCCGAGCTCCTTAACTCTGTCGGAGTACGCACATTCATCATCAGGGAAATAGAGCATTTCGAACGATACGGATGCATTCGCCACTCGTGCTGATCGACACCCGGCCCAATAGCCCCGCTCCGCGGGTCTATTTTTTTATTTGACTTCGCAAAAGGGAATATGCATAATAAAGCCAGTTCCATTAACCACAAAAAACGGATACGGGAGGATGATAGGATGCCAAGCATAGAGATCTATGGACATGACAGTCGGGCGGGGGCCGCAATTCAAGCCGGCTTGCGCAAACACCTGCACCACCACGCATTCGGAAAGGATTGCGTGGTCACGGTAGTGGAGAGCCGTTGCCTAGAAGTTCCGCACCCGCACGACGCACCATTCTTGCGCGTTTACATCGAACCGGACGATGACATCGACAATCTCCTGCGGGAACTAATCGCATGTCCTCATTTGGACATCGCACACACGCACGACATCGAGGTCACCGAGCTTCGCGCATTTTATCCGAAAAGAAAATAACGCCCGTGTATTAGGCACACGCAAAGCGCCCCCCACCGAGGGGGTGCTTTTTTAACTGTTGATTTAAGCGTATCGGGTATATAATTAAAGCAGTCGAAGCGGGTATTCTTTCTTACCTCTTATCTCACATCTCATACCTCACATCTCATATCTCTATCCCCATGCATACACTTCCTCCGTTGCCATACGCATACAACGCGCTCGAGCCGTTCATCGATGCAAAGACGCTCGAAATACACCATACCAAGCATCATCAGTCGTATGTCGACAAGCTCAATGCCGCGCTTGAAAAATATCCCGAGTTGCAAAGCAAAACGGTTGAGGGACTGATCAAGTCGCTCGACGAGATTCCCGAAGCGATCCGCACCACCGTGCGCAACAACGCAGGCGGACATTTTAGTCACACGCTCTATTGGAACACGATGAGCCCCACGGCGGAGGAATACATTCCCGAAAAACTCGGCAAGGCGATCGTGGAAACATTCGGGAGCATCGTTGAGTTCAAGGAACAATTTTCAAAAGCGGCCGCAAATGTTTTCGGAAGTGGATGGGTGTGGTTAGCTTTAAGCAATCCTGAGCCTGTCGAAGGGTTAGTAGTTACCACGAACAAAAAGCTCAAGATAGTTTCCACGCAAGGACACGACAACCCTTTAATGACCGACGACAAGCCGCTTATGGTCATTGATGTTTGGGAACATGCGTATTATTTGCATTATCAAAATCGCAGGCCCGAATACATTCAAAACTGGTGGAATATAGTTGACTGGAAAGTAGTCGAAAGAAATTATAATTCACTCGCATGAGAAAAATCATACTTCTTTCGGCAGGCATAGTACTGACCATAGGTCTCATAAGCGCGATAGCCGTATATCGAACGCACCTGCGGGGGGTTTGGCCGGCATTTTCACAACCCGAGCAAGATATAGTGCAACTGCTCGAAGAAAGCACTTCGACGCCGATAGAAACTCCGCGCACGCAAACCAAAACGCAAGAGCCCGAACAGCAATCACAAGGCCCGCTCATATTGCCACGGGGTTTTTTCATTTCCATATTCGCAAAAGACCTTGCCGATCCGCGCGTACTTGCGTTTGATCCGAACGGCATCCTACTCGCAAGCATTACCGCGCAAGGAAAAGTGGTCGCGCTCATCGACAAGAACAACGACGGCAAAAGCGAAGAGACGAGAGTGATCGCAAATGGACTCAATCGGCCGCACGGCATCGCCGTCGAATGCGTCCAAAATGCATGCAAATTGTATATTGCCGAAAACGACAAAGTAAGTGGGTTTGACTATGCCCTGGCAACCTTAACGGCGACCCAGAAACGGGTCATCGCTCCGCTCCCGACCGGGGGAGGGCACTTTACCCGAACCCTGTTGCCCTACGGGAATAGCCTACTCGTATCGGTCGGCTCTTCCTGTAATGTATGCGTGGAAACCGACCAAAATCGGGCTAAAATACTCGAAATAGACATCGCATCAGGTGGCGTAAAAACATTCGCCACAGGGCTCCGTAACGCCGTTTTTATGGCTTTTCACCCCTTTACACGGGAAATTTGGGCTACGGAAATGGGGCGAGACCTGCTGGGGGATGATACACCGCCCGACGAGATCAACATCATCAAAAAAGACGCCAATTATGGGTGGCCTATTTGCTACGGAAAGAACATCCACGACACGGGATTCGACAAGAACACTTACATCCGAAACCCGTGTATGGAGCCGTTCGAAACCCAAAGTTACATAGATATCCCGGCGCACTCCGCCCCGCTCGGACTTGCGTTCATTCCGGACAGTTGGCCAGCGGAATACCGCAACGATCTGCTCATTGCATACCACGGCTCATGGAACCGCAGCGTGCCGACCGGCTACAAAATAGTCCGCATGAAACTCGATGCAAACGGCACCTATCAAGGAGTAGAGGATTTTATAACCGGCTGGCTTGTCCTGAGCAGCGCCGAAGGGTTTACCCCGAGCGAAGTCGAGGGGCTTATAAAAAATAGTGCTGCACTCGGCAGGCCCGTAGATATTTTATTTGCATCAAGCGGAACGGCGTATATATCCGACGACAAGGCAGGTGTGATCTACAGACTGCAACCCCCCAAATAGAAATCTTTGCATTTCGCACCCTATCTGCGCGCCTGTGAAAATGGCCTTTGCATTTTATTTACGAACATGGAGAATAGTTCGGATAAAGGAAGCCGGAAAAAGAACGGAAGAAACTCCGTTGTTTGAGTGCGCTTATGCAAAGCGCGCGAGTTCGGAGTTTCAGCCCTTTTGGAGGCGACCCCGAACTATTCCCGGTTCGTGACTTTTTTGGTACTTTTTTCTTAGAAAAAAGTACAGGAAGATGGACTCCGGCCTTCGCCGGAATTACACAGAAATGCACCATAATGACAAACGCAGGGGTTACAGTGTATAGTTAGATACATGAGATCACGAGCATTTTTCTTTACCGCAATGGCGCTTATCGGGGTTATTTTGATTATCGGAGCAAATACACTATGGCAAAACCGTTCCCGCATGATGGACAATTCATCCCCGCAAGAACGGGCCAATATCCGCATGAACAAGACCGTAACAGGAACGGTGATCGAAGTCATGACAAGCGCGAACATCATAACCATACGGGAAGCATCCGGACAGGAAACGCACATTGCGATCGTTTCTGAAACGAAACTGCTTGATGAAAAAAACAAAGTGGCCGCCATGGGTGCCATATATAAAGATTCAACGATCGAGGCAAAAGGAGAAGCAACCGCAACCAACGCAATGCTCGCCGGCGAAGTGCGCGTCATAAGCACGCCAAGCCTTATCATAACATCGCCCACGGAACACGAACCCGTCCGCAGTCCGCTTGCCGTAACAGGACTGGCGACCGGCCCGTGGTACTTTGAAGCAACCTTTCCGGTAACAATAACCGATGCAGATCACCGCTCGCTCGGCCAGCACTATGTAACCGCAACCGAAGATTGGATGTCGGAATCACTGGTCCCATTCACGGCAACAGTGGAATTTGCACAACCGAAGACCAAGACCGGGTATCTAATTTTCAAAAACGCAAATCCGAGCGGTTTGCCCGAGCACGAAAAAACATTTGAAATGCTAATCGTATTTGAAACGGACACTGCGAATGTAAAAGTGTTTTTCAATAACAGCAAATTGGATCCCGCATTTTTGTGCACCAAGGTATTCCCAACCACCCGCGCGATCCCGTGGACCGAGGGCATCGGCCGCGCCGCAATCGAAGAATTATTCAAGGGCCCCACCGTCGAAGAAAAGGCGATGGATTATTTTACGAACATCAACCCGAATGTGCGCATCAATTCGCTCACGATCGAAAATGGCATTGCGCGGATAGATCTTTCGGATGAATTAGATAGAAATGTTGGCGGCTCATGCCGCGTTACTGCCATCCGCGCACAGATCACCGAAACGCTGAAACAATTCCCAACCGTACAACAGGTCGTGATATCGATCAACGGCAAAACGGAAGATATACTGCAACCGTAACATGGAACCCCGAATTTTTATTGCAATAGATATTCCGGAAGCCGTTCGGGCGGAACTCCGCAAAATAATAAAAGGGGATACTGAGGCAAACAACGAGCTGTACGCAAACGCCCGCATGATGGACGAAGAAAGCTGGCACATCACGCTTGCTTTTTTGGGCGAAAAGTCAAAAGAGCAAATCGCAACGATCGAGCAAGTGCTCCACAAAGTAGCCATGGCGACACCCGCTCCGGAAATCGCCATCCGCACAGTAACAACCGCGCCTCCGCAACGGCCTCCCCGCATGGTGTGGGCGACCACGACCACGGAAACAAACCTTGCGCTTGGCCCGATCAAAGACGCAGCCATCAAAGGCCTCGCAGCACATGACATACGCCAAGAGGGCGAGGTATTCCCGAGCTATCATGGGCATATTACGCTCGCGCGCCTCCCGGAGGGCCGGCGCATAGCCGATCACATCATTTCTCTTCCAAACGCATTAGTGTTTCAGCCGAGGACCATAGACCTCATGGAGACGAACCTTGAAAGCTCTGGGGCAAAATACAAAACACTAAAATCAATAGACTTTAAGCCCTCCGTTTGATATAATTTGCCCATGAAGAATATGGTGAAGCGAATAGGTCTGACCGCTATTGTACTAGTGGCATTGGTCCTCATAGGAGGATCCGCTTTTTATTACGGTTACAAAATAGGGGCGGAAACATCAGAGGTCACGATCCTCGAAGGAGTATCCAATCTTGGCGAAGGAAAAAAGACAAGCGCGGACTTTAGCTTGTTTTGGGATACATGGAATGTGCTGAGGGATAAATATGTCGACTCGGAAAGCGTGACCGACCAAGACATGGTCTATGGCGCGATATCGGGCATGCTTGCAGCTACTGGCGACCCGTATTCCGTATTCATGCCACCAAAAGAAGCGGACGACTTTAGCCAAGAGATCAGCGGCGAGTTTGGCGGCATCGGAGCGGAGATAGGCGTTCGCAATGAACAATTGGTTGTCATAGCACCGCTTAAAAATACGCCCGCCGATCGCGCGGGTCTTCAGGCAGGCGATGCCATCGTAGAAATAAACAAGGAGAGTACCGAAGGGCTTTCGGCCGACGATGCGGTCAAAAGAATCCGCGGCAAAATAGGCACGAATGTAACACTGACGGTCTTTCGCGGCGGATGGTCCGCCACGCGCGACTTCGCCATAGTGCGCGACACCATCCAGATTCCTACGCTCGACTGGAAAATGCTCAACGACGAGGGTAAAGAAGATCCAAACGGAAAGATACTCTACATCCAGCTATATAATTTTTACGAAAAAGCACCGTTCCTATTTTACGAAGCGATCGTGCAGTCGATTGACAACAACCCCAAAGGCATCATCCTCGACCTGCGCAACAACCCAGGCGGCTATCTCGACGCAGCCGTAAACATTGCGGGGTGGTTCATGGACAGGGGAAGCGTAGTGGTAACGGAAAAGTTTCGCTCTGAAGAGGACGGACATACCTCCTTTGAAGCACAGGGTATTCCGGTGTTCAAAAACACGCCGACCGTCGTGCTGATCAACCAAGGCTCGGCATCCGCATCGGAAATTCTTGCCGGCGCATTGCGCGATAATAACGACAGTAAACTGGTAGGCGAGAAAAGCTTCGGGAAGGGGAGTGTGCAAGAGCTGATCCAGCTCAAGGCAGATGCTATGGTAAAAATAACCGTAGCACATTGGCTCACCCCAAAGGGAACCGTCATCGATAAAAACGGCCTCACACCCGACGCAGAAGTAAAACTGACCGAAGAAAACATCAACGCAGACAAAGACCCGCAACTCGAAAAAGCAGTAGAAGTATTGAAATCGGAAATGTAATCGCTAATATTGTCATTCCTGCGCCCTGCCCGCCTTGGGCGGGAAAGCAGGAATCCAGCGTTCCCGCATTGTCATACCGGCGAAAGCCGGTATCCAGTATCCCCACTCTACATACTACACGCTACATACTACACTGATATGAAAGTCATTCTACTCCAAGACATAAAAGGCATCGGCAAAAAAGGCGAAATAAAAAATGTCTCCGATGGACACGCCAAGAATCTCTTGCTCCCGAAGGGGTTGGTTAAGATTGCCACGGGGCAAGCAACCCACATATTGGGAGTGCAAAAAGAAAGCAAAGAAAAGCAGCAGGCAGCCGTCGAAGCGGAGCTAAAAGCGGTTGCCAAGGCAACCACAGAACAGCCACTCCCGTTTTACACAAAAGTCGGCAAGCACGGCGAAGTTTTCGACTCCATAACGAAACATGACATCGAGGAGGCGATCAAGGCACAGTTATCGCCCATGGCGCTCGAACACTCGACCATAAAAATCGATCTCGAAAAACGCATCAAAGCACTCGGCACGCATGAAGTTGAAGTCCACTTCGGCCACGGCATCACCGCCAAGATAACCGTTACGCTTGAGCCGGAACAGTAAGCAATATGCCGCATAGCATACAGACGCATACACAATAAACGAAATCACTTCGCATATAAACGAGTTATGTAAAATACTGGTTTTATAACTATATTTAAAATGGGAATAGGCAATTTTATTTCAAGTGCTATAAAAAATTATAAAGATGGGGAATATAATGTTGCCCTTTCTTTGACTTGCTCTGCGCTTGATGCGACGGCAAAAAAAATCAACCCATCCTTAAGCAATAATAAAAGAATTAAAAAATTTATCTCTGACAACATGAGAATAGTAAGCTTCTTTGGTTTACCTGGAATATCTTGTGGTGGATTAAGAATTGACTGCGATTCGATACCAGAAATAAAGAAGGATGCTCAAAATCGCGTGGGTTTAGAAGACATTATTTATCACGCGATAAGGTGCAACTTAATCCATGAATGTAGGCCAGATCCAAGAATTAAATTTACAGCCCACACTCATATAGGTGACGGAAAAGACGGGAAATTTTTTTTGCCGTCTCAAATTTTGAATGGATTAATTTTTTCTGTACTCTTACAAGAAGCTAATGCAGAAGAGAGAGTTGGTTTTAAAATGGAAATAAAATTGCCTAATAAAATATACGATATCAATGAGTTATGGGGGAAGAAAAAAGAATTAATGCCCGTAATGATTGGGCTAATAAAATAGAACCAGTACAACGCATAACAAAGAATATCTGATTCAAGAATTTTTCATCAATAATATTAATCAGGTGTAAAAAATTCTTTCACCCAAATTTGCTTTCGCTAAACTCAAGAAAACTTCGGATATTCTTAAATGTTCGTCAAAATCGCTCCACTATCTGTTTGCCCAACTAAAAATCCACCTCGCGGTGGATTTTTTAAAAAGCATTTATGCTTCAATCGCTTTCGGAACGATCGTCAACACTTTGACGCTTCGCTTGTTTCCGTCGAACTTTACTTTGGTGCGGGAAAGGAACTGCAAGGTTCCCGGGATCATCGCGTACAAGGTATCGTCCTTTGCACGGGCAACATTGAGGCCCGGCAAATATTTGGTTCCACGCTGGCGGATCAAGATCTCGCCTGCGCCGACAGTCTGGCCGTGCTGTCGCTTTACTCCTAATCGTTGTGCCTGGGAGTCTCGGCCATTTTTAGTAGACCCCTTGGCTTTAGTATGTGCCATATGCCTGTAGAGAAAAAAGGATCATGGGGCGTGTCAGAGTCGTGCGCCGCATGATCGATATCTGCGTTAACTTTTGTTACATCCCAGTATACCGTATAATGAAACATTCTGTCAACTTTCCTCCCTATCTCACATCTCTTACCTCATTAACCAAATTATGACCATTCACGACCGCATTTTTGTCTATAAAGCAACCTATGCACGGCGCAAACGGGATGTCGCCATTGCCGGCCTGCTGTTTTTGGCAACGACCTTGAGTTTTGCGGCGGGCTATATCATCGGGCAAGATTCCCGCCACGCACCCATTATTATTCAAAAATGCGCGGCTGAATAGCGTTGTCATTCCGAGCGGATTCGCCAGCAGGCGAAGTAGCCGAGGAATCTGCATATCCGACACCCTACAGATCCCTCGTCCGCCGACTGGCGGATCGGGGTGACATGGCCACATCGCGGGATTATAGAAAGATAAAAAGAGCCCTCCTCCCGATGCCCCTTATAAAACTTGCTTTATGTGTACACGGCTATACTTCACAAATATCCAACCTGCCGCAACCAATAATCGTTTTCCCATTCCCATAACTTCTTTGCGGCAAGAAACGCTTTGTAATCGTTCTGCCAATACGGAAACTCTTTCAGCTCGACGATACCTTTCATGTCGGACCATTCGTGCTCGCACCGCGGGTCGCCCTTGCCGAAACCGGCACGCACCTTGTCTCGTCCGCCTTTTTGTCGCAACGATGCGCCGCACTTCACGCATTCTTTCGCCTGATCGACGCGCAATATCCAACGCGTCTGCAGGTTTTTGAACTCCTTTTCCAAGGCGCCCATGTACGCGGCGGTCTGCAGGTTATAATCGCGATAGATCGATTGGGATGTTTTGATATCCAGCACGCCAAACTTGCCATCGATCATCGCCAATGCATCCAGCGTACCGGAATACCGCTCGCCAAAATGGGTCACGCGCTTTTCGATATATTCCTTATCGACCCGAATGTTGTTCCGCCCAAGGAACAAGTTCAATGCATCGATGGACGGCTGTATGGATGGGTCAACGATAGGGGATACACCGGCAAAGATCTGCTCGGCAGCCTCGTGGATCAATGTTCCTTCTGAAGCAGATTTTTCTTTTATCTGCTCGCCCTCATCAAAGCTCGAAAGCTCACCATAAAAACGGTACAACGCGGGCTTCGCCTTGATCTCTAATATCTTCGTCACACGCGGATACCAGCCTTGCTCAAGGTCGTATCCGGAAACCTCTTTGAACTCTTCGCCGGTCTTGTAATACATGAAAAATGGGTAAAATAAGTATTCCCCAGTATAGCAAAACCGGGCCCTTGCCGAAACCTTGACTAAAGCAAATAAAAGTGTTTTACTGAAACCAGTGCATTTTAAACCTTTTCTGCCACAAGGAGGCGACAGTGACAACAAAAAGCAAGACAGGGATAGCGGCGGTGGTACTCATTGTAACACCGCTGGGGATCCCGTTGGTGCGGGATCCATCAAAACCGAGCCCGATCTTCTGGAAACTTCCGGGAGGGCACGGTGAAGCGGGGGAAGACGCACGCATGTGCGCCATCCGCGAAGCAAAGGAAGAAACAGGACTCGATCTGAGCGACTCGGAGCTAAAGGAAATCGATGTGATGTTTAAGGATAGTCACACACTGACCATCTTTCAGACCGAGATTGCGTCCCTCAACGGCCTGCAAAAACAGGGGAACGAGGGAGAGGAAGTGCGGGTATTCAGCCCAAGCGAGGTCCTCTTCATGGACGATTTCATGCCGAACCACTATAGTGCGATTTCGCACATCCTCTTCTCTTGAAGATCACTAAGGCCAAATAAGGAAATCTTTCGGCAGCAACACAACCCGCCAACGGCGGGTTTTTTATCATCTATATAGCACCCCCTTGTCATCCCGAGTGAATCCGCCAGCTGGCGGGGAATCGAGGGATCTGTTGTATGTAAACTGCAGATTCCTCGACAAGCTCGGAATGACATACACATGCAAGGGGATATAACAAAACCTGATCTATTACATGTCGCAAAATGAAGGTTTTACGACAGGTAATTAGTGGGCGTAGAAGAATAGCGCTATATATTGTTTTGCACATGATTATGTGTTTACAATATCAGGCAATAAAAAATCTCCCTTGAAGGCCGCTTGGTTCTCGCGCAACATAGGGAGATTTTTTATTTTATTATCAAAACTTTTTTATTTTGATTAAATAAAATAATTTTCAAACTTTGGCAATAATCCACTTAACCGCCATAATACTCAATTCAAGCACCTTCACGAACAGCATCCCGATGCTTTTGAGCAACACCACCAAAGGCGGCCAAATGCTTGTGTCGAATACATGCCCGATGTTTTTGGCAATATCTATGATTTGATTAAAGAGTTCTAACATATACATACAGTATACTCTATCGGAAAAAATAAAAAAATCCGCCACAGCGGCGCGTAGCGGGATTTTTTAAATAACCTAGTGGATGGGGAATCGGTTCCGCACCTCCTCATCAGCCAAACGGAAACGATTCACGGAAACCCAAACGGAAGCGCAACGCGAAGCGTGTGAGCGGGTTGACGGAATCGATTCCGTTTGGCGCCTCCCTATTTTATTTAGCAAGGTAATCAAACGGATTAACATCTCCACCAAACGGCATCTTCGGGCCACACGACAGCGCTGCAGGAGCTATCTTGAATGTCGGCGCCGCGTACACGGTAAAGTGCAAGTGCGATCCGGTAGAAAATCCGGTGTTGCCCATGTAGCCGATCAGATCGCCTTGTTTGACTTCCTGACCCTCGTGCACCTTCCACAGCGACAAATGCGCATAGAGTGTGGTAAGTCCGTTATAGTGGGTTATGGCGACAAACTTTCCGTAGGCTCCCTTGCGGCAATACAGGTCCTGATCCGCAACCCCCACGACTCGCCCATCGGCCGCCGCATAAATGGGAGTTCCTATCGGTGCGGCAATGTCGATACCGTTATGCCGCCTGCTTGCGTAATTACGCAATGCAAACGGTGTCGAGCCGTATCCTTGCGTAAGCTTACCTTGCGCCGGCATCATAAGCGCACCGGAGCTTGGCAACGCGCTGACATTGATATCTTTACGCGCCGCGGCTTCCAAGCGTGCAATTTCGGCATCGATCTCGTCTTGTCGTTTTTTCAGTTCAGCAAGCGAGTTCTGATAGATCTGCTCTTTATTCTTTGTCTGTGTCAGCAACTGCTGCTGATACTTTTTCGTTTCATCAAGAATGATCTTCTTGCTTTCGTATTTTTCCGTCTCCAATTCCTTTGCGCGCTTTTTCTCCTCCGCGGTCTTTATATGGCCATCAAGCTCAATAGTATAATCCTGCAACTCGCGAATATCTCGGGCAAATTTGTCTTGGAATTCGATCAACGCCTGGATCTCGCCAACGGCATCGGTCAAGCTTTTGCCGCTCAAAATAGCCATAAGCGGACCTTCCGATGTATCTTTGCGTTGAACCTGTCGAAGCATCTCGCTGATCTCAACCTTGCGCAATGCAATGCGTTCCTCGGATTCTTCTATCGTGTATTGTGTATCCTTTATTTCATATGTCAGTTTTTCGGCGACGATCTTGCTTTGTTTGATGCCAAGATCGAGCTGCTTCACATTGCCGGTGATCTGATTCAATTCGCGCTGCAATGTTTGTTTCTCACCCGCGGTTGTTTCCAATACGCTTTGCACGGCCTTGATCTGTGTATCCAAAACTTGTTCTTCTTGGCGTTTTTTCTCGATGGCGGCCTTGAGCTCCTCGGGGGTTTCAGCGCCATAGGTGGTAACAAAAGACCCCGCCATGACGATCGCGATCAGCAACAATGCTATTCCTTTATATTTCGCACTATCCATAAAGTCTTTACAAAAGTATATATTTGGTTCGTATTAAAGTTTATCGATCGCGTTTTGCACGCGGAGTATCGTTTCAGCCTTGCCGAGTGCCGGCATGATCTCAAACGGCCCAGGAGATGCCTTTTTTCCGCTCAAAGAGACCCGTAGAGGCCACAATATGTCTCCCCTGCCCTTCTCTTCGGCCAGCGGCATAAGTGATGCCTCAAGACCTTCTTTCGTGAATTGTTCTTCGGGTAACGCGGTCAATAGGGTTAAAGCTGCCTGCAAATGCCCCTTAGTGGTTTCGGCTACGGCATCTTTCCATGCAAGCAATGCAAGGTCATAATCCGGAAGTTCGAAAAAGAATCCGGCCGTTTCGGCAAAGTCAGTCAGCCGTTTCATGCGTTCCTGTTCGGCCATGACGGCGTTGCGCAGCGTCTCTTTTTGCGCGCCCCACGCAAACGAAATAAACGGAACAAGCGCATCGATCAACGCATCGATCGAAAGCCGCTTGATGTGTTGCGCATTTAGCCATTCCAATTTTTCAAGATTAAATATGCCGCCACCTTTTTGCACCCGCTCCATGTCGAACTCGGTGGTCAATTCTTCGCGCGACATGACATCCTTGTCGTCCTTCGGGTGCCAACCGATGAACGCCATGAAGTTGACCAACGCATCGGGCAGGTATCCTTGCGCCTTAAAATCATTCAATGATGTTTCGATATATCGCTTGGAAAGCTTACTGCGGTCGGGTGCAAGAATAAGCGGAAGATGCGCATAGAGCGGAGTAGCAAACCCAAGCGCCTTTTGCAGTACGATCTGTTTCGGTGTATTGGAAATATGATCTTCGCCGCGAATGACATGCGAGATCTTCATTTCATGATCGTCAACGACGACCGCAAAGTTATAAAGCGGAAGATCAAGACTGCGCGCGATGATGACATCGCCGATCAACGACGATTGCACGGAAATGGTATCGCGAATGATATCATCAAATGCGATGACGCCCTCGGGCACACGGGCGCGAATGACGCTTGCTTCGCCCGCAGCGATCCGCTTAGCCTGCTCATCTTTTGAAAGCGCACTGCATCGGCCGACATACACAGGGGTCTTGCCCTGTGCCTGCATTTCCTGCCGATCGGCATCGAGCTGTTCCTTGGTGCAAAAACAATGATACGCCTTGTCTTCTGCAAGAAGTCGCTCAAGATGGGTTCGGTACAAAGGCAATCGCTCCGACTGGCGATACGGACCATACGGTCCACCGACATCCGGTCCCTCGTCCCAATCAAAACCAAGCCATTTCAGGCCGGTCAATATATCTTCTTCAAATGCCTTTGTCGAGCGCTCCGTATCGGTATCTTCGATACGCACAATGAATGTTCCACCCGCATGCCGGGCAAAAAGCCAATTAAAAAGGGCGGTACGGGCTGTTCCGAAGTGGAGTAATCCGGTCGGAGA
>MGIW01000005.1:0-54981 GCA_001793945.1 Candidatus Wolfebacteria bacterium RIFOXYD12_FULL_48_21
CAACGATCTACTCCACTGCGGATTGCAGGGCAAAAGCCCGAACGAATTCATTAACGAATTCCGACATGCAAAACCGCCAAATGTCCTTGCCTAAAACATACGCTGAGCGCATCCTTTTTCTGGAGCGGAACGAGGAGCGTCAGGCGCGTGGTACGCTCCACGAGCGTCCCCATTGCGCTCGCATGATCCTTCCCGACAATGAGATCACCTTCCCAATGCCCGGGAACGGTGCGGTCCGCAACTTCGACAGGACGCTCGGAAATACTGATGATATCTTGTATCCGCTGGCGCTTTGCATGGGCATATTTGCGCGGTTGGCGGAGCTTCCGTTCCTGACGGAGATTGCGCATCAATTCAGTCTTCAATTCACCACGCGGAAGGCAATACAAGTGTTGATAGATGGTTTCGTGTGAAATGCGCATCGTCTTGTCTTGAGGATACGCGAGGACAAGCCGCTTTGCAATTTCTTCCGGAGACCATTGGCGGCGCAATCCGGTATAGACATACTGTTTGAGATGTACATGCGTGTCCAACTTCTTCGGTCTGCGTCCTTGCGCGCGCAATTCTTTTGCGCGCTGCTGCGCGGTTTCCGCGCGGTAGCAGCGGACATATTTCACGCGAGCATGGACTTCTCGGGAAACTGTACTCGTCGGGCGACCGATCCTGCGAGCGATGGACGCGAATGATTCATCCGTCCACGCCCCGCGGCTGATTTCTTCGCGCTCAAAGGATGTAAGGCGCGTGTATGATGTTTGCATATGGTGACAGTATATCCGATGCTGCCATTGCGCTGATATATTGAACTCAAGGGTTCAGATGTATGTCATAAGTGAAAAATCCTGTATAATACCCGTAATGATCTCGCAGAAACTGATCAAGGAAATAATAGAAGAGGCGGTGCACGCACCATCGGGGGATAATTCCCAGCCGTGGCGGTTTGAGGTGCGTGGAAACGAGATCGATATTTATAATCTTGTCGGCAGAGATGCTACTTTGTTTAATTTCAAAAACAGGGGAGATTTTTTGGCGCATGGTGCGTTAATTGAAAACATTGCTATCGCAGCGGCGCATTTTGGATATAAGGCGGAAATGGTGTTGTTCCCTGAGGTGGGGAGAAATGATCATACTGCGACGGTCCGCTTAGAAAAGGCAGTAGAGAAAAAAGAAACAGGCCTATTTAAGGCGATTCGCGAACGGGCAACCAATCGAAAAATATATCAATCATATGTATTGACCGAGGAAGAAAAGGAGTATATCGAAGGAATGAAAGGCGAAGGAGGCGCGGAGATACGACTGGTAGATAATCGCGAAGATGTGAACAAGCTGGCGACCATCGTCAGCTTGAACGAGCGGCTGTTATTGGAAAACAAGCATATTCATGATTTCTTGTTCTCGATCATCCGCTGGACCGATGAGGAAGAGAAAGGAAAACCGGGCATGCATGTAAAAACGCTCGAACTCGCACCGCCGCAGCGATTTGCATTTAGGCGGTTTAAGAGTTGGAAATTTGTTGAATGCGCAAACAGGATCGGCGCCTCGAAATTCATCGCGAAAGAAAATGCAAAGGTATATGCGTCGTCGTCCGCGATTGGAGCCATTATTATGGAGAGTGATGCACCGAAAGATTTCATGCAAGCGGGAAGACTGTTGGAACATATGTGGTTGACGCTCACAAACAGGGGATTGAGCTTGCAGCCGGTAACCGCAGTGGCGTATCTTGCGCAAAGGATCAAAGCGGGGGATGTAAGCGAATTATCCGCCGAGCATCAGGAGCTGATCAAGAGGGCAGATAAAGAAACAAGGGAAATTTTAGGAATCGGCGATAAAACGATCGCAATGGTATTTCGCATCGGCAAGGCAGATAAGCCAAGTGGGCGTGCATTTAAATTGGGCCCTGATATACGGTGGAGTGTGTGAGAAAAACTAACAGTATGGAAATTAAAAGAGCGCAAAAAATAGAGGAGATAATCGCAGAGCTTAAAAAGTTGAAAACCGACCTAAACGGCTATGCGGTAGAAAAGAATATTGAATTTTTTGAAGCGATCAAATCGCCTATGCGATATATCGGGTGGTTATTATTTTCGGCTAACAAGATAGACAAGGAACAAATATTAGAGTTGAGCGATTTCCCCAAGGAAGAATGGGAAGAAGATCTGCACAAAAATTTGATCAAGATGGAGCGAAAAAAAATTCCAGGAATGATAGAGCCGCTTAAAAAGAAATTAGTGCAGATCATTAATGATAAAAATCCGCGGTTGGTAGTCAATTTAGGAGCAGGCGCAATGGAACTGGAAAGACAAATAATAGAAGTATTGCTAAAAAAAGGATCAGCTAAAAATGTAACATTTGTTGCAATAGATAAATCTATCATAGCAAAAAGACTTGCGGTAGAAAATCTTGCGCAATTTAAAGAAGATATAGAGCTCGAGGAAGTAGGCCGCGTAACCAAAGATAGGCTCCTCGAAAATAATAAAAAAAATATACGGGTAATATTGTGCAGTAACGATATCTTTGAGCTGGATAAGGAATTTGGAGAAGGATTTTTTGATGTAGTATGTTTTGCGAAGTTCAAGCATCATTTGCAAGATGTGCAAAAGAAACGGCTAGATACAATTATTGCGATTATAGGAAAATATATAGTCGAATTTGACGATTATCGGAGCTGGTGGCTACTTATCCCACAATCAATTGCCACATGGGGATATCCGGTACTTATGAATGGCGCAGTATTCTCGAGGCTAAGGGACTATACAAAAAAGGAGTTAAGAGGCAGGAGCGTGGCTGGTAATCGTCTCTCATTTTTTAAGAATGGCTCATATATGATCGAAAGCATAAAACCATAAAGATAATGAATATTTTAGGGAACTTCAATCTTTTGTCGGTAGGAATTATAGTCGCCTGTATTGTGATTTTAGGCTGGGTAATCTTTTTTAGCAATAGAAAAAGTATTACCAACAGAACATTTCTTGGCCTCTCAATGGCTGCGGCGCTATGGAGCGTATTTAATTATGTATCGTTTCAGTTAACGGATGCGAAATGGATATTGTGGGCACTACGGGCGCAGATGTTCTTTGCAGTTTGGTATGCATACTTTATTTTTCAGCTTTTTTATGTATTTCCGGAAGATGTTAAGGAATTTACGAGAGAATATAAAATATTTCTATTTCCAGCCTTATTGGTTGTATCAGCCGCAACATTAACGGAGTTCGTCTTCGTGGGAGTTGAGGGGGTAAATATAGGCGGAGGGGCATCGGGAGTGGCACTTGATTGGGGGGTGGGACTATTCGGCACATTTATTGGATTTTTGCTTATAGTCGGGGTGGCGATGTTTATAAGAAAAACAAGGAGTGCCTCAGAAGAAGAAAGTCAAAAATTCCGCTACATTCTTGCCGGACTCTTTACGACATTCTTATTGCACATAGTTTTTAATTTTATATTGCCCGCTCTTTTGGATATGCCACAGTTTGTTCAATATGGCGCCATGTTTGTATTTCCACTCATATTCTTTACATTCTATGCGATTATTAAGCACAATCTACTGAATATAAAGGTTGTTGCTACGGAGATTTTCATACTATTGCTTTCGCTGGTGTCTTTTGTTGAAGTGGTTATTGCAAAAAATACAACGGAAATAGCTTTTAGGACCGTTATATTCTTCGCAATATTGGCAATCGGTATACTTGTTATCCGCAGCGTCCGCCGCGAAGTCGAGCAAAAAGAAAAACTGCAAAAACTATCAGAAGACCTCGAGGCGGTAAACGAAGAATTAAAGAAGACGGAAAAACTGAAGGCGGAGTTCTTCTCGTTTGCCGCGCATCAGGTTAAATCGCCTATGGCGGTCATCAAGGGTTATGCCACATTGATCGGTGACGGCACATTGGCGGGTGTACCACAGGACAAGATCGTGGAGATCGCAAAAAAGATCGGCGCTGCGGCAAGCCGCACGCTTGCCATGGTAAACAACCTGCTCGACATGCGAAAGATCGAGGAGGGAAGAATGGTCTATTCGTTCGAAGAGCTGAATGTGGTCCCGCCGATCCGCACTATTGTTGCCGATCTGGAAACATTGGCAAAGGACAAAGGTCTTGCGTTGACCTTTGAGGCATCGCAGGAAGAGATAGTGCTGAACATGGATATTCAGAAGTTCACGCAGGTCATTCAGAACCTTATAGACAATGCGGTCAAATATACCGAAGCCGGATGGGTTAAGGTAAGCGTGAGCTTGAATGACGGCAAAGTGCTGTTTGCGGTTTCCGATTCGGGCAGGGGCATTTCAAAAGACTTTGCTGCGAATATGTTTACCCAATTCGCGCGTGATCCGGCCTTGGCTCAGGATACCAAAGGCACCGGCCTCGGCCTCTTCATCGCCAAACAGATTGTGGAAGCCCATGGCGGCAAAATCTGGGCATCCTCCGAAGGCGAAGGAGCAGGGAGCACCTTCTCGGTGGAAATCCCGCAAGATAATAAGGCGGTTACGGAGAAGATGGGGAGTTGAGGATCTTTCATATATGCAGAAGAAGTCTAAATACGATATAAGAATAAAGCAAAACAACGCAAAAAATATTTTTGCGTTGTTTTGCTTGCTAAACGCCATAGGCTATGATGATGAGAATAATGATAAGGGGATGTCTCCGTTGAGAAAAAAGATACGAAAGCAACTCTTAATAATAGACTGGAAGGCGAAGTACCCGGAGTGCAAAGACTTATTAAGTAAGTATCACCCGGGATGGATTTTGTTTGACATGTTAAAGAAGGGATCGATTGCGAAGCAAACAAGGATTCAAAAAATACTTGAGGAATGCGGGCGTGATCCATTGATAAAAAAACTGTGGAACCAGTATGGAGCTACGCAGGAAAAAGAGGGGAAAGAAATATTGGCGATTTTTAAAAAAGAAGCCCAGCTGTTTATGGATTTTGTAGGGTCTGCGCCTAAAAATATCCATACGCTGACAGTAATTGCGAATCCATTAGATGCATACTGGCGCGGATACGGACTTGAGGTAAAAGGAGTAGGCTATATAGTAGTTGGCCCCGGTAACAAGCAAGAAAAAAGAAATGTGATACGGCACGAATTGATTCACATTCTTGCGCCAAAAATCACAATTCCTCAGGGGCTGCTTATATATTCCAAAAATAGTGCATTGGCGAAAATGGGTTACGGCACGAAAAGTATTCTCAATAGGGAATATGTCGTTCGTGCATTGCAGATCGCATATGAAACAGAAGTATTGAAAAAAGATTTTGAACAAGCACTACTGGAAGAATCAGAATTTCCCAAAATCAAAGAAGCAGTTGAATTCGTAAAAGGGAAGATAATCGGATAATAGGGTCACTACGGAGAAGATAGGGTATAGTCCCAAGCATATCGGAAAACCGCCATATGTCCTTGTGCATTTGTATAATGTATGTTATTTAATAGTTAGGATTTAAACTTCAAAACTTAATATCAGGAGGGGTAAAAATGGAAAAGACGATACTCATTCTCACTCATTCGCAGGACGATTGTGCAAAACTTGTCATTGATCAGCTTTCTTCAAAAGGAGCAGATCTTGTCAGGTTCAATACCAATGAATTCCATAGCAAGGTAAAGGCCGTAATGCACCTTAGCGGACGCGGAGATTTTCAGGGAAGATACGAATTTCCTGATAGTGTGCTGCCTTTTAGCCAAGTCGGCGTGGTGTGGAACAGAAGAATTCACGAACCTGAACTGGATTATGATTTAGGGAATCCGGAGCTTCAGGCATGGATGGCTGACGAAGCAGAGATGGCTATGAACATCTCTTTTACCATGTTTACATGCCCCGTGATCAATCCATGGGAAATCAACGAGAGATTGAAGTTCAACAAGATGATTCAAATGCAAAGAGCCGCTTCTCTGGGGTTAGAAGTTCCGCTTTCTTGCATAACGAATAATCTCTCAGAAATCAAGGAATTTTGGAGAGAGGCAGAGGAAGAAGTTATCTTCAAGAAAATTAGAAAAGGCCTGTTCAGATTCAGTAACGGGGAAACTCTGTTATTGCATACCAGTAAGATCCCAAGAGAGATGATGACGGAAGAAAATTTGGCAAGAATGAGATTTAGTCCGATGTTTTTACAGGAGCATATACCGAAGCGCTTTGATGTACGGTCTGTCGTGGTAGACGAGAAAGTATTTTCAGTGACGATAGACTCGCAGGGAGTGGAAGAAGGAAAGACGGATTACAGAACAGCTGCCGTCATGGGAAAGCTCAAAGAGATGCCTCACAAAGAAATAGATCTGGGAGAGGATGTTAATAAAAAGCTCGTAGCTTTCTCAAAAAGTTTTGAGCTGACATTTAGCGTCATTGACATGGTTATAACCCCGGATGGAAGAATCGTATTCTTAGAGGATAATCCGAATGGACAATGGGCATGGCTCGAGCATATGACGGGCGCACCTATTTCTGAAGCATTTGCGGATACGCTTATAGAATTTTCCCAGAGATCTTCTTGACGCCAGATCATCCGAGGATTAAACTACTATTAGTACGATAAAATAAGAGGAGGTGATAAGTATGGAATTAGTAGAGCAGCAGTCGGAAAGGCCGTTTTTCCTGGATTTCGCATTCAGGCTCCCGGCGGGAGTTGAAATCGAAACCTCGAAGCAGTCGAAAGACTGCACAAGCTGGGGCGAGGCAAGTTGCGATGATGATTAGGTAACCCATCGGGGGATACCTGACAAGGGGCATCAATTGGTGCCCCTTTTTTTAAAGAAGTCCTCAAAGATGTCTTTTGTGCAAAAGACATGATTTAGTCCTATAACTCCGAAGACGCTTTTATTTTTTTTCAGCAAGGATAGGATATTCTTTGACAAGAAATAATCTCTGCCTAAATTAATATCGGTTCCGACTTTATTTAATACAGTCCTTGTGGAAAATGGATTCTGTAATTTGAAAATATATCTGGAATCTAAATCGAAATCAGTCAATTGCTCGGGGTTTTCCGGCAGAACCGATTTTCCTGTTACATTCATTAAATTATTGGAGATTATTCCAAATGCGCTGCCCATTTTTGTAAGGTGCAATTTTTCA
This sequence comes from Candidatus Wolfebacteria bacterium RIFOXYD12_FULL_48_21, assembly GCA_001793945.1. Taxonomy (GTDB): domain Bacteria; phylum Patescibacteriota; class Minisyncoccia; order UBA6257; family UBA9933; genus UBA9933. The sequence continues at coordinate 7,050 of MGIW01000005.1, forward strand.
TCAATGGAATGTATAAGAGATTTGATACTTGCTATTGTTTTTTCATCAAATTTGTTCCCCATCTTGATCCTACTATTTAAGTTATTTAAAAGAATCCACGAGGCAACATTCACCTCACTGTTTCTTTTTGTGGCAAATTTTAATAATTGATCCCATGATGGTTCGATCTCGTATATTTTAATTTTATTTTTTTGACTCATATAAAAAACAAAACCAGTTTCGCCATATTTCTTGACCAGTTCGTCCTTGGATGAAACATTAGGGGTATGCCCTTCAATGATAATGGCGACATTACGGTTATTTTGCAAAAAATAGTTGAAGTGTTTTTCTATATCCTTAAACTGTTTGTTTCGGATATTTTTGGAATGTTTACAGCCGTAAAGAAAAAGCTCTTGCTCTTTATTTTTTAAATTCAAAATAAAAGGACTTTTTGGCTCAGCCTTTGGATATTGAGCTAAGGACAGTATCCTTTCCTCTGCATTTTTAAGCGGGATTTCTTTCATGCGACCTTATTGATAGCAAATTAGATTTAGATAGTATCAAGTATAAGGCAGGTATATGACATGAGCAATACGCCTGTACTGGAACACTCTGTCACCGCCTTTTTTGCACATCCTTCAAGCGATTCAATAAAGATGATGAGGGAGGCACCGGCCTCGGCCTCTTCATCGCCAAACAGATCGTGGAAGCCCATGGCGGCAAAATCTGGGCATCCTCCAAAGGAGAAGGCGCAGGTAGCACCTTCTCGGTGGAAATCCCTTTGGACAACAAGGCGGTTACGGAAAAGATGGGGAGTTGAGGGGGGTTTGACAAAACTATTACTACAATGGCATACTTTTATTAGTAACTTTGTAGTGGGCGTCATTTGTTATTAACCTCAGCAAAGGAGTAGCGTCATGGGATGGTGGAAAACTGGCAATGAGCACGAAACAAAAGGTGATGACAAGTATCGCGAGACGCTTGGACCGACTCATACGGATACCCATCATGTTAACGATGCGGGTAAGCGGGATAGCCCTCACAGTGAGGATCTTAAAGTTTCCGGGGCCAAGTATGAGTCGTCGATGACTGACATCCACAAGAAGTAAACCTCCAAAGACCCGAGCATGTCCGAAAACTGCTCAAAATTTTATGAATATCAAGCGTAGTTACGAGAAAGTAAAAAATGGGGCGCCTGAATTTGGGTGGGATGAGAAAGATCTAAATGAGGCGATAAAGATAGCAGAAGGGCTAAAAAGATCCGATCTTATTATATTTTGGCTGCAACAAGAGGCAAAAGAATCGGAGGCGTCATTTGATAATTGGTTTAAAGATCTGCAGCTTTTTTCAAAACAGGAAATTATAGATATCATACATGAATTAGGCCCGAAAGTAGGGCAGGAATTTATTGATAAGTTTAAGAAGTGAGAAAGAGAATCTTCTAAGGTTCTCTTTTTTGGAATAAACTCGGCCTCTTCATCGCCAAACAGATTGTGGAAGCCCATGGCGGCAAAATCTGGGCATCCTCCGAAGGCGAAGGAGCAGGTAGCGCCTTCTCGGTGGAAATCCCTTTGGACAACAAGGCGGTTACGGAAAAGATGGGGAGTTGAGCGAACCGCAGAGAAATTTGACAAAAATATAGATATATCTGATGATTTAATCAGAAATTTTTAAAAATCAACAATAGGATAAGGAGAAGGGTCATGAGAGATAAGAGATATTTTGTGTTAGGAGCGGCCTCCTTTCTTGTAAGCGGAGCAACCCGCGGGGCAATCTATGATACAGACAAAGGGTCGGTATTTTCACTAAGCGAGGATGGAAAGATCATCGTCCAAAAGCTGGACCAAGGGAAGTCCATATCGGAAATCTGCAAAGAAGAGGGAGTATCTAAGAAAGAGCTCCAAAACTTTTTGCAAAAAATTGTCGACTTGGGCCTGGGTGAATTCGCTCAAGAATTCCGAGTGCGGGAAAAGGTGGAAATTCCATCAATACGGGATACTCTTTCCTTCGTGCATTGCGAAATAACCGAGCGATGCAATTTTACCTGCGTGCATTGCTATAACAGTGCATCGTTGTGCAAAAAGGGGAAAGAGCTGAAAACGGCGGAATGGGTTCGCATATTACAGGAGGCATACGGGAAAGGATGCAGAAGGATGCAGCTCGTAGGGGGAGAGCCATTTTGCAAGAGAAAAACTCTTTTTGAAGTGGCCGGAGAAGCGCGACGCATGGGGTACGAGGGTGTTGAGATTTTCTCAAACTGTTCATTATTGACCGCGAGAGACATCGCCAGCATCAAAGATCTGAAAATATCGATGGCGTCGTCATTCTACAGCAGTAACGAGAAAATACATAACGCAATCACGCAAAAAGAAGGGAGCTGGCAAAAGGCGATTGAAAATTTCGCGAAGATTGTCGAGCAACAGATCCCGCTTCGCGTAGGGTTGATAATCAGCCGGGCAAATGAGGCAACGGTCGAAGAGACAAAGGCATTTCTGAAAGAGCAATTCGGCATTGAGCATATCAGAAGTGACTATGTAAGGCCGGCAGGAAGGGGATGTGCGAGCGACCTCATCTCAGACTCAATGATCAGTGCCCAGGCAGTTACCTCACCGAGTTTTGCAAAGACAGATCTGTCTACATTTGCAAAAAGAAGGTGTGGACATAACTGTTTCATGGACAAGATCTGCATTTCGCCCACGGGAGATGTTCACCCTTGCGTAATGGAGCGGGATGTATCATACGGCAATGTACGGAGGGCATCTCTGGAAGAAATCCTTGCATCGCCGACTGCGCTTCAGTATCGCAGGATGAGCAAGGATGTTATCGAGGCATGTAGTGAATGCGAATATCGCTATTGTTGCTTTGACTGCAGGGTTAAGGCAAGAAACGGTAGTGATAACATAACTGCAAAGCCTTGGTGGTGCATGTATGACCCATTAAAAGGTGAGTGGAAAATGTCTAAGAAAGGAGGTGATGAGGGGAGTATCGAGGCAAGAGGCGAGTGTTAAGTAAAATTCTAACTGAGAAGGAAAAAGTCATGAAGAACAAGAAGCTGAAGCTCGAGATCAAAGAGGTGACTCGCGGTGGGCTTGTCGGAGCAAGCCAATGTCCGGTCATGGGGTGCACGCCCAATGATCCAACACAAGGATGCCCCCCTGATCCATGTAATCCGCGGTAATCATGAGTAAAAGTTCATGTAGTAAAAAGGGATCGCTTACGCGATCCCTTTCTTTATGATATATTTTTCCAATTCGAATATGTTCTTTGCCTTTAATTTCCCCGCAAGATAATCTTGCCAAATGGGAAGAATTTTTTGTACGAGTTCTTTGATATACGCATGTCCGTCTATTGTAAGGTAATCACCTTCGCCATTCAATCGGATGCGTAGCTCATTATCAGTCATGAGCTCGATCAATGAATGCATAGTCTTATCAGTCTTTTGCTGCTTCTTGGTAAGAATATGCATCAATTCATGGGCTAAATATACGACCGTGTAGTTGGGCCAATCTTCCGAATGGCCCCATCGTAGAGCATTATTTTCGGAATACGCTTGGCCACCACCAGTCTTTGGGTGGTTGATGAAAACTTTGACAGTCTTAGCCGGGAGAGTAATCCCTGCGACCTTAGTAATGAATTGAAATATTTCAACCTCCTTTGCATTCCACCGTTTCTTCGTTAAAAGGAGATAATTGCTAGTCTCCTTATGTAATCGCTTAAATTCATCCGACTCCTCGATTTCTTGATAAATGGAGTCTACTTTCTTTAATGCATCGCTAAGCACATTTTTAAAAGGGATACCATTTAAAGCTGACTGGCGAGATAGATCTTCAAGCGCCCATACTGTATGACTTGCCTTAATATAGGGGTTTACGAAGTAATAAGCTGGATCGTTTTTATACTTACTCCAAAGCCTTTTTTCTAGTCTTTTCCATGCAGGAAAGGGAATTCGTTGATAGGCATTATAATTTTTTATTGTGGCAGAAATGAGTTGAGTTTTGTCGACAATAAATTGAAGTTTCATAAAATCAGTATATCATGAATAATTTTAGCAAGAAACAACCCCATAAAGGGATCGCTTACGCGATCCCTTTCTTTATAATATACTTTTCCAATTCAAATATGTTCTTTGCCTTTAGTTTTCCCGCAAGATAGTTTTGCCAAATCGGGAGAATTTTTTGTTCAAGCTCTTGCAGATCTTTATGTCCGACTAATTGGCCGTTTTCTGTAAAATATTCTCCCTTGCCGTTAAGCCGGATACGCAGCTCATTGTCGGTCATAAGTTCGATGAGTGCATGCATAACGGCGTAATCTTTTTGCGTATGCCATGTAAGAATATGCATTAATTCATGACAAAGATAAACAGTATGATAATTTTTCCAATCTTCCTCATGACCCCAAAGAATTGCATTATGGGTGATAAGCGCCCTTCCGTTGGCAAGCTTCGGATGAGTAATAAAGACTGTAATGGTTTTGTTAGGAAGAGTGATGCCGGTAACTTCTTGAATAAATGACAGGGTGAATTTTTTGTTCAGATCCCATTGCTTGCTTACTTGTAGGAGGTGTTGTTCGGTCTCTTTGCGCAGCTGCTTGAATTCTTTTGACCGTCGGATGTCATCGTAGATTCTTTCCATGTCAGAAACAATCTTGCAAAAAGTAGAGTTAAAAGACTTACCGGGGAAGGCGGATGCAATAAGTAGCTCCTCAGCTGCCCAAGAGATATGCTCATTATTCGAGAAATTTAGGAAGTAATAGGCGGGGGTATCTCGATATTTTTTATGAATCCTATCTACAAGTGGAGTCCATAGTAAAAAAAGATTGAAGTTAGCGGGTTTCGAATGGTATCGTTTACTTGCGAAATGGATAAGATATCTATCGTCAATCTTGAACTGCAGTTTCATAAAGCAAGTATATCACTATTATTATGTGTAAGGAATAATAATATATTTAAAACTTATCAATCTTTCCCCCTACCCATTTAAAGCAGCACCTTCTCGGTGGAGATTCCTTTGGACAATAAAGCGGTTACGGAGAAGATGGGGAGTTGAGGTGGGTTTGACAAAACTATTACTACAATGGCATACTTTTATTAGTAACTTTGTAGTGGGCGTCACTTGTTATTAACCTCAACAAAGGAGTAGCGTCATGGCAGAGCAGAGTGACCCGGTGGAAGGAACCGTTATGGATGACAACGGTGAATTCCCGATGAACGGGGGCTGATCGACCAAGCCTCGTTTCATGTGTGCAGGGTGCGGATCTTGGTTCGCACCCTTTTTATTCTATGGCAATAGTGTTGGTACGGTGCGTAAAAGAAATATACTCATATGAAAATATACAAAGAATCAAAATTGGACAATGGGATGGCAATCCTTACGAGCGAGGATTCGAACGCTGATGTTGTTACGATTTCAGTATGGCTCCGGGCTGGTTCGCGATATGAGCAAAAGGAAGAACGCGGTTACGCACATATATTGGAGCACATGCTTTTAAAGGGGACGAAGAAACATCGGTCCATTTTTGATTTAAATGTAATTATGGATCGCGCAGGAGCGATGTCGAATGCGGCGACGAATATGGAAATGGTGCGCGTGCACATCGAAGTTATAAAAGATCGACTCGAAGACATGTTTGAACTTGTTGCGGATATTGTGCGAAATCCGTTGATAGATGAGGGGGTTTTAGAAAATGAAAAGAAGGTTATTATACAGGAATATGATCGTTCATATGATAATCCGGCAAGCAGGCTGTGGATCGAATCGAGCAAGCGTATATTTGAGGGACACCCATTGTCTCAGGATGCGCTTGGGGATAAGGAAAGTATTCGTGCGGCAACGGCAGACCGATTAAAGAAATATCACAAACGCATATTCATACCGCAACGCATGGCGGTAGTTGTTACTGGCGGCGCAAGCCACGAAAAAATAGCCGAACTGGCGAGAATCCATTTTGGCGATATGGCGGCACACACCGGGGTAGAAGTGGATAATTTTAGTAATCCGATACCGCGGCGCGGGTTTGCATTCGAAAAGGTGTCTACGACGCAGACGCAGTTAAATTTTAACTTTTTAAGCGCTGTTACGAACGCAAGAGAGTCAGCGGCAATGGATATTTACGCAAATTTTCTTGGCTATAAGCACACCTCGTTGTTATATCAGATCCTTCGGCATGAACTTGGATTGGTATATAATGTAGGGGTTTCCCATGCGCAATATTCCGATGCAGGGTTGTTTTACATTGCAACATCTACCACAAATCCGCAAGATGCGATTCCAGTGATTATCGATCGTGTTATTAATGCCAAAAAATATTTTACAGAAGAGCTATTCAATGCTTACAAAGAACAGCTGATAAATATCGTAACAAGAAAAACAAGTGCTTCTTCGGATGGGATTGGATATATAGGGGATTCGTGGTTGCATTTCGGAAAGCTTATTGCGCCGGATGAATGGAAAAATATTATCAGAGGGATAGCGTACGACGAAATTATCGAAATGATAGAGCGACTGGTCACAAAAGACAACCTATTTGTTATGGCCGTAGGAGAAAAGGAATTTCAAATCGATTTTTGATTTCCAACAGTACCTTCTCGGTGGAGATTTCGCAGGATAACAAGGCGGTTACGGAGAAGATGGGGAGTTGATTTGGGATATGCAGATCTTTGGAAAATAGAAGAGGAAGATTTTGGGATTGGTATGTTATACTTATGTATATGAGTGATGTAAGATTTCAGTTAAAAACGGCAAGAGAAGAAATTGAGCTAATACTGTCTGATAAAGGCGAGTTTAAAATAGTTAGTCAATATCTTGAGCCACTTATCACGGGAGCTATTCGAAATAAGAAATTTGGATTCACTGAAGATATTAAAAAACGTCTTAATGGAGAAATAATTAGCGATATCCCTGTCGCCATAGAAAGATTTACTTCGAGTAAAAATTCAAACAAAGAAGGCATAAGGTTCTCGGCTTATTTCACATGGTATATTGGAGAGCGCATTAACGCAGAGCTAAAGAAGCGTAGCGTGTGGGAAAAAATAAGAGCCGCATTGCGCGGCTCCTGATACAGGGAGTGGATCTGTGGCATATTGCCGTGTTAGTCTTTTCCGAAGACGGCTTTGAAGATCGAGTAGAGGATCGACCCGTTCTCAGAATCACTAACCTTCCTCTCGTTTCGAGATTCAAGCTCTCCACTTGCGGCTGCGTCGTCTCTGGCACTATGCCATGCCCGTGCGGTTTCTTTTCCCGATGATCCAGTATCCTTAGCAGCGTCCTTCTCGGTATAGCCCATAAGTCTTAACCTCCTGTGTGATAAGTTATGCCCTGCGTTCTGACACGATTATTACACACACAAGGGCGGTGTCAAGGGGGGGTAGTATATAAGTGGATTTAGAGAGACATTACATACTATTTATAGACACAGGTGATATCCTCCGAAGGCGAAGGAGCAGGAAGCACCTTCTCGGTGGAGATTTCGTAGAACAACAAAGCGGCCACGGAGAAGATGGGGAGTTGAGGGGGGGGAAAAAGAGTTTCGTCCGCGATTGTGGTATAATAACTGAATTATGGAGCAAAAAGAGGCAAAACTATCATTTGTGCAGTTTCTTGGCGTGCTAAGGTGGTTGATCGCATACAATGTAAGATTGGCGCCAGTGGCGGCGATCCTCGATTTCTTGTCGGCAATTTTTTCGGCGCTACAGCCGTTGGTCAACGCCTATATTTTTGCGCGGTTGTTGGACAAGATCATAGACATCGTCGCTACCGGAGCGGATCCGAAAGACATCATCCCGATGCTCGGCATTCTGCTTGCATACAATCTGTTGACCTCTGCGGTCAGCCATGGAAATTCGTATCTGTCGAATGTCATGAACAATGCCACATGGTTCAAGTCGCCGCAGGTGCTCTATCGGCACATACATTCTTTGGGTATTCAAACACTGGAAAATCCCGAAGTAGTGAACAAGGTACAGCGCTCGCGTGAGGTGCTGGGGATGCTATACGGCGATTTTGACCGGGTAACCACCTTTTTTGCACGGGTCATAACATTGATCGTGACGACGGTCGTAGTGGTAAAGATCATGCCGATTGTGGCGGCGGTCATTTTTGTTTCGATGCTCCCGGGGCTGGCTTCGAACAGGTACTATATGCGGCAAAGCTGGAAGCTCTATCGCGATGAAACGGAGCGCAAGCGAAAGGCGGGCACCGTTTTTAATTCATTGATCGAAACATCGAACCTGCAGGAGATCGTTATAACATCCGCGTATGATTATCTAAATACTATTTATAGTAAGTTTGCCAATCGGTACTCAAAAGCCGATCTGGCGATCATGCGAGGCTGGCGTTTGTTCGGATTTTTATTCGGATCGATAACGGTGACCGCGAGCATATTTGGTTACTTTACCATTCTAAAAAATCTGTTCAAAGGGCTGATATCCGTGGGCGATGTTACATTTCAAATGCGGTCGTTGGATATTTTTGTCAGCAATTTGGGAATGGTGGCGGGCACATATGTATCGCTCTATGAGCGGTGCATGCGAATCAAAGAGGTAAAGGAAGTGTTCGATATGAAGCCCGTAGTATCCGACGGGGATGTAATACTGGAAGCATCGGAGCAGGCTCCTGTCATTGCGCTAAAAAATGTAAGTTTCAAATATCCGAGTTCCGATCGGTATGTCATTAATGGTCTTGACCTTGAGATAAAACCCGGGGAGCGCATAGCGATCGTAGGGGAAAACGGCGCGGGCAAGACGACACTCGTAAAATTATTAAGCAGGTTTTATAAGGTAAACAAGGGCGGCATTTATTTGGATGGGAAAAACATAAATAATATAAAAATAGACAGCTGGTATAAAAACCTCGGGGTATTGTTTCAGGATTACAATACATATTCCTCGCTGACGCTGAAGGAAAATATTTGGCTGGGAAATTCGCAAGCAGAGCTGGATGAAACGAAAATGGAATTGGCGGCAAACAAGGCGAATGTCAATTCGTTCCTTGCGGACTATAAGAAGGGGTACGATCAGGTGTTGAGCGAGAAGTTCAAAGGGGGAACCCGGCCAAGCACGGGGCAGTGGCAGAAAATAGCGATCGCAAGGTTTTTCTACCGCAATTCCCCGGTCGTGATATTCGACGAGCCGACCGCATCGATCGATGCGGTTTCAGAAGCGGAGATATTCGGGCAGATATACGAATTTTTCAAAAACAAGACGGTGATCATCATATCGCACCGGTTTTCGACGGTGCGCAATGCGGACAAGATATATGTACTGGCCGACGGAGCTATTGCCGAAAGCGGAAATCATAAAGAACTCATGAAATTGAAAGGCAAATACCATAAGGCATTTACCATCCAGGCAGAGGGGTATAAGTAAAATAACTAATAACTAATGACTAATAACAAAAGAAACTATACGGAATAGCTGGATTGCAGATTGTGAGTCCTCGGTCAATTGTGGGCCCTATCCCGTAATGCGATTTCGTTATAGGTTATAGGTCCTTGGTCATTAGTTAATTGGCGCTTGCAAAAAGACCGCAAAATGGTATAGTGAGGGACATACAAATCCCGTATTTGATGCAAGGGACGCACCGGAACTCGGGTATTCATCGATATAATCAATTATTTACTATGGAATTAAAAGCGGAAAAAAGGGTAATATTGGGCAGCAAGGTGCATGCACTTCGCACGCAGGGGTTGATTCCCGCGGAATTGTACGGAAATGGCAAGGAAAACGAGCACTTGACCGTCAATGCAAAGGAATTCGCAAAGGTGCTTAAGGAAGCAGGCGAAAGCACGGTCATCACGATAGTTGTGGGCAAGGAAAAGACTCCTGCATTGATCCACGATGTGAACATCGATCCGATCTCGGATGCGGTCATGCATGTTGATTTTTACGCCGTAAACATGAACGAAGAAATAGAAGCGGGAGTCGCGATAGAATTCATTGGCGAAGCTCCGGCGGTAAAGGCGGAGGGAGGCGTATTGGTAAAGTCCATGCACGAGATCGAAGTGCGCGCGTTGCCGGCAAACTTGCCGCACAACATCGAAGTCGACCTAAGCAAGCTGGTCAATATCCATGACAGCATCCATGTAAAGGACCTTGTAGTGAAGGCCGGCGTGAAGCTGCTTGCCGATGAAGACGCGGTCGTTGTAACGGTCGTCGAACAGGCAATCGAAGAAGAAGTGGTCGCCCCGGTCAGCGTCGCAGATGTGAAGGTAGAGGGAGAAGAAAAGAAAAAGACGGAAGCGACTGAAAAAGAGTCCTGAGCTTGTCGAAGGTTCACCGCAGGAAACCCTGAGCGAAGTCGAAGGGAAAGCGACAAATAACAAAAAGCCCCGCAAGGGGCTTTTTGTTATATATATGGAGCATATTTGTCATTCCGAGCCCGTTCGACAAGCTCAGGATAAACTCCGCAGTACTCTGCGGAGCCGAGGAATCTGCAGTATTCCAGATCCCTCGATTACTCCATCGGCTGACGGATTCACTCGGGATGACAATGCGACGCATAAATCTGTCTTTAAATTTGCCTTAATTTATGCTACTCTAAATATGTTATGAGGCGGAAAATCCTTATTGATATCAAACGAAAAAAGCAATCGTTCTACCGGGTATTGCCACAGGTAAACCTTGCGTATACGCGAACCATTCGGATCCCGCTCAAGGGGATTTCGAGCGTGTTTTTGGTATTCTTTTTCATTGCATCGTTCGTGTTTAACTTTGTTGCAGCGCCTACGAGCGGCGATGTGTATGCGGCGGTAGACAGCGCGGAAACGCGCAAGCAGCTTGAATCAGAATTGGCGCAGCTGGAGCGGGAAATGGCCGATTACGAAAAACAGATTGCGGACTATAAGAAAAAGGGCAACACACTGCAGTCCGAAATCAACCGCATGAACGCGCAGGTGTCAAAGCTTAATACGCAGATCAAGGCGATCATGGTCACTTTGCAAAAGGTAAACCGCGAGATCGATTCGACCACGACCCAAATTGGTGTAACGGAAACGAGCATAGAAAAAAAGCGCAGGATCATCGGAGAAATGGTGCAAGAGATCTACCGCAATGAAAATCAGGGTATTTTTTTGACGCTGCTTTCCAATAATGACCTTTCAAATTTCTTTACCGATTTGAACAACCTGGCAAGCATCAGCGACCAACTCCGCTTCAATCTTGGCGAGTTGATTGGGCTCAAGACTGATCTTTCAGACCAAAAGGAAGCACTCGCATTGCAGAAAATGGATATCGAAACATTGCGTGCCTATCAGGAAGAGCAGCGCAAGGAGATCAATAGGACAAAACAGGAAAAGGACAGTTTGTTGCAGGTAACCAAAGGAAAGGAATCGGAATATCAAAAGGTGCTGGTGGAAAAGCAAAAGACCGCGGCGCAGATCCGGAGCCGATTGTTCGATGTGGTCGGTGGAGGGCAGCTGCAGTTTGGCGATGCATACAAGCTTGCAAAGACGGCAGAAAGCGCGACCGGTGTGCGTGCGGCGTTGATTCTTGCGGTACTGAACAAGGAGTCGGCCCTCGGGCAAAATGTTGGCAAGTGCCGCTATGATGTAAATCCGTATTATCCGGATAGGGCGAGCAACCCGACGACCATGAAGCCAAATACGGATATGCCACACTTCTTCGCGATCACTAAGAAGTTGAATTTGAATCCGGAGACCACCTTGGTGTCGTGCCCTATTCCAAAAGACGGGGCCTATGGAGGTGCTATGGGTTACGCGCAGTTTATGCCGTCTACCTGGGTCGGTTTTGAAAAACAGATTGCTTCATTGACCGGGCACAATCCGCCCAGCCCGTGGAATGCACAAGACGCATTTATGGCGACCGCGCTGTATTTGAAAGGAGCCGGAGCGGCAAATGCATCGTTGTATCAAGAAAAGGTAGCGGCGGCAAAATATTATGCCGGTGGGAACTGGTCGCGCCACCTCTCGGGTTACGGAGCAAAGGTGCTCGACATGGCCGCCGCATTTGAGCAAGACATCGCAACATTGAATTCGTAATGCATAAGAGATTAGAGGTTGGAGATATGAGGTAAGACAAAAAATCCGCCGGCCCTATGGGCTGGCGGATTTTTGTAGCTGTCATCCCGAGTGCATCCGCCAGCCGGCGGAGGAACCGAGGGATCTGAGTTTGTATTGTCATCCCGTGCCCCGACACGGGATGACACCCCTCCCGCTTATTTTTACCTCTTATCTTGTTTCTCGTATTCCCTAAACGCATCCACAATCGGTTGAAACCCGCCTTCCAAAACTTTTTCAATATTGTGCCACTTCTTGCCGATGCGGTGGTCGGTGATGCGGTCATCGGGGAAGTTATAGGTGCGGATCTTTTCACTGCGATCGCCAGTGCCTATTACGGTGCGCAATGCGCCAAGCTTTGCCATTTCTTCCTGCTGTTTGATGTCGTAGAGTTTTGCGCGCAACATGCTCATGGCCGTTTCGCGGTTTCCGAATTGCGATCGGCCCGATTGGGATGAAACGACAATGCCACTTGGTTTATGTACGATGCGAACGGCGGTTTCCACTTTGTTTACATTTTGTCCGCCCGGGCCGGAGGATCGGAAGAAGGAAACATCGAGATCGCCATCCTTTATTTCGACTTCGGTCGGCTTTACCTCGGGCATCACCAGAACGGATATGGTCGAAGTATGTATGCGGCCTTGGCGCTCCGTCTTGGGTACGCGCTGTACGCGATGCACGCCAGACTCCTGTTTTAGATCATTGTATGCGCCGGCCCCTTCGACCGTGGCGACGAACGATTTGTAGCCGTCGAATGTTTCGGCATTGAAGTCTTCAACATTGAACTTCCATCCGCGGATGGTGGCATATTTTTGATACATGCGCGCCAGCTCGCCTGCAAAAATAGCCGCTTCGTCTCCGCCAGCCCCTGCCCGTATTTCAAGAATGATCTTTTGGATTTCACCTTGCATATATATATATATATATATCCCTATAATTGAAAAAAGGTCAAATATGACTAAATATATTGTCATTCCCGCGGAGGCGGGAATCCAGTACAAATAATAATAAAAAAATAAACCCATGGAAGGAGCACCAAAACACCAGCCATCACCAGAAGAAATGAAAAAGGCGGAAGAATCGATGACGGAGGAGCAAAAGGGAATGACGGATGAGAGGACTTTTGATCGGTGGAAACCAAAAGGTGAATTCATAAAAGAGACCTATAAAGAAGATAAAACAGGGCGCGCTTCGTCTTTGGGAGGTCGCGTGGAAGATTACGAAGCGTTGGACATCAAAGAGCTTGAAGTGCCGCTTTATCCGTTGCATGGAGACAGAATGAGAATTAAAATTTTGCCGGATGGGCGGACTTTAGAGAATAGAGGAGATCTTATAAAATACGGGAGCAAGAGTGATGCCTCTGAGTTAAGAGAGCTTGTATCAAGAGACCTTGAGTCGAAAAAAGCTGAGTATGAAAGGTTGGGGAAAGATATTCAACTTCTCGAAAAGGCAAAAGAAGCATTAGACAAAAAAACCGCTTAAGCGGTTTTTTTGACCTGCAATGTAATGTCTTGCGATGACGATAATGTAACGACATCCGACATCGTTACATAGCGACATTTGCATACATCTGTTGAAATGTTATCATTTCACTATGAACCGTGAAGCAATCATCGCAAAATCTGCCGACCTATGCCTAACTTAACAAAACAAGAAATCAAGAAGGCTGTTATATATTGGCAAACCGTGGCAAAGCACGATTATGAAACAATGGCAGGCTTGTTCAAAATAAAACGGTATTCTGACTGCTTGTTCTACGGGCATCTTGTATTGGAGAAGACACTCAAGGCCTTGGTAGTAAAAAATACGGGTGCGCATCCGAAGCCGATTCATAATTTGTCAGTTTTAGCGCAAGATGCGTGTATCGAGCTGTCAAAAGAAGACAGGGAATTCCTGGCAGAAGTGAACAAGTTCAATATTCACGCGCGATATCCCGATTACAAATTGGCATTTTATAAGTTGTGCGATCTGGATTATACGAAACCGAGAATTGAAAAGATAAAGGCACTATCTAAACAGTTATGGCAAATGTAAAAACATTTAATGAAATAAAGGATACGGTCATCAGATATAAATCGCTTTTGGAAAGTGATAATTTTCCGGTGGAGAAAATGATCATTTTTGGGTCCTCCGCAAAAGGCACCGCTAAGGAATATAGCGATATAGATGTGTGTGTAGTATCGGATAAATTCGCTCGAAATAAAGATAAGCATGAAACATATCTCTGGAAAAAGGCGATGGAAGTCGATGCGCGCATAGAGCCGGTCGCGTACGCACCAAAGGATTTTATCAATGCCGATCCGTTGGCGTATGAGATAAAGAAGCTTGGCGTGGTTGTATAAGATGCTACACAAAGCAATCCATGTCTAAGCGTGATGCAAAATTGTATATAGAGGGCATCAAGAATGCGATCGAAAAGATTGCGCGATATACGGACGAGATGTCATTTGGCGATTTCGCGAACGATGAAAAGACATTTGATGCAGTTATCTGGAATGTCATCGTCATCGGAGAGGCTATTACAAATATCCCCGAAGATATCAAGGGAGAATACCCTGGTGCGCCATTGAATGAAATGGTTAATATGCACAATAAGATGATACATGAGTATTTCGAAGCAAATGATAATACCGTGTGGGAGGCGATCAAAAAGGATATCCCGAAATTAAAAGAACAGATAGAAAAGATAGTGTTATGATCAAAAAATTCGCATGGCGGTTTTTTGATAAGGAAAAGTTGATATTCAACATCCGCACAGTATTATATAGATATATGACCTACCGGTTTACATCCATTATTAATAAAGAGGGCAATATCTATGTCGCCAAGTGCGCCGAATTGGGTGTGGTCAGCCAGGGGAAGAGTATCGAAATAGCCAATAAGAACCTCAAAGAGGCAGTCGGATTATATCTCGAAGATAATCCAAAAGGGAAGAAAAAGATTTTTGGAAAGCGGGAAGGAGATAAACCAGAGTCAAAAAAACCGCTTAAGCGGTTTTTTTGACTCTGAAATCCGAGAGTGCGAGCATGTGAAAATGGTGGATCAAATGGACGATAAAAATTTCCTCAGAAACTGCGGTGTCTGAGCGGCGAACAGGAGGCGACGACTTGGCGTTGCTAGCCCAGTAGGGCGTGCAACGTGCCCGAGTGTCGGAGCCGATAGGTATTCTACGGCTCCGACCAAGTAGTTTCGTAAGAAATTTTAGAGTCCATTCCGCCATTTTTATTCGCTCGCGATTTTTGCCCTTGGCGTTGCTAACGATCCGCCAGTCAGCGGAGAGTGTGCAACGGGCCGGGCTGTCGGATTCGATTCTTCTTACGCGAAACCGACGGCTCCACTTTTTATAAAAAAAGTGGAAGAAGATGAGTTTGGCGCTTGCCGGAAAGTATATAGGAGAAGCCTATAAAAAACAAAAAAGGCTTATTCAGCCTTTTTGTTTTTGGAAACGCGGACCTTCTTGACCGGTGCCACTTTGGCGACGGCGCGAGCCTTGAACTTCTCGACGCGTCCTGCAGTGTCCATAACCTTTGCTTTTCCGGTGTAAAACGGGTGGCAGTTATAGCAGATATCGACATCAAACTTGTTTTGGGTCGATCCAACGGTGGTCTTGTTGCCGCATACGCAGCTCACTTCCGCGACCATATTGTATTTTGGGTGGATTTTAGCCTTCATAATAGTGATAGCACCATCAGGTGCGATACAAGGAATACTATAGGGTTTTGGTTATTTCGTCAATATGCCCGCGGGTGGTGTACTTATTTGTGGGTCATGTGGTATACTAAGGACATTAATACATTAACACAATAATAACCACAGCATGAAACCAAGCAACATACTGCGGCGCGTATCGATCATGATGCTGGCGCTGGCAATGGCGGGAAGTGTGCCGTTATCGGCGCTGGCACAAGAAGCGCAAACGCGAGAAAGTTTGCCGTGTTTTGATTTCTATCCATATATGGCGCTCAAGGTAAAGGCGTCGCTGGCAAAAGATACATATGTGCCGGGAGAATCGGCGCAGCTTGCGCTTGATGTGTATAATGATCACTCAAAAACATCGGTCATGAACGCAAAGGCATTGTTGCAGGTCCGTAAATATACGCCCGGTTCGACCGAGACCGTTTTGTTGCAGGAAGTGGACCTTGGCGGGGGATTGAGCTACCCGCACGGACAGAACAGCACGAACAATTTTACATTTGTGGTGCCTGTATGGTTGCCGAACGGGCTGTATCAGGGTTCGATCGCAATAACGGAAAACGGTTACAACATAGCGGGGCTGCCGTTCACGCAAGACAATGTTGGTGCAACTTTTGCGTTTCAAGTAAATGATGGCGGAAATAAAAACGCGGATATCGCATTTATAAAAGAATCTCAGGCGACCATTAACGGGGAAAGTGCAAGTTCGTTTAGACCGCCGCTTGTCATAACGGAACAGGAGCTGCCGGCAAAGATCATAGTACCGGTGGTCAATCCGAATGCAAAGCAAATAACTGGGGTTATGACTGCTGAATTGTTCAATTGGGATGAAACGCGAAACAAACTCGCGCAGGATACAAAACAGATGGTAGTAAATGCGAACGGCAAATCTTCGTTTGAGTTTGCGACGCCTGCGACGCTACAACCGGGTACATATATGGCGCGCATGCGATATGAAGCAAACGGGCAAAGCGCCATAGCAAAGATCCGATTCTCGGTGCCGGGCATAACGCCGGATGTGTTTTATAGCGGTATCGTTGAGGTTGATGGTGTACAACAGATCGTATCATGTGTAGGAAACAATGCACCGGTTTCGGCGGATCCGACCATTGCCGCTACATTGCCGGAAGGGAAGGTGGTCGTTTCGGTGATAGATCCGCAATCCGGCGAAGTGCTTGCGACAGGCGAGCAAACGGGGGCCATATATCCGGCCCGGACTCCGAAGCTGTATCGTAGCGCGGTGACCGAAGATATGCCGGCGATGATCACGCTCAAAACGGATGTGTACGACGCGGCGGGTAATTTGTTGATGAGCAAACAGATAACGACGACAAATCCGAAAGCGGCCGAAGAAAAAGGAAATGGTGGCATGTTGAATTGGTACACGATCATCGCGATCATCGTTATCGTAGGGGGCGGTATCGCCGGAGCGGCATGGTATTGGAGTAAGAAAAAGGCGGCACTGCCAACGGCAATGATCGTACTCTTTGCGATCGCATCGGCGACAGTGCTGGCGGTAACACAGTGGGAGCCGAAAAGCGACATTGCGAACGCACAATCGTTTGCGGATGTACCGTCGGCAAGCGCAGTTGTGTTTAACGATGGCGCATGGATGGTTACCGGAAGTTTTAGTGTCGATTACATTGCTCCGTCTGAGGTAAAAGGAGGAGATGTGTTTACGGTAACAAAAATAAATCAAGGCGAGGTAACCGAGGCATTTCTTAATAATGCGGATCCACCGTTGGAGTACGGCAGAAATGCGGCATCCATAACCTACAGAAGTGGATTGGGGAGAGACAGAAGTTTTACATTTCCGTACGCCGATACATGGGCCAGCGATAACAATGGCGTAATCGCATGTGTTACGGTCGATGAAAATACGGCGCGATGTACGGTTGATGTAAATAAAAGCGCAAACTTTGGGCAGGGGGCTCCGGTACAACTTGCGCTGCGACGGGATGTGGAAGGGGTGGAAGCGTTGAACCGAACCAAGACAATCACGGTAAAATCTGTAAAACCCATCGTCGATCTGCGGATAAATGGCAGCGCCGCGCCTATAGCGCTTGAAGTGCCAAACACTGCCGCAACATTGTCGTGGACGATAGAAAATCCCGCAAGTTCATGTCAATTGACTGGCAGTCTGAATCAAGCGGCATCGCATAACGCAAATAATTCCTTGTCGTTGGGAACATTGACGCGCGGAACTGTGGCGCCAGGAAGCGGCAAGACATATTCATATACTATGTCATGTACGAGTCCACAGGGTCTCGTGTCCGATCCGAAAACAGTATCGGCGACCGTGTGGGAGTATCCGAAATGTTCCGCATTTTCGATCGATCCGTCTATGATAACATTGCCGGATTCCGCGACCGCATCGTGGTTATGCAACTATGTGAATCGGTGCGAGATCACAAACAACAAAGATGCGTCTATCGTAGGGTTGACCGTGACCGGGAAGCAATCGTCCGGCGAAGCCGAGTTGCGTCCGACGGCAAGCACGCAATATACGATGACCTGTAATGGATTGGATGGAACGACAACATCGTCTGTCAGCGTGCAGATAGAAGGAGAAGACGGAAGAAGAATCCGCGAGGACCTTCCCTGATCTCAGTGATATAAAACGCCGGTCTTTGACCGGCGTTTTTATTGTAAAAATAGGGTATTTTATACAGCTCCCGGCGGGGCGGAAGCGGAAATAACAAATGGGGAAACTGGAGTTTTCTGTGCACTGTGAACCGTTGACCGTGGACGGCCCCAAACCTCTTGACAAGGGGTTAAATCTCTATATAATGGCTAATACTGTCTGAGAGAAGTGACCAGCTATTTGTAAACCGAATAACATCGATGTGAGTCGATGAAGAAGAACATCCAAAGTTTTTTTAGTTGTCCAATGATAAAGGATTAGGAGTTGATTTACGAAAGCAGTTCGATGTTTTCGTGGATCATTTTCTATAATGAGGGTTTGATCCTGGCCCAGGATGAACGCTGGCGGCGTGGATAAGGCATGCAAGTCGAACGAACCCTTCGGGGTTAGTGGCGAACGAGTTAGTAACGCCTTGGTACTTACCGTATAGTCAAGAATAACCAGCCGAAAGGTTGGCTAATACTTGATAGTCTCGAAAGAGTAAAGGAGCAATCCGCTATACGATAGGCCTAGGTCCTATCAGCTAGTTGGTAAGGTAACTGCTTACCAAGGCTACGACGGGTAGGGGGAGTGAGAGCTTGACCCCCAACGACGGCACTGAGACACGGGCCGTACACCTACGGGTGGCAGCAGTCGAGAATATTCCACAATGGGCGAAAGCCTGATGGAGCGACGCCGCGTGCAGGAAGAAGGCCTTCGGGTTGTAAACTGCTTTTCTAGGAGAAAAAGTCTGGCCAATTGTGCTCGCTAATTTCGGTTAGTGGGTGCAATTGGCTAGATTGATGGTACCTTAGGAATAAGGGGTTGCTAACTTCGTGCCAGCAGCAGCGGTAATACGAAGACCCCAAGCGTTATCCGGATTTATTGGGCGTAAAGAGAGAGCAGGAGGTTTGGTGCGTCTGTTGTTAAATCCCACCGCTCAACGGTGGAACTGCAATGGATACGACCAGACTAGAGGATACTAGAGGTTACTGGAACACACAGTGTAGGGGTGAAATCCGTTGATATTGTGTGGAACACCAAAGGCGAAGGCATGTAACTGGAGTATTCCTGACTCTGAGTCTCGAAAGCGTGGGGAGCAAAAAGGATTAGATACCCTTGTAGTCCACGCCGTAAATGATGTTCACTAGCTATCGGAAGTATCGACCCTTTCGGTGGCGAAGCTAACGCGTTAAGTGAACCGCCTGGGAAGTACGGTCGCAAGACTAAAACTCAAAGGAATAGACGGGGACTCGCACAAGCGGTGGATCATGTGGTTTAATTCGATGGTACACGAGGAACCTTACCAGGGCTTGAAATTCTACTGAATGCGGTTGGAAACGATCGAGGCTTAAGATTTATCTTTGGCAGTAGGACAGGTGCTGCACGGTCGTCGTCAGCTCGTGGCGTGAGCTGTTCCCTTAAGTGGGGTAACGAGCGCAACCCTCGTCCTGTGTTACAAGTGTCACAGGAGACTGTCCGCTTTAAGCGGAAGGAAGGTGGGGATGACGTCAGATCAGCGTGGCCCTTTGATGCCCTGGGCTACACACATGATACAATGGTCAAGACAAAGGGTTGCCAAGCCGTAAGGCGGAGCTAATCTCAAAAACTTGGCCTCAGTTCGGATTGAGGGCTGAAACTCGCCCTCATGAAGTTGGAATCGCTAGTAATCGTGGATCAGATATGCCACGGTGAATACGTTCTCGAGTCCTGTACTCACCGCCCGTCACACCAAGGGAGCTGGTAGCGGATAGAGTCTCACCTAGCGTGGGATGAGTTCGAGATCAGTGACAGGGGTGAAGTCGTAACAAGGCACGCGTAGCGGAAGCTGTGCGTAGATTAATTAAATATTTTTAGAGTCGGTTTTTAATGGTTTTGATCGTGGAGCCATAAGTCACGATTCTTTGGACGACTAAAAAAGGTTTGGATGTTCTTCATTATTATTCGGTTTGTAGACAGTATTAAAAAACAGATGAGTGGTCATCTGTTTTTTAATTCGTGGATTTTTATAATTGTTTTTGTATTGTCATTCCGAGTGGAGTGGTACTCCACGGAATCGAGGAATCTGCAATGCATTGTCATTCCCGTGAAAACGGGAATCCATTTCAATAAAAAAAGCGGCCATTGCTGGCCGCCCGGGGCTTACCATGGAGCACCGCTTAAGAGGGCTTTGCGGATCATCCTTAAGGTTAGGCGCTCTCCATGGTTTAGATACAGGGCGTTGCCAATGAAGAATAAAATGACGTAGATCATTATATAGAGTGCAAATACTTCATTGGCTCGGAATGATCCTCTGTCAGAAAGTTGGCACAGGATGCCGACCATAAATACGAGTATGGCCGCGATATAACTCGCCGGCCAAACAACATTCTTCAGATAATTGAGTATCATATCCCACTCCTTTTAATATTATGCCCGAAGGCTTGGTAAGGTTCCAAACTGTTTATAAATATATTATACACCCAATATATATATTTGTCAAGGGACTAAAAAGGGCATAAAACAGGGGATTTTATGCCGCCTCCGGCGGAAAGTTGAACTGGATCCCGGGTCAAGCCCGGGATGACAGCCTATTGCATTGTCATTCCGAGCCCGTTCGACAAGCTCAGGATAAACTCCGCAGTACTCTGCGAAGTCGAGGAATCTGTAGTAAAAAACGGATCTCTCGTCCGCCCGCTGGCGGATCGGGTGACAATGCGCGAGAATGACAAAAGTTATTCATGTCGCAAGTAGCATAATACAAGTAGTATGTAGCAAGTAGCATGAAACATGTCGCATGTAGTATGTGGCAAGTAGAATGTAGTATGTAGTATGTCCCACATCTCACCCCTCATACCTCACATCTCCCATCTCCCACCCCATACCCCATGTTGTTGGTTACTCAAAGTATGATATACTATACAAATAGATAGACATTTACCGCTATGCAGAAGATCTTACTCGTTGAAGACGACCCATTTTTGTCATCATTGCTGAAGAATCGACTCCAAAAGGAGGGTTTTGAGGTTATTCACGCTCGCGATGGCGAAGAAGCACTTACTGCGTTGCGCACTACGCCGGTTCAACTGGCTCTTTTGGATATCATCTTGCCGAAGCGTTCGGGGTTTGAGGTCATGGAAGAGATCAGAACGGACATGCAGGTAAAGCTGAGCAATGCCAATCTTTCGATTATTATTATTTCCAACCTCGGACAGCCGGAAGACATGCAGCGGGGGAAGGAACTGGGTGCGATAGAATATTTCGTGAAGGCAAAAACATCCATCGACGATCTGGTGGGGCGCATAAAAGAATTTGCCGCGGGCGCGACATCTGAAGCGCCGACACCAGCACCTTCTGCATAATAGAACAAAGCGTTATCCCGTCGCAGGACGGGATTTTTTGTGCCTGTCGTTCGCAAAGGGACTTACATTGATTTTTAAAATCATGTATAATAAAACAATTCAAGGAAAGGTCGGATGCGCTACTATAAAAAGCGTACATATTGGATCTTAAAGCTAAGCGCGCGATGCAGCGCGCGGTGCAATACATATAAAATATAATAAATAAAAATAAAAACATGAATAAATCACAAAAAGGTTTTACATTGCTTGAACTCTTGATCGTTATTGCGATCTTGGCCGTGCTCGCAACGGTTGCGGTACTCGTTATCAATCCGGTTGAATATTTGCGTCAGGCGCGCGATAGCCAGCGCGTTGGCGATCTTGCGTCGGTAAAAGGTGCAATTGACCTTTACTTGACCACCGCAACTACCCCTGACTTGACTGTCGGCGTTTCCGGCAACGCGGCCCGTTGTATGGTAGGAATCGTGTCTCCGTTTACCTTGGCGTGTACGACAAACGCGACTCGCACGGTTGATGGTGCTGGCTGGGTGTTGGTGAACCTTGCATCGCTTTCGGGCGGTTCTCCGTTGGCCACGCTTCCGCAGGATCCGACCAACGACGCTACCCATTTCTATGCATATGCCGCGGCTGAATCTACGAATACATATGAGCTGAATGCAAAAATGGAAAGCGTCAAGTTCGGAACCGATCAGGACTTGGATGGAAAGGATGGTGGAAACCAGGCGACATGGTATGAAATAGGAAACGATCCGGCATTGGATCTCTGATATGAACAAAAACACCCGAACTGCGGGTGTTTTTGTTTTTGGAGGAGGTGGTCTTTTCTGATATAATGATACTAAATCTAATGAATCAGTTCCGAATATGTGTCATCCCCGCGGGTGAGGGCCTGTCCTCGACTCGATCGGGGACGGGGATCCAGTATTATATAGATTCCTCCGCCAGCTGGCGGACGGGAATGACAAAAAGGAATGAATTAATTAGTGATGGTATAAAAACACTATATGCAGATCCCGGTGCAAAAATTAAAGGAGTTGATCGTAAGCGAAGGATTGATCACTCCGGAGATATTCGATTCGATCGTACAGGAATCGCAACGATTGAATCAGAAGGTGGAAGATATTCTTGTTTCGCGCGGAATCATTTCCTCCGATTATTTTTATGCGCTTTTGTCGCGTCATATCGGCATTGAATTGGCGAATCTAAGTACGATTCCCATCGATGAAGCGGTGCTGGCTTTGGTATCGCTTGACCTGGCAAGGCAAAAAGGAGTCGTTGCATTCAGGCGAGAGGCGGATGGCTCGATTGCCGTGGCCATGGAAGATCCGAGCGATCTAAAAACGATCGAGTTTTTGGAGCGGCACTTGAAGGTACGCGTGAAACCGTTTTTGGCGAAATCGGGCGACTTGGAAAAGGGGTTCGCTATTTATAACCGCGCCTTGTCGCAGGATTTTAAGCGGACGATCGAAGAAAATATAAAAAAGAGTCTCGAGGTAAAAGGGGATAAGGTCGAAGATGTGGCGGCGGCATTGCCGATCGTTGCGATCGTCGATAATTTTTTGTCCTATGCGCTGTCGGCCCATGCATCCGATATTCATATAGAAATGCTTGAAACCTCTGTGTTGGTCCGGTTCCGTATCGACGGTATTTTGCATGAAGTCACGCGCATCCCAAAAGATGTAGAGTTGCCCATCGTGGCACGCATCAAGTTGCTTGCCGGGCTGAAAATCGACGAACATTACAAGCCGCAAGACGGTCGCATGCGGTACCGGGTAGGGGATGAAATAACCGATGTTCGTGTTTCCATTATGCCGACCTTATATGGCGAAAAAATCGTCATGCGCTTGTTGCCTGCGGGGCAAAAACCGTTGGCGCTCGAAGAAATAGGCATGCTCGACGACATGGTAAAGATCGTCGAAGAGGCGCTTAAAAAGAGCTTCGGTATGGTGGTTTCGTGCGGTCCGACCGGTTCCGGTAAAACGACCACACTGTATTCCATTTTAAACATGCTTAATAAGCCGGAGGTAAACATGGTTACGGTCGAAGATCCGATCGAATATCACATTCAGTATGTCAATCAAACGCAGATCAACCCCATGGCGGGGGTAACATTCGCGAGCGCGCTACGCGCATTTCTTCGCCAAGATCCGAACATCATCTTGGTGGGCGAGATCCGCGACGAAGAAACCGCGGAAATATCGGTGCACGCGGCACTTACCGGACATATTCTACTGTCTTCACTGCATACGAATGATGCCGCCACAGCTGTGCCGCGCTTGATCGACATGAAGGTGCCGCCGTTTTTGATCGCCGCGGTATTGAATTTGATCATCGCCCAACGCTTGGTCCGCAAGATCTGCGTAAGCTGCATTGAATCGTTCGCGCCGACGCCGGATATCTTGGAAATATTGAAACACGCACATGAAGAGTTAGGGATAGGCGATGAGCGGCCGATGCCAAAGACATTGTATCGCGGCCGTGGTTGTCCGGTGTGTGGATTTACGGGGTACAAGGGGCGCATGGGTATTTTTGAAGTATTGGAGATCGATAATGATGTACGAAGCATTGTTGGTTCACCCGAGTTTTCACTCGACGCGTTGATGACACTGGCGAAGCAGAAGAATATGGTCACTATGTTCGAAGACGGCGTGCGCAAGGCCGAGTTGGGTATGACGACCATGGAAGAAGTGCTCAGGGTAATACGGGAATAACTCTGTAATTTCAAATTTGAAATTTAAAATTTTAAATTAAACTGATGAAGTTCACCTACACTGCAATCAAACCGGATGGAAAGATGACATCCGGAGAGATGGAAGCGCCGGGCGCCGCACAGGTGCTTGAGTTTATTGCATCGCAAGGATTGCGTCCGGTATCGTTAAAAAAAGAAGGGCCTGAGGTGGGAATAGCGAAAGTGAAGTTTTTCCAAGCGGATATTACGATTGCGGACAAGATATTTTTGACGAAATATCTGGCGCTCATGCTGCGTATCGGAACCGATTTGTTTAAGGCGATAGACATTTTGATCGCCGATTTCGACAAGCCCGCAGTGCGCGCGTTGTTGTATGAGATTCGGGAAAATCTTGAAAAGGGGCAGCCGTTCCATGTGGCATTTGAAAAATATCCAAAGCATTTTTCGAGCGTGTTCATCAATCTCGTCAAAGCGGGGGAGCAGTCGGGTACGCTGGAAAAGACATTTGAGCAGTTGAGCGTAAATCTGCAACGCGAGCAGGCATTGCGGCAGGAAGTGCGTTCTGCATTAACCTACCCGGTCATTTTGGTCGGCGTGGCTTCGCTGGTCGTATTGTTGCTGGTCAGCTTTGCATTGCCAAAGATAGCCAATCTTTTTACCGATAGCGGGTCCGAGCCGCCGTTGTTTTCGAAGGTCGTGTTTACGATAGGACTGTTCTTGAATCAATATATTTGGGTCGTACTGTTGCTATTGGTCGGTGGCGTGGTTGGTACATGGGTCTTGATGCAAAATAGCAAGACGGCACAGCGGGTATTCCAGCACTTCATCCGCCGTATGCCGCTCATTGGGCCATTGCTGAAAAAGATCGCAATCCAGCGGTTTGCACTGACATTTTCCTCGTTGCTTTCTTCCGGCTTGCCCATACTCGAAGCGCTTGCCATTACGGCCGATGCGGTAGGAGATATGGAATTAAAGGAAGCGCTTACGCGCATATCGCAAGAAGGGATCGCAAAAGGACTCACGATAGGAGACGCATTTAAGCGGGAACCCGCCTTTCCAAAGGTGGTGACGAATTTGGTGGCCATATCGGAAAAAAGCGGCAACCTATCGAACATTCTCGCTACGCTTTCGGAATTTTATGAATCTGAGATCAAGTCGTCGGTAAAGGTGTTGGTTTCGTTTTTGGAGCCGATGTTGCTGGTAGCAATAGGTGTCATCGTGGGAGTCATTGCGCTTGCCATTATCGTGCCAGTGTACCAACTGATGGGTAAGTTTTAGTATGTAGCAAGTAGCAAGTAGCATGGAGCGTGTAGTATGTAGTATGTCTCACATCTCATACCTCACATCTCACACCTCGTACCCCCCCCATGTGGCATGAAACATGTAACAAAAACACCGATAGCAATATGAGTACAGTTAAAAAAATACAATATAAAAAGGGACTGCATGCATCACCCGGCATGTCGCTGATCGAATTGGTCATTGTCATGGGGATATTTATTGTATTGGTGACTTCGATCCGGTTTTTTCCGATAGACTTTTTTTATGCACAAAGCTTGAGTGATGACGCGACCAAAATCGCATTCACATTGCGCGGCACGCGCGATAGGGCAGTGGCGCAAGATTCAGAAAGCATGTGGGGTGTGCATTTTGTGAATGAGGCGACAGGAACCGATTACTATCAGGTGTTCATGGGCGATACATTCGCATCGGGAGCGGTGGTCGAGCGGGTCAATCTGAATGAAACGGTGCAATTTACCGCACCGCCGTCGGCATCTTCCACGGATGTGCTGTTTTCAAAATTAAGCGGTTTGCCAACGGGATCGGGCTCTCTTATAATTTCATTAATAAGCGACCCGACGAAAACAAAAACAATAACCATTCTTGGAAACGGACAAGTGGATTATTAAAAAATAAATCGTATGAATAAAAAAAGATCGGGCACGCGAGGTCAATCATTAATAGAGATACTTGTCGCACTGGGAATCGGGGTGATTTTGATCGGGGGGGTAACGGCATTGATCTCGGTGAACATGCGGAGTTCGTCGGAGTCAAAAATGAACCAGGCCGCGTCATCGTTGACGCAGGAGGTAATCGACGGAGCAAAGTCAAAGGCGGAAGCGGATTGGAATGCGTTTTACGGGTTGGCGAAAGGAAGCGCGAATGCCTATTATGTAGCGTCGTCGACCAACGCGATCACGACCGGCAAGGAGCCGATTTCGGTAAGCGGCTATGCGTTCAGCAGGTATTTTTATGTTGAAAATGTGCAGAGGACGCAGTGTGGTATCGGTACGCCAACTACGGATGCGGCAACGGCATCGTGCAACACCAATTTCCCGTTAAGCTCGGCGGACATTGCCGAAGATCCTTCGACGCAAAAGATCGTAGCGGTCGTCGAATGGGCAGGAGGAAGAAGCATAACGCAAGATCAATATGTGGTGCGCACGAAAAATGTGGGCATTCGGCAGACCGATTGGAGCGGAGGAGGGGGGGATAACGGTATATTGACGGCACCCAACAATAAATATGCAACGGCATCCAGCGTGGATGTGACGGCAACCCCGGGGGCAATTGAGGTGGTGCTGTCCGGCGGAGATACGGGTACGACGGAAAATATAGACGCAACGCATCACTGGGCATGGAATGATGTTATTGGTTGGATCGATTTTGGTTATGCCGCCGGAAATGTCGGTGTGAACGATGTTAAAATGTTCGGATATGCGTCGTCGTCGATCGGACTCATCGCGTTTAATTGCGAGACCACGCCAAACGGCAATATCTGCGGCGGAGCTGCAGGCGATTGGAAGGTTGCGAATGTAAGCGGGTCATTGCAAGGCTGGGCATATAACGATGCGATCGGCTGGATCAGCTTCGATAGTGTTACGGCAGGTTCGCCTATTCCCTACGGAGTTACGATTGATGCGGCTACGGGCGAGTTCAGGGGTTGGGCATGGAATGATGTAATCGGCTGGATCAGCATGAATTGCAGCAATGAAAACACCTGCGGAACGGTGGATTATAAGGTAAAGACCGGCTGGACTTCGATACCCGATAGTGGCTGGCTTACTTCGCCGATATTTGACCTTGGCGGCAGCGTTGCGGTAAATACGGTTGCGTGGAAAGGAGCTGCGAACGGCGGAACGGTACGATTTCAGATAGCAGCGTCGGATATCTCGACCGGTCCGTGGACTAATGCGGATTATAAAGGTCC
This sequence comes from Candidatus Wolfebacteria bacterium RIFOXYD12_FULL_48_21, assembly GCA_001793945.1. Lineage (GTDB taxonomy): Bacteria > Patescibacteriota > Minisyncoccia > UBA6257 > UBA9933 > UBA9933. The sequence continues at coordinate 34,595 of MGIW01000005.1, forward strand.
GGATGGCACATCGGGAACGAACTATGTGACATCGGGCCCCGATGCATCGACGGTGGTAAGTCCCCGCGATTTTTCGGGGGTTCGTTATGTCCGATATAAAGCGATTATAGAATCAAATGCCGGTAGTACGGATGGCCCTGAAGTGCAAGACATTATCATGACATACAGTCTATGATAATGTGGTATACTAAAATATAAAAAATAATTTTATTGGAATGAAGACAATCACGCATATGTCAAAAACAAACAAAGTGTTGGTGGGGCTGGTGGTCGTATTGGCGGTAGCACTGGGCGTCGTATTATATTGGCAGAAGGTCGGTTTTGAAACACGATACTCGGCGGTATATTTGAATACGGGCGATATCTATTTTGGAAAGTTGTCGCGGTTTCCACGAACGACATTGCGCGATGTTTGGTTCCTGCAAAAAGAAGGCGAGGGACAGGGAGTTGCATTGTCGAAGTTCGAGAATGCCTTTTGGGGTCCGAAAGATAAAATGGTCATTAACGAAGAAAGCATCATTTGGGCGACCGAGCTGACGGAAGATAGCGAAGTGGTGCGGGCGATAAAAAATCCGCAATCGGTAGCGCCTGCGCAGACAGGTACAATGCCAACACAATCGGCGATGACGGGTGCTGGATCGCAGACAGGAACAGAAAACACACAATAAGATTTTTAGCAATGATAAAAAAAGAACTTACGCGATTGAGCGAAATACGAGGCGCGGGAATGTTGCTGCGGAAGGCGTACAGTAGTACATCGACCAAAGCAACGGGGCCCCACAACGAAGTAGTTCGCCGGTCCCGTAAGTTCTTTAAAGAGGGGATTGTTGCACTCCCACTAATGTTACTCATCAGTGGTATAGTCCTTGAAATGACAATCGCCGCAACGCTGGTGGTTTTCTATGTACTACAGAGCAGCGCGGGAACGCGCAATGCGGCTGATGCGTTGGTGGTCGCCCGTTCGGGCGCAAGCGATGCCGCCGTTCAATTGACCCGCAATATGGGTTTCGACGGTACATATACGGTAGCGTTGGGCACGCAACGAACCGCTCAAATAACTGTGTGCAATCAAGGGAGAAAAATGACGGCATGCAGTGAAGCGGGGGGGTGTGTTTATACAAACCCAAGCGATGCCGGAAAGGCGGAGGTGACCGCGCTGGGGACGGTTCGGGGGAAAAATAGATGTGTACGGGCGGCCTATGCCGTCGACGGAGATACGGGCGAGATACGGCTCGAATCTTCGGGTGAAATATCGCTCTAATGTGTCGCTATGAATACTACGATCATAAAAAAACTTGCAGATGCCGTCAATCCTCCGCTACAGATAGGAGGGCTGGAGGTGACGGATTCGTATATACGATTCGTTTCGATCAAGGGAAAGAAGGCCGATTTTGTCTCGGCAAAGTTGGAGCCGGGGATCATCGAAGATGGCAAGATAAAGGATGGCGTGCGTCTGCTGAAAGTACTGACGGATTTTCATGATCAGATAGCAGGAAAAAAGAAAAAGGTTTGGGCGATCGCCAGCATTTCAGACGGGAATGTATATACGGAAATGTTTACCTTGCCAAAGGTAAGCGGAAGCGACCTGGTGAGCGCGGCACGGTTGAACCTGCAGATGATATCGCCGATCGATTTTAACACGGCCAATGCGGATTGGCATTTGGCAGGGGAGCGGGAGGTGAACGGCGTATTGCAAAGCGAGATATTGGGCGCGTTTATTTCGCGGCAATTGATCGAAGAGTTTGAACGCATAGCCGATGCAGCGGGGTTTGAAATAGCCGCAGTGGAGTTCCCGATCTTGGCGCTTGCGCGCTCGATTACGGCGTTGAGCGATCAGTTTGATAAGGGTAAAAATTATCTTGTGTTTCGGCTCGGCAGCGACGGCATCTCATTCGGCTTGGTAAAGAACGGAGAGCTGTACTTTTTGCATTTTGTCGGATGGAGCGCGGTCTACGGCGCGGAGCGAAAGGCGACGCTTGAATCGCTGAAAAAAATGATCATCGACGAAGTGCATAAGGTGCTGAGTTTTTACGAAACGCATTGGGAGGGAACGCTGAAGAATTTGTTTTTGGTCACGCCGACATTTGAAAATGAAATACGCGATGCAATAGCACGCGACTTTCCGAGCCTTACGGTAGAGGTTCCTACGCTGCGGCAATTCAAGAATCTTTCGGTCGGGTGGTTTAGCGTGCTGGGTTCCGCATACCGCGGCATCATTCCGCGTGACGAAGATAATATGTTGAGTCTTGCAACTGCCGGAACGGATGATAAATACGAGGCCTATCAAATGACCAATTTTGTTCATTTGTGGAGAAATATATCCGTGACCGTATTGGCGGCTATGCTGATATTATTGATAGGGCTGGATATGTTTTTGGCGGGCAGTGCAACGACCTTACGGGAGCGGTTGGCGGGAGGGTCAAGCGATCCGGTGCTTGCCCAGCTAAGCGGGTTGCGGCAGGAGGCGGATAGATTTAATACCATGGTAAATTCGCTCGTGCGTGCGAAGCAGGAGCGGTTGGTCTGGTCGGGATTTTTCAAGGACATGGATGCGATGGCGGGGGATGCTGTCATGATCAGACGCATTGTGGTGCAGAATAGTACATCGCCGGTCACGATCTTCGGCGAAGCGACAACGCAGCCGGCTATAGGAGAATTTGAAAAGACCTTGCAGGCGAATCCGAACATAACGAATGTGCAATTTCAACTGGCGAGCGTATCGCAAATAGAGGGGGGGAGATATGCGTTTAGCATGAGCTTCTCTGTCAAAAAATAAAAAAAGCCGTGCGCCTTGGGCGCACGGTTTTTGTTTGTGGAAACGATCGACATTAGGTAATGTGGTCGAATTGCCTCAGCGCGACTGCGAGCTTCTTTTGAAGCTCAAGCAGGTCCATTTGAATATCAATGGCGCTTGGATCGCGAAGCTCTTGCAAGTCGGCGTGTGTGAGCTCTTTGAGCTCGGCAAATGCTTTGATGACATGCTCGATTTCCTTGACCACATGGTTCCCTACCAGCTTGGCATGAGTTACATGCCCGCGTCCGCGGGAACCTCGCCGTGGAACGATTCCGAGCCGTTCGGCTTCGCTGCGCAGGAGCCGGGCAACCTTGTTCGGGTGAATCGGTTTGCCGCCGTTTTTCTTGACGGCATCTTTGATTCGGCTAAGCATCTTTTTCTGGTCATCGTGCTCGAATTTCGCAAGCTGGAATGCGACGCCATGGCCAATTTCTTTGCGCATCAGGCACCAATGGATCTCCTCGATGAGATTAAGGAATGTTAAATGGTAGGTTACCTGGCTTGGCGTCATGCCCAGCTTTTCCCCTGCTTCGGTTTGATTGATGCCGAAGCGCTCCATGAGTTCGTCGAGTGCAAGTGCAATCTCGACGACGGAAAAGCTTTTGCGGCGGATGTTCGCCACCGCGCTGGAAAGATAGACCTCATCATCGGTCATGGGTGGTTTGATGTAACAGGAAAGGCCCTCAAGTTTTGCGATCTGCGCGGCCAAATACCGACTCCCGCCATCCACGATCAGCGCATGCCGGTTTTCGTCACGGAGCGTGACGGGTATGGGCTGTTCGACATCATTGCGATGTTTGTACGAAAGAGCTGTGGCTTCCAGTTCGGCCTTATCGAAAAACTTCCTCGGCTGCTTCGGATTGGGCCTGATGAGCCCCATTGGTATCCTTATCGTGGTCCCGACCTCCGCAATGATCCTTCCGTTTTTGATTGTTGCCCATGGGGTTTCACTGGGCGGTGCAACGGGCTCAATTTGCTGTTCCATGATCGCCTCCACATATGGGTTAAACTATAGTAAAGTTACTAAGACCAAATAACCATAAAAACGGAGAAAATGCAATAAAACAACGGCTACTTTCAGCCCGATTCCCCTTGGCCTAAAACAAAAGCGCCTTTCGGCGCTTTTGTTTTTTATGGAGCGGGTAAGGGGGATCGAACCCCTGTCCACAGGTTGGAAGCCTGTTATAATAGCCACTATACGATACCCGCTTCTTGTAAGTACGCTATACTATACCAAAGACAAAAATGGTTTTCAAGTTGCAGAATGCTCCAAAAGTACCGTACAATGGAATTAAACGACTGATATGTATGGATTGCGGATAAGAGGCGTATGAATTTAATTTATACCTTATACCTTATACCTCATACCTCATACCCCTACCCATGTACAAACCGACCATCGGACTGGAGATCCACTGTGAACTGAAGACAAAGACCAAGATGTTCTGCGGATGCGCGAACGACCCTGAGGAGCGACATCCAAATGTGAACATTTGCCCTATATGCACCGGTCACCCGGGCTGTTTGCCGACCATCAACAAGGAGGCGGTCCGCAAGGTGATCAAACTGGGTATGGCGCTGGGGGCTGATATCCCCACGGTATCGAAGTTCGACCGAAAGAACTATTTCTACCCCGACCTGCCGAAAGCGTATCAAATATCGCAATACGACCAGCCATTGGTAAACGGAGGTGTGCTCAAGGGCATACGGTTGGAGCGCGTACATTTGGAAGAAGACACTGCGCGCATTGCGCACTCGAGCCAGCTCGCGGATTATCCGAAGGGTGAAAAGCCGGCGAGTTTGATCGACTACAACCGATCGAGTATGCCGCTTATGGAGTTGGTCACTAAGCCGGATGTGACCAGCGGCGAGCAGGCGGTGGCTTTTGCAAAGGAATTGCAATTGATCCTGCGGTATTTGGATATATCGTCTGCCGACATGGAAAAGGGGCAGATGCGCGTAGAGGCGAATATTTCCGTGAGCAAGGACGAAATATTGGGAACGAAGGTGGAAGTAAAAAACCTGAACTCGTTCCGCGCGGTAAGCGACTCGATCGATTTTGAGATCAAGCGACAGATTGAACTGCTCGAAAAAGGAGAAAAGGTGGTGCAATCGACGCGCGGCTGGGACGAAAAGAAAAAAGAAACGGTATTGCAACGGTTAAAGGAAGAAGCGCATGATTATAGGTATTTTCCGGAGCCCGATCTTCCGCCGCTCGACTTGGCGCATTTTGACATGGACGGCATCAGAGATGAGATCATCGAATTGCCACAGCAGAAGCGCGAGCGCTTTATGGCAGAATATGGGTTGAACGAAGAGCAGGCGAATATTCTCGCGGATAGTATGGAAAGTGCGGATTGGTTCGAGCATGCAGTGAGCGAAGCGAAGGCTTTAAACGAAACCATAAACACGCAGGCGATCTACAACTATTTCATAAGCGACCTGCGGGGTCTTATGAAAGAAGCAGGTGTAGGGCTGGATGCGATCAAAGTGGATCCGTTCCATTTTGCAAAGATCATCGCGTTTGTCACAGAGGGCAAGTTGAACAGTAGATTGGCAAAAGATATCTTAAAGGAAATGTTCGACACCGGTTCGGATCCGGAAGAGATCATGAAGGCGAAAGGGCTCGACGAAGCACTGTCGGCAGAAGCGATTCAAACTGCGATCGAAGAGATCATTGCGGAAAATCCGAAAGCGCTGGAAGACTACAAAAAAGGGCAGGTAAATGTTCTGCAGTTTTTAGTCGGAAAGGTCATGGGCAAATTGAAAGGCCGGGCCAATCCGGCGGAGCTGATCGAATTGTTCAAAAAGATATTGGGGTAACGAAAAGGAAAAGTGCACGCATGCATAAAAAAGACGCCGAGTTATCGGCGTCTTTTTTATGCATCAAGAAATTGTTCAACGAGTTGCATTGCTTCGGTTTCATCGGCGACCCAGTAGATGTGCTTGTCGCGTTTGAACCATGTCATTTGTCGCTTGGCATAGCGGATGCTCTCGATGACAAGTTTTTTAATCATCGCATCTTTTGCAATGAGTCCGCGCAGGTGTCTGCTGACCCAGCGATATTCAAGACCGAGATCGTCAAGACGATTCCAGCTGACGCCTTGTGCGTGTAGTCGGGTAACTTCTGCGAACATGCCAGCCTTGATGCGTTTGCGCAGTCGCGTCGTAATGAGTTGGTTCAATGTTTCGCTCGGGCGTGCGATGCCGATCGCGAGCGTATCGTACGGTGATGATGTTGCAAGGGGAGGAACGGGGGAGCCGGTTGCGAGCACGATCTCGAGTGCGCGAATCAACCGACGACGATTGTGTCGGTCGATGATTTGACTGCGCTGCGGATCGAGTTGCGTGAGTTGTTTAAAAAGTGATTCCGTGGATTCGCGTTCGAGTTTTTTTCGGAGCGTCGGCTGTGGCGGCACCGCGGGAATGATCTGGTCGTGGACGACCGCATCGATGTAGAGTCCCGTGCCACCGCACAAGATCGGAATGGAGTTGCGTTTTATGATGTCGCGAATGGCGCGCTTTGCGAGGCGTTGATAGCGGGTAACAGTAAAGGTGCGCTTGGGTGATGCGACATCAAGCAAGTGATGCCGCACGCCGCGCATTTCTTTTTTGGTTATTTTGCCGGAGCCGATATCAAGACCCGTGTAGACCTGTCGTGAATCGGCAGAAATAACCTCGGCGCCAATCGCAAGCTTGCGCTGTTTGATGGCGCGTGCAATCGCAACGGCAAGGTCTGACTTGCCCGACGAGGTCGGCCCCAATATCACAATTAATTTTGGTTTATTCATTGCCGGATGTAGCATGAAGCAAGTTGCATGTAGCAAGGCGCATGTAGTATGTTGTGTCATTCCTGCGAAAGCAGGAATCTTCGTCTACCTACACGAGATCCCGGATCAAGTCCGGGATGACTTGCTCCGCAAGTCACTTATCCACAATTCCATTTGCGCTTACTATAAAGGCACTATATAATAGAAGTATAAAACTTCATAGAGGAAAAAGGGAAGAGGTTTCACTTGCAGGAGGTATAACGGCGACTTCTGAATGCATCGTTAGTCGTTATTTATATAATGTTTCACATGGATTGATCACCCGTGTCGCTGCGTTATCAGCTCTTTCAACCTACTTGCCCTACAACAACATAATCGTTAGTCTCACTTCTCTAATTTCTCTTTTTCCTTCCCATCCGTCCTCTCTGACAGTTTTATGTAAATAGTGCAGACCATGGAGAACACTTGCCCATGTGACGCACACACCTGGTCGTCCGCCTCTGGCAGATGACAAGCACCTTCGTTTTATAAACCGATTCGTTCGGTTCACGATAACCCCATCTTCGGATGAGGGTTTTCTTTTTATTCCTGTCATCCTGAACTTGTTTCAGGATCTTATGTGAGAACAGCGAGATTCCGAAACAAGTTCGGAATGACAACGCTAAGCAATCTTCTTCAAAAAACTATTTCGGTGTAACGGCGTGCGTCCATTTTTTCTGATCGCCGCGATATGCTTTTTTGTTCCATATCCCGCGTGCCGGTCAAATCCATACACGGGATATTTTTTATGCGCGCGTCGCATGAGCGCGTCGCGATGTTCCTTTGCGATGATTGAAGCAAACGAGATGGCGGGAATTGTTTCATCGCCTTTGATGATAGTGGAAATGTTTAGGTCGGTGTATGCGCCGCTGACCGGATTATAAAATCGTGCGGAGTAATTGCGCTTCGTATTGTTTTTCAAATTTAAAATTTCAAATTTCAAATTGTGCTTTACAAAAAGTCCTCCATCTAAAAATACATCGATGCGTGCGGAGGCGGGGAGCGCGGTAAGCAGTTTTTCGAGTGCGCGGGTCGCCGCGCGGTTTGCGGCTTGGGTCACATTGATGCGATCGATCACGCGCGGAGTTACGGCCGCGACCGCATGGTGGATGCGCGGGTCCGCTTTGATCGCCGTTGCCCATGTGTTGCGTTGCGAAGCGGAAAGTTTTTTCGAATCTCGTAGCACGAGGCCGCGGGTGAGCGGCTTTGTGCAAGACCCTGATCCGTCAGCTGACGGACGAGGGCGAAGTGGAATATGTTTAGCGATGGAGGCGGGACGCAGCCCCCGCGGAACGGCAACGGCGCATACGACAACCGGGCCGGCAAGCGGTCCGCGCCCGACCTCGTCGATGCCAATGATATATGAAATTGGGTTGCGGCTACTCATTACCAATAGCATACGGAATTGCATGGCGCATAACAACGGGCGGGCGATTCGACGGAGCCTTCTCTTAGATAATGAAGTATGGATATGTCATCCCGAGTGTAGTGAAACGGAGCCGAGGGATCTGTAGTAAAAACACTGCAGATTCCTCGACTACTCCGCCTGCTGTCGGATACGCTCGGAATGACAATAGTCAGGTTTACGGCAAGACAAGAGAGTTTTGTAATTCAAAGTATCTGAGTATAAATATGTCCATTTGAAAGCCCCCTGTGTTGGTGTTACAATGAAGCCAATGGCGAAAAAGAAGATGAAAAAGGGCGTTGTGGAAGAAAAAGGGGAACCGAAAAGGAGAGGCAGAAAACCGAAGGATGCTTCGGCCTATGAAGAAGATGGCGGGTCGTTGCTCGATCTGCAATTGCACCCGGAAACCAAAAAGAGCATTTGGGCAATCGTCTCGTTTGGCGTTGCGGCTATTTTGTTGTTGGCGAGTTTTCAAAACGCAGGGCCGGCGGGCAATGTGCTCTATGGCGTTTTTCAAAGTCTGTTCGGCTGGGGATACTATTTGCTGCCATTGGTGCTTGTGGTGATCGGCGGCGTATTTTTGACATCGGAGCGCAGGAAGATATATGGCATAACATTTTTTGGCGCCGGGCTGTTCGTATTGTCGGGATTGGGATTGATCGATGTGCTGTCGTCGGACAAAGGTGGCTTTGTGGGCAAGATGGTTGGCTCATTGGAGTTGCTGTTCGGGTACGCGGCTTCTATCTTGGTCATTATGTTGCTGTTGGTAATTTCATTTTTGATCACACTGAATCTGCCGATCCGGATCAAGCGCGAGGGTAAGGAATGGGTGCTTGAAGAAGCCGAGGAAGAGGAAGGAATAGAAGAAGAGACCGACGCGCTGAAAAATTCCATAAAAAAGGCGGAGGAAAAGAAAGAGGAAGAAGCCGAGGAAGAAACGGATGTCGCGGTCGAACCGACGATCAAGGAAAAGATAGCCGCCGCCGTGGCCGGCAAGTTGAAAAAAGGCGAGACATTCAGCACACAGGATGACAAGGACTATGTGTTTCCGCCGATCGATCTGTTGCGATCGTCCGTGGAAAAGCCACAGGCAGGAGATTTGCGCGCCAATGCAAATATCATCAAGCGTACGCTGGAGAGTTTTGGCATTATGGTGGAAATGGGGGAGATAAATGTGGGTCCTAAGGTAACGCGCTTCACGCTGAAGCCAGCCGAGGGGGTTAAACTGTCGCGCATTACCGCGTTGAATCAAGATCTTGCGCTTGCCCTTGCCGCGCATCCGATTCGCATCGAAGCGCCTATTCCCGGTAAATCGCTGGTGGGTATCGAAGTGCCAAACAAAGCCGCCGCAGTGGTTCGTTTGGGTAGTCTTATCAATTATCCGGAATTCGCCGAAAGTGGCCAGTTGAGTTTTGCGGTCGGCCGCGATGTAACGGGTGAGCCGATGTTTGCCAATATCGCAAAGATGCCGCACTTGCTCGTGGCGGGAAGTACCGGATCGGGAAAGTCGGTAACGATCCACTCGATCATTCTGTCATTGTTGTATAAAAATTCTCCCAAGACGCTTCGCATGATCATGGTAGATCCGAAGCGGGTTGAACTTTCGGTTTATTCGGGCATTCCGCATTTGATCGCACCAGTGGTGACCCAGTCGAAGAAATCGATGGGCGTGTTCCGCTGGGCATTGAACGAAATGGATCGGCGGTACGAAATATTCGAAAGAGCGGGATCGCGTGACCTCGCAAGCTACAATAAGAAAAACCCGGGCGAAGTATTGCCGTATATTGTGATCATTGTGGACGAACTCGCGGATCTTATGAGTACCTATGGCAAGGAAGTGGAAGGTTCCATTGTGCGTTTGGCACAAATGGCGCGCGCGACGGGCATTCATTTGATATTGTCTACACAGCGTCCGTCCGTGGAAGTCGTTACCGGGTTGATCAAGGCGAACATACCGGCGCGTATCGCGTTGCAGGTGGCGAGCCAAATAGACTCGCGCACTATTTTGGACATGTCCGGCGCGGAAAAATTGCTCGGCGGCGGAGATATGCTGGTTGCCGCAGGAGATAAGCCAAAGCGCATTCAAGGCGCATTTGTATCGGAAGAAGAAATTCAAAAAGTGGCCCAATATATCCGCGATCAAAACAAGGATATCGGGGGCGAAGAAATATCATTTGATGCAAAACCGGCATCAAGTGAACAAGCCGGAGAAGGCATGTTCGATGCATTTTCAGGGAATGACAGTGAGGATGAATTGCTCGAACAGGCAATCGAGGTAGTGGTACAGGCGGAAAAGGCATCGGCATCGCTGCTGCAGCGCAGGTTGAAGGTGGGGTATGCCCGTGCGGCGCGCCTGCTTGATATTATGGAAGAAAAAGGGATTGTTGGCCCGTCGAAGGGCGCAAATCCTCGGGAAGTATATATAAAGCAAGGAGAATGATCATGGAAGAACGAACAACGATAAATGAAATATTGGAGGAAGCAATGCGCGAGAAAAAAATGTCCATTGCGCGCTTGGCGGAACTGACGGATATTCCCGAGCGATATGTAACGCTCTTGGTGGAAGGAGGCCAGCAGGGACTTCCGCCTGCCCCGTATGTGCGCGGCTATTTGATCCGCATGGCAACGGCGCTCGGACTTGATGGGCAACAGATCTGGCAGGCGTACATGAAGCAGCAGGAACCGAAAACATCGGGCGAAGGTGATACGCTTCCTATAAATCGATTTGCGTTCAAGCGTATGAACAAAAAAGGTATTGGCTTGATCGTGCTGGCGATAGTGGTCGTGCTGGTGGCGGGATTTTGGATAAAGACAGTCGCCGGCAGAGAGGGGATCGATGTTAAAAATCCGGCGGAAGATAGCGTGGTGGTGTATGACCCGGCCATCGACCTGCGGGGAAAGGTAAACCCGGGGGAGCGGCTCACGATAAACAACGAAGATATTGCAATAGATCGAAACGGTTATTTCGAAAAGAACTTTTCGCTTGAACCGGGGATAAATACCATTGAGTTTAAGGTAAAGCGGTTGCTCGGAAAGGAGGAGACAGTTGTTAAGCAGATTATCTATCCACAATAAAAATAGAGATACGAGGTTTGATATATGAGATAAGGGGGGTAATAACCTCATCTCACATCTCACATCTCTTGTCTCACAACACATGGCAACAAAAAAAACAAAACAAACCGAGGGTGAAGTGAAGGACATGGACCAGTTGCTCGAATCAATGCAAAGCAAGTTTGGCGACGGCGCCATTATGAAGCTGAACGATATTAAGCGCGTGCATGTTGATGTGATTCCATCGGGTTCGTTTTCGTTGGACATCGCATTGGGTGTAGGCGGGTATCCGAAAGGACGCATCGTCGAGATCTACGGTCCGGAAAGTTCGGGCAAGACGACCTTGGCACTGCACGCGATAGCCGAGGCGCAGAAAAAGGGTGGCAGAGCCGCATTCATCGATGCCGAGCACGCGCTTGACCCGGATTACGCAGGGAAGTTGGGCGTAAAGGTAAACGATCTGCTCATATCTCAACCGGACAGCGGCGAAGAAGCGTTGAACATCTTGGAAAGTTTGGTTAGCTCAGGCATTCTCGATATCATCGTCGTGGATTCTGTCGCAGCGCTTACGCCACGCGCCGAAATAGAAGGCGAAATGGGTGCGCAGTTCATGGGCCTGCAGGCCCGCTTGATGGGGCAAGCGCTCCGCAAGTTGGTCGCATTGGCTGACCGCAAAAAAGTGCTTATCATATTCATTAACCAGATCCGTGAAAAGATCGGTGTGATGTTCGGCAGTCCGGAAACCACGCCGGGCGGGCGTGCGTTAAAGTTCTATTCGTCGGTCCGGCTTGATATTCGCCGCAATGCGCAGATCAAGAAAGGCGAAGATGTAATAGGAAACCGCGTTACGGTAAAGGTGGTCAAGAACAAGGTTGCTCCTCCGTTCAAGGCGACCGAGTTTGACATCATGTACGGCGAAGGCATTTCCTATGAAGGAGACATTTTGACTATGGGGTTGAAGCTCGGCACCATAGGGAAAAATGGCAACACCTACAGCTTTGAGGGCGAAAAGCTTGGCGTAGGCGTGGAAGCCGCCCGCGAAGCGCTGAAGGCAAACAAGAAAATGACCGAGGCGATCCGCAAAGCGACCAACGCCGCCATCGCACAGGCGATGAAAGATAAGGATAAGGAATCGAACGAGACAAAAAGCAAAGAATAAACATAAAAACATCCGTCCGCCAACTGGCGGACGGATGTTTTTATGTTCGCATTGGCATATTGCATTCTCGTATTGTCATTCCCGTGAAAACGGGAATCCAGCATTTTTGCGTTGTCATTCCGAGCCTGTCGAGGAATCTGCAGTAAAACAGATCCCTGCTCCACCGCTAAAGCTATGGCGGCACGCGGTCGGTTTCACTTTGCTTCGCTGCGTTGCACTCGGGATGACAACCTTCTCGCATTGTAATTTTTCTCGCATTGTCATTCCCGCGCAGGCGGGGATCCAGTACTGGGTCATTCCAGCCTCCGAGCATAAACCCAGTTCTACCAAAGAACGCACTTTGGTGTCCAAGTTGACGATCGTCAATTTGGACACCAAATGGGTGTGGGGTGGTGCAACTCAAGGTTGAATTCAAGCTTTTATTGTCGTAAATCGTCGTTCGCGGTATCATTGCACTATGAAGTTCATCGCCGATCTGCACATGCATTCCAAATACAGCCGGGCTACCAGTAAAAACATGATACTGGAAGAAATAGACCGAGTGGCGGGCGAAAAGGGTATTACGGTCATCGGCACGGGCGATTGCACGCACCCCAAATGGTTCAAGGAGCTGACGGAAAAGCTGGAGCAGGCCGAGCCAGGTCTGTTTAAATTGAAAAAGAAACACAAAAGACCGATGTTGTGGGAAACATTGGCTGATACACGGTTTATTATTTCCGGTGAAATATCGAGCATTTATTCGCGGGGAGGAAAAGTGAGGCGCGTACATAACATCATTTTGTTGCCATCGCTCGAAAGCGCGAAGCGGTTGAATGTTCTATTAGGCAAGCGGGGCAATATCGTGTCCGACGGTCGACCGATACTGGGTATTGATTCAGAAGAATTGGCAAAGATCATATTCGACATTGAACCGACTGCGATGATCATACCGGCACATTTGTGGACACCGTGGTTTGGCGTGCTTGGATCGGCATCGGGGTTTGATTCGCTCGAGGAATGTTACGGTGCATATGCGGATCGTATCATCGCAGTAGAAACGGGCCTGTCGAGCGATCCGGCAATGAACTGGCGGTTGTCCAAGCTTGATGGTGTGGCTATGCTGTCTAACTCGGATTCGCATAGCCCGCAAAAGATAGGCCGCGAAGCGACCATGTTTGATACGGAGCTGTCGTATGAGGGGATAAGGAACGCAATTAAGAATAGCAGTCCCCGGAATATATCACGGAGAGTTGTCATTCCGGCGGAGGCCGGAATCCAGAGTCTTACTGGTCGAACGACGCATAAAGAGCTGGACCCCGGTCCCCGATCAAGCCGAGGACAGGCCCTCACCCGCCGGGGTGACACTCAAAAAATTCAAAATAATTGCATCATCGCAACCCTCGAATTTTTCCCCGAAGAAGGAAAATACTTTCATGATGGCCATCGCACCTGCGGTATGTCGATGACACCAAAGGAAACGAAAAAGAACAAAGGCATGTGTCCGGTATGTGGCAAGCCGGTCACGGTCGGCGTATTAAATCGGGTGGATGCACTTGCCGATACCAAAACTACCGTTACGAGTAAGGGGAATATGCGCACGCAAGGAGATAGAGTGCCGTTTTATAGCATCATCCAGCTGAATGAGATCATTGCCGATGCATTAAGTGTGGGAGTAAAAACAAAAAAGGTGCAAGCGGCATACGAGCGGTTGCTCAAAGGCTGTGGCACCGAAATAGACATATTGATGAATGCACCGAAACGCGAATTGCTTGCGCATGCGGACGAACGCATTGTGCGTGGCATTATGAATATGCGAGCGGGGGAGGTCGCCGTCATCCCCGGTTATGACGGGGAATATGGTAAGATACATATAAGTTGAAATTTAAAATTAGAAATTTGAAGTAAATATCAAAATAAATAATGAAGGACGAGATCGATATGATTCAAATAAAGAACGCCGTTGCAAATAATCTCAAGAATGTGAGCATTGATATTCCGTTAGGGAAATTGGTGGCGGTTGTAGGGAAAAGCGGAAGCGGCAAGTCGTCGCTTATATATGATGTGGTGTACAAGGCATCGCAAGGGCACGCCGTGGAAGCGAAAGTGGGACCGCTGCCGAAGGTATTTGCGGTTGGGCAAAAGGTAAAGCCGACGGGCAAGATGAGTTTGGGAGAGACTAACTTCAAGCGGATGCGCGAAATGGTGGCGGAGGCAAAGAAAGGCAATCTGCTGATCGTCGACGAACCGTGCGCCGGAATGGCAAAAGAGGACAGGGAGAACATTTTGAAGATACTGAAAGACATTGTGCGAAAAGGCATATCGGTCATTATGGTAGAACATAGCAAAGATATGATCGTCGGCGCGGATCATGTTATCGAGTTTGGGCCGCATTCGGGGGCAAAAGGAGGCGAGGTAATCTTTCAAGGTTCGATCGCGCAATTTAAAAAGGCAAAAACGCCTACCGCGCTCTATGCGTTCTCGGATAAGGCGGGGAGCGTTGATTATGAAAGAAAGCCGAGCGATAGGGCAAAGGCCATGCAAAAGAAATGGCTGACGATCACGGGCATCGATAAGCATGTGATAAAGAACGGCGGAATCAGTTTTCCGTTGGGTAGTTTGGTGTGCGTTTCCGGGAGCATGGGGACGGGTAAATCGACATTGCTTTCCGTTGTCTACGGCGCCTTGTTTAAAGGAAAGAATGCATGGAAGATGCGACAAGGATTCAGGTCGATAGAGGGCAAAACGAATGTCAGGCGCTCCTATTTTGTCGACCAATCATTATTGAGCCAAATAGCCACAAGCACGCCGGCAACCTATGTGGGCATATGGGATAGCATCCGGGATGTATACGCAAAGCTTCCGGAGAGCAAAAAAATGAAATTGCATAAAACACACTTCAGTTTTAATGCGAAAATAAATAAAGAAACGGAACAAAGGGTAGGCCGCGCGATATATAAGAGCAAGTCCATTTTTGATGTGCTGAACATGACTATCGATGAAGCTGCGGGATTGTTCGCCGACATTCCGCTGGTCGTTCGGAAGCTTGGGTTTTTGCAGGAAGTCGGTTTGGGGTATCTGGAGCTGGGCCAGCGTTCAAATACGCTCAGCGGAGGAGAGGCGCAGCGGGTGCGCTTGGCAAAGATACTGTCAAAAAAACTGGGCGACCGATGCATTTATATTTTGGATGTGCCGTCGCGCGGCTTGCACCTGAGCGACCTGCCGACATTGATGAAGGTCTTGCAAAAGATCATCGACAAGAACAACACGGTGCTGATAGCGGAAAACAGGGAAGAGCTGATCAATAACTGCGACCATGTTATAAGGCTATGATGGCGAACAGGGGGTATAGGTATGCGGTAGCAGAGGGTGTCATGCGGACTTGACTTTTATTTGACAATTTGGTACAAATATAGCGTTATATTGAACATTTAAAACCTTGTATAAAAAGATGAGGCGAGTAGTTAGGAGGTTTAAGAAAGCCTTTTGACTACTCGCCTCATGAGAGCCGGGTCCTGCTTAGGCAGGCAAAATCAATTCTTCCGAAAAGGAGATGATGACGATGAATGCATTGATCACATCAAGGGACCCCAATGGCCGGCAGGCAACGAGTCTGTTCGAAGCCGCCTACAACAAGGCAAAGCTCGACGACCTTAGAGCGCAGCTGCTCAACGAGAAAGGTGGCGAGCTCCAGGCCGGCATCATCAAGCTCATCAACGAGCTGACGATGTCCAACCAGTACGCCAGCGAAGAAACGAAGTCCAACTACACCTACCCGTCGGAATACAAGGGGCCCAAACCGATCCAGCAGCAGATTGTGGCGATTGCCGACATCTTCAAACTTGATCCGGTCCACGCCCTTGAGTTCGCGAAAAATCTTCCCGAACTCAGATCGTTCGTTCCTAAAGATGCTTTGGAGTGGACGGGCTGGTTTGCCATTCCCTCGATTGATGCCCTGGCCACCCGGTTTTTCCCGGAGGTCACCGACCCGGCCGAGAAGTACTGCCGTGCAATCATGCTCATCCACGAGAAGCTCGCCGCAACGAGGTCGTTCTACAACTGCCGCGAAGGGCAGATCGACAAGGAGCACCTGCAGATGCATGTCCGCACTGTCGCTGCCATAGAGACCATCCAGGAAGCCCAGAAGGGCGATATCATGGTGATTGCCGCCCAGCTCGGTATGCGCCATCGTGGCCGCAGTGGCCGCAGAGCTCGTGAAGTCTTCTCGGCCAACGAGTTCGGCCTCAGTTCGCTGATGGTCGGCTCTATCGCCCTGGCTCATCCGGAACGGTTCGTTCGCAGCGAAGAGCTTGATATCGACTGCGCCGGAGACGAATGGTCCTCCGGGGGTGATGGCCAGTTCGGCAGGGCTCCGCTCTTCTTCTTCAGCGACGGGCTCGGGTTCGACGCGGTCGATCTCGACTACTTCCGCGACCTCTTTGGCTCTGGCTCCGCCTTTCTCTCGCAGTAACTTTGCATTTTGTGCGCTTGAACTTTTTGATCCGTCAGCTGACGGATTGATCCTTGAGTTCGGCGCAACATACAGGCCATCCGCGTTCCGCGTGGGTGGCCTTTTTTTGATTTTGAAAAAATTTTATGTATACTCAAATTCAGATGGGGTTAATGGACGGCAGTTTACGGATTGCCGGCACCGCGTCCGCTCTTCAATAAAAACAACCGGAGTTCTCTTGATTACGGTTAAGGGGAGTGCGTTGCATTGGAGGGATACTGCTTGCTTTAGTCTGGCGCGGATGTTTTGTCTCAAAACTGTGCCGCCGATAAAATTCAGGATAAAAAGAATATAGCCCGATGTCCTTAAAAATATCAGAAGTAAATCTTGATATCCGGTGATGCTGATGGGCGAAAGCAATATCCGAGGGTGATGGCCAGTTCGACAAGGCTCCGATCTTCAACTTCAACGACAAGCTCAAGTTCGACGCGAACGATCTCGACAACTTCAACGACAACTATGGCTCTGGCTCCGCCTTTCTCTCGAAGTCACTCTTCAATGCTATAACAATACCCGCTATATTAGCGGGTATTGTTGAAAAATAGATCACTGGCTGTCTTTTATGGATTTTATCCATCCGCCGAGCATTCTGCCTATCTCATCAATGTGTTCCTGAAGGAGGATATATTTTTTGGTATCGATCGCCTTGATATCTTTGGCAAGACGGACGAATATTCTGAACATGTTTATTTCCGTGCTCGCCTTCTCAAGAAAAGGCAGCTTCTGCTGTTTAGGGACTTGTCCGCCGATCATGATATGTTCCATGATATCCAAAAGCATGTTTTCGCATTTTTGCCACAAGGCGTAACGGTCTTGTTTTGGAACAGTCTGCCGGATGGCGTAAAAGGTTTTGTATAGCTCATAGGTTTTTTTGAAGATGGGGATGTCGAGATCGTTCATGGTTGTAGTTGGTTATTATGAAAATATATAGAAATTTGTTTGAACAAATTATTTCGCTGGAGAATCTTTTTTCTTCATGGGAGGCTTTTAAAAGCGACAAGCGGAAGAAGGCGGATGTAATGGAGTTCGAGAGGCATCTTGAGAAGAATATCTTTCAACTGCACCGGGAGCTCAAGAATAAAACATACAGGCATGGCCTGTATGCCGGTTTTTATATTAGCGATCCGAAACAGCGGCATATTCACAAGGCAACTGTCCGCGACCGCGTATTGCACCATGCGATTTTTTCGGTATTGAATCCTGTGTTTGAAAAAACATTCATAAGCACTTCGTTTTCTTGCCGTGTCGGGTTTGGCGCTCATAAGGGTGCTGATGCTTTAGAGCGTATGGCGCGGTCGACCGCAAAAAATGGGACCAGCGACTGCTTTGTCCTGAAATGTGACATTAAAAAGTTTTTTGACAGCGTAGATCACAGAATCCTTTTTGAAATTCTTGCCAAAAGGATTAAAGATGAAGATACGCTGTGGCTTTTGGGATCTGTTATCGAAAGCTATACATCGACACAAGCTCGAGAGAGAGAGAGAGAGAGAGAGAGAGAGAGAGAGAGAGAGAGAGAGAGAGAGAGAGAGAGAGAGAGAGAGTTGCGCTGCGCGCAAAGGCATACCCATTGGCAACCTTACATCGCAGCTGTTTGCGAATGTCTACATGAACGAGTTTGATCAGTTTGTGAAGCATGTACTTCATGTAAAGCAGTATGCCCGCTATACCGATGATTTTGCAATAGTGTCGTCCGATCGGCTGTATTTGGAACAGCTAATCGCGCCAATATCCACATTTTTGAGCAATCGGCTTGCGCTTGCATTGCATCCAAACAAAGTTTTCATCAGAAAATTGTATCAGGGTGTTGATTTCCTTGGGTATGTCATGTTTCCGAATTATCGGTTAGTACGGGCGAAGACGAGACAACGGATGTTTAAAAAATTTAAAATAAAGGTGGCGGCATATCATGCAGGAGTTATCTCCGAGGCAGCGCTTGAGGCTTCGCTTAGATCATATCTCGGCGTCATGTCTCACGCAAATACCGAGCGATTGGCAGAAGAAATGAAGAATCTTGTTTGGTTTGAGGATAAAGATTGAAATAGGGGTACATAGTATTTTCCTTGTCCCATACCTCATTTCCCCTTATACTCTTGGTATGGTTATTCCATTTTTCTACTTATTTGTATTTTTATTTGCGGCAATCATTCACGAGGTCGCGCATGGCGCAATGGCGTATAAGTTGGGCGATCCGACCGCAAAGGACGCGGGGCGTTTGACATTGAATCCGATACGGCACATCGATCCGGTCGGGTCCATATTGCTGCCAGTAATGCTCTACCTGTTTCAGAGTCCGATCCTGTTCGGCTGGGCGAAGCCGGTGCCGTTCAACCCGATGTTCTTGAAAAACCCGAAGCGCGATGGCGGACTGATTGCGCTGGCAGGGCCGGTAAGTAACTTTGCGGTAGCGGCGGTCTTTTATGCCATTACGACGGGAATGTCGGTTTTTGGCGTGATCATACCAAACTTGCCGACATTTTTATCCATTATCATCTTTGTGAATGTATGGCTTGGCATCATTAACCTTGTCCCATTGCCGCCACTCGATGGTTCAAAGGTATTGTTCATGCTGTTGCCGAAAAAATGGCACGGCGTCGAGCTGTTTTTGGAAAAAAATGGGCCGATATTGCTGATGATTCTTATTCTCATGCTCTTGTTTGTCTTCTGAGCGAGGCTATGTCATTCCGAGTGAATCCGTCAGCCGACGGAGAAATCGAGGAATCTGCAGATCCCTCGGCAAGCTCGGGATGACAATATATGAATAACATGGGCTTCCAAGCTGTCAAATGTGCCTCGTGAGGCGCATTTGTTTTTTAGGGGGGCTTTTGATAAAATCAGGGTAACGCATTACGGTATGACCAACAGAGTGACAGTGCAAAGCATCGATAAGAAGTTTGAGGCGCTCAGGCGTCCGGTACAACAAAAAGTACTGGCCATTCTTGCGGCCCTTAAAAAAGAAAATGTTTCGATAGATGTATTGTTGTTGGGAAACAGACAGATGCGCACATTGAACAGGCTTTATCGGGGAAAAGATTCTTCGACAAATGTATTGAGTTTTGAGGAGCCGAAACAATTCGTGTATCCGAAGGAAGAAATACGCAGAAAAGGGGAGATCTATTTGAACCCGGAAATGTCGAGCGATTGGTGGACGAAGCGGAATAAAAAGAAATCAGCTGAATTTTTGGGAATCGATTTTCTTTTGGTCCATGGCGTGTTGCACTTGTTTGGATTCGATCACATTGTTGGCACCGACGCCGTAAAAATGGAACGGAAAGAAACGGCGATCATGAAATTATTAGAAATTAAGAATTAGAAATTAGAAATTTTTATCACCCCTCATGTTTATCACTGCACTTGATCTTGGAACGGCGGAAATAAAATTGGCGGTCGCGGAAGTCGGTAAAGACGGTAAATTGTCGATCCTCGAAATGGTAAAGGTGCCGTCCGGGGGAGTGAACAAAGGAGAGGTGACCGATGTGGAAGCGGCAACGGCCGCACTTGAAGCGGCATTCGATGAAATAGCGGGCATCGATAAGTCCGTGTTGGATAATCTGTTTGTGAACATTAACGGCAGGCGCGTTGTGGTAAGCGGTTCGCGTGGCATCGCGGCCGTTTCACGCGGAACAAATGAAATAGGGCAGGAAGACATGGATCGCGCCATTGCAGGAGCGGAAGCTATTAAG
>MGIW01000005.1:55001-136183 GCA_001793945.1 Candidatus Wolfebacteria bacterium RIFOXYD12_FULL_48_21
CGACGGATCGGATCAGATACAGAATCCGCTTGGCATGAGCGGAACGCGCTTGGAGGTATATAGTATGATCGTGAGCGCGTTCACCGAGTCATTGAACAACCTTACGCAATCGATCGAACATGCGGGAGGACATGTGGAAGAGGAAAATATCGTCTACGGTCCGTTGGCGGCATCGCACGCAGCATTGACCAAGGCGCATAAAGACCTGGGCGTGGTATTGATCGACATCGGTGCGGGTACGACAAGTATGGCCGTATTTGAAGAAAATAAATTAGCGGGCATCAAGGTGTTCCCGATCGGCGCGACGCACATCACAAATGATCTCGCAGTAAAATTGAAGTCGTCGATCGCGGCGGCAGAAAAGGTAAAGGTATCGTTCGGACACGCATTGGCGAAAGAGGTGGCGGCAAAAGATAAGATAGACCTTGCGGAAATCGATGCACGACTCAAGGGAACCTGTACGCGCAGGGAAGTTGCGGAAGTGATAGAATCCCGCTTGGCGGAGATATTTGAGTTGGTTGGAGCGGAATTGCGTGCCATAAAAAAGACCCATTTGCCGGCAGGAGTGATATTGTGCGGAGGGGGCGCAAAGACATCCGGTATCATCGACCTTGCGCGGCAGGAATTGAACTTGCCGGTGCACATGGCAAATTGCGAGGTGAATGTATTTGATGTGGCAAGTCAGGATATACTTGAAAAGCTGGACGATGTGCAATTTACGGTTGCCGCGGGATTGCTGGTGGAAGGGAACAGCCAGCTGGGAGGGCAGGGTTCATCGCGTGGAAAAGGAATGATCGGGTCGATTAGGAAGATATTAAAACATATTAAACCATAAAGCTTGCGCTCTTGGCGAATTGCTGCGTTGCGGGCCCCTATTGCCTCGGTCGGAGTACTACTGTACACCTTCCTCGACAATTTTCCCGCGCCTTGCACTTCATCCAAGCGCGCAAGCTTTGAAATACCGTTATGAAAGCAAAGAAAACAACAAAAACAAAGACACGATCGACCGCCGCGCAAAAGCGACCGATAGCAGTAAAAAAGGAAAAAGCAAAAGCGTCGGTTCCGCCCAAAAGCAAGGTTTCGACTTCGGCAAAGGGCAGGGATGATAGCGTGGTGGTGCGCATCAAGGTTGTGGGCGTTGGTGGAGGCGGAGGAAACGCAATCTCGCGCATGTACGAAGATTTCCCGAGGGGTGTGGAGCTGATCGCGATCAACACTGACCTGCAGGACTTGAACCAAACGCAGGCAAAAAAGCGGATCTATATCGGCAAGAACCTTACCAAAGGAATGGGTACGGGAATGAACCCCGAGCTGGGCAAACAGGCAGCCGAGGAAAATCGGGCCGAGATCACCGAGGCCATCAAGGATGCCGATATGATCTTTGTTACCGCGGGCATGGGGGGTGGCACGGGCACGGGAGCAGCTCCGGTGGTTGCCGAAATAGCAAAAGACCTTGGTATTTTGACTGTCGGTATCGTCACGAAGCCGTTTGCATTCGAAGGAGGGCAGCGATCGCGAATCGCCGAAGAGGGGATCATCAGAATGCGCGATCGAGTGGACACACTCATTACCGTGCCGAACGATAGGATCTTTTCCATTATTAGCAAGGACACATCGTTGATGAAGGCGTTTGAGGAAGTAGATAAGATCTTGCGTGATTCGGTCCGTGGCGTAACGGAACTTATTTTGACCCCCGGTATCATTAACATCGATTTTGCAGATGTTAAGGCGGTCATGCGTGATTCAGGATCGGCCATGGTCGGTTTGGGTATCGCTTCGGGCAATGGACGCGCCGGAAAGGCGGCAAGCTCCGCCATCAATTCGCCACTATTGGAAACATCGGTCGAGGGAGCACGGGGCATATTGCTTTGCATCTCGGGTCGCAACGACCTGAAGATGCACGAGATCAATGAGATCGCGAGTGCGGTGGCGGAAAGCGCCGACCAGTCCGCACGGATCATTTTCGGAACATATTACGATAGAAAACTGAACAAAGGCCAGCTGAAAATCACTTTGATCGCAACCGGATTTTCCGACACGCTGGCTCGCGAAGGGAGATATTCGAGTTACTTCTCGGGAAGTGAAGATCTGCCAGTGCGGAGCAGTAGTGGATTGCCGTTCGGAGGCTCGATAGAGCAAAGCGTCAAGGAAGATAGGGAAGAACCGCGCCCGTTGTCTGCGGGTAGGCAGGATGTTGCGGATGATTATGATGAAGAGGATGTTGTGGAAACAAAAGAAAAGGAATGGGATATTCCGGCATTTCTGAGAAGAAAAAGAAAATAAAAACACATACATTTGGCGAACTGCCGCGTTGCGGGTCCCCATCGTCTCGGTCGAAGTACTGCTCGTACATCTTCCTCGGCGATTTCCCCGCGCCTCGCATTTCATCCAAATGAATGCGTTTTTCGGGAAAATATAAAACCAAAATATAGCCAATAGCAAGTTGTCCTGAATCCCCGACATCAGACGGAGCATTCAACGCGGGGAGCTATTGGCCGCCTACTCTATGTTCAAAACAGTGCTTAAGCGGAATGGCCAGTTGGTGCCGTTCAATATCGAAAAGATCGTCAAGGCCATCTACAAGGCGTCGGTAGCCGTAGGTGAAGAAAACTGGGATATGGCGGAAGAACTTGCCGCCGAGGTTGTGAAGCGCGTCAACGAGGGCACGAAAGGTGAGGCTCCCGGCGTGGAAGAGATTCAGGACATGGTGGAGCATGTATTGATCGATGCCGGACACGCAAAAATGGCGAAGTCCTATATTTTATATCGTACGCATCGCGCGGACATTCGCCATCAAAAGGAGCAAATATTGAACAAGGAGGAAATCGACGAAGTAGATAAAAAGTTCGATCTGAACGCGTTGCGTGTTTTGGCGAGTCGCTATCTTATAAAGGACGAGGAGGGGAATATCATGGAATCGCCGAAGCAGTTGTTTAGTCGGGTCGCAACTCATATCACGCTCTCATCGCTGTTTTATGATACGAAGGTATACCAGCGCAGGCCCGGAGGGACCGAGCATCGCGTTGAAGAAGTGGATTATGCAAAGCTCGCCGGCAAGCTCGCCATAGGATCATATAAGTTGAATGTATTCCATGTCGAAGCATTACATCGGCTGTTTGCGCGCAATGCGGCGAACAGACAGATAAAGGTGTCATGGAGCGAACTGCTTGATCTGTTCAAGAAGGGATATTTTGATAAATACACCGAAGAACTAGAGGGGTACTATAACCTGATGGTCGGGCGGAAGTTTTTGCCGAACACGCCGGCGATCGCGAACTTTGGAAACCATCTCGGCATGGGAAGCGCATGTTTTACATTGGGTGTTGCGGATTCTATCGAATTGATCATGGATACGCTCAAGTCCGCGGCGGTTATATTTAAGTCGGGTGGTGGCGTAGGCTATAACTTTTCACATTTGCGACCGGAAGGCGATTTTGTGAAAACGACAGGAGGCACTGCTTCGGGGCCAATCAGCTTCATGTCCATGTTCGATAACATGACCGAGGTCATCAAGCAAGGCGGCATTCGCCGAGGCGCGAACATGGGTATTTTAAACAGCAACCATCCCGATATAGAAAAGTTCATCAAGGCAAAAGAGGGCAACAAGGCGTTGCGCAATTTTAATATTTCGGTCATGTTGATGCCGGAGTTCTGGAAAGCGCTTGAAGAAGGGAAGCCGTATCAGCTGTTGAATCCGAGGAGCGGTAAGGTGGTAAAAGAAGTGGATCCGGAACAGTTGTTTGATCTTATTGCCTATCAGGCATGGGAATCGGCAGAGCCGGGAGCGTTGTTCTTTGATAATATCAACGAGCATAATCCGTTCTTGAAATCCATGGGCCCGATCGAAAGCACGAACCCGTGCGGCGAAGTGGTCTTGTACCCATATGAAAGTTGCAATCTTGGCTCGATCAATGTATGGAGCTATGCGGAAAAGAACGGAGGCAAGAAGGCAATATTCAATTGGGAGCGTCTTGCGGCTGACATTCAGGTTTCGATGCGTCTGCTTGATAATGTCATCGATGTAAACAAATATCCGATGCCCGAGATTGAAGCCATGACATTGGCAACCAGAAAGATCGGTTTTGGCATGATGGGCCTCGGCGACCTGTTGTACGAACTTGAGATCCCGTACGATTCCAAGGAAGGTTTCGCGTTCATGGAGGAGCTTATGGAGTTCTTAAATTATCAGACCAAGGTCGCATCCGTCGATCTTGCAAAGGAGCGCGGCCGCATGCCGATGTTTGATAAGTCTTCATACAAAGATGGCAAGATGCCTTTCTCGGCATTTAAAGACAAAAAATCGTGGAGGCAGGATTGGAAGGGATTGGTCGAGAAGGTAAAGAAGTACGGCATCCGCAACGGGTTTACCACGGTGCTCGCACCGACGGGTTCCATTTCGATGATCGCGGGATGTTCGTCGGGAATCGAACCGGTTTTCAGTCTTGTGTTTGAAAAAAGCATATCAATCGGCAGTTTCTTTTATGTCGATCCGGTGTTTGAAGATCGCATGCAACGGGAAGGGTTGATGGACGACGCGCTCTTAAAGGATGTTTCGTCGACCGCGGGAAGCGTGCGAAGCATCGGTTACATGCCTCCGAAATTGAAGAAGGTATTTGTGACATCTATGGATATCGCGCCGAAGGATCATGTGCGGGTGCTCGCCATTTTGCAGCGCTGGACCGATTCTTCCATTTCTAAAACAAATAACTTGCCGGCAACGGCGACCGTTGATGATATTAAAGAGATTTATCTGTTGGCGCATGAACTGGGGTGCAAGGGCGTTACCGTGTATCGCGATAAATCATTGACGGCTCAGGTGCTGAACGCAGGTACCAAGAAAGGAGATAAGGAGCGGGAAGATAAAAGAAAGGAAAGCGAAATGACCGTCATCAAGGATGAAAAAGCGAAAGGAATGACGATCTACCATAAGGCGGGGGCGGTCACGAGCGCGGTAGAACTCGGCCTGTCGCCGGCACCTTCGACGCTCAACGCGGAAGATTTCACCGGCTCGCTAAAGGAACTGACTCATTGCCCAAGCTGTAAAACAAAGCTGGTGCGGCAAGAAGGTTGCCGCAAATGCCCAAACTGCGGCTGGGGATTGTGTAGCTAACGGCGCGAAACGAAGAAAAACGAAACACGAAAAATGGATCAAGCAAAAAGGCACGCGTAGCGTGCCTTTTTGGCGAGTTTTCCATATTCCGTTTTTCATTTTTCGAAATCCTTGATATACTCCCATCATGAGCAACAAAGGAAAAGAGATATTGACATGGGTGGTGTTGGCAATCGGCCTCAGTGCTATCGTAGCCGGAATCTATGGCGCAGTTGCGCAACCGGGAGAGATAGGTAAAGAAGCCGGTAGTCTTGTTGCTCCGGTGACGGCGACAGATAAAACAAAAGGCAGCGCAGCAGCAAAGGTGACTGTCGTCGAGTATAGCGATTTTGAATGCCCCGCGTGCAGTTATTTCTACGGCATGCTTAAAAAGCTTGAAGAGGAAAAGGGCGATGCGGTGCGGATCGTGTACCGCCATTTCCCGTTGCCACGGCACCGATATGCGCGCATAACGGCACAAGCGGCCGAGGCCGCCGGCATGCAGGGAAAGTTTTGGGAAATGCACGACATGCTGTTTGAAAAGCAAAAAGAATGGTCAAGGAGTGAAGACATTCAAGGGATACTGATCGGATATGCGAGCGCGATAGGGATAGACACCGCACTGTTCATAAATGACTTGAAAAGAGCGGATATTGATGAAAAGATCGATCGTGATATGGCACTGGGCGTTGAACAGAAAATAGAAGGAACTCCGACATTCTTTTTGAATGGGAATATGATTCAATTCCGGTCATATGAAGAACTAAAACAGCTAGTTGAGGCGGAATTAAGCAAGTGAGAATCTCTCGCATTGTCATTCCGAGTGAGGCGGTACTCCGCGGAATCGAGGAATCTGTTTCTGGTTGTGTTATACCGGCGGGTGAGGGCCTGCCCTCGACCTGATCGGAGGCCGGAATCCAGTACTACTATAACGGTATGAAAAAAAATCTGACAATTTGGGCAATACTCGCGTTGAGCACTATTGGCTTCATTGACTCGGTCTATTTGGCGCTAAAGATCCTTTTGAGCTCTCCCATAACCTGTTCTGCCTTTGGCGGCGGGTGCGATATTGTCGCGCAATCAAAATATAGCGCCATAGTGGGCGTACCGCTCTCGATGCTGGGTGTGTTGTTCTACGCGGCGATTATTATCGGCATAACATATTATCTGCAAAGGCGAACAATTAAGTCCCTGGAGTGGATAGCATACGGCTTGCTATTTGGCGGATTGTTCTCGATTTACCTGCTTGCTCTGCAGGCGTTTGTCATTGAAGCATGGTGCTTGTATTGCGTGGTGGCAGACGCAATCGGGATCGCAAATGCGCTATTGGCGATCCGGCTATTGCGAATGAAATAATGGTAAAAACCCCGTTCCTGGGCAAGGAACGGGGTGGGGGGGGTCTGCATACCCTTGACAATTACATAATTATGATAAATAATGTAACTAATATTACATATTTTATATAAATTATGAAATTAATCAAGCGAATCGCCCAGAAAAATATAGAAAAGGAGCTTTTTAAAGGGAGGGTTGTTGTAATTTATGGGGCAAGGCAGGTGGGAAAAACGACACTCGCGAAGGAAATTCTTACAAAATATCCCGATGATGGGGTGTATATTAATTGCGAGCAATATGAGGTGAGGCAGGGATTATCCGTGCGGAGCGCAGAAAGAATAAAAGCATTTATCGGAAATAAAAAACTTGTCATACTTGATGAAGCGCAACAAATACCGGAGATAGGGTTGATTTTGAAGTTAATGGTAGATACATACCCGGAGATGCAGGTCATCGCGACGGGGTCTTCGAGCTTTGATCTCATGAATAGCGTTGGAGAGCCGCTTGTCGGTAGGGCATCATGGTTCACGCTTTATCCGATCAGTCTTGAAGAAGTCGAACAGGACAAGACATTGTTTGGTGTTGAAGCACATCTTGAACATATGATGCGGTTCGGATCATACCCGGCGATCTGCTTTGAACCAGAGGAGGGTGCGATGCGAAAATTGGATGCGCTCGCTTCGGGATATTTATATAAAGATATTCTTGCATTTGAGGGGATACAAAAATCGGGCATATTGGTAAAGTTGACGCAACTTTTGGCACTGCAGGTAGGGAATGAAGTATCGCTCAGCGAACTGGCGACGGTATTGGGAATTAGTAGACAATCGGTTTCGAAATATATAGATATTTTGGAAAAATCATTCATCATATTTCGACTACGGGCGTTGAGTAGAAATTTGCGGAAAGAAATAGCAAAATCGGAGAAGGTGTATTTCTATGATCTTGGGATCCGTAACGCGGTCATTAGAAATTACAACCCACTGGCGATGCGTAATGATGTCGGCGCATTATGGGAGAATTTAATGATCGTCGAGCGGATGAAGCGGAACAGTTACCATGGGCATTTCGCCAATATATATTTTTGGAGAACATATGATCAAAAAGAAATTGATTTGATCGAGGAATATGGGGGCCGCCTACAGGGGTATGAATTTAAATGGGGGAATGCCACAGCGCGCGTACCGAAGCTATTTATCGAGACATATAAAGATGCTACATGGCAGTTGGTGAATCGTAACAACTATTGGGATTTTATCGGAAAGTAATGGAGAACCCCCGTTCCTTGCTCAGGAACGGGGTTTTTTGGTATGGTATAGGCATGTTAAAGGGAAGAAAAAAGTTTACTCCGAGCGAAGTGGAATCGGAAGTTTTGGAGTTTTGGAAACAAGACAAAACATTCGAACGATCGGTCAAGAAACCTGCTCCGAAAGGGGAGTATGTATTTTACGATGGACCTCCGTTTGCGACCGGATTGCCCCACTATGGGCATATTTTGCAGAGCGTCATCAAGGATGTTGTTCCGCGATATCAGACCATGAACGGCAAGCGCGTGGAGCGTCGCTGGGGTTGGGATTGCCACGGATTGCCGGTTGAGAATTTGATCGAAAAGGAGCTGGGGCTTGAGACGAAAAAAGATATCGAAAATCTTGGTGTAGAGACCTTCAACGAAGCCGCGCGAGGCAGTGTTATGTCATATGCGCACGATTGGAAGAATATCATTCCGCGCATCGGCCGCTGGGTGGAAATGGAGAAAGACTACAAGACCATGGATGCGAGCTTTACTGAATCGGTAATGTGGGTATTCAAGACGCTTTATGACAAAGGGCTGGTCTACGAAGGTCGCAAATCCATGCATGTGTGCCCGCGTTGCGAGACATCGTTGTCCAATTTTGAAGTTGCGTTGAACTATAAAGATATCGATGATATATCGACCTATGTAAAGTTTGCCGTTGCGGGAGAAAAAAATACCTACTTCATCGCATGGACGACCACGCCATGGACATTGCCGGGCAATGTGGCGCTGGCGATCAACGCAAAGGCGGAATATGTGACTGTTGAAGCAAGGACTGAAGCGGGTAAGGAGCGCTATATTCTGGCGAAGGATCGTCTTGCTATTATCGATGGGGAATATGTGATCGTAAAAACGGTAAAGGGCAAAGAGTTGGCCGGTACGGCATATGTGCCGCTGTTTGATTACTATCAAAAAGGCGAATTGGAAAACCGCGAAAATGGCTGGAAGGTCTATGCGGCCGATTTTGTGACCATGGAAGACGGTTCGGGTATTGTGCATATCGCGCCGGCGTTCGGTGTCGACGATATGGAGGTAGCTCGCAAAGAAAAACTGCCATTTGTGCAGCATGTGGCCATGGATGGGCATTTCAAGCCGGAGGTGAAGGATTTCCCGGGATTGGCGGTAAAGCCGCGGGGAGACCACAAGGCGACCGATATAGAGGTCATCAAGTGGCTTGCGCACCATGGTAATTTGCTCAAGAAGCAAAAGCTGGTCCACTCATATCCGCATTGCTGGCGCTGTGAAACGCCGTTGCTGAACTACGCAACATCATCATGGTTCGTGGAAGTGACCAAGATCCGCGATACAAAGAACGGGTTGGTGGAAAATAATAAAAAGGTCAACTGGATCCCAGGGCATATCAAAACGGGGCGTTTTGGCAACTGGGTGGCAGATGCGCGCGATTGGGCCGTTTCCCGCTCGCGATTTTGGGGTGCACCCATTCCGGTATGGCGTTGCGATGAGTGTGGCGAGATAAAAGTAATGGGTTCCATTGCGGATATCAAAAAGAATGTGCCGAAATCGGGTAATGTTTATTTTACATTGCGCCATGGCGAGTCGCAGAATAACGCGCTCAATTTGGCAAGCTCAAATCCGAAGAACACATATCATCTGACAAATAAAGGCAAGGCGCAGGTAGAAAAATCGGTTAAGGCATTCATAAAGCAGCTCAAGGGAAAGAAGATCGATCTGATCGTATCGTCTGATTTTGCACGGGCTCACGAAACGGCGGAACTCACCGCAAAGCTGCTCGGGTACGGAGCGAAGATCGTCATCGACAAGCGGTTGCGCGAGATCGACTGCGGCATTTTTGATGACAAGCCGATCGGTGAGTATCATGCGTATTTTGCATCGCTGGAAGAAAAGTTTATCAAGACCGCGCCGAAAGGAGAGAGTTTGAACGATGTAAAAAAGCGCATAACGGAATTCGTATACGAAATTGATGCGAAGTATAAAGGGAAAAACATTTTGATCGTAAGTCATGAGTATCCCATTTGGGCGCTCTTTGCGGGTGTGCAAGGGTTCGATGGCAGAAAAGCGGTCGCCATGCGCAAGCCGAACAAGGACTTTATCGTCAATGCCGAAATAAAGAAATTGGATTTCAGCGTTATTCCGCATAACAAAAATTATGAACTGGATTTGCATCGCCCGTACATCGACCGGGTGGAATTGCAATGCGCAAAAGGGCACGCCATGAAGCGCGTACCGGATGTGTTTGATTGTTGGTTTGAGTCGGGTTCCATGCCGTATGGACAGGCACATTATCCGTTTGAAAATAAAAAGAAATTCGAAAAGAATTTCCCGGCAGAGTTTATTGCCGAAGCGGTTGACCAAACGCGCGGCTGGTTCTATACACTTATGGTTTTATCGACGGGCTTGTTCGGAAAGCCTGCATTTAAGAATGTCATAACGACAGGATTGGTTCTTGCCGAAGACGGACAAAAGATGTCCAAAAAGCTGAAGAACTACCCTGATCCGATGACGATCGTGGACAAGTATGGCGCGGATGCGCTGCGCTTGTATTTGGTGTCATCGCCGATCGTTCGGGGAGAGGTGCTTAATTTTTCGGAAAAGGGTGTTGATGAATTGTACAAGAAGGTCATTTCGCGCCTATGGAATGTATATAGTTTTTATGACATGTACGGGAAACAACTGATAACCAAAAACCAAAAACCAATAACGAAAAATGTGTTGGATACATGGATGCTGGGTCGGCTTGATGAATTGATCGCCGAAACGACCGGCGCCATGAATAGCTATGAGCTTGACCGCGCGGTGCGCCCGATCGGTCAGTTTGTCGATGACCTGTCGACATGGTATGTGCGTCGCTCCCGCCGCCGGTTCCAGAAGCCGGATGACAAAAAAGACTGGGAGCTCGCATCAAAAACGCTCGCGTATATTTTGTTTGAAACAAGCAAAGTAATGGCGCCGTTTACGCCGTTCTTTGCAGATGCATTGTATAAGTCGCTGAATACGAAAAAGAACGCATCCGTGCATTTGGATGCGTGGCCGAAAGTCACATCGTTGGCAGTTTTGAAGGCGCATAAAAAGGCGGGGGTAATGATGGCCGAGGTGCGGACCTTGGCAAGCGTGGCGCTCGCAAAGCGCGCGCAGTTGGGCATCAAGGTGCGGCAGCCATTGTCTTCATTGACGGTCCAGTCGACCGTCGCAGGATTGAAGACAAATAAGGAGCTGTTGGCGATCCTTGCCGACGAAGTAAATGTAAAGAATATCATCATAAAGCAATCCGTCGAGGGCATTGTCGAATTCGATACGCGTATCACACCGGAACTGTTGGAAGAGGGAATCATTCGCGAAAGTGTGCGCATGATCCAAGGGCTTCGGCAGGATGCAGGCTATGAGCCGAAGGACAAAATAACCCTGTTTGTCGACAGCGCCGCATTGGGCGATATGGTCAAAAAATATGAAGAATTATTGAAAAAGGAAGTGGGGGCAAAGGTAATCATATTTGCCCAGGATCCGGAACATATTGATGCGTACTCCGAGCTGGTGCTCGAAGGTGATCGAATTTGGTTTGGCATCAGAAGAGCATAATGCTCATATATTTGTCATTCCGGCCCGTTCGTCCGCCAGCTGGCGGATCAGGGTAAAACTCCGGCCGGAATCCAGTAAAAAGTTATGATTGATATTGCAATACAGATCGTCAATTACAAAACAAAGGCATATTTATCGCGCTGTATCGAGTCGGTGCTTAAAGACATGCGGGATTCCGGTATTGTGTATCGGGTAATTGTGCTGGAAAACGGCTCAGGTGATGATCTGCGCGATCTCGAAGATAGTTACAAAGGGGAGCTCGTGGATTTTCAGTATTCCGGTAAAAATCTTGGGTTTGGAGGTGGGCACAATGCATTGTCGAAGAAATTGGAAAGCAAGTATATATTCGCATTAAATCCCGATACGCATATAGAAAAAGGCGCCATAAAGATATTGTTTGATTTTATGGAGGCGCATCCCGAAGCGGGTATGTGCGGTCCTCGGGTGCTATTGCCTGAGAAAAATTTTTTTTGGCACAAGAAGCCATTTTGGCCGAAGCAGTTTGTCTGGAAGGAATTTTTTGAACGGTACTTCGGAATTCGTATAATGAAAAATATTGCATTTCTTGAGCATGACCCAATTATCGGTTCGGCACTTTTTATTCGGCGCGACGCGTATGAGAAAGTGGGAGGGTTTGACGAGCATCTGTTTTTATATTTTGAGGAAGGAGACCTTTGTAATTCATTGAAGAAAGAGGGGTATGGTATATTTTTTGTATATGATGCCATAGTGGTTCATTTCTATGGGAAGAGTGATGTGTCAAAAAGAAGGAAAGTAGAGGAGTTTAAAAAGTCCCGAAGGTATTTCTATATAAAATGGTATGGCGAGGAAAAAGCAAAAGAAATGTTGGCGAAGGAAGAAAATATACTGAACGACAAGCGCCTTGAAAAGGTGCTATAATGACAGATATGCTATCCACCATATTAGTTTCACTGCCGATATTTCTGATTATCTTTGCCGGCTGGCTATTCCAAAAGGCAAAGGTCATGGAGGGGGACTGGGTCCATCAGGCAAATGCATTTGCCTACTACGCGGCCTTGCCAGCGCTGATCGTGGTCAGTCTGTGGGATATCAATTTTCGAAGTCCCGAGATCATACGGCTTACGCTGGCGAGCCTCGCGAGCATGACGGCATTTTTGGCTGTGTTATTTGTGGTGCTTTCGTTGTTTACTGCTATGAAGCGCGACACCAAGGCGGCAATCTTTTTGACTGCGGCAACTGGTAATACGCTCTACATGGGCATTGCATTGGTTGAAGTGGGATTCGGGAAAGGGCAGGTGCCGGCGGCGGCCTTGGTCGGGAATATATACCTCATCATCCCGTTGGTACTTTCTATATTGGTCGTGCGCTATTGGCACACCAAAGACCATGGTATTAAGGATGAACTGATGGCATTTTTAAAAAATCCGCTGGTGTTGTCTGTGGCGCTTGGTATAGCGTTGAGTTTTGTGCCGGTGGAGCACGCAGCTGTGGCGAGCCTAAAAAAGACCATGCAAATGCTCGGCAGTACATCTTCGCCCGTTGCGTTGTTTGCATTGGGAGGGTTTTTGTACGGGAAGTTTCTCAAGAAGGACCTGCATATGGTCATGTTTATCACGGCGCTGAAAATGATCGTATTTCCGCTGGTGGTCTTCGGGATATATGCATACTTCGCAAAGGGTGTATCTGCGGAGATACCGGTGCTGCTGGCGACTATGCCGGTTGCGGTAACCACATTCGTCATAGCGGAAAAGTTCAAGTTGAACACGGCGTTGGTGGGTAACGCGATCGTGTTTGCAACACTTATGTCGTTCATAACCGCCCCGATCATATTATTGCTATTTAAATAAATATGTGTTCGCTGTCATCCTGAGCGGATCCGTCAGCAGACGGAGGAGCCGAAGGATCTGAAGCAGATTCCTCGGCAAGCTCGGAATGACAAGAGGGTGCAATTAAAACCATGTCCCATATTAAAAACACAAAAAAACTCGCAAAAACCGCACTGCGCAAAAAAGCGTTGCAGATTGTTGAAGCAGGCTACGCTGCCATAGAAATACAAACGGCCATCAAAAGCCGCATCACGGTGGCCAAGGGCGTATTGACGGTGCGCGTCTTTGATAAAAAAGCGGAAGATGTGCGCATAGACCTGAATGACTATAAGCGGGTGTTTTTGGTGGGTATCGGAAAGGGCTCCGCTCTGGCAACCGTTGCCGTGGCTCGCGTATTGGGCAAGCACCTGACCAAAGGCATCGCACTGGATGTAGAAAAACCGAATTTCAAATTTAAAATTTCAAATTTAAAATTATTGACCGGTACCCATCCGTTGCCGTCTCCGAAAAATGTAGCGGCAACGCAAAAGATCATGCATATGGTCCGTGACTTAAATACGGATGATTTGGTGATCGTGTTTATGTGCGGAGGCGGCTCGGCACTGGCTGTTGCATCGGATGATGAGCTGCAGGCATCGACGACCGTATTTAAAGAGCTAACCAAGGCGGGTGCAAACATCATCGAGCTGAACACGGTACGCAAGCATGTATCTGATATCAAGGGAGGTAATTTGGCGAAGGCGATCCATCCGGCAACGCTATTGACCTTGATGGCTTCCGATGTAATCGGGAACGATATGGAAATGATCGCATCGGGTCCGACGATATTGGATACGACCACCAAGGCGGGTGCAGAGGCGATCCTGAAAAAATATGGCGTATCGAAAAAAGGTATCTCGTTAAAGGAAACGCCTAAGGAAGGCCGCTATTTTAAAAATGCAAAAAATGTATTGTTTGTTTCCAATAGTGATGCGGTGCGGGCGATGGCTGATATGGCGAAAAGGCTCGGGCTGAAGGCGAAGGTAAAAACACTTATATTTGAAGGCGAGGCAAAGCATGCGCTCGTGCCGATCGTACGGACGATCAAAAAAGGGGAGGCGATTTTGTTGGGCGGCGAAACAACGGTAACGCTGAGCGATGTCCCTGCGGGCAAAAAACCGGGCAAAGGGGGTAGAAATCAGGAAGTTGCGCTGGGGGTGATTGCGGCATGTGAGGCAATGCCGGAAAGGCTTGCCGATATCGTGGCGATATCATACGCAAGCGATGGGCATGACAATTCCGACGCTGCAGGGGCAATAGCCGACGGCTATGCGCTAAAGGCGGCAAAGCGGGCGGGGCAATCGGCGGGCGAGGCATTGGCATTGCATGCATCCTTTAGTTTCTTTGAAAAGAGCGGGAATTTGATACAGGTAAAGAACAAAAGTTTTAATGTGGCGGACTTGATGCTCGTAATCCGAGGGGAATAGTGCATGGGGAAACGGTTTATTTTCACGGAAAATGCCGTTTTTACTTTTAGTGGAAAATGGGTATACTTAAGGTATGCAATTTAACCTGTTCCCGATGAATTCGTGGGAGGTATCAAGGAAGAAGTTGGGGAACAATAGACTATTATGTATCAAAATCCATTGTTGTGGATCGTTTTGGTTGTCGGGGGGGCCGTCGGAGGCTACTACGCTCGGCAGGCAATCGGGCTGAAGAAGAAAAATAATATAGAGCAGATCATCGAGCGACAGATCGATGAAGCAAAGGTAAAGGCAAAGGAAATAGTGCTCGAGGGTCAGGAGCGGGCGTCTGCGCTCGTAGAGGAGGCAAAGCGCGAAGAGCGCGAGCGAAAGAGCCAAATAGACCGCATGGAAGAGCGGCTCGTAAAGAAAGAGGAATCGTTTGAGCGGGACCTGCACAATGTCCGCACAAAAGAAAATCGGCTCAACGAAGAAGCCACGCAGCTGAAGGCAAAGGAAGGTGCGATTGAAGACCTAAAGCGCAAGGCGGAAGATCTGGTGGAAAAAAGCGCCGGACTGACGACGGAGCAG
Source organism: Candidatus Wolfebacteria bacterium RIFOXYD12_FULL_48_21 (assembly GCA_001793945.1). Lineage (GTDB taxonomy): Bacteria > Patescibacteriota > Minisyncoccia > UBA6257 > UBA9933 > UBA9933. Next base: position 70,116 of record MGIW01000005.1, read on the forward strand.
GCGCGCGAGATCATTATCAAGCGCACGCAGGAAGCGTATCAAAAGGATCTCGTGCAGATGGTACAAAAGTTGGAGCACGAGCGCGTGGAAGAGCTGGAAAAAAAGAGCCTCGATATTTTAACGACCGCAATCCAGCGATATAGTCGCAGTCATGTAGCAGAAGTGACTACGAGTATTTTTCACCTGCCGAACGAAGATCTGAAAGGAAAGATCATCGGCCGGGAAGGGCGCAATATCAAAGCCCTTGAGCGTCTGACGGGCGTGGAGTTTATTATCGACGAGGCTCCCGATTACATTGTCATTTCATCGTTTGACCCGATGCGCCGCGAGGTCGCGGGGCTGACGCTTGAAAAGTTGTTGAAGGACGGCCGCATTCAGCCGGCGCGCATCGAAGAAAAGGTGGAGGAGTCAAAGAATGAGCTGACTAAGCGTGCATTTGAGATAGGCGAACAGGCAGCCCATGAGGTAGGCATTTATGACCTCCCGAAGGAATTGATCCAGCTTCTGGGTCGCCTACATTTCCGCACGAGCTATGGGCAGAACGCGTTGGTGCATTCCATAGAAGCGGCACATTTAGCGGGCATGATCGCATCGGAGCTTGGCATAAATGCGGATGTTTCCCGCAAAGCGGCATTGCTGCACGATATTGGCAAGGCGATAGACCATGAGGTCGCGGGAAGCCATGTGGAGCTTGGACAAAAGATATTGAAGAAATATAACATCAGTGAAAAGGTGATCCAGGCAATGGAATCGCATCATGAGGATTATCCGTTTGCTTCGCCCGAGGCGTATGTCGTTGCGGCGACCGACGCCTTGTCGGCAGCCCGACCGGGTGCCCGACGCGAGAATATAGACAATTACATTAAGCGTCTTGAGGAGCTTGAAAAGATCGCAGGCGAGTTTAGCGGCGTGAAGCAGGCTTATGCAATCTCGGCCGGCAGGGAGCTGCGCATTTTCGTAACCCCTGAAAAGATGGACGATTTTGCCGCATTCCAGCTGGCGCATGATGTGGCCAATAAGATCGAAGCCGAGTTAAAATACCCCGGCGAAATAAAAGTAGTAGTCATCCGCGAGATGCGAGCCGTCGAATATGCGCGCTAATGCGCGCATATGACGGCGAAGTCATGAGTGTAATCGAATGGCGCGCAGTAGAGTACGCCCGATAGGGCGGACACTACTGCGCGCCCTGATCCGCCGGCTGGCGGACGAATGGGCGAGCTGTCGAATACGCGCGGTAACCAATGACCGATAACCAATAACTCATAACGGGTAACAAAAAGGCGGGACGCAATGCGTCCCGCTTTTGTCATTCCCGTGAAAACGGGAATCCATGTCCTGATTGTAACGCATACTGGATCCCGTATCGGAGTACGGGATGACAATGCGTTTAGCGTGTCATTCCCGTCCGCCCACTGGCGGAGGAATCCATAACGGAAATAAAAAACGACTCGTCACCATTCGACGAGTTGTTTTTTATTCTGCGCTTTGGACTCTAATACACCACTAAAGTACCGCTATGGTCAATATCCCCCAAAACTATTGTTTACACCGCATAAATACTATATAATTTGACTATAAGTAAATAAGTCAAAGGTCGAGGTAGGAAAAAGCATTATCCGACAGGTGCGGGGACACGAATTTCGTTGATCCGTAATCAGTTGGGGACATGCGCATTGCTCAATGAACAAAGTAGAATTGATCGACGCAGTACAGCAGGCAGCCGGCATCGAAATGAAGAAGCAGGCGGTTATGGCTGTAGAAGCGGTATTCGATACCATCACCAAGGCATTGGCACGCGGAGAGGAAGTTGCGGTTTCCGGTTTCGGAAGCTTCAAAGCCACCAAGCGCGCCGCTCGCATGGGTGTAAACCCGAAGACTGGTGAAAAGATCCAGATCGCGGCATCCATCGCGCCGAAGTTCAAGGCTGCAAAGGCCTTCAAGGACGCAGTCAAATGACCCGCATCCAAGGGTCATCCTGATCCGCCAGCCGGCGGATTCAGGATCTCGTGGCATGAAGCATAAACAAAAATACCCCCTTGCCCCGTAGTAGATTTTCGACGGTACTTGCGTACGCTTTCCAAAGGAAAGCGAAGTCGAAAATTCACTACAGGGCTTGCGTGGGTATTTTTGTTTATGCCATAATGGATATAGCAAATAATAATAGGGGGAATGAACTATGGCGACAATAAACAGGGAAGTTACGCTGTGCCTACTGGTAAGGGATGGAAACATCTATTTGGCAAAGAAAAAAAGAGGATTCGGAAAGGATAGATGGAACGGCTACGGCGGGAAGGTCGAATCAGGCGAGGCAATAAGAGTTGCGGCAATACGCGAATTGCTTGAGGAGACAAATAGCGAGAACGGGCGGGGGGTTGTGGTAGATATTGACCAGCTGGAGCCGGTCGCAATTATCGACTTCCATTTTAATCTGAAGCCCGAGTGGAACCAGCGTGCGCATGTGTTCATAGTGCGAGAATGGGGCGGCGAACCGCAGGAGACGGAAGAGATGATGCCGGAACGGTTTGCCATCACGGACATTCCATATCATGAGATGTGGCCCGAGGATAGAATATGGTTTCCGCGCATACTTGCAGGCGAACGGTTGCGGGGAGAAATCGTGTTTAGGGACAACGAAGGAAATGCGGAGCGCATCGAATTCCAGCCCATGGCAGTATGAAAAAGCCGCTCAATGAAGCGGCCTTTTTTTATACCGTATACCTTATACTGTATACTCTATACCTGCTACCGATTTACTTCCTGATCCGATCGTTCATCTTGAAGAACAATTCGTACGCGGCTTTAATCTCTTTGAGTGATTCCTTTGCGAGGTCTCTTACTTGATCTTGTGAATCGATCTCGGCAAGTTCTTCGGCAGGGGATTGCTCCTGCGGTGCGATGGGCTTAAGCTCTTCGGCTGAGACTTCTTTTTTCGGCTGGAGCGGTGCGACGCTGGTGGTAAAATAGATACCCTTTGCCTTGTCGGTTAGTATTTTCGCATTTTTTAACGAATGTTCTGCCTGTGTAAGATATTTTTTGAGTGCGTCGGTATTCACAAGTTTCTGCTTGTCCAACTTTTTGATGTCGTTGCCGATCTTAATGGCGCGGAGTTGCACGACGCCATGTACGGTTTCGGTTTGAATGATAAGGATCAAATTGCCGGTCTCTTTCAGAGCGGGGGTGTAGGTCGTCTCTCTCCACGCTTTCAGGTCGGTAGCAATGGCTTTGATCTCATCCAAAGAAATATCTTCCTTGGCGAGTCTGGCTTCCAAGCCGGCATAATATTTGCTGGATGTTGCAAGTGTGGCGACAAAATGATCGCGCGCCAAAGACCATGCATCGTCGAGCTTGAGGTCGTTCAGCGTGTCGGTAAGGGTCTTGATCTCGTTTTGAGAGGCGGAAATGACCTCTTTAAGGATGGCCTTGCGCTGTTCTGCGGTAAGGGTTTCTGCTGATTCTTCCTTTGCGATTGCGGTATTGATAAGCGATGCGGTGATTTCCGTGGCTTGTGCGCTCGGAGCAGACATAAAAAGACCGCCAAATATCGCGATGGCAAAAGAAGAAATAAATAATGTGATTCGTGTGTGTTTCATGGTATTAACGGGATACTTCATCGAGTATGTCATTGATTTGTCGTTCTGCTGATATTTCCGACGAATCGCTTTTGATAAGGAACGCGCCTATGTCAGTAGTTGTCGTTGCGGATGCCGTATCTGCGGGCGCTGCAAGCATCATAGTTGCAGCAGGAGCAGTAGGGGATTCCGACTTGCTGATCTCTGCGATCTTGGTCAGCGTGGTTTGATTGGAAGTGTCGAGATAATCGATGGTTTCAAGGGTGACCTCTATGGAAGCATTGATCTCGTCCGCCTCGGCAATCAAGCTGCGATGATTGAGGCCTTCAAGCGCAAGCGGGGAATAGGTTTCGTTGATGTAGGTGGTGCCGCCAAGGATCATGAATATTCCGATAAGTCCCAAACCGACAATGCTCGAAATGCGGAAAAATGTACTAACGCGCAATGCATTGGCGTGCGCCGGTGATTGCTGAGGGGAAGCCAAAATGAGCATTCGGGAATGCTTTGCGTAGTCGGAATCGGGATGAATGTGTTTCAACTCCCGTAAAGTTTTGAAAATGTCAGTTTTCATGAATGCTATGCGTCTTTATTCAATAATGCCTTGAGTTGTTTGATGGCCCGGTGCTGGAGCACGCGAACTGTAGTTTCAGGTTTTTTGAGGATGCGGGCCACTTCGGAAGGGCTGAGCTCTTCGATGTACCGCATAATGATGATGTCTTGGTAGTCCTGCTTGAGCTGCTTTAGAGCCTCCTTTACGGTAGCGACCTGGAATTGGAAATGCACGGCATCTTCGAGGGAAGACTCATGGCGGGGAATATCCGCTTCATGAAGGCCTTCAATATCGATGGTGGATTTTTTGGTCCGGTAATGGTCGATGACCTTATTGCGGGCAATTTGGTAGAGCAGGCTCGAAAAAGGGAAGCCTCTGTGTTTATAGCCTGCTATGTGTTGCCATGCGTTTAAAAAAACATGGTGGGTGATATCCTCGGCTTCCTCACGATGGCTGACCTTAAGATAGACAAAACGATAGATTTGACCGTGGTATTTATCGTACAGTAGGCCAAAAGCCAAGGTATCACCCCCAATGGCGCGGTCGATTATGGATTTTTCTTCGCCATCTAACATATAGAACGAATAAAAACCTGTTTAGTTTCAGTCCCTATTCAGAAACCTATAATACCACAAATCCTATTTAAAAGCCATGGGCAGGGCTTCATTCCGGCCTAAGTCTGTCCGCTATCTGCCTGTCGGTTGGCAGGTGGCGGACAGTTGGAATCCATATGTCAAAAAATCGCATAAGTTGTCATTCCGGCGGAAGCCGGAATCTATAAAAATCAAAAAATCGCCGGAGGCGATTTTTCTTCTCTGAGCGGTAGACCGGGCTCGAACCGGCGACCTCCTCCTTGGCAAGGAGGCGTTCTACCACTGAACTACTACCGCTTAGTAAAATTGAGTATACTATATGGAAAGAATAATATCAAGATAATTTTTCTTACATTTTTGTCATTCCGGCGAAGGCCGGAATCCAGAGGGTGAATATTTAAGTGGATCAAAGATGGAAAAACATAGATCACGGCCGGAGTTTTACCCTGAGCTTGTCGAACGGACCGGGATGACAAACATTCTTAATATGAAAATGTATTGTAAAAAAACCGCATGCGGGGGTCTGCTCGCAGTCGTATTCTTCGCCGGAGTCGCGTTTCCGGGCGGCGCGGCAAAAGCCGCATCGATAGGAGAGTTAACGGCGCAGATACAGGTGTTGATGGCGCAGGTCATCGAGTTGCAACGCCAATTATCAGCGATGACAGCAGTAACGCCACAATTATCGGTTAATTTGGCATATGGGATAAAGGGGAGCGCAGAAGTTCAAAAGTTGCAGCAATTTCTTATCCGGCGGGGATATTTAGGAGAAGGGTTTGCCACGGGGAACTTTTTTTCGTTGACGCGTGACGCCGTGCGTCGATTTCAGCAGGCGAGTGGGCTGCCAGTCACGGGAGTGGCGGACGAAGAAACAGTAAAGGTTATTAACGACCTGTTGGTGCGGCAGGCGGAAGTGGATCGAATGGAAGCGGGAAGCGAGACATTAACCGTAAAGGTTGCGACATCAACTCCATTGATCGGGCAGGATGCCGTCCTTGTGGCGGAGCGGCCGGAATATCAGATCGATTCTCGGCCGGCCTACGATCTGGCGGCCATAGAGCAGGCAACCTTTGACATGGTTAATCTGGAGCGGCAAAAACAGGGGCTTGGCATACTCCGGTGGAACGAGCAAGTTGCTACGGTGGCGCGTGCGCACAGTAGCGATCAGGCGGGAGATAACGAGGTAATCACAAACCCCGATGTGGCATGTCTTTACCCATTCATACGGCACGAGGGATTTGTGTTCGGATTCAAATCGGGAGAGCGGTTGGAGCGCTCGGGCGTGCGCTATCGGCTTGCAGGAGAAAACATTATCATATTGCCGATGACAAAAAATATGATCTATCGGGCGGAGGAAGCGGTGCCTCCTTGTGCTACGACAAAAGAAACAGAGGGGCAGCAGGGAGAAACGATCGAGGAGGCCCGTATACGCATTAAGGCGATGCTCGATGAGCGAATCGCCCTCATGCGGGGGCAGGAGCAGCTGGACTGGGCAAATAGGGAATGGCGGAGCGTGCAAGAGATCGCAAGTGAATCAACGGCCGATTGGATGGCTTCGGAGGGGCATAAGCGAAACATACTGACCGCGGATTTTGAAGAGGGTGCTATTGGGGCTGCGGTCGTGAATGATTATATTATCCTGACACAGGTCTTTCTTAAAAAACCATGAGAGCGTGAGGCTTGAGGTTGGAGGTATGAATAATAGGGAAAGAGGGTTATAATAAAGCATTCTATCGGAACTCATACCTCCATACTCCTAACGCTAAAAATGTGACCAAAGAAAAAATACAGCACAATTTCTTTTTTATCTTGTTGGGCGTGATGACGGTTGCCGGGCTTGTTTTGTTGAGCCCCTATGCCGGCATGTTCTTCGTTTCCATTATGTTTGCGATCATATTCAAACCAATGCATTTGCGAGTACGACATCTGTTCGGCGGACACCGGAATACAAGTGCGTTGATTACGACATTGATCGTCATGATGGTGGTGTTGATTCCGTTGGGTTTTTTCGGGTTCCAAATATTTGAGGAAGCAAAAGATCTCTACCTGCTGATTGCCAATGAAGACATGGGAAACGGCATTGTGGCAAAAACAGGCACTGCCTTGCAACGGTATGCGCCGCAACTTGCCCCCGCGCTCTCTGAAGATATCGGGCAATATCTCGGCAAGGGGTTGCAATGGGCGGTTACCAATTTGGGAGTGATATTTTCAAGCGTCGCAACGACCATGGTTGATTTCGTACTGGTGCTGTTCACATTATTCTTTCTTTTTAGAGACGAGGAGACCTTTAGAAAAATGATATTGGCGTTAAGCCCACTGCAGGATGCACACAGTGCCGAATTGCTCGATAGGGTGGAGGCGGCCATAGCATCGGTAACAAAAGGAACTATTCTGGTTGCGCTACTGCAAGGTGTTTTGACGGGTCTCGGGTTTGCGCTTGTGGGTATGCCCAATCCGGTATTGTGGGCCAGTATTGCCGCATTTGCCGCGATGGTTCCCGCAATCGGCACCGGCTTGGTCATCGTGCCGGCAGTTGCGTATCTGGCATTGATCGGGCACATGTCTGCGGCAACGATACTCGCTGTGTGGGGAGTGGGAATCGTGGGAACGGTAGACAATCTGTTGCGCCCCATGCTCATAGGCAGGGGCATAAAAATACATCCTTTGATTATTTTGTTTTCCGCATTGGGCGGGTTGCAGTTCTTCGGGATCATTGGATTCTTCGTGGGGCCGGTGGTCCTGGCGGTCCTGTTTACGCTATTTGAGATGTATCCGAAGATCATGCAAAGCCATACGGAAGTGTGATCAATAAAAAACCGCCCGACGCGCAAGCGCCGGGCATTTTTTTGCACTATTGCAAAAAAAGACAAAAGGAATATACTGGTAAACTTACGCTAATCAAAAACAAGACCATGAAAACAAAAATAATAGCGACCATCGGACCAAAATCCGAGTCATACGAAGAATTGAAGGCCATGACCGAGGCCGGGTTGAACATAGCGCGTATGAACTTCTCGCATTGCACAGTTGAAGAATATCAGCTAAGAAAGGCGAACATCGAACGCATAAACAAGGAGTTGGGGACATCCGTCGAGATTCTGCAGGACCTGCAAGGCCCGCGGATCCGTGTAGGAAAGCTGCCGACGGAAGGTGTAGAACTCGAAGAGGGCAAAACATATGTTTTTTCATATGAGCAAAAGGAGTATGAACCGGGAGGAGTGATACCGATCGGCGATCCGTATTTGCATGTCGATGTGAAGGTCGGTGAACCGTTCTATTTGGCGAACGGAGATATGGAGCTGGTTATTACGGATGTGCAGGGATCGCAGATCTATGCAAAGGTGGTAACCGAGGGTACATTGTTTTCGCGCAAGGCAATCAATGTGCCGCGCACGAATTTGACATGCGGAGGCGTGACCGAAAAGGACATCGAGGACGCGAAGTTCGGCGTGGTGCAGGGAGCTGATTATATCGCATTGTCGTTCGTGCAATCTGCGGATGATATTATAAAACTGCGAAGCGTATTTCCGGATAAAAAGATCAAGATCATAGCCAAGATCGAACGCGCATTGGCGCTCGACAACATAGACGCGATCATAGAAGAATCGGACGGTATTATGATCGCCCGCGGAGATCTTGGCATAGAGATCCCTATGGAAGACCTGCCGATCATTCAAAAGAACCTCATACGGCATGCGCACTGGCACAACAAGCCGGCGATTGTCGCGACGCAGATGATGATGTCGATGGTAGACCACGAGCATCCGTCGCGCGCCGAAGTGAGCGATGTGGCTAATGCCGTGTTTGAGGGAGGGGATGCGGTCATGTTGTCCGACGAAACAGCGGCAGGAAAGCACCCGGCAAAGGCGGTCGCCATGATGGTAAAGATCGTAAAGCGTACGGAAGATTACACAAAGCGGGAAAGCTTCTTTGAAATGGAAACCCTCGGGGAATACAAAAAGGCGAAGAAATAATTTGAAATTAAAAATTTTAAATTTAAAATTCCAAAAAGAAAAGTACCGCTTATAAGCGGTACTTTTCTTTTTGGTGCGCATAGACGGTAAAACATCGAACCGCCTAAAAGCATACCTTGCACGCTTCTGGGAATTTTATCAATCAAGCCCCGGCCTACAAAGAGCCCTTGCAAATGCTTAATTTCGCATTGATTAGGCACTCTGCCTTACCACATAGCATATATCTAAATAGAGTAGATAATTGGGTATAGGTATGGAGAACTATTTTTAGTTATTGATTCGTAGTGGTATACTTACTGCAATGGCGATATATGAGTCGCATCGAAACCTCACTTTTAAAAATCCTCATTTAAATCCTTAGACAGAAGTCTGTGGAAATTTATATAAAATCAAAATGAATAAAAAATCATTATATTTTATTGTAATAGCAATCATTGCCCTTGTTATTGCCTGGTATGGGTATGGGTATTGGAAATCTACTACTACTACTACTACTACTACTCAAGAGAAGATTGTTATTGGACGTGTTGATTGGCCGGGATACCTCGGGCTGATCATTGCAGATAAGAAGGGGTATTTCAGAGATGAGGGGCTCGATGTGGAGGTGCGACGCTATCCGGGATTGACGGAGCTCTTGCGGGGCTATCGATCTGGCGAGATTCAAGGGAAATTCAATCCTACATTCGATTGCGTTACCGATGCATATGAAGGGATTGATAACATGGCGGTCATTGCGATTGATCAGAGCAATGGGGCCGACGGGATCATCGCCAGGCCCGGTATCTCCTCGATACGGAATTTGAAGGGGAAAAAGGTGGGTGTTGAGCGCGGGACTATTGAGGAATTCTTCCTTCGGTATGCCTTGGACCGGTATGATATGAAATTCGAAGATATCATACCGGTCAATCTGACCGCTGAGCAAGCGGCGGATGCAGTCGTTGCCGGTGATGTCGATTCCTCGGTCACGTATGAACCGTACATGACGAAGGCGATCAAAAAGAGCGGAGGAACGTTATTGTTTTCTTCTGCGGATGCGTTAGGAGTGGTGGTAGACGTGCTTACAATGAGGGCCGATTTTATCGATCAATATCCCGATAAGGTGCAGGCCATTGTTAGGGCCTATTTTCGTGCCATTGATTTTTGGAAAGCGAATCCCATGGAGGCAAATGATATTGTCGCGAAAGAGCTTGGGTCTTCTCCGGAAGACATCCTGGCGCAACTCAAGGGCATTTCCGTGCTTGATGCGACCGATAATCGAACCGCATTTACGTTTGCGCCCGGGTCTCAGTCGCTGTATGGAAATATGCGGGCGGTCGACAATTTCATCAAACTGTCAGGCAAATCATCGAAGACGGTCGATACCGATGCCATGGTTGAACCACGATTTATTCGCGATCTATTCCGATCCAATCAGTAGATTGCGTTGCTATTTTATGAAATTAACAACAAAAGTTGCGCTTATCTTTGGCGGGGGTGCTACCGTAATGATTATGGTCACTTCGTTTTTAATCTTTACTTCAACTCGCTCGATTCTGAAAAAAAATATCAGCGCTCAGCAAACCATATCCGCCGTTGAGACGATCGACAAGATAGACCGTATATTCAATAATTATCTGCTGACCTTGCAGACTATGGGAGAAGAGGAGGATCTCGAGCGTTTCTTAGGTGGCGAAAAAAATATTCAACCAGAAATCAATCGGCGCATGCGAGAGCTTACCTTTTTGACCGGGCCATGGGATATTCTTTTTGTGGTGGATAGAAACGGTACAATAATTCTTTCGACACGTGCCGATGAGGTCGGTAAATCGATCAAGCAAGAGCCCGTTAGTAATATCGCGTATGAAAAGGCGCTTGAAGGAGGGACATATTATTCCGGCATGGTCACATCTGAAGATGCTGGGAAGCCGACGGTTATTTTCGCCGCTCCGATTAAGCAAGAATCAGGTAAAAGGATTGTAGAAGGCGTTATTATAGGGAATATGTCATGGCCGGTCATTTCCGAGGCGTTGCATACCGTTAGTATATCGGCTGAGCTTGATCTGTATGACGCCCAAAGCGTGCTCATCGCTACCAATCGGGATGATCCTGCGAATTTATTTACTCGCGATCAAACCGTTGAAAATGATAGGCAGAGATATAGGGGGAAACAAAATTCATTTACGACCATCGGAGAGCATGCAGGAGATACCGAGCCATATTTAATAACACATGCCCCCTCATTGGGTTTCTTGTCGTATAAGGGCAATGGGTGGCTTTTAATTGCCAAAGCGCCAACCAGGGTCGTTTTTGGTCCCGCAACGAGCATTGCATTGAGAACAACTGCATTTATGGTGTTGCTCATTATACTAATGATTGGGCTTGTTTCATTTCTTTTTATAAAAATATTTGTGCGCCCTGTCGTCGCAATGACGAATACGGCAGCCGCCATTGCGAAAGGAGATCTTACGAAGCGCGTTGTCGGGTTGTCGAACGATGAAATAGGTACGCTGGGAAACGAGTTCAATGTGATGACCGAAACATTGATCAAAGATGCTGCGCAGATCAGTAGTATATCCGAAGAGTTACGGAAGGAGTTGAATAAAAGCAAAGCACTTATGGAGAGTATTGGCGACGGTGTTGTGGCAATCGATCGGGCATGGAATATTGTATTATGGAATAAGACCGCAACGGCAATTTCTGGATGGTCTCAGGGAGAGGCCTTGGGTAAGCCATTCCGCGATGTTGTAAAATTTATTCGTGAACGCGATCGGGAAGAAAATATTATGTTTATTGAAGAGGCAATGCTGCATAGTAAACCTTTTTCAATGGAAGGTGATACTATTTTGATAAAAAAGGATGGCAGTGAAATACCGATCAGCGACAGTGCCGCACCGATTATTGAACATGATGGTGTGGTGTCCGGAGCGATCATCATATTCCGGGATGCTTCACAGGAGAGGGAGGCACATCGCCTTCATTCCGATTTCGCCTATGCTTCGCATCAAATCCGCACTCCGGTTGCCAAAGCGTTGTGGATGTTGGAATCTGCGTTAGATAAAGAAAACGTGCAAGACATTAAGGGGCAGGTGGGTAAAGCATATCAAGCGATCCAGAGCGTAAATAAGTTAAGCGAAGAGCTTATCGAAGTTTCACGGATAGATCAAAAACAAGTGGCTGTTGAAAAAGACGATGTCGGACTTGGTGATATACTGAGTGGTATCATTAAGGACATGGCTATTAAGGCGAAGGATAAAGATGTAGCTCTTGAGATCCATAGTATTCCTGAGTCCATGAGAATTACTACAAGCCCTGCATTATTAAAAAAGATACTGCAGGCGCTCATTGAAAACGCGATTATTTACTGCAAGGAAAAAAGTACGGTTGATATCAATGCAATTATTGATAATAAGGAGTTGTTGATACAGGTGAGTAATATTGGCTTTGGTATCTTGGGCGAAGATCAGCCCGCCGTCTTTACCAAGTTTTTTAGAGGAAAAAATATTGATACCACGGCAATCGCTGGTGCCGGATTGGGTCTCTATATCGCAAGAGGATATGCGAAAATTTTAGGCGGTAGAATATGGTTTGATTCGAAAGGAGATAAGATAACATTCTATGTTTCTCTGCCAATCGCATAAAAACACACAGTACAAAAACCACCGCATCTGCGGTGGTTTTTGTTTTTTGTGCACCCCCTGGGAATCGAACCCAGAACCTTGGGCTTAAGAGGCCCCTGCTCTACCAATTGAGCTAGAGGTGCGCAATTAACTGATAACTTATAACCTTTAACCTTTAACCTTTAACGCATACATTATAACAACCAGAATGTATTTGCAACTTTGTTATAAGTTACTCGTTATTGGTTATTAGTCAAAGGATGTGCCCCCGGATGGATTTGAACCATCGACACACTGCTTAAAAGGCAGGTGCTCTACCAGGCTGAGCTACAGGGGCGTATAGGTAACTTACAACAAATAACATATGACCTATAACAGATACTTTATAATAATCAGTGTCTGTTTGCAACCTTTGTTATTAGTCATGTGTTATTGGTTATTAGTCAAAGGATGTGCACCCGGAGGGACTCGCCCGCGACTCCATTATGCGTCGTCGCGCGTAATGGGTCTGGGCACCGACTCGCGTGTGCCATCTGATGGTGCTCCGCCAACTGGCGGATCCGTCGTTCGAGTCCCTCGCGTGGGCAAAGCAGTTTGCCCACTCGGGTACACAAAAAATAATTGTATTTTTTGTGCACCCGGAGGGATTCGAACCCCCAACCGACTGCTTCGAAGGCAGCTACTCTATCCAATTGAGCTACGGGTGCATTGTTTTAAGTTTTCCGTTCGTATAGTGTATAATGGAAATCAACAAAAGACAAGATTCGTCAAGGAAATACAAGCTCTATGTTGTCATTCCGAGTGGAGCGGTACTCCGTGGAGTCGAGGAATCTGCCGTATAACATCAGATCCCTCTCCGCCGGCTGGCGGATCGGGATGACAATGCAAAGGGCTCGGGATGACAATGCAAATTCATGCGGAAAAAGGAAACAAAACAGTTCGAAATACCCAAAGAAGCGCGCGCCATTTGCGCGGTCTTGAAATTGGCAGGGCATGAGGCATATTTGGTCGGCGGGTGCGTACGCGATATGATCGCGGGCATCGAGCCGAAGGATTGGGATATAACCACAAGCGCCCGCCCGGAACAAATACAGGAATTGTTTCCGGAGCATGTATATGAAAACAATTTTGGAACGGTCGCGGTAAAAACGGAAAGCGAAGATCCGAAGCTTAAGATCGTCGAGGTAACGACATTTCGTATCGAAGGAAAATATTCCGACAAGCGGCACCCGGACGAAGTGAAGTTTGCAGACAAGGTGGAAGACGACCTCTCTCGCCGCGATTTTACCGTGAATGCCATGGCGTATGATATAGATGCAAATGAAGTCATTGATCCGTATGGTGGCCGTGAAGATTTGGACGCCAAGGTGTTACGGACGGTCGGCGATCCGAACAAGCGTTTTGAGGAAGATGCGCTTCGTCTGATGCGCGCCGTGCGCTTTGCTGCGGAGTTTGGTTTTACGATTGAGGAATATACCGAGCAGGCATTGCAGAAAAATGCAGGCTTGTTGGAAATGATCGCCAAGGAGCGTATTCGTGACGAATTTATCAAGATCATTATAACCGCAAAGGCAGTGGAGGGAGTGGAGGAGTTGGAACGCACGGGGTTGTTGCGTTTTGTTATGCCGGAACTGCGCGACGGCATCGGCGTGGGGCAGAACGAGCACCATATCTATTCCGTGTGGGAACACAATCTTAAATCGCTCGAATACGCGGTAAAAAAGGACTATGCGTTGGAGATACGACTTGCCGCGCTGTTGCACGATGTGGGAAAGCCGCGCACAAAAGCGGGCAACGGAAAAACATCGACATTTTATAACCATGAAATGGCTGGCGCGCGCATTGCGGCGCGCATGCTGGATCGTTTGCATGTGCCGAAGCATATTGCCGAATCCATCATCCACCTTATTCGTTACCACATGTTTTATTACAATGTGGGCGAAGTAAGCGCAGCAGGCGTGCGACGGTTTTTGGCGCGGGTCGGTCCCGAGTCGATCGATGACCTGATCAAAGTGCGCGAGGCGGACCGCATCGGTTCCGGCGTGCCCAAGGCGGTGCCGTACAAACTGCGTCACTTGCTGTTTATGATAGAAAAGGTAAAACGCGACCCTATTTCCCCGAAGATGCTCAAGATCAACGGAGAAGAGATCATGGAGTTGCTTGCCATCAAGCCGGGTCCGAAAGTGGGAAAGATACTTGCGGTATTGCTCGAAGAGGTTATCGAGGATCCGTTCAAAAACGAACAGGTGCTATTGAAGCGTCGCGTTGAACAGCTAAACGAAATGGAAGAAGAAGAGCTTGCCGCCATGGTAAAAAAGGCAAAAGAAACTAAGGACGAATTCGAAGAAGGTGTTGAGCAGAGCATGAAAAAACAGTTTCATGTGTGAAGATTGACAGATTGCATAAAATAGTGCTATATAAAAATAGGACTATTTAGGATAAAATTTTGAAAAAAGGAGATGCGCAATGGAGAAGTGGGAATATCGCGTGATTTGGATTGAAACAGGGTATGATAGGAGTGGGGCAGAAATAATACTTAACGAGCTCGGAGAGGAAGGCTGGGAGGTGTGTGCGGCGATAGCGGATGAAAATGGTACTGGTGGCGTTATCCTGAAAAGAAAAAAAAGATAAACGCACTTTATAAGCGGCATACCACAGAAGCGGGAATAACGACCCCGCTTTTTTTTGTACAACAAAAATCGCCTGGAAAGGCGACTTTTGTTACTACTGGTCGGGGTGCCGGGAATTGAACCCGGATCTTACACACCCGAAGCGCATATACTACCGTTGTACTACACCCCGTTCGGATATGTGTTATATAGTAGCCGTATTTTGCAAAGAACGCAAGAAATCGTGGCGCAGAGCAAGAAAGTTTGACAAAACAAAAAGAAAGTGTTTACATGGGGACAGTAATTTACGAACTGGATATAAAAGGTTTTTAACTATAGATCTGCCATGGCGCAAGGAGGAAACGAATGAGCATGCTCGTATTGGAGGAAGATAGCTGGATCAAGCTATTTCCGGATGAAGGCCGACCGGCATTGCCGAAAGGACTGGTAAAGCCGAGAAATGGAGAAAAAACAACGAGGCAAGCAGAGCTACGGAACGGAAAGAAAGCAGTTTCTGTATGTGCGATAGTCGCGCCGGTCGCATCAACACCCAAAGAAGAGCCGACTGGAGAGGATCTCGCGGCGATAGAACTGGATGATATGGGCGAAGACCCGGACGGGTTCGAAGAATTGAGCGAAGAAGACGGCGAAGAGCTGGAAGTAGCCAAGGTGTCTGCTTCGACCCAAGACCCGTTGCAGTATTACTTGCATGAGCTCAGGAACTATCCGTTGCTAACCCCACCGGAAGAATTCGCGCTTGCCTTAAAAAAGGAGGCAGGGTGTGCGGCGAGTAAAAAACAACTAGTCGAACGCAACTTGCGGCTCGTGATCATGATCGCCAAACGGTACCTGTATCGGGGGCTTCCATTGGAAGACCTCATACAAGAGGGAAATGCGGGGCTCATGCGTGCTGCTGAAAAATTCAGCACGAGCTTCGACTGCAAGTTCGCTACCTATGCGACATGGTGGATTCACCAGGCGATCAAAATTGCGCTGAAGAACAAGACGAGGCCCATTCGTTTGCCGGCGCATGTCGAAGAACTGTTGTCGTGGCGCATGAAAGCAACCGCTTCGCTCATAGAAAAGCTGGGCCGCAAGCCGGATACCGAGGAGATGATTGAAGAGATCACTCAACTGATCTTCAAGAACTCTTCGATATACGCTGAAGCTCGAAAGACCGCGTTCTTCACCGACATAGCGATAAAGAGGCTTCGCGCCTCTGTCCGCCGCATGGAAAGGGCATATGCGCAGACAAAAATGTATTCGCTCGATACCGAGGTAGGGGAAGATGGAACGACGATGATAGACTTTGTCGCCAGTAGCAAGCCAAACCCCGAAGATATCCTCGGCACCGAAGAAATAAACCGGAAACTGGTGGAGCCTGCGCTTGCAATCCTTACGGAACAACAGCGACACATCATGCGTCAGCGGTTCGGGTTCGACGGCGAAGAAAAAACGCTCGAAGAACTCGGCGAGGTTTATGGAGTGACACGGGAACGTATCCGACAGATCGAGTTGATAGCGATGAGGCGGCTGTGCCTCTATTTCCAGAGGGAAAAGCGGATAGGAATGGAGGCAATGGAAGCAATGCAGGGTGCGCGGTAGCGCACCCTGTTTTTTTATTCCCCTTGGGTCTCGGAGTGTGTATAATGGAGGAGATATGAAAAAATTGACACTGGACAACGGATTGCGATTAGTATTGGTGCCGCGGGAGGCAAGCTTGGCGACCACGGTGCTGGTACTGGTGGAAACGGGCTCGAAATATGAAACAAAGGATATTAGCGGCATATCGCATTTCTTAGAGCACATGTGCTTTAAGGGCACGGAAAAGCGACCGACGGCGTTTGCCATAGCAAGCGAACTCGACGGCATCGGCGCGTCGTACAACGCATTTACAAGTCAGGAATACACGGGTTATTACGCCAAGGCGCGCCCCAAACACTTTGGGCAGATATTGGATGTGGTGTCCGATATTTATTTGAATCAAAAATTTGATACGGCGGAGATCGACAAGGAGCGGGGCGTAATTATCGAAGAGATCAATATGTACGAAGACCTGCCTATGCGCAAGGTGCAGGATGTGTTCATGGCGCTGATGTATGGCGATCAGCCGGCCGGGTGGCCTATAGCGGGCCACAAGGATGTGGTAAGTAAGATAACGCGGGAAGACTTCGTTGAATATCATAAAAAGCATTATGTTGCTGAAGCGACTATCGTGGTCATTGCAGGAGCGTTCGACGAACAGGAAGCGCTCGACGGCGTAAAAAAATATTTCGCAAACATTACAACGGGAACAAAAGGGGCGAAGGTAAAAACGAGCGAATCGCAAAGCACGCCGCAAATCGCGTTAGCGAACAAGAAAACCGACCAAACACATTTGGTCATGGGTGTGCGCGCGTTTGACCTGTTCGACGAACGGAAATACGCGCTTGAACTGCTTGCCGATATTCTCGGCGGCGGCATGAGTTCGCGCCTGTTCCAGAAGGTGCGCGAAGAAATGGGCGCCGCCTATTACATCGGCGCAGGCGCAGACCTTTCGACCGATCACGGCTATATGGATATATCCGCGGGCATCGATCATAAAAAGATCGACGATGTACTCGCGGCGATCGTGAGTGAGTTGAAGCGCATGGCCGCGGAACCGGTCGCGCCCGAAGAACTGACGCGCGCCAAGGAACACTTGATCGGCGGGCTAGTGCTGGGGCTGGAAACATCAAACCAATGGGCAGGGTTTTATGGTTCGCAGGAGGCATTGGAGAAAAAAATGATGAGCCCCGAGGAGTTGATCAAAAAAACGCAGGAAGTAACAGCGGAACAAATACAGGCCGTCGCACAGGATATTATAAAAAACGAAGGCCTAAACCTTGCCATCATCGGCCCATTCAAAGACAAGGAGAGGTTTGAAAAATTACTGACATTCTGATTAGGTTGTCATTCCCGCACTTTTGCATTGTCATTCCCGTGAAAACGGGAATACAGCATCCCCATGCTACATACTACATACTACACGCTACGCTAATATGAAAGTCATTCCAACAATTAACTGCACCGCATTCGCCTGTGTAAAAAAGCGCATAGAAGAAGCGCAAACTTTTTTGCCCAAATCCGCCAGTGGGCGGAGGTGGCTGCAAATAGATGTGAGTGACGGCAAGTTTAGTGAGTTTGTGTCATCCCCGCCCTCCTCTCTGTCATCCCGGCGAAAGCCGGGATCCACTACTAATACCCGCGGAGCGCACGATAGCAGTCCAAAAAGCTGGAACAACCCCGAAAAGCTGGCGGCGTGGCTGAAAGAAAAAAAGATAACCGACATCAATTTTGAAATACACCTTATGGTAGTAGACCCGAAGCCGTGGGTCATGCGGTGGTTCGAGGCGGGCGCAAAGCGCGTCATCGTGCATGTCGAGGCAATCACCCCGCAGGACATTCTGTTTTTAAAAGGGTTTGGAAAGGGAAAGGTGGGTATTGCACTGGTTCCGGCAACGCCGCTCAAAAAAGCGGAAAAATATTTGGAGCATTTTCCATTTGTGCAGCTACTCGCAGTGAAGCCGGGCTATTCGGGACAAAGGTTCGATAGGAAGGTGCTCGAAAAGATCGTGTTTCTGAAAGCGCTCCACCCCGATAGTATCGTAGAAATAGACGGGGGAGTGAACGCGACCACCGCACCGGCGATCAAAGACGCGGGCGCCGACATCATCGTTTCCGGTTCGTATATCTTCGAAGCCAAAGACAAAAAAGCAGCGTACAAGGAATTGAAGAAGATTTAACGCAAATTGCTCGCCCCGTGGTCCGCCATGGGCGGACTTTACGGGGTCATTTCTGACGCGGGTCCCGGCTTTTGCCGGGATAAACTCCAGCAGGAATCCAGTATTCCGTTATCGGTTATCGGTTATAGGTCATGAGTTGTCCCCCATATTGTCATTCCCGTGAAAACGGGAATCCAGTATTCTACGCAATTATGTTAAATAGGTGCATAATATAAAAATAAAAAGTATATGGCAGGTAATAAGATTGATTTTATAAAACGCTATAAGGAGCTGGTAGAGAAAGTAGAAAAAGGAGAAATAGCTATCGGAGATGCATGTTACGAAATAGGAAGAGGCATGGCGGTAAGGACATTGAGGATCGATCCGAAACTGGAAGGAATCATGAGAGAAGCTGAGGAGTTTGAGTCGTCTCCCAAAGAAACCCAAGGGAGCAGAGAGGAACGATGGGCTAAGTTAAAAAACAAGATCGAAAGTTTGCGATAAGCCATGAAAACCCTCCTTAAAAAACATTTTGGATATGAGGAATTCAGGCCGCTGCAGGAAGAGATCATCAAGAGGGTATTGACCGGGAAAGACTGCGTCGTATTGATGCCGACGGGAGGAGGAAAATCCCTGTGCTTCCAGCTCCCGGCGCTTATCTTGGAAGGTGCGGTGATCGTTATTTCGCCTCTTATTTCGTTGATGAAAGATCAAGTGGATGCGCTGTGCGCAAACGGCATTGCGGCGGGCCTGATCAACAGCACGCTTTCTCAAAGTGAGATTACGGATGTCATGGAGCAAGTAAGAGAAGGGGCGATAAAGATCCTCTACATAGCTCCGGAACGATTTGCCGTGCCGGGATTTGAGAGTTTTTTGCATGCACTGAACATAGGGTTGATTGCCGTCGACGAGGCGCATTGCATCTCCGAATGGGGGCATGACTTTAGGCCGGATTATAGAAACTTAAGATCGTTACGGAGCAAATTCCCGACGGTTCCGATCATCGCACTTACCGCCACCGCAACCGAAAAAGTGCGCGAAGATATCGTTAAGCAGCTCAATATAGAAGATGCAAAAGTTTTTATTTCCAGTTTTAACCGGCCTAATTTAAGTTACGAGGTATTGCCCAAAAAGGATTCGATTAAGACGGTCATATCATTACTGAGTAGCTATAAAGACGAAAGTAGTATCATCTATTGTTTTTCGCGCAATGATACGGAAAAGTTGGTCACCGAATTGAAGAAGTATGGATTCAAGGCTGCGGCGTATCATGCGGGGTTAAATCAAAAAACAAGAAAAGAAAATCAGGAAAAATTTATCCGTGACGAGATTGACATCATGGTCGCTACTATTGCATTCGGCATGGGGATCGATAAGCCCGATGTGCGACTGGTCATTCATCACGGTTTGCCGAAATCGATAGAGGGATATTATCAGGAAACCGGACGGGCCGGGCGCGACGGACTGCCTGCCCGGTGCGTACTCCTTTTTTCGTATGCCGACAAATTCAAACATGACTATTTTATTCGCGCCGTCACAGATAAGATAGAGCGGGAAAAAGCAGAACAAAAGCTCGAGAGCGTCCTGACATACGGGACTCTTTTTGGATGCCGACGCCGGTTTTTATTGCGTTACTTCGACGAAGGATATGATAAAAAAAATTGCGGGAATTGTGATGGATGCGTCAAGCAAGCTCCGCTCGAAATACACGCGATGCCACTTAGGGCGGTAAAGCAGAAAGTTGCGAGTGCATCCGTTTCGGGGAGTGCTCGCGGTAGCGCTCTATTTGAAGAGTTAAGGGCTATAAGAACACAAGAAGCACAACGATTGAGCGTACCGCCATACATTATCTTCGGAGACAAAACACTGAAAGAGATGGTAGCACATCTCCCGCAGACTCCAGCCGAGTTCTTGGAAATAAACGGAGTAGGCGACCAAAAACTCGCCAAGTTCGGAGAACTATTTATGGGTGCTATTCGGCGGTATGAGGAAGTAAATAATAAGGCTTCCGAAAGGGATTGCTGATAATAAGACTGGCATCGCGTAAAAGCGTGTCATCCCGTTGAAAAACGGGATCCAGAGCCATTCCCCGCATTGTAATTCCCGCGAGTGAGGGCCTGTCCTCGACTTGATCGGGGACGGGAATCCAGTGTCCCTCGCATTGTCATTCCGGCCTCCGAGCCGGAATCTGCTAGTCATTTGGTGTCGTTTGGTTGCCAAATTCAACCTTTTCTCTTACAATACGGAGGTGTTTTGAGCCTATGTCATCAGTTATTGGTTATTGGTTGTAGGTTAATTTGGAGAGGTCGCATAGAGGCCTAGTGCGGCGGTTTGCTAAACCGCTATGCGGGTTAAACCGCATCGAGGGTTCGAATCCCTCCCTCTCCGCAGAGACAATTTAGTATCGGATAGACCCGAGTGTCTCAAAAAGCATCTAAAGAGTGCAATTGTAGTAACGCTCTTTAAGTATCATGTAATGGAATTTATATGAAATAGATAACCGCTTGCAAACCATATATAAGGGCGTACAATAAGTACAAGAGAAGACTTACCGCTAAGCTTTTGGAAATATTAACTCTTAAATAGAGATTATATGCATCTATCAAATAAAAATATAATTATCATGACATTAGTATTGTCAGTTATATTAAATGCCTATCTTTTATTTTTACCAAAAAAATTGATCGTTACTAAAGAGATTGCATGGTCAACGGATAGTATGAGTGCAAGAGGTTATTTAGAGCCAGTAAATTATGAGGAGCCAAAAGATTGGAATACAATATTTTTTATTGATGCTTTAAATATTGGGGAGAGAGAAAAAGCAAGGTTTTTTGCAAAAGAGATTGTTGTTGCAGGCGGAGTTTTAATCAATCTTAATCTTAAAGAATATCCTATAGTAGAAGCTAATGAGGGAAAAATCGTTGCCCAAGATAATACTTATAGGTTTGAGATTACAAAAGATGAAGTGTCTATTACAGACAAAGATGGGGAGGTGGCGAGGTTAAGCGATATGTATAAAATTGAATTATAAATATTGAAAAAATAAAAACTATGTTTTATCGGAATTGTAATACTCTAAAATAGAAGTTCTTATCCCTTATGGGTATTACTATTAGAAATAACTTTAGAAGTAAAATATGAAGAATTATTTTGGGAAAAATAGGAAACTGATTTTTGCAATATTAATCGCTACAGTTCTATGGTCTGTCGGAAATTTTTATTTAAGAAGCAAATTCCATTCTGGCGAATGTGTGCGGGCACTTGATGGATACACTTGGCATATAAACAATTATAGGTTTGGAAAATATTTTTTGATGGGATGGCAGGGTAATGCATGGGGCAATGAAGTGAAAATGGACAAAGACATTCTCGAAAGGGAAGATATTTCCGGAATAATAGCTTATCATCAAGTTGTTTGTCCCGAGTATAATCCAAATAATAATTAAAGATAGTATTTAATTATGTGAACGGGAAAAAATAAAATTATGGAAATCATCTTTGCGATAATAGTTGGCTGGTATATTTCTGAAAAATTGATTAATAAATGAAGTGAATATAAAAGACATAAAAAAATCTATTTACCAAAAAAGAGCAGAAGATCCTGCGGTGTGGGCTCTCGCTGGTTTTAGAAATGAAGAAATAGGTAAGTTTTTCCTAAGAAAATATCGCTCATACTATTGGCGATTAGAACAAGAACACTTAGAATTGGCATCGGGGGATCTTCTAAAGAAGAAAAGGAGATTCAATCACCGAGATGGGGATTTACATCGATATGTACTGATGTTTTTCGGCTATGCTATCGAAAATTATCTTAAAGGCATTTTAATTAAAAGAGGCTGTAGTCCTATAGAGACTGATGCTAAAAGTAAGCTTCGCTTGGTTGCGTCCATATCAAATCACAAGCTCGTAGATTATTTTAATAATGTTTTCAGTACTACGCCGGATAAAATAGTGGAAGAAGCACTTAAAAATTTGCAGAGAGCTATTGAGTCTGGCAAATACGGAGTACCAAAATACGAAGATCAATATTATTCTTTTACCGCAAACTTTGATCAGACAATCATTATTGCAAAAGGATTAATAAAGAAAATTAAAAAAATATTAAGCCCCAACCCAACCACCCCAAATCCACCACCGCTAAAACCTCAAAAAATCCTTATACTGATTGCAGGTTTGGGGGTACTATAAAAGAATCCGAATACTAATCAAATGGAAAAAGATTTCAACAGGTGGAATGAACACAAGAAGCGAGTAGAGGGCGTAGATCAGAAATTTCTTTTTAAACAAGGAGAGTGAAAGAAAAACTCGAGACATTGCTCGAGCTTTTCCTAAAATTATCACCAGAGCCGAAGCTCTGGATCGGTGGGTTCCCCCAAAAGTAATTTAAGTGTAGGCCGTGCTCAGAATAAAGTCAAAACAAAATATCTACATACGAAATATCCGCTTCACACATAGTGAATATATGGCAATATATTTTTTAAAATTTGTACTGGATTAGTTGGCCATGCTATCATTGTTTCAAATATGTTGAAAGACTTTTTCAAATGGCATAGCGAGAAAGAGAAAATACACAATAGAGAAAGCGGTGTATATTTTTATGAACGAGAGATTTGGTGGGCTAGTCTGGGTTTGAATATTGGATACGAAGAAGACGGTAAAAATGAAAAGTTCGAAAGACCGATTTTGGTTTTAAAAAAATTCAATAAGTATATTTTATGGGCATTGCCGTTAACAAGCAAAAATAAGGAAAGTAAATATTACTACCCATTCGAATTTAAAGGAGAAAAATATTCGGTCATTTTATCTCAGCTAAGAATTATCAGTAGCAAGAGGTTATTAAGGAAATTAGGCCAGATGCCCGAAGATGATTTCTCTAAAATTAGAGAGTCAATAAGAAAGCTTGTATAAAACGAAACCCCTTCTTGCGAAGGGGTTTCTCGGAGGCCGAAGCCCATTTATAAAGATATTGTAACAAGTAGGCAGTCAAAGTCAATAGCTCAAAAATAAAGGGAATAATATATATTATGCGAGCGAGCATCGAAATACAAAAGGAGATATAAACAAAAGAGCCGCGAAGCGCGACCCTTTTTAATGACATTATTAGTATAGCAATAAGCCGACTAAAGTCAAGAAAAGAAAGTGCTTAACCATAAACTCTGGCCCGTGTCGCATAATTACTTAAGGGGTCGGGTACCTTCATCCCAAACTCTCAGACGAGAACAAAAAAATGCGGAAAGCTCGAAGCTTTCCGCATTTGCGAAAGGGGTTGCCGCGCGGTTACGCGGCAGGGCGGTAGCGGAGAACCGTGGGGCTTACCCGCACCGCCGTTTTGATTTTGTGGGGTACGCACCGAACGCCCGTGCGCCTTGAGGGATGCCAATCCCGCTGGCTCAAGGGGATCATGTTCGGCCCGGCAGGGTCGGCGACCAGCTCAATGGGGACATACCCCTTTTGGGCGGGGTCCCGAAGCGGGTCGGGGGCGAAGCCGTCATCGAATTCCATGCCGAACAGTTCGTCGGCCCGCATCTCGCCACCCGTCAGTGCCGCACAGGGGCACTTCTGGTCTTTACCGCAATAAAGTACTTTCGCCATGACTAACCTCCTTAGGGTTATTAGGGAAGTAATAAAATATACTGTTTTTAATCTATCATGTATTTATATATTTGTCAAGGGCTTCATTGACAAACCACATAGGCGATGGCATATTTATCGCAGGTGGGTCATGATGGCTCAATAAGATAACAATGCACATTAAGAAGGAGGGTGTTTATGAAGTTCTTCATTCCGCTCAGTATGGTAACTGAACGAGGCGGTAATAGCGATCCTTACGCATCGCTTGCACATGGGGCAGTGTATGGACCCTACGAAAGTGACAGGGAAATGCGAAAAGCATTTGCGCGCCTTGGCGCGAGTGACAGGGATAAAAAACTTGCCCTTGTCTTTGACGGTCATATAATGCCCATTGAGCAGGAGGCAATGGGAAAACCCGAGAGCGAGAAGAGCGAGCCCGGCAATATGGACAACTATATCGCGGATGAAGATAACATCGATAAATTCAGGTGCAAAAAATGCCACGCGGTTATCATGGGTGCGGTGGTATCGCACCCCATCCATTTGCGCAGTATGCCCGGAGCCGGTTCTGGCCAGTGCCAGCGTGAAACGGTACCCTATTGCCCGAACTGCGAAACGAAGCCTGACCCCCATGGCGCTCCCGTCTACAAATAATGGGTGGGAGGTAGCTCCTCTGGTATATAAGCCCGTCGCGTCTTCGGACCGCTGACGGGCTTTTTTTGTTTAGTTTTACTTGGATCATCGTGGCTATCACGAACCGATTTTCATATAATGAAAACACATGACCGAACCAACCCAAAAACTGCTTGCGTTTTACGACAAGCACATCGACGAACACGGGTCCGGTCCGCGCGCGGTGGGGTGGGGGAGTGCCGGGTCGCAAAAGGTACGGTTCAAGGAATTGTCCGAGATAGGCGATTTGAACAATAGTTCCGTGCTCGATGTCGGGTGCGGGTTGGGGGATCTGTATGAATATCTCGCCGGTCGTTACGACGGCGTGGAGTACACGGGCATAGACATCAATCCGCGCTATGTGGAGCGCGCACGGGAGGCGCACCCCGAAGCACATTTTGAGGTTGCGGATTTTGGAACATATGAAGGCAAAAAGTTTGACTACATACTTGCATCAGGTGCGTTTTCGGTAAAAATCCAGAATTATAAAGAGGTATATTTCAAGCATATCGAAAAAATGTTCGCCATGGCCCGCAAGGGGGTTGCGTTTAATATCCTCGACAAGGAACACCATCCCGACGATGAATCGTATGCCGCGTATTCGGTAGCTGAAGTACGCAATTTCTGCCTTTCCTTGACCGATAATGTCGTCATACGACACGACTATCTTCCGCACGATTTTACGGTGCTATCGGGAAAGCGCTTTATTTAGCATGCAGAAGCCAGTGTGGTATGGTATACTAAAACCACTATGGAAAAGAATGAGGCAATGAAACAGGAGGCACTCGATTTTTTGAAGGACCATGTCGTGGCGGTCATCGCATCGACGGATAAAGATCATCGCCCGAACGCCGCAACGATCCTGTACCATATCGACGACGATATGAATTTCTTTTTCATGACCCGCAGGCAGACGCGCAAATACGAAAACATCATGGCGAACCCGCGCGTGGCTATTGTGGTCGGCATAGGCGATGGGCCCGGCACGGTGCAGGCAGAAGGCGAGGCGCATGTCATAAAGGATGGTTTGGAAAAGTTTTTTAAAGAGATAGGGGATAACAAAATGTTGAAAGAAATGTACTACGGTCCATTTTTGATGCTGCCGGGTACGGATCTTGAAGTGGTGCGCGTGCGCATCGATTGGATGCGCTATCTGCATTTGAACACGGATACGCAAACGGAGGAATATTATAGAATCGTCGGTTAAGCGAACACGCAGTATGAAAGTTTTATTTCCAAGAACACAAAAGATCAATCTTTCGCCGATAAAACAGATAGAACTGGAAGCGTCGCAGATCCCCGATGTCATTTCTTTGGCACAAGGCATTCCGTCGTTCGATACACCGGAGGTCGTCAAAAAGGCGGCCATCAAGGCGCTGAACAAAGGACTGGTGGCAAAGTATTCATTGACCTACGGATTGCCAGAATTGCGTGAGACCATCGAGGAAAAGCTTGCGGAGGAGGGAATGTACTACGATTTTGAAAATGAAATAGTGGTAACGGTAGGTTCAATCGAGGCGATTACGGCATCGTTGATCACGATCATAGACGGAAAAAAGAACGAAGTCGTTCTTTTTTCGCCGAGCTATGCATCGTACGCGGAAGCGGTGAAGGTTGCCGGGGGAAAACCGATATTTGTGAATCTCGATGAAAAAAACGGTTGGAGCGTAGACTTTGAAGCGTTGGCAAAAAAGATCACGGCCAACACGGCGGGGATTCTGTTTGCGAACCCGAACAACCCCACCGGAACGGTCATGGGGAAGGAAACGCTATTGCGCATAGCCGAGCTCGCGGAAAAGAAAAAGTGTTATATCATATCCGATGAGGTGTATAAGGATTTTTTGTACGGCGAATACGAGGGGGAGTCTTTGTTCTCCTTGGCGCAAGTTCCCGCATTGCGCAAGCGGGTCATTCGCGTATTTAGCTTATCGAAGGCATATGCCATGACCGGGTGGCGCATAGGGTTCGTGCATAGCGATGAAGAAGTGATTAAAGAAATCGTAAAGGTGCACGACGCGATGGTCACATGCGCACCGGTCATCTCGCAATACGCAGCCATGGCCGCACTCGATTTCGCAGATAAAGATATTGAGCGATTTCGTGAAGAATATGCACGGCGCAGGGATATCACTATGGCGCATCTTGATGATCTTTCGGAGTTCTTCTCTTATGAAAAGCCAAACGGAGCATACTTCGTATTTCCGAAACTGTTGCCCAAGCGGGATTCGTGGCAATTCGCACATGACCTGCTCGAAAAGGCCGGGGTCGCCGTGGTGCCGGGGGTCGCATTTGGACCGAACGGTGAAAGCCATATTCGCATTTCATTCGGACGGACGGAAAAGGATATTGATAGGGCGTTTGAGAGGATTAAAGCGTATTTTAGGAAAGAGGCAAAATGAGGAGGGTGTCATACCTACGCCTGCCTGCCAGTGGGCAGGAAAGCAGGGCGCATAGTATTGTCATCCCGCCCTCCCCCCCCCGTATTGTCATCCCGAGCGCAATGCAATGGAGTCGAGGGATCTGATTTAAGAAAGCAGATTCCTCGACTGCACGGAGTACTGCGGAGTTTATCCTGAGCTTGTCGAACGGGCTCGGAATGACAGGGGAGTCAATGGAAGAGTTTGCCATATAATCACAATGAACACGATCGCAAAACGAACAACTCAATGTATCCTGAAATGGCTCGCAAAGGCACATATCGCCAAAACGAAGCCATATATTATCGTGATCGCGGGTACGACCAGACGCGCATGGATAAAGGAAGCGGTGGAGCGCGCGTTACTCGAGCGCAACACATTGGTCCGCTCGAGTAAAAAGCATTTCAATGCGGAACTTGGGTTGCCGTTGTCTATTCTGGATCTTCCGTCAGGGGAGGGGAACGCGCGCAAATGGATTGGCGTGCTATGGCAGGCTTTCAAAAAGGTTGCCGATTTTAGAAAAAAGACGATAAGCAGGGAGCGAATAGAACACCTTGTGCTTGAGTTGGCGATTGATACTCCGCGAGACATGGATTATTTGTTGAGCATCGTAAAGCCGAACATGGTGGTCATGACGACGGTGACCATGGTCTATGCGGAACAATTCGAAACCTTGGACAATGTTGCGCATGAATTCGAGGCGCTCGCCGCAGCACTCCCATGGAATGGCATATTGGTACTGAATGCCGATGACGATCGCATCCGTGAGCTTTCGCATGCATACAAGGGCAAAACGGTAACCTATGGTTTTGCCGAAGATGCGCAGTTCAGGGCGGTCGACGCCCGCAGAACGGAAACGGGCGAGGAGTTCCGCTTTGAGGTAAAGCGCAAGGAGCTCGAGTCGTATCGCAAAAAAATCAACAGGTTCGGCAAGCATCATATCTATGCGGAGCTGGTTCGCGAAATTGTGCTTGACAACTTCAAGGCCCAACCAAAAGATTTCTTCAACCGCATGGCAAAGGGGTTGTTGGATAGGGGATAGAATGATGGAGGATAAAAAGTGGGCTGGATTTTAATGTGTTTTTATGATATAATATAAAAATGAAAACGCTTGATAAAAAATCGCTGTTTTGGGATGTTCGCGATATCGATCCGCAAAAAAATGCACGGTTTATAATCGAGCGGATCTTGGCGTTTGGCGACTTGGACGACTTCAAATGGTTGGTAGACAGGTACGGAGTTGAAAAGATTAAGGATGTATGCGCGCACAGCAAGGTGCTTGATAGAAAATCGGCATCGTTTTGGAACAATTATTTTCGTCGAAACGCATAATAATGCATACAGAATCAATCCACGAAGAAACAAAGAAGGTATTGGAACTATTGTCGGCGAGCGGTGTCGTCGACGGTTTTTATTTAGCGGGCGGGACGGCGCTGGCAATACAGCTCGGGCATCGGGAATCGATCGATCTTGATTGGTTTTGCAGTGCAGGTTTTTCAAACGAACAGCTGATATCCCTCTTGGCGAAGCTGGGCGTTTTTTCGCTCACGAGCGAAGATGTTGATACGGTGCACGGTGTATTGAATGGAGTAAAAATAAGTTTTTTGAAATACGACCATGAGCAACTGTTTCCATTTGTCGAGTTTGATGGCGTGCGAGTGGCAGACGAGCGCGATATAGCGGCGATGAAGATCAGCGCCATATCGTCACGCGGAAGCAAAAAGGATTTTATCGATCTGTATTTTCTGATGCAGAAATATCACATAACTGAATTGCTTGTGTTGTTTGAGCGGAAGCATAGCGGCATTCAATATAACATGCTGCACATTTTGAAAAGCTTGGATTTTTTCGATAGCGCGGACGATGACCCGATGCCAATCATGCTCAAGCCGATTGAATGGCCAGAGGTTAAACGGGCGATCGAGCGGGAGGTGGACGGTTATATTGCAAAATATAGGAAGTAAGACAACCAAAAGATTTCTTCAACCGCATGGCAAAAGGGTTGTTGGATAGGGGATAGAATGGTATGGAATAAAAACGCCGCCGGATTTTCGGCGGCATTTTGCTGTGCGTCAAAAATAAAAGGTTTGACAAATACTATAAATAATGCATAATTTATCCAGATAGCAAATTACAGGCCTTAAAAAATAAATAGCGGAAGGGAGAAGACCATGACAGATGATCTCGGGAAGTTTATCAATGGGAGGGTTGTTTCAGAACTGGAGAAAAGGGGTGTGACCGAAGCGGATATCAACTTGGTTGTGGAAAAGGGTGAAGTATTGGCAGTCGACATATTCGTCGACGCCTTCTTGAAGTGCCTCCAGCGGGTTAAGGAGGCATTCCGTACTATGACCGGAGGCACCCGCACGACCGATGAGGTCGTTGCCGCCGGCAACTATGACTGGGTGAACTCCATGGTCAACGGGGATAACTTCCCGATGCGGCCCATGCCCGATGGTCCCCGCGAGATAGTGTTCCTCGAATTCGATCACGATACGACATCCGAGGAAGCCCTTGCGGAAGCGGAGCGACAAGGGCTTGAGCGTCCTCTGTACGAAGACGCACTGTTTTTCGGAGAACAGCATCCCGAAGAACAGCGCAAAGACCCGATCGTATTCCTGCACGAACCGTGGCAGGACCCGTGCGGCAACCTGAGCGTGCTGGTACTCGACTGCGGTGACAGGTACCGCTACCTGCGCCTGGGCTACTTCGGCGACAGTTGGGATCGGCGGTGTCGGTTCGCGTTCGTCCGAAAGTAACTTGGATTCTGAGAATCTTGTGCCTTGTCGGGCACTTGGACCCTTGGAATCTTTCTACGGCCCTCGCTATGCGAGGGCCTTTTTTGTTAGAGAGCAAATATTTTTTGTATTATTGCACAATTATACTATATTTAGTACAATTAAATCATGGGAAGAAAAATGGTATCCATTTCAATAGAGAAATTAAGGGAACTGTATATCGATAAATACTTATCATCCTATGAAATCGGGGAGCAATTTAATTGTTCGGATGCTACCATTAGAAATAAATTAAAAGAGGCGGGAATCAAATTGCGATCAGGCGGTAGGAAAAAGTTCAAATATAAAAAATATTCCTTCGCGGGGAATGATACGATAAAGGCATATATGGTTGGGTTCAGAATCGGAGATCTAAATGTATATCGGCCGAGCGTCAATTCGAGAATATTAGTGATAAGGTGTCATACGACCATATTGCATCAAGTAGATGTTATAAAATTTTTGTTTGGTAAATATGGGAAAGTAGAGGATGCAATTGGGAAAACTGGATCATATCATGTTAATGTTTATCTGGACCAGTCATTCGATTTTTTAGTGAGTAAAACAGAAATACCCCAATGGATAAAGGAGGGGGATTCTGCCGTTAAGTGGTCATTTATAGCGGGGTATGTAGACGCCGAAGGGTCTTTTAAGCTAAATCAAGGCAAGGGGCGATTTAAGATAGATGCGTACGATTACTTTATTTTGGAATGGATTAATGAATTTTTGCAAAATGAGCAGATCAATGGTAAGTTTAGGCGAATATGCGAGAAGGGGGAGCTTAAGTATGCATCCTATGTATGGAAGGATGACCTATGGAGATTGGAAGTAAATTCTGCGCATTGCTTGGAGCGGTTTATACAAGGGATGATGCCATATCTCTTACATGTCGATAGAATAAAAGATGCTAAAATAGTATTAGAGAATATCAATGAACGAAAAAAACGGGGGACAATTAAGTCATATTAGAAACTTTGCGATAATAGCCCACATAGATGCGGGAAAGTCCACATTGGCTGACCGTCTATTGGAGATTACCAAGACCGTGGAAGTGCGCGACATGAAGGCGCAATTTTTGGATCAAATGGATCTCGAGCGTGAGCGGGGCATTACTATAAAAATGGCTCCGGTGCGCATGGACTATGTGAGCCAACGCGACGGAAAGAAATACATATTGAATCTTATAGACACGCCGGGTCACCCCGACTTTGCATATGAGGTATCGCGCGCGTTTAAGGCGGTAGAGGGCGTCATTTTGTTGGTGGATGCGACGCAGGGCATACAGGCGCAGACCTTGGCGAATTTTGAAATGGCAAAAAAGGCGGGCGTCAAAGTGATCGGTGCGTTGAACAAGGTAGACATGAACCCGCCGCAGCTCGAGACGGTATTACTTGAAACTGCGCAGCTGTTGGATTGTCCGCTTGAAGATATATTCAGAATATCGGGAAAAACCGGCGCGGGCGTGCAGGAACTGCTCGAAGAAGTGATCGTGAAACTTCCGCCTCCGAAGGAGTGGGAACAAGGATCGAAAGAACAAAAGGCAGAATCCACGGCAGGGAGGGCGGCGCTGGTGTTTGATTCGGTGTACGACGACCACAAGGGCATCATCGCATTCGTGCGGGTGTTTCATGGCGAGTTTGCGGGCAACCAAGATACAAAACTGGTGGCGACGAATGTGAAAATAAAAACAAAGGAGGTCGGCTACTTCCAGCCGAAAATGAAGGCATCGCCGAAGATAACAAAAGGGGAGATTGGTTACATCGCGACCGGCATCAAGGATCCGGATAAATTGAAGATCGGCGATACGATCGGCGACACCGATTTGGGAGGATATCAGGAACCGCAACCGCGGGTATTTGTTTCCTTCTTCCCGGAAGATGGTAGCGAATATGAAGAACTGAAAAAATCGTTTCAAAAATTGAAATTGACCGACCCGGCACTTAAGACCGACCCGGATTACAACGATGTATTGGGCCGAGGATTTAAAGTTGGCTTTTTGGGCAAGTTGCATTTTGAGATCATTTCGCAGCGATTGGAGCAGGATTTTGACATGAGTACGGTAAACAGCTTCCCGTCGGTGGCGTACAAAATAAAGAAGCCGCATGGAAAGGAATTGGTGGTGATAGAAAACCCGCAGGACCTGCCGGCGGAATATGACGAAATATGGGAGCCGATGATCGAGCTGGAGATATTGGCGCCCACGGTCTATTTGGGGCCGATCATGAAGCTAAAAGAGATGTTTCGCATGGGAGAAATGCAGACGACCAACATGGTCGATCGCGTGCTCATCAAAACGCGCATGCCGCTCATGGAATTGATATCCGACTTCGACGACCAGCTGAAATCGCTGACCCACGGGTTTGCGTCATTTAGTTACGAAATGTCCGAATACCAAAAGGCGGACCTTGCGCGCATCGATGTGATGGTTGCAAAGGATATGGTGGTCGGCTTGTCGCGCATTTTGCCAAAAAAAGACATAGAATACGAGGCACGACAAATGGCGATACGCTTGAAGGATCTTTTACCGCAACAACAGTTTGCGCAGGCTATTCAGATCACAACGGGAGCGAAAGTCATCGCGCGCGAAACGATAGCGCCGATGCGCAAGGATGTGACGGGGTATTTGTACGGTGGCGACAGAACGCGCAAAATGAAACTGTGGAAAAAGCAGAAAGAAGGAAAGAAACGGTTGCTTTCCATGGCAAAGGTAAATGTATCCGCCGATGTGTTCAAGGAACTGCTGAAGAAGTGACCCGCCTCAAGCGGGTCATCCCGGACTTGATCCGGGATCTCGTGTAAGGCAAGGAGATTCCGGCTCCCCGTATCGTGGTACGGGGCAGGCTCCGGGCCGGAATGACAGTAGACTCATTTTACGGTATAGTATATATGGTTAGGGAAAGCGCTCTTTCCGCCGTGAACCAAGAACTGTTAACTGTGAACCATTTACTATGGGTAAATATATTACAATCGCGATTTTGGCAGTTATCATTGTGTTTGTCTCGATAAAGGCCTTCGGGATGTTCGGGAAGGGGCGTGATATGGGCGACCAACTACAGGCATCCAAGGAAAAGATGGAACTGCTGAGCAAGGAAAACGAAGAATTACAGGCGCAGCTAAATTATTTTTCCCACGAAGAAAATCTTGAAAAGGAACTACGGGCAAAATTCAATTATAAAAAGCCGGATGAAAAGATCATGATCATCACGCCGTAATACCATTATGAAACCCAAAAAAATAGTAAAACTGACTGCACTCATCGGAGGAGGAATTATATTGATTGGAGGTATTGTGATCGGGGTGACCGGCTTATGGCCGGTTGCGCGCGTGGGTGCTTCACCGATCACCTATGCGGCATTCAGGGATAATTTCATGATGGTGGATTATTTTTATCGGAGCAATGTGCGGATCACCGGCGGAAGCGACCAGGCGGTAAATACGAATGAGGTCCAGCGCGATCTGCAGCGCGTGACTATGGAGGGCTTGATCGACAGGATATTGATCGATCGCGAGCTGAAAAAGCGCTATACCGATGACGATCTCGAGCGGTTGATCGCAAATAAGATAGAGGGAGTCGATTTGACTTCGGAAACGATGGTAGAAGCGATGAGACTGATGTACGGATTGGAAGCGGAGGGATTTAAGGAGCTGGTATTGATCCCGAAAGCGAAGCAAGAGATTCTCGAGGGAAATCTATCCCTGCAAAATGGAACATTCAGCGATTGGTTGGCAGCACAAAAAACGGAAGCAAGTATTCTTGTGTTTGTGCCGAGCCTTCAGTGGAGCGGAGATGAGGTGCGGGTTCGATAATAAACACATGCCCGCGTAACGCGGGCATGTTTGATGATATGATGCGCACGATACATGACTCAAAGGAATTGTCGGTAGTATGGAAAAATCTCCGAAATAAGCAACGGGTCATTCGGGGTGCCGTTGTTGCGGTCATTGCGAGCATCATCGCGGCGGTATTGCCGTATCTCTATGGCCGGTTGGCGGACATCGCACTGGATGCACGGGCGAGCGTCACGCTTATGGCGACACTGGTCGTGCTTTGGTTGGTATTGTCCATCGTGCGCGATTGGATGGATCGGAGCAGTATATTCACGGCGGAAGAAATATCGGTTGAATTGTACGATGATCTGACTGTCGAGTTTATGATGCATGTGGTTCGCTTGCCGCTCGAATTTCATAAAAGTAAAAAAATAGGCAAGGTCATGAGCCAAATCGCGCGTGGCGTGGACGATATAAGCGACCTGTTCCGGGACATGTTCACATTTTTGCCCGCGATTATTTCGTTTGTGGCGGCGAATATTATTCTGCTGCTCGTTGAATGGCGTTTGAGTGTTATTTTGTCGGTTGCATGTGCGTCCTATGTCATGGTAACGCTCAAATATACCGAGCGCATAGGACGGGAGCAAAAGAAGATGCGAAAATACCGCAACGCGGCACACGGAGAATTGCACGAAGCGGTCATGAATGTCGAGGCAATCAAGGCGACCACGAACGAGCGGTTTGAGAACACGCGACTGCGGAAGAAATTCAGAAAAGCGACAGACCTGTACATGCGGCACTTGGCCATTTGGCGGAGGCTCGAAGCGTGGCAAGGAAATATTTTGACGATAGGATTTATCATCGTATTTTCGATGGGCGTGTGGATGCTTCGCATGGGAACGATGACGCCGGGCAAGCTCATGATGTTCGTGGGATACATTGGGTTGTTGACCGGGCCGCTTTCGCAATTGGCAAACCAATATAGACAGGTAAAGATAGGGTGGGATGCGTTCAAAAGCGCGTTGGAATATTATGAAATGGAACCGGAGCGGGATGCGGAGGGTGCAAAACCGTTGCGGGATGTTAAGGGGGAGGTTGTGTTCGAAGAAGTATCGTTCAGATATGAAAAAGGAAGAAGGATCCTTGAAGATGTTTCTTTTACGGCGCGTTCGGGAGAAACGGTTGCCGTGGTGGGGGGGAGCGGTGCGGGTAAATCGACACTACTTAGTTTGATCAGTCGGCATTACGCGCCGCAAAAGGGGCGTGTATTGATCGACGGAACGGACATCATGACGGCAACGCTTGCATCTATTAGATCGCAGATAGCGATCGTGCCGCAGGAGGTCATGTTATTTAATAGTTCCATCAAGGAAAACATCCGCTATGGCAATAGACGGGCGACCGACGAGGAAGTATTCGCGGCGGCAACCGCAGCAAACGCCCATGTGTTCATAGAAAAGTTTCCGAAAGGATACAACCAACCGGTGGGGGAGCGCGGCGTAAAACTATCGACCGGGCAAAAGCAACGGCTTGCGATCGCACGCGCCATCTTGCGGAATCCGAAGATATTGATATTGGACGAAGCGACATCGGCACTCGATTCCGCTTCGGAAAAATTGGTTCAAGAGGCATTGGAGCGGCTTACGCGCAATCGCACGACATTTGTCATCGCGCATCGCTTGAGCACGATTAAAAACGCGAACAAGATAATCGTGTTTGAAAAAGGAACCATAACGGAACGCGGGACGCATGACGAACTGATGCAAAAGGAAGGAGGTTCCTATAGAAGATTTTGGGAACTGCAGACATCGGCGAATAAAAAATGATCTATGGAGGTCATTTTTTGTTCGCATTCATTCGTGTAAAGGTGTATAATGAATGTACTAATATATTTTAATAAAAGGTCGCGGAAATACGATACATACGATATGAAAAAACAATACATATGCATGCTCGCAGGATGTGTGGCATTGCTGGGTTCAGCTGTGTTGGTCCATGCACAGGCGCCGACTTCGGTGCCCGGAACGGCTACGACGACTGCGGCGGCAAAAAAGGCCCGCTTGCAGGGGGCGGTTGCAGCCATGGAGCGCAATTTTGAGGTTAGGATAGCGGGCCTTGAAAGTCTTGCCGGGCGCATTCAAACGCGCATCGCGAAGATACAGATAGGTGGAAAGGATATGACGGCAGCCAGTGCCAAACTCGTAGCGGCGCAAAAATTGATCGCCGAAGCAAAAGCGGAATTGGCAAATTTGAAAAAGGCCGATACGACGATGGTCGCTGCGGCAAAGCCGGCAACGGCATTCGGCAATGTAAAGAACAGATTTGCCAAGAATGTGACGGCAAAGATAAAAGCGGCCCATGCGGCGCTGGTCGAAACCATTGTCATTATGAAGGGTCAAGGGGCTTCGGGCTCGGCGACATCAAGCACCCCGACAGTTCAATAATCAATAAAAAAATAGACCATGGATAATTTTGAGATGGAAAAAAACACCACGCCGGCAGCGGAAGGGTCTGCACCAGTACAACCGCCGGTAGCAACGCCGGCACCGGCACCCATGCCAGCCGCCGCACCCGTAGAGCCGACGCCAATGGTTCCGCCGATGTCGCAACAGTCTACGGCTATGCCGTCTGCGCCGAGCGAGCCGATTGCTCCGATGGTGCAACCGGTAGAGTCCGCTGTACCACAGGCTGATATGCGCATGGAAACGCCGATAGAACCGATCATGCGACCGATCGATCTTTCGGCACATGAAGGAACGACACCGCAGGCAAGCGCATCAATGGATAAGGGAAAAAAGAAATTGATCATCATTGCCATCGTTATTGTTGCAGGGTTGGTCGCAGGAGTAGGAGGATTCTTCATATGGAGAATGATGAATACTCCGGCGGAAGTCATTCCGGCAACGGAGCAGATGACACCCGAAGCGGTGACTCCGCCAGTTGCGGTGCCGGCGCTTGAGGTTGATGACATATCGGTCATCGAAAAAGAACTCAGCGCGTTTACTGCAACGGATATCGACAAAGAGGCGCAAAGTAGCCTTGATGCGATCAACTCGGCGCTTTGAGTTTGTTGCGTTGAAAACGCCGATAGTGTATACTGTAATGGTATGTTAAAGAACCGCCTGTGAGGGGCGGTTTTTTTGTGGCTATGGGAGTTTGACAGGGCTTACGATTATTTGTATGGTATCGTTAGCTGTTAAACAATTATTTATTGACCAAGCGGAGGGGGATCATGAGCAAGAAGGTTTTAGTGGTGGATGATTCGTTGTCCATGCGGGAGTTTTTGTCGCTCCTGCTACTGACGGAGCTGAAGAATCTCGACATCGAGGTTACGACGGCCAGCGATGGCTGGACGGCGTTCGATGCGATAGGCAAGATGAGCTTTGACCTCGTGCTGACCGACAACAACATGCCGGGTATGCAAGGAGCGGAGCTGGTGGTCGCAGTGCATGACCTTGGCTGCAAGACCCCGTTTATCATGGTCACCGGCGACGAAGAAAATGATGTTCCTCCTGTCGCAAAAAAGATGTTGAAGGCGTTCGTGCCTAAGCCGTTTTTAGTGGATGATTTTTTGGAGTTAATAAGGGAAACGCTGCAGTGATCTGCAGTTTGCCCCGCAAAAAAGCCCCCGTGTTTGGGGGCCTTTTATTTCATGTCCGTTATTTTGCAAGCTCGGTTTCCATGAACGAGATCCAATCTTGGGTCTCTTTTTTGTTTGCGGCAAGCTTGGCCATCTCGTCGAGAATATGCTTGTGCTGCTCCTCTCCGTATTTCTTTTGCAGATATGTTTCGGTGAGTTCGATGCGGATCAGGGATTCCTTTGCATTATCGAGGAACTCCTGTACTATTTCTTGTTTGGTTTTCATAGGTTTTTAGTATAGCGGAAAATGGTCATTTTGCAAATCGAATAATGGTGTGTAAGCGGGGAATATAAGGAATTGTCATTCCGACCGTATCCGTCAGCTGACGGAGGAGTGGAGGAATCTGCAGGCGGGCTCAGATCCCTTTGTAGTCCATTTGGCAGACTCAAGGCATGGCTTCCCCAGATGATAGAAATGGTAGTTTTAAATTCGTTGTGGGTTGTAGGTTGTCGGTCGTTGGTTTACAATTGGGTAATATGTTGAAGATCTACGATCCGATAGGCAAAAGGAATAGGGAATTCGAAGCGATCGACCCGGAAAAGGTTGGTCTTTACGGGTGCGGCCCGACCGTGTATGACCATGTGCATGTGGGCAATTTACGCGCCTATGTGTTTGTCGACCTGTTGAAGCGATATCTGCGGTATAGCGGGTACGATGTGCGACATGTTATGAACATAACCGATGTGGACGACAAGACCATCAAAGGAAGTCGCGCGGCGGGTAGATCGTTGAAGGAGTTTACTGAAAAATATTTGACGGCGTTTCTGGAAGATCTCGAAAAGGTGAACATCGAACTTCCGGATGTAATGCCCAAGGCGACCGACCATATTGAAGAAATGGTCGTACTTATAGAACAGCTATTGGAAAAAGGCTATGCATATCGGGTTGAAGGTTCTGTTTATTTTCGCATCGCCCGGTTTCCGAAGTATGGCGAACTGGTCGGGTTGGAAAAGCAGGAACTGAAGAAAGATGCCGATGGGCGTCTTGGCAACGCCGATGAATATGGAAAGGAAGAAGCAAATGATTTTGTGCTGTGGAAGGGATATCGCGAAGAGGATGGCGATGTGTATTGGGATACCCGCATAGGCAAGGGCAGGCCGGGCTGGCACATAGAATGCTCGGCTATGGCCATGAAGTACCTGGGGGAAACACTCGACATCCACTGCGGCGGCGTCGACCTGATGTTCCCGCATCATGTGAACGAAATAGCGCAGTCGGAGGCGGCAACAGGGAAGACATTTGTGAATAATTGGATGCACAATGCGCATGTGATCATCGACGGGCAGAAAATGTCCAAATCGCTCGGCAACGCATATACCGTGCGGGACTTGATGGAAAAAGGATATGATCCGCTCCTGTTGCGCATAATCCTGCTGAAGACGCATTATCGCGCGGTGATCAATTTTACCCTCGAAGATTTTGTGCAGGTGCGGGCAATGGCTGATAGGTTCGAGGAGTTCATGCTGCATATAGACAATGTGATCAATGTCGAATACAACGAAGTCGACATCGAGGCGCTGATCGTGGAGTATCGTGGCAAGTTCATTGAAGCGATGGACGATGACCTGAATATCAGTGGGGCTTTTGCGGCGGTGTTTGATTTTATGAATGAGGTCAACGGGCACATGGACGAGCTCAACACCGAGCAGGCGAAGAACATAAAGATATGCATATTTGAAATAGACGAGGTACTCGGATTTATTCGGGAGTTGTATGATCGATATCGTATGGAATTGACCAAGCGGATAGACGAAGCAAATGCGGATGAGCTGGTAAAGCAACGCAACGAAGCACGCAAGGCTGGCGATTATGCGAAAGCGGACGAGATTCGGGATACATTGACCAAGCACGGGATTGAATTAAAAGACGGAACCCACGGGACGATTATCGCTCTTATTAAACTTTGAATTACGAAACTCGCTTTGTCATTCTGATCCGCCAGCCGGCGGATTCAGAATCTGATTGATATCGCTAAGAGATCCTGAAATAAATTCAGGATGACAGTGCTATTTTAAAGCAGCAAATGGAGTTTCGTAATCCAAAGTATTAAATAAAAAATACCCGCCATCCGGCGGGTATTTTTTATAGCAGTTGAGCGGCGTGAATGATAAGGAAAATGCCGGCCACATTGAGAAAGAATACAAGAAGGATGAACTTCCATTGTTTGACATGGGAAAGTCCGAGGATACTCACACCGACTTCGTCGGGGAATGGCGACGCCACGATGATGGCACCGATGATCGGCGTAAGCCATAGGAAATACGGGGTATGAAAGAGCTGATACAGGGTGGTAGAGCCTTCAAGCTTTTTGAAAAGCGGCTTTAGCTCTTCGGTAATGCCATCGCGAACGAATCGAAAGAGAAGAAAATCGCCCGCGACCGATCCGATGCCCGCGACTAATGCGATCGTAAATGGGGAGTAAATCGCGGTGAACTCATACAAAATGGCGAGCGCCGGCGCGACGGTAAAGGTAAAAACATAAAACATGCCGACGATAAACATGCCCGGGTATCCCCATGTGCCGACATTAGTAACGATGTCATGTACGAATTGTGTTTCGGCAATAAAAAAGAAAAGTACAAGACTCGCGGCCAACAGTCCGGTATTGCGGTATTTCCATGCGCGATAATAGGCAAGCGGATGGGGAAGGTGGACATTCATGGGTATATGCACAAGTATACTACGAACGGAACGGGAGGAAAAGGAAACATAAAAAACCCTCGCGGGTTCTTTATGGTGTAGTGGGTCACATCGTTTGTCCCGATGCAGGCATTTCGGCGGAGCAGACTTTGCAATCCTTTTTGTGGGTTGCTGCGACTGCAATGGCGGAAAGACCAACGAGAATATAGATGATGCGGGAAAGAATGGCTTCTTGGCTTCCGAACAGCAGCATGCCGATATCCCACTTGAATATTCCGACCAAGAGCCAATTAAGGCCGCCGATCACGAGCAATGCAAATGTGATGTAGTGGAGTACTTTCATGGTAGCAACAAACAACGAACAACTGGCTACCGACAACAATCATTATACACGCGTTGGTATATTGCGTTGTGGGTTATAGGTTATAGGTTGTCGGTTATTTTGCCGACCTTTTATATAAGTATACCACGGGACGGGAAAAAGGAGTATAATAGGGAAAAGGTCATTAATATATTCACAAACAATATGGAAAGAAAAGAAGATATGTGTGGTATGTGCGAGGGAAGTGCATGTGGGCAGTGCGATATGCGCCCTATGCAGGAAGAGGGCAGCCAGTGCGGCATGGGTTGCCAACAGATGTACGGTATGCGATGTGGCGGGAGACACTTCCTGCTTCGTTGGATTCTTGGCATCTTGATCCTCGTGGTCGTATTCGTTGCGGGCCTCAAGCTCGGCGAGTTCAAAGAGCGCGCATGGGGTGGTAGCTATGGCGGACGCATGATGGAACGCAATCTCGACAAAATGTCGGGCTACGGCATGATGCAGTACCGCGACGATGTCGATGCGTACTATCGTTCCGGCATGATGCGCGGAGCGGGGGCTGGCGTTCCAGCGGCTCCGGTTCAATAAGAACACAAAAAAACAGCCCCTTGCGTGGCTGTTTTTTTGTGTTCTATTTGGGTTACTCGAATGGGAATAGTTCAAACCCTTCTTCGCCATACAGTTCTTCATTAAAGAACTTGATCGTCGTGGGGCGTATCTTGTACGCGCGTGATTTGAGGATCTTATTGCGGAAGTTATTAATGCTGATAATCGCCTCCATGCCCGGATTCGTGGAGTTCCATAGGTTAATGATCGCGTCGAATTGTTCAAGGCCGCTGACATCTTCCACAATTCCCTTTATTTGTGCCCCGATTTTCTTTGCGCTTACGACTTGGTGCGAATCGGCGATGACGCAGGCAACATGCGGATCTTTTGCGATGTTGGTGCAGTGTTCGCTATCCGGTTCGCTAATGAAATAAAAACTAAAATCCCCATCGACGGCAAAGTAGACGGCGCAGTTGGCAGGGGCCTCGCCATAAGTGGCAAGCGACATAAGATTTTGCGACTTCAGATATGCGTGAAGAGATTCCTTGTTTGTCATTGTTATGATAATAGCATAAAAAATAAAACTAAAAAATGGGTGCGTTGCGGCCTAAAGAGAGCCTAAAGGGGTCAGGTACCTTTAATTTGTCACATGGCCCTTGTAAAATAACACAAGGCAACCCATCGAATAGCTAAAAGCCATGAGCGAGTCGAACGGTTTGCCCTGTGATAACGCAAAAAAGCCCCTTCAAGAGGGGCTGATTTTACGGGGCTAAAAGCTATGAGCGAGTGAAACGAGTCGAATGGCTGGGGGACAGGGATTCGGACCCCGATTCGCGGCTTCAAAGGCCGATGTCCTACCATTAGACGATCCCCCAAAATTTACTTATCAGCCCATTCTATCACACCTTTTGACCATTCCGCAAATAGTACGAATAATTTAAAATTTCAAATTATAAATTTAAAATTTATCGGTGTGGATAAAGGAACTTGCAATAAAAGGCGCGAAAGGTGGTATAATGGATATATGAATAAATATATCATTGTAATTATGGCGACGATGCTATTTGCGGCAAATGCATCGGCGCAAGAAGCGACCACTACGACAGCCACTACCGTTACGGCGACAACCGCGCCTTCGGCAACATCCGTCCCGCCGGTTAGGAAAACGCTGATCCAGGATGCGCTGGATGCAAATAGGGTATTGCGACAAGATGCGCTTCGTGAGGCGGAGGAGATGAAACAAGGACTCCGCGAAACAAACGAAGCGTCCCGCGAGGGAGTGCACACACTGCAGGAGGGGATCCGAAAAGAACTGGAACAGAAACGCGAAGAGATTCGCGGCGGCATTGCCACATCATCGCGTGAAGAGCTGCGCAAGACCATGGAAGAACAGCGCGAAGCGGTAAAGCAAAAGATGGAGCAGGTAAGGAAAGAAATCGAAGCGCGGCGCGAAGCGTTTAAGGACGCGATGGAAGCAAAGCGCGAAGAAGTAAAGCGCACGATAGAAGCGCGACGCGAAGAGCTGAAAACGAAGCTCGAAGCGATCCGCGATGAAAGAAAGCGCACCGCGGTAGAAACGATCGACAAGCGATTTGAAGAAATAAATGCGAACAGGCTCGAGCATTTCTCCAATGCGGTGGATCAGCTGGAAAAGGTGTTGCAAAGCGTAGAATCGCGAACTGCAAAGGCAGAGGAAGCAGGGAAGGATGTTTCGACGGTAAAGACAGCCATTACGGCGGCGAAAACGGCCATTACGGCGGCACGCGCGGC
Source organism: Candidatus Wolfebacteria bacterium RIFOXYD12_FULL_48_21 (assembly GCA_001793945.1). Lineage (GTDB taxonomy): Bacteria > Patescibacteriota > Minisyncoccia > UBA6257 > UBA9933 > UBA9933. The sequence goes on from MGIW01000005.1 coordinate 112,871, forward strand.
TATCGTAGCGCAGTCAGCAAAGACATATGTGCCGACCATCGGACAAGAAGACGCATTGCGCGCCGATGTGGGTAAAACGCGCCAAGCATTGCAAGCGGATCTGAAGGTTGTGCAGGATGCGGTACGCGCAGTGCAGGAAGCCATCCGCAAGGCAGCCACCGACCTGGCAAAGATTCCGGGTGTGAACACGGTCGACATTCCGGCGACGGCAACATCGACGGCAACTTCAACTAACCAATAATACGATCTATGAATAAAAAGAACTATGCGATCATTGCGATAATCCTTGTTGCCATTGTGGCCGGATTCATATGGTGGAGCGGCAGGCAAATGGACCAACTTCCGGAAACCATAGCGCCGGCCGATACGACCGATGCCATTCAAGCGGAATTGGACGGCATTGACATAGGCGAGCTTGACGCCGAGTTTGCCGATGTTGACGAAGTGATCAAAGGACTGTAAAAAGCAGCATAAAAACACCCCGTGACGGGGTGTTTTTGTTGTATTGTCATTCCCGCGGAAGCGGGAATCCACTTCAATTTCATGCGAAGTGCATAATGTAATAATTATAGATGCGCGTACCGCATAAAAGTGTAATGGATTCCGGCTCGGAGGCCGGAATGACAGAAAGAAATCGTATTACGATGTTTTGAGATTCTCAATAAGAGCCAGCTCCAGCGGAACGATGGCAAACGGACTGTAGCGCATTTCGGTATAGGCGACGATCAGCGCTTTGACGAGCGCGATGGTTGCCTTTTCTTCGATCGATTTACTATGGCGTAAAATAGTATCCACTTCGCGGGAAGTATAGAGCTGTCGAAAATCGTGTTCAAGCTTGGGGCTAAAACGAATGGCAAGTACGCGCCGATAGTAGTGGATAAGGTCTTTTGCGAACTGCACGATGTTGTGTCCGTCTTCGTGCACGCCATTGATGTTTGCCAGCGCTCCGGCAAGATCTTTTGTGATGATCAAGTCGACAAGATCGCTGACACGGGAAAATGCAACACGGCCAAGAATACGCTCGACGCTTTCGACGCTGATCGTTTCTTCCATTGCGGCGATCTGGTCGAGGAGTGATTCGGCATCGCGAAAACTGCCGTCCGCTCCGGCCGCGATCAATTCAAGTGCTTCTTCATCGAAGGATATTTTTTCTTCAGATACGATCTTCTTGAGCTTATCGACAAGTTCCTTAAGGGGGACCTTCTTAAAGTGGAACCGCTGCGCGCGCGAGGCTACGGTCGGCGGAACTTTATCATATTCGGTGGTCGCTAAAATAAAGATCGCGTGCCGGGGCGGTTCTTCGAGTATTTTGAGGAGCGCGTTGAATGCGTCCTTACTGAGCTGGTGAACTTCATCGATGATGAATACTTTGTATGTGTAGGAAGACGGGGATAGGAGTGCTCCTTCTTTAAGACTACGGATATCATCGATCCCGCGGGTCGAGGCGGCATCGATTTCGATGATGTCCATGGCGTTTCCGCTGTCTATTTCGATGCAGGCTTGGCAGGTGTTGCACGGCTCGCCAAGTTTCTTGAATTCGGGATCAGATAGCCGTTTTTGGCAGTTTGCGATTTTTGCGATCAGGCGTGCGGTGGTCGTCTTACCGCTTCCGCGGGCACCATAAAAAAGATAGGCATGGCTTAACCGATCCGTTTTTGCGGCATTTTTGATGATACGGATGATGGATTCCTGACCCAAAACATCCTCGAACCGTTTAGGGCGGTATTTGCGATAGAGTGCAAGCATGGTATATGGAATAATTGTACGCTATGGCAAGGGTATTTGCCAACGCCTTTACAAAATAAAAGAAAATATGTAGCATGCGAATAGACTGTGCGGAAATGCACGACATTAACAAACATACAGAGGACGGGAGGACGGTTGCCATGGCACAATCAAAAAGCGCTTTTTGGGGAGGGTTTGTTATGCTGTCAGGGGCAGTACTGCTGATTCGCGAAGGGCTGGTGCTGATGCGGGGAGTTGGACAGCAAAAGGTATTCGCTGTGATCAGCGGCGTGCTCGAGCTTCCGATTCCGCAGATTGATACCATACTGGGCTGGACACTGAATTATGTAGGCGCGCTGGCGGTAGCGGCCATGACATATGGCATCGCGAAGTATACCATGGACAAAAAAGATGCCGTGCTCGGTTTTGCCGGGTTTGCTATCGGGTTTGGCCTATTGGCTGCCGGTCTCGCAGGTTCGGCGTGGTTTCCTTGGTTGCTCGTGTCATTGGCAACGGGAATGGCGACCGCATATGCTTCAGAAAAAGCACGCGCATTTCCCGCATCGGAAGTATTTTCCTTGGAGATGGGTGCGATCATCGGTATGACGGCCAGTGTGGCGCTGGAGTATGGACTGTTCATGGCCGCCGTGGTGGAGTTCTGGGTCGGCTGCTTGTACTGGGTAGGCGCTCTCGCAGTCGTTCTGCACTTTGAAGGCAAGAAAAACAGATACGACGAAGAGGATAGTTGGTAAAAAGATCAGCACGGCCGGGGAGAAGACTCCGGCAACAAGAAAGGACCTACTACGGTAGGTCCTTTATTTTTGGGCTTTTTTGGCGTACAATTTTCGTATTATGGTAGATATTAAATACATTAGGGATAATGTGGAAGCGGTCAAAGGTGCCATTAAAAACAAGCACATTGACCTTAATTTGGATGAATTATTGGAAGCGGACAAGACGCGTGTCGATTTGCAACAGAAGGTCGAGCGGTTGAGCGCATTGAAGAACGAACTGAATGAGCGCATGAAAACAGCATCGGCAGATGAGCGGGGACCGATCATCGAAGAAGGGAAAAAGGTAAAGGAAGATCTGCTTGCCGCCGAGCCGGCCTATCGCGAAGCAAAGCAGAAGTTTGATGAACTGATGGTACGCGTGCCGACCGTACCGTCGAGCGATACGCCGCTCGGCGCGAGCGATGCGGACAATGTGGAAATCTACCGTTGGGGCGAGCCGAAAAAGTTCGATTTCGAACCGAAAGATCATGTGCAATTGGCGCAGGAGCTCGACATTATCGATTTTGAAAAGGGCGCCAAGGTAAGCGGATATCGCGGGTATTATTTGAAAAACGAAGGCACGCAGTTGGTAATGGCGTTAATGATGTACGCCGTCAACAAAATGGCGCAAAAAGGATACACGCCCATGATCCCGCCGACATTGGTCAAAGGGTTCTCGTTGTTCGGAAGCGGGTACTTCAAAGGAATGGATTACGACCCGGAAGTGGACGAGATCTACCAAATAGCGACATCGGACAAAGATGCCGAAGGCGCAACCGCAAAAGATAAAAAGTTTTTGGTCGGAACCGCCGAGCCGTCATTGCTTGCATATTATTCGGACGAAGTGTTAAAGGAAGAGCAGCTGCCGATTCGTTTGGCAGGGTACAGCCAGTGCTATCGCAGTGAAATAGGAAGCTACGGCAAAGATACGAAGGGCATGTATCGCGTGCACGAGTTCATGAAGGTAGAGCAGGTGGTCATCGCCAAAGCAGATGCAGAAGAAGCGAACAAGCTTCAGCAGGAGATGATGGATATCTCGCGCGAGATGCACGAGGAGCTTGGTTTGCCGTATCGGCAGATACAGATCTGTGCGGGCGACATGAGCGCAGGCAAGTTTCGCGCATTCGATATAGAGGCATGGATGCCGGGCCTGAACCGTTGGGGTGAAACCGGGTCGGCGAGCAACTTTGTCGATTGGCAGGCGCGCCGCCTGAATGTAAAATATGTCGATGCGAACGGCGAGCGGAAATATGTGTATATGTTGAACAACACGGCATTGCCGAGCCCGCGCAGCTTCATAGCGGTGCTGGAGAATTACCAGCAAGCCGATGGCAGTATAGTGATTCCCGAGGTCTTGCAAAAATACACGGGATTCGCCAAAATAGAAAGACGCAAATAATCTTGCGATGCAAACCGCCTGTGAGGGGCGGTTCTGTATGCCAGTGTAGCTTCGTTGCGACTTGCCGTTGCTAGTGATCCGCCAGCGGGCGGAGAATGTGCAACGCGGCGGAGTGTCGGTTGCGCATTCGTTTTTCGCGCAACCGACGAGAGCACTGTGCCCGACAGGGCGCTTGCGAATAGCGAACAGAGAGGAGCATTGAAAATTTGGAAAGCGGGGTAATTCGCCAGTGTAGCTCAGTTGGTAGAGCAACGCACTCGTAACGCGTAGGTCGCCGGTTCGATTCCGGCCACTGGCTCATGGAGAGGATAGCAATAAATGTATTGGCAATTAGGGATAATGAGATTCTTCTTGTAAAAAAGAATGAAACTTGGATTTTGCCGGGAGGAAAACCGATGGAAGGGGAATCCGATACAGATTGCTTACTCAGAGAGGTAAAGGAGGAGTTGCCATTAGTGGAAGTCTCAAACATTAGATACTTTAATGATTTTGTCGGTATTACGCCGCATAAGGGAGACATGCTACGCGCGAAAGTATATTGGGGCGATGTGGAAGGGGAAATTAAACCGAATGCCGAAATCAATTCGGCGCAGTGGGTAAAAAGAGAGAAAATGGAAGAATATGCATTAAGCGACATTACACAAAAAATAGTTAATGCGTTGAAATAAAAATCATGACAGAAGAATCAAAACGACAACTCGAAGACATTAAAACAGAAGCCGCTCACTTGCGCGCTTCTTTTGATATTGAAACAAAGGCGAACCGCGTAAAGGAGTTGGAATACGAAATGGGTGATCCTGATTTTTGGAACAACAGGGAAAATGCGGATGCGAAGATCAAGGAATTGGGCGAGGTGAATGAGATGGTAAAAAAGTTCAAGGAAATAGGCGAAGATATCGAGATGATCGAATTGTTGGCGGGAGATAAGAAAGAAGACGAAGAGATTGCAACCGCGTTAGCTGCATTAAAAAAGAAGCTGCAGAAGATCGAGATAGAAAAACTGTTCAGCGGGAAATACGACATGCAATCGGCTATCATCACGATTCAGGCAGGGGCTGGAGGAAACGAGTCTGAAGATTGGGCAGGTATGTTGTGCGAAATGTACGAAGGCTATGCCCGCCGCCGCGGTTGGAAGTTTACAATCATCGATGAAAGCGAAGGGGAACAATCCAAGACGGCGCGCCACGCATACAAGGGAGTGACCTTTGAAGTAAAAGGAAAATATGCCTATGGGTATTTAAAAAAGGAATACGGCGTACATCGGCTGGTTCGCATCTCGCCGTTTTCCGCCGAAGATAAGCGGCATACATCGTTTTGCTTGGTCGAGGTTATGCCCGATTTGCCGCAGGTAGACATGGAAGGATTCATCATTCCGGAAGACGACCTGAAGGTCGAGTTTTCGCGTGCCGGAGGTCCGGGCGGACAGAATGTGAACAAGGTGGAAACCGCGGTGCGCATCACGCATGTGCCGACAGGGCTCGTGTCATCATCGCGCGTAGAGCGTTCGCAAATGGCGAACCGCCAATTGGCTATGAATCTTTTGCGCGCGCGTTTGGTGAAATTAATGGAAGAACAGCAGGCAAAGGAAGTGGGAGATCTTAAAACGCGAACGAAGGTAGAGTGGGGAAGTCAGATTCGTTCTTATGTGTTGAACCCGTACAAGATGGTCAAGGATCATCGCACGGGAGTGGAAACATCGCAGGCGGAGCGGGTATTGGGTGGAGAACTGGATGAATTCATCGATGCGGAATTGGGATGATAAAAAACGGCTAAACATATAGCCGTTTTTTGTCGTTGGACACGGTCGGCGCGAATTTGGTATACTAAAAAGACTATTGAGAGGTAGTGCAGGATAGATTCCTGTGTTCGTAGGAAGGATAATAAACGGAATCAGTTCATAATTCTTGATTCTTTATTCGTGCCATTATGATTATTTTTCAAAATGTTACCAAGATCTACAAGATGGACGACCATGAAACGGTCGCCGTGGAAGACATCAATCTACACATTCATCAAAAGGAATTCGTTTCCATGGTGGGGAAGTCGGGAGCGGGAAAGTCTACGCTGATTAAATTGCTCACCGGCGAAGAAAAGCCGACCAAGGGGAAAGTGAGTTTTGGTTCATATAATGTAAACAAGCTGAAGCCGAATGAATTGCCGTTTTTGCGTCGAAAGATGGGGGTTATTTTTCAGGACTTCCGATTGTTGCCGAACAAAAACGCATACGAAAATGTAGCATTTGCATTGGAGGTGGCCGGCAGAACCCAGCAGGAGATCATGGAGTTCGTACCGCAGGCGCTTGAAATGGTGGGGCTAAAAGACAAAATGCGCAATTTTCCGCGCGAACTGTCGGGTGGTGAAAAACAGCGCGTGGCCATTGCCCGCGCCATGATCAATCACCCCGATGTGATCATCGCCGACGAGCCTACCGGAAATCTTGACCCGGTCAACACATGGGAAATTCTCAAGCTTTTGTTGAAGATCAACGAGCTGGGAACGACCGTCATTTTGACGACGCATAACAAAGACATTGTGAATAGCATCAATAAACGGGTGATCAGCGTGGAAGACGGTCGGATCATCCGGGACGAAGAAGAAGGAAAGTATATATTGGTATAACTCAAAGGTTTGAATTTAAATCAAAGACAGTGACTTCGAAAAGTAAAATCGCTTGCCACATGTTTTAAATTTTAAATTTTAAATTTTAAATTTTTAAGATGCTCACTACACTCTCACGCGTTATCAAATATGGACTGGTTGGTTTTTGGAGGAATGGCTGGTTGTCTACCGCGACAATCGCCATAGTCTTCTTGGTGCTGGTTGGCTTCGGCGGACTGCTGATGTTCAACTCATTGGCAAATATCGTATTGGCGGACATACAGGACAAAATAGACATCAGCATCTATTTCAAGGTAGACGCGCCCGAGGATCGCATATTGGAAGTACAGCGCGCGCTTGAAAGCCTGCCAGAAGTAAAAGAAGTGGAATATGTATCCCGCGATGTGGCATTGGAAACATTCCGGGAACAGCACAAGGATGACCCGACGGTTTCGCAGGCATTGGAAGCGCTTGATGAAAATCCACTTGCCGCAGCCATCAATATCAAAGCGCGTGAGCTGAAAGATTACGAAGCGATTGCCGGATACCTTGATAAGGAATCATATAAGGACATTACCGACAAGATATCCTATGCGCAAAACATTGGCGTTATAGACCGCCTGAAGAGCATTAAAAGCACGGTAGAGCAGGGAGGATTGTTGCTCATCATATTCATCAGTCTTGTAGCCGCGCTGATCATATTCAATACCATTCGCCTTGCGATCTATTCGAATCGCGAAGAGCTTGCGGTCATGCGATTGGTAGGCGCTTCGAACTTCTTCATCCGGGGACCGTATATGATCGAAGGGATCATCTACGGCGTAGTGGGAAGTGTTATGAGCGTGGCAATGGTCACGATAGGCGTATTCTATGCCGCGCCGTATGTAAAGATATTTGTACCGGACATCAACGGCTGGGCATATTACCTTTCAAACTTTTTCATGTTCATGTCCGCGCAGATATTCTTTGGCGTTGGACTGGGTGTAATCTCGAGTTACATCGCAGTTAGAAAATATTTGAAGATATAATAAAAAGCCCCGAAAGGGGCTTTTGTGCACGCAGGGCATAAGTCCGTTGCCCTACGATGTAAAGAGTATGGCTATATATCGTATCGCCTCCGCTTTCTCTTTGCTGCCATATGGCACCGACTTGTATGCTTCAAGCATTTCCGCAAGCGTAGCGCAATAGGATAGCCGCTTGCGCATAGCCGCAAGGCTTTCGGGACTCTTGAGTGGCGCGTTCGTCTGCGCTTCGCAGGCTTCCGCAAGATCACTCGCTCGTTCTATCTCGGCGGCTGAAAGTTTTCGCCACCTGCGCAACGCTTCCGTCTGAATGACGCTTTTGTTGGGGGTGTAATGGAATACTATCCGCGCCTGTTTGGCGGTAGTGCAGAGAGCGAGCCAAATAAGAATCAGATCAACCTCTTCCTGACTCCCGTGGGGTACGCACCGATATTTTTGCAGTGCCTCTTCGAATGTACTGATCGGTTGAATGTGGGGCGGAGGCAAAAGTCCTAAAGCGCTGACAATGAGATCGATAGGGATGTCGGTCTTTTCCCCCATGATGCAGATCTGTTCCGGAGTAAGCATGGAATATCCTCCAAATGTAAAGGTTGCTGGGTCGAATGGGTGCTGACTTCTTGATACCATATGGCTCAGCATTTGTAAACGAAGCTAAAAAAGCGCGCCATATGGCGCGCTTTTCGTTACTGAAGATGATAGATAAAGATCGATGTGCCGGCACGGGCATCGGGGTCGTAGGGTGACCGTTCTTTTACGAGCCACGGGTATTCATCTTCCGGCTTGCGATAAAACCCGGGTGCGGTTGGTGCGATGGCGTTTTGCAGATTGTTGATCGAAATGGCGAGCCATTCGATGCCCTCCTGCTTTGGATCGCCCATGGTAGAGTTCCAATCTACAGCCTTGTCTCCTAAATAGTAATGCACGCTGCCGCCGCCGAAGTAGTTGACGGCGATCTTGTCGATATTGTGTTCTTCGGTAAATTGGGCGAGCCGCTTAAGGTCTTGGCCCCAATCATAATTCGAATCGGTTACGATGCGGTAGCCGTTAGGCGTGCCACCGGCAAGCGTATTGAAGTATGAAATGAAGTAGGGGCCGGTCAAAAGCGATTCGGCGATGTACCACACGACAAAGAAAATGACGGCAGCCGTTTTGAAGGACGATTTGACCATACCAACGATGGCGGTCATGAGGTTGCGGAACAACCCTTGCGTAAAATCGAAATCCTGTCGCGTCCACCGTTTGATGCGTCCGGCGGCGATGATGTACATAAGCGGAATGGTCGGCAACACATGTCTGATGCCGATGTTGAGCGGACTCTTCATGCTGTAGGCCCAGTAAAGCACGATGAACGAAAGCATGGAAAACTCGGCGAAGTTCAAATTAACATAGGTAAAGAAGCGATCCTTGAGACTGGCTGGTCCGCGGAAGTTTTTAAGGAATGAACCGATGCCGAGCAATAGTGCAAAACCAAGAAGGATGAGCGACGGCAGTGGTTCCTTGTAGAAGAACACGACAGGGAAGTAATACCACCAACCGGCAGCGGATACTTCGTTCATAAAGTACCCCGTATTGCCGCCCGTAGCACGCTGTATGACCATCAATACGCCGAGCATATATTGGGCAAACGGGCGCGTGATTGAATTGGTCGTCATAGCGATGTCGAGATCGGCCAAGCAACGCGCTTTGGGCTGCGCAAGTGTGCAAGGAGGAATGGCATTGTCTTGCATGCCGAAAGAGGTCAATATTGCGGTGGTATCCGTAGTCTGCTTTTCCATCGGGTAGTTAAGCGTGATAGGGATATACACAAGATAGACCAAGAAATAACCGATGGCGAAGATGCCGGCAAGGTAGGCGAGATAGCGAAACCCGTACTGAACGAAATGTTTCAGTTTGCCAAAAAGCGAAACGCGATGGTTGAATGCCTTTACGAACACGAATACGGCGATCAAAAACAGGAAGAGCGGAATGAGGAGGATCGCGGAAAACTTAAGCAACTGGGCGATGCCGTATGCGAGGCCGGCATACACAAGGTTCTTTCGCGAATTATGCATCATGAACCGGCTAAAGAAGAAGATCGCCAAAATAAATCCGAGCGATGCGCCGATGTCGGTGGTTACATAATGTCCATGGGCAAGAATGGAAGGGGAATAGGCGGTCAGTGCCGTTGGGATAGGTGCCCACCATGAGCCCATAAGCGATTGCGACCACACGAAGATCAAAAGAGAGAGAAGGACCGTGAGAACGATTGGCCCAAGACGAGCCCACTGGATCAGCCGATCGGCGTCATTTCCGGATTCATAGAAAAATTGGGTTCCGGCGACCCACTGGCCGTTGACCTCGTCTTTCCACGCCGGGCTATCCGTAGGGAAGGCAAGATCTTGAAAGAGAAGCGGCAATGCCGAAACTATTTTTATCAAAGGCGGATGTTCCGGGTTGAGCCGGGCATCGAGTTCGTGCACATAGCCGTAGCCCGCCGGCACATGGGCGAGTTCGTCCATAATAGCCGATTCTTGTTGCGATGCATTGAGCATCAGCGCGAACGAGGAAACGAGAATGATGGCGAGTATGCCATATTTAATGAATGTGAATACATTTGGGATTCGCATAGGGTGAAATATGAATAGGTGAATAATAAATTGGGTGAGTTGCCGACAAATTGGCAATGTTTGCTATAATTATAGCAAAAGTTTATCATTCCCGCGAAAGTAGGAGCCTGTAGTGTTGTTATCCCGAGCACATCCTCAGCTATCAGGTAGGAACTCCGGCGGGAATTTGGGGAATTGTCATCCTGAACTTGTTTCAGGATCTCGTGCTCGAACAATGAGATCCCTCGTCCGCCAACCGGAGGCTCGGAATGACAGAAAACATTCATGCTCAACATACAAAAAATAAAACCGCTGAAGTGGACGAGCCACGCGAAAATGAAAATGAACTTCTACCGTCTTTCGGAGGGGCGGGTGCGGCGTGTTTTGCATTCGCCACGCCGCATCGAGGAGGGCATAGCGGAAGATACGATAGCCATGATGCAGCCGGTGTCGATGACCAAAACGACTAAGGGGGCGGAAGATTGGAATCAAGAGATATGGGTCATGATCGTGGAAACCCCAAGTGAACGACGGGTCATTTCCGCGTGGCGCTACCCGGGAAAGACAAAAGTAGGCGAGCCGCTACCACAGGAGATCCTGAACGAATTAAGAATAACAGAATGAATAATAAAATGAACGAACAATACATAGATGAAATGTTGCGGACAGGCACGGAGTTTTTTGGAGTGTTCAATGATCCGACAGAGATAGCGTCATCATGGGAGAATTATGAAAAAATTTCTTTATTATACTCATCGGCATATAAATTCAAGACAGATGCGCATGGTAAGCTGCTTGGCTGGACAGTTGTGATTCCAACATCAAGAGAGTTGGCGAATGATTTTATTGAGCGGCGTATAACCGAAAAAGAGTTGCTGGAGAAGACCGACACGAGCACCGCGCAGAATGCGCTTTACTTGTTTGTGGCATTCATAGTGCCGGAATATCGAAAAAAAGGATATGCGAAGAATATGTTTCTGGAGCAGATAAAGGAGGCGGCGGGGGATAAGCTAAAGGAGGTTTTGCTATTTGCATGGCCGGTTACGGAGGAAGGGGGAAAGACGATGGATGCCATAGAGCGTAATCTTGGCGTAGAGATTCTTAGAAGGAAGGGGGCTGAAAAAGTTGACAAATGATCCCTGTTTGTTACTATAGGTCCAATACCGTAGACAGTAGGCATTTGTAAGACCTACCGAGGAAACTCCTATTTTAGGACGATTCTGCGGCGGTATGCCGTTTTTATTTTGTCTCATCTCCTCGTGTCATTCCGGACTCGATCCGGAATCTCGTCGATAGTGCATCGATATGAGATCCTGAAACAAGTTCAGGATGACAAATGCGTAGGAATGACAAATAAAAACAGCACAAAAGGTCGGATGAATAACCAATAACCAATAACTGATGACTAATGACAAAAATGCAAAGATCTATCGATGATGCGCATTCCGTTATAAGTCATGAGTCATAGGTTATAAGTCAAACAGATGAAAACAAGAGATCAAAAGAAAGTGATCATTGCGGAAACGCAAGATATGATCAAGAACAGCAAGAATATGATGTTCGTCAACTTCACCGGAACCGGCGTGGAAGATATCAAGGAATTAAAAAAGACCTTGCGTCCCCTCGGATCGACGGTGCGGGTGGTGAATAAAAAGCTGTTGCGCGTGTCGCTCGAAAAAAGTGGAGTTGATTTCAACCCAGAACAGTTTGAAACACAGCTCGCAACCATCTTCTCTACTGCCGATATCTCCGATATTGCAGGCCCGGTCTACAAGTTCTTCAAATCGAAGGAAAAGAAAGGGTTTGATATTTACGGAGCATACGACATGGATGGAAAGATGTTCATGGACGCGACCATGACCAAGCAGGTCGGGCAGTTGCCGTCCCGTGAAGTACTCCTTTCACAGGTCGTTGGTGTGCTTGCAGCACCGATCAGCATGTTCCTCTATATCTTGACAGAGAGAGGTAAGATGGTCGAAGCAAAATAAAAATTAACCGATAACCGATAACCGATAACCGACAACAAGAATACGAAATACTATATAGTGAATTGCATTCTGTTGTAGGCAGTAGGTAGTAGGTTGTAAGTAAATATATGAAAACTATCATTGAAAAAATCGAGACCATGACCGTTGTTGAATTGGCGGAATTGGTACACGCATTGGAAGAAAAGTTTGGCGTGTCGGCAGCGATGCCGGCAGCAGCTGGAGCAGGCGCAGGAGCCGCCGAGGCGGAAGAAAAGTCTGCATACGACGTCATTTTGAAGGCGGCGGGCGAGCAGAAGATCAATGTCATCAAGGTCGTAAAGGAAGCCACCGGATTGGGTCTCAAGGAAGCGAAAGACCTCGTAGATGGAGCCCCGAAAGCAATCAAGGAAGGCATGAAGAAGGAAGATGCCGAAGCATTGAAGACCCAGCTGGAAGCAGCGGGAGCAGTGGTTGAGTTGAAATAAACTCAATGTAAACAAAAACACCCCATGCGGGGTGTTTTTGTTTACAAAAAATCACACAACCCTGCCAAGATCGCCATTGATGACCGTAGGGTTGAAGCCGATGATCTCATCAGAAAGGATTCCGTTCGGAATGTCGTTGTAGAGAAATATCTTTTTGCCAAGGCGAAACGCATCGTACATTTCCAAAAAAGTCGCGCCGCCTATGTAGTTGGCAGTGCCGTGTTTATCAAAGTTAAGCACGAGGACGGCGTCGGTTTGCTCCATTACATCCGTACTGTGTCGAAGCATGGTGGCTTTCCATTTTGCATGAGCCGCGTTGCCGACGGCCCGAAGCCGGTCTTCCGTGGCGGGATCATCGTAACAGTTTGGGAGCGTGATCGCGTGTCCGCTTGCTTCGAGCGTCTTTTTGATGGCGGGAACCGTGTCGTAAAAATGTTTACTGCAAATGATGAAGATGTTCATAATGTGGTCGCTACTGGATTCGAACCGGTGACCCCAGCAATGTGAATGCTGTGCTCTAACCAACTGAGCTAAGCGACCATTTGTCTAGTATATATGATTCAAAGGGTTTTTCAACGGGGTGTTTCGGGATAGGTTTGTTGTGAAGGAGGGGTGTTTTCGGGTATACTATAGTAAATAGTGATCTGAGCACATTTTTTATGGACAAAATAAACATTCTTCTCGTTGACGACAACGAGGTGATCAGAATTTTTTTCAAGGATATTTTTTGGTTGCATGGCCTTGAAGGGCAATTTCATTTGGAGATCGCGGCGGGTGTCGATGAGGCGCTGGCAATCTTGCACGATCCCGCAAAAAAAATAGATGTGGTATTTTTGGATCTCGTAATGCCTATTACCAAGGATGGAAAGGAAATTACGACATCCGAAGCTGGCATGAGCGTATTGCGTACGGTAAAGAGCGACCCGACGATGAATCACATCAAGGTGATCGTATTTTCAGGCTATACCGATAAAAAAGACATCGAAGAAGCAAAGAAAAACGGCGCCGATATGTATTTGGCGAAAGAAGAACATTTGCCGCAGGACCTAATCAGAATCTTTGACGGGTTGGCGAAAAAAGATAGTTCGTTATATCAGTTTTCAAAATAAGACCGTATGGAACCGATCATCAAGCTGCAAGGGATAAATCTATATTATGACCGGGGAAGACCGACCGAAGTGTGGGCATTGAAAGATGTTGACCTCGAGATAAATAAAGGCGAGTACTGCGCATTTTTCGGGCCGTCCGGGTGTGGTAAAACGACCATTTTGTATGTATTGAGCGGTATGGAATCGGAGCGGGTTTCAAGTGGACAGGTATTGATTAACGGCCGTGACATTGCAAAGTTCACCAAGCGTGAACTGGCCGTTTTCCGGCAGATTGGTGTCGGCATCGTGTTCCAACAATTTAACCTTATTCCGTCCATTTCGGTACTCGACAATGTTGCATTACCGATGGCATTTTTGGGTATTTCCCTTGAGCGGCGTCGAGCTGAGGCGCAAAAGCTACTGGAACGCTTAAACATAGCGCCCTACGCGCTTCGTTTGCCGGCGGAACTTTCCGGAGGGCAGCAGCAGCGCGTGGGTATTGCGCGTGCATTGGCAAACAACCCGCCGATCATCATCTGCGACGAACCGTTGGGAAACCTTGATTCGGAAAACGCGAACAAGGTACTTGAGTTTATGAGAGAGCTGAATGTAAAGGACGGTCGGACCGTCATCATGGTTACGCATGAAGCGTGGAGCTTGCGCGATGCGCGCAAGATATTTTACATGAAGGATGGTAAGATTCTTCGCGTAGAAGAGCCGAAAGAGCGTGGTGATGTGGTGCAGGCGGTTTCGAAGCTCATGAACCAACAGCTAAATCCGGATATGGATGAGCCGCAGATCATGGCAAAGACCCTTTCGAACATGCTGTTGCGCGGCTATTCTGTCGATGAGGTAAAACGATTTGAATTCTTTTTGCTACAGCGGCTGACCGACCATACAGAAGGAGATGTGTTCCGCGAAGTGCTCGACCGACCCTACCGGAGCGGGGGTGTTGGTTTATGGAAGGGGAAGGCGGCAAAGATAGCATTCCTCGTGGAAGGGATCATGGAACAGCGGCACACGGTAGAAGATATCTATACAATGTTGGAAAAAAATCCGGAATCACCCCTGATCGAGGAGGTGCAAAGAATGCGAAAGTGGCTTCTTGAGGAATATACAGGTAAGGTGGACGAACAGCAACAATTACGGCTGGACGAGCTGATAGCGGAGCGTTTGAGAAACATCATTACTCCGAAAAATTTTGCGCAGGTATTAAATTTGTCGAAAAAGCAATTTGGGCTTGGGCTTTCGATGCGTACGGCAAACCGGATTGCGGAAAAATTCGAGTCGATCTTGGGCGGAGGGGAAAATGTATCACCGGCAATGAAGCTATAATACTATGAGTGAACTTATGGACGGAACAAAAAATCATTTATCGGTGGCGGACTTAATGCGCCTTTCGTTGCGCGTATTCAAGACGAAACCAATTCGTACCTTTTTGACCATCATGGGCATGTCGGTTGGTATCGGTACGGTCATGTTCCTGATCTCCATGGGGTACGGTCTGCAGTTTATTTTGATCGGAAAATTGGTAACCACGGAAGATTCATTGATGGCGTTGGGGGTGAGTTATCCGGCAGAGAGTGAATTGAACATCGATCCACAGACCATGGCGTCCATAGCGAGTATGCCGAATGTCGGAGAAATAAGCCCGATGGCCGAGTTTCCCGGGGAAATCAAAGTGGGAGGGTCAACGGGTTTGATCATTGCAAGAATCATAGAGCCGAGCTATTTCCGGCTGTCCGGATTGATCCCGGATGTGGGCAAGCCGTTCAAAGAAGGGGAGAAGGGGATAGTGCTTTCCAGTCAGGCGGCGAAGCTGCTCGATATGCCACCCGATCAAACATCAATCGGCAAGGAACTTGGCCTAAAGCTGACATACCAGGGCGCAAGCGATCAGGAGGGAGCGGGCGAAGAGGTTACCTTGGGCGAGCCGATAACATTGGTAGGTATCATTGTTGATGATACGCAGGCGCCATTTGCATTCGTATCTGCTGCGGCGATAGATAGAAAACCACCTTTTTATAAAGAAATATTATTAAAGGCGACCGAAATAGATTATGTCGAGGAACTGCGTGATAAGCTAATCGAGCAGGGGTTTATTATTTCGGCGCGACTTGATTTGGTGAACCAGGCAAAAAAGGTCATGAATATCATTACGACCATCTTGGGCGTGTTTGGTATCGCCGCGCTTATCGTGTCTGCGATTGGTATGTTCAACACGATGATCGTCGGATTTTTGGAGCGCATTTATGAGGTTGGTATCATGAAATCGCTCGGCGCGACCGACCGTGATGTGAAGAATCTATTTCTTATGGAGTCGTTGCTCATGGGATTGTCGGGCGGTGTCGGAGGAGTAACGATAGGTATTGTGGCGGGGGAGACGGTGAACTTCATTTTGAGCATACTTGCACAACGGCTCGGAGGAGCTCCGATCCGTTTGTTTATCACGCCGGGGTGGTTCGTGATCACGACGCTCATATTATCTTCCATGATTGGTCTGATTGCAGGATTTTGGCCTGCGCATAGGTCGACGACGCTGTCCCCGAAAGAAGCATTCAAAACAAGGTAACCTATAACCTACGGCCCACAACCGACAACGAAATGCAATATATGCATCATTTGTCATTCCGAGCCCGTTCGGCAGGCTCAGAGTAAATTACGCCGTACTTGGCGCAATCGAGGAATCTGTCTTTAAACTTATATTCCTCCGCGCCTAGCACCTCATCCAATCTTGCGCGTTTTATAAAAACTGGATTCCGGCGAAAGCCGGAATCCAGTTTTTATTGGTAATGTGGATAACTTTTTACAAGAATAAATAATCCCATAAATATTGAGCTATTTGAGAGCCGTCGATCATGTATCGACGGCTTTTTTGTTGCATACATATTACAAATGGTGTAAAATGGGGAAAAGTGGGGAGAAGAAAGCGTTAGCTGGATTCGACCCACCTCGGCCCCCATACCCCATACCCCATACCGTATACCGTATACCGTATACCGTATACCATCTACCATCTACCACCCCCCCCACATGTTCATCGGCGAATATTCACACAATCTGGATGAAAAAGGACGCATGGCATTGCCGGCGAAGTTTAGGTCCAAACTGCGGGGAGCAGCGGTCATTACGCGAGGCCTTGATAAGTGTTTGTTTGTGTTCAGTGCCGATGAGTGGGAAAAGCTTGCGGAAAAATTAGTGGCATTGCCTATCACGCAGGCGAACTCACGGGCATTTACTCGGTTGATGCTCGCGGGAGCCATGGATGTGGAAATAGATAAACAGGGCAGGGTATTGGTTCCGGATTATTTGCGCGAATACGCAGGCCTTACAAAAGCGGTGGTGGTAACGGGTCTTTATAACCGAATCGAGTTGTGGGATAGCGAACAGTGGAAGGAATATAAAGCAAAGACGGAAGCAACATCCGATGAGATCGCGGAAAAACTTTCCGACATGGGTATATAAAATAACTAATAACTAATAACTGATAACACCAAAATACGACTAACAACCGATATAGGATGACTAATAACCCATAACTAATAACTGATAACACCAAAATACGACTAACAACCGATAACAGAAAACAAATGGGGCTATAGCCAAATTCCCACCTCCCACCTCCCGCCTCTCATCTCACATCTCTTACCTCTCATCTCCCATCTCTCATCTCTAATCTCCCACCTCCCACCCATGCCACACATTTCGGTCCTCCTAAATGAAGTATTGCAACTACTTGATCCAAAGCCGGGGCAATTTTTCATCGATGGGACGACCGACGGGGGAGGCCATGCAGCCGCGGTCATCGAGCGCATTGGATCGACGGGCATGTTCCTTGGGTTGGACTGGGACAAGGGGATGGTGGAACGGCTTAAGGACAAGTTTAAGACAGTAAAGGGGACGGTCATGGTGGAGCATGCGAACTACGCCGATGTAAAGGATGTATTGCAACGGCGCAAGCTGCCGAAGGCAGATGGGCTGTTACTTGACCTCGGATTTTCTTCGGCGCAATTGGAAGATGAACGCGGAATGAGCTTTCAGAAAGACGAGCCCTTGGATATGCGTTACGATCTGACCGGCGATACGCCAACGGCGGCGAATGTAGTGAACGGTCTTCCCGAGCAGGAGCTTGCCGATATGATCTATCAATATGGCGAAGAGCGAATGTCCCGGCGGATAGCAAAGCGCATCGTCGAAGAGCGAAAAAGGAAAAAGATCATTACGACAAAAGACCTGGCCGATATCGTTGCCGCGGCAGTAGGGAAAGGATACGAAAAGGGCCGCATCCATCCGGCAACACGCGTGTTCCAGGCATTGCGGATCTATGTAAATCACGAACTGGAAAACCTCGAAAAGATATTGGCCGATTGCGCCGATATCGTGAAACCGGGAGGAAGGATCGTGATCATATCGTTTCACTCTTTGGAAGACCGTATTGTGAAAACTCGATTCAGGGAAAAAGAAAAAGAAAAGATTGGTCGCATTGTAACGAAAAAGCCAATCACCGCAACCGAAGAAGAGATACGACAAAACCCCCGCTCCCGCTCCGCAAAACTAAGAGTGTTTGAGATGGCCTAAAGCATTAGTTCTTCAAATTAAAAATTTTAAATTTAAAATTATCAATCATGACCATCATTCGACAAAAAAAGGAATATAATCCGATAAAGAGACTTCTTGTGGGGCTTACCGTAGGCGCTGCATGCGCTGCAATAGGCGGAATCGTTTTTTATAATCAAGTGGTAAATAACAGCCACGAAATAGCGCAACGAAGAGGCGATCTGCGCGACATGGAAGTCACCAACGCCGAGTTGAAAAGTGAATTGTATGCATTGACCGACACGCAAAAAATGCAGGAGTTTGCGGCAAGCAATGGACTGGTAATCGAAAAAAATCCAAAATATGTGAGACGGCAGGAATTGAGCGTCAATGTGCGCTGATGAATGAAAAATAATTTTGGGTTTCATGCGTAATCGGTTATACTAAAAAAATTATTGCGGACATAAATATAATTCTGTAACGACATGAAGTGGCGCATACGACTATTGATTCTATCCTTCGGAGTTTCATACATGCTGCTGATATCTCAGCTGTATAATTTGCAACTCAACAAAAACGCATTTTTTGAAGGAAAGGCGGAGGCGCAACAGATCGCATCGGGAGTGTTAAATGCGAACCGGGGAACGGTCTATATGACCGACAAAAACAGCAATCGCATCCCTGCCATTTTAAATAAGGAGTTTAATGTGATCTACGCGGTTCCGAAGGAAGTGTCCGACCCCGATGTTGTGGCGCTGAATATTAGCAAAGCGCTCGACCTGTCCGTACCGGAGGTCAAGAGGCAGTTGGCAAAGAACAACGACCAATACGAAGTACTTAAAGTAAAGGCATCGCAGGAAGAGGTGGACGCGGTCAAAAAGCTTGCCATTCGGGGCATTTATATAAAAAAAGAGATAGGGCGCTTTTATCCGTTAGGCTCGCTTGCGAGCCATGTGCTTGGATATGTAAGCCCCGTAGATGAAGAAGAGAAAAAAGAGACAGGGTATGCGGAAAAGGGGCGATACGGCATAGAAAAACAATTCAACGACGAATTGGCGGGTATTCGGGGTACGATCAAAGGTGACCGCATCGAAGCGGCACGCGACGGAAGAGACATTACGCTGACGATTGACAGAAATATTCAGGCACAAGGCGAAGAAATCATTAAAAAATTGGTTGAGGATTGGCACGCGGAAAGCGGAACGGTAATCGTGCAGGAGCCGCAAACCGGCAAGATCCTTGCGATGGGGAACTATCCGACATTCGACCCGAACAGTTACTGGGATGCGGAAATGAAAACATTCATCAATCAGGCGGTGCAATCGGTCTATGAGCCTGGGTCGGTCATGAAGCCGATGACAATGGCGGCAGGAATAGATTCGGGCAAGATCACGCCCGATACGGCATATAACGATACCGGTTCGGTAACGCTAAACAAGCGAACGATCAAGAACTGGGATCTGAAGGCATATGGCCGTACGACCATGACGGGGGTCATCGAGCATTCCTTGAATGTTGGAACGGTATTCGCGCAGCGCACGATGGGGAATGAGATATTTAAGAATTATTTCATCGATCGTTTTGCATTTGGCGAGCCTACGGGCATCGCGTTGCCCGGGGAGCGTAACGGTGACCTGACGGCGATGCGCGAGGGGAAGGACATAAACTATGCGACAGCGGCGTTTGGGCAGGGCATAGCCATAACGCCATTGAAGATGCTGAGCGCGATTTCGGCCGTGGCAAACCACGGCATGTTGATGAAGCCAATCATTACGGCCGATGAACAGCCACAGGAGGTGCGAAGGGTTATTTCCGCCGATACGGCGAGGCAGGTTGCGGAAATGATGGTAAGTGCGGTATATGTTAATAAGCTGGCAGAGATACCAAACTATCAAGTGGCCGGAAAGACGGGCACTGCATATGTGCCAAACTTCGGAGGAAAGGGGTATAGTGATGATGTGGTCAATACTTACGAGGGTTTTGCACCCGCATACGACCCTAAATTCGTGATTTTAATCAAGCTTGAGCGGCCGAAGGGCGCGCCACTTGCCGGCCAAACGGTTGTCCCTGCATTCCGTGAACTCGCACAATTCATACTGAACTACTATAATATAGCACCAGATAGGTCGTGAGCGGCACAAAAAACACCATGATACGAATACTGAAAAGCATACTAAGGATAGGTGCTCGCATGACCATACGGACCTATCGGCCTGAAGTGGTCGCGATCACGGGCAGCGTTGGGAAAACATCTACCAAGGACGCTATTTTCGCGGTGCTTTCAAAAAAAGGAATATCGGGTTTAAGCGAAAAGGAGCGTTGGCGCGTGCGTCGGTCTAAGGGCAATTTTAATAATGAAATAGGTACCCCGTTGAATATCATTGGTGAATGGAGCGATGCGGACATGAAGTTGATAAGCCTTGATACGCCTGCGGGTACGAAGCGACTGCAGAAGGTATTTTTTTGGGTGCGGGTATTGCTGACGATGAAGGTGAACATTATTATCCCCGGAAGAAAGCGATATCCGCAGGTATTGGTGCTTGAATACGGAGCAGACAGGCCAGGGGATATAAAATACCTCCTTTCGCTCGCTCGGCCAAAGATCGGCGTAGTGACGGCGATAGGCGCGGTGCCTTCGCATATGGAGCAGTATCCTGATGTCGAAGCGGTCGCACGAGAAAAGGCGCGCTTAGTCGAATCGCTTCCTGCCGGAGGGTGGGCAATATTGGACCATGACGATGATGTAGTGCTCGCAATGCGCGAAAAGACGCGCGCGCGGGTAAAGACATATGGATTTGACGAAGCAGCCGATGTGCGCATATCGAATTTTGAAAATGTATCAGAGGCCGGCCGCCCGGAGGGAATTGCATTTAAAATAGAACACGAAGGGAGTTTTGTACCGGTCACGCTCAAGGGTGTATTTGGCCGTGCGCAGGCATACAGTATCGCCGCCGCGTTTGCCGTAGGAATTGCGTTCGGATTGAACTTGGTGGAAATAGCCGAGCTCGTGGAGCGGTATTATATTCCCGCAAAAAGAAGAATGAATCTGGTGGAGGGGATAAAAGACTCATGGATCATTGATGATAGTTATAATGCCGCGCCGCTTTCCGTGCGCGAGGCATTGACGACCATGAACGAACTTGCGGCAACGCGAAGGATCGCGGTGTTGGGTGATATGCTCGAATTGGGACGGTTGAGCGTCGAAGCGCACGAAAGCATAGGAAAGATGGTGGTGGGCGTGGTAGACGAGCTGTTTACGGTGGGCCCGCGCGGAAAGTTTATTGCCGAATCGGCGATAAAAAACGGCATGGCAAAAACGAGCGTACATGCGGTCGATACGGTAGACGAAGTATTGTTGCAGGTACAAGATACGATACAAAAAGGAGACTTGGTGTTGGTAAAGGCATCGCGGGCGATGGGACTTGATCAGGTGGTTGAAGAGATCCGCAATATGGCATAAATAACTAATAACTAATAACTTTTAACAGATAACAAATGCACGAGTTTAGATTTTTAGAATGGAGCGTTTATAGGGATGCTAAATTGGTCGTTAAAGAAATACATGGCCTAATCGAACATTTTCCGCAAAAGTTCAAATATAGCTTGGGGGATCAAATAAGCCGATCCTCGATTTCGATAGTGCTAAATATTGCCGAAGGAAGCGGAAAATATTCAGATCACGAGCTGAACAGATACTTTAATATATCGCTCGGATCGGTCAACGAAACTGTTGCCGCACTTGATTTGGCGAAAGATAATAGCTTGATTTTAGAAAATCAGTTTAACGATTTATTGGGTAAGCTGGTAAGCATATCAAAGCAGTTGGGTGGGTTTAAAAAGAAAATAGCGGCCGATTGACAGGGTGTAGTATTTTGTTATAAGTTATAAGTCGTTAGTCATCGGTATTTTGTATTGATCAGTTTGTCATAAGTTAAGAGTTATGAGTCATCAGTTAATCGCCCCCATCGTCTAGTGGTTAGGACAACAGGTTCTCATCCTGTAAAGAGGAGTCCGATTCTCCTTGGGGGCACAAAAGAAAAAGGGATGGAGCAATGCCATCCCTTTTTCTTATTTTATTGGAGGAGGCGAGAGGATTCGAACCTCCGATGCTGTTTGACCAGCATAACGCATTTCGAGTGCGTCCCATTCAACCGCTCTGGCACGCCTCCAATTAACTTATGACAAATAACTAATAACTGATAACAAAATACTTGCCCGATAACCAAAAACCAATAACGGGATTCGGGCCGGCTCCACGGGAACGGATGTTCCGCCGGCATTTCGGCTCGTTGCCCGCGTCCCGCTTTGGGGCGGGCCGCGGGCAACGCCAAGTCGTGCCCTCGGGAGGAATCGAACCTCCATTACAAAGTTCGGAACCTTGCGTCCTATCCGTTGAACGACGAGGACGGTGTCGCATCAAAGATACCTATAGACGATAGCAAAATAGGTGGTGTATTTCAAGCTACATGTCGATAGTATGCGCGAGACTACCTTACCCCACATCTCTTGTCGAGAGGAGGCGAGGGTGGCGATTGTTTGACTTCTCGACTATCTGATATACAATAAAATCATATGAAAAAGGTCAATCTACAAATGCAATTACCCGTGTCCATTCTTCGTGAAGGGAAGCTGTTTGTCGCATACACACCCGCGCTTGATCTTTCAACCGCCGGAAAGACCCATGCGGAGGCGCAAAAGCGCTTTCAAGAAGCTGTAGAGATCTTTTTTGCAGAAATTAGTAAGAGGGGGACCGTTGATGAGGTTCTTGGAGAACTCGGATGGCAGAAGGTGAAAACAAAATGGATACCGCCCGTGGTCGTATCACATCAATCACAAACAATAGAACTTTCTTATGTCTAAAAAAGGTTCTATCGAGTGGAAGAAATTCGAGAAGTTCCTTTTGTTTGTCGGTTGTACATTCGACCGCGAGAAGGGCGATCATCGGATCTATTGGCGCGATGACCTGAAGCGGCCAATCGTCATCCCTCGCTGCAACCCGCTTCCACTGTTTATTATCAGAAATAATCTACGGATACTGAATATGACCATTGATGAGTTCGTGACAATACTGGGGCAACTATAAAATCCCGATCGTATCGGGATTTTATGCTCTGTGCCCTCGGAGGGAATCGAAC
>MGIW01000006.1:0-185340 GCA_001793945.1 Candidatus Wolfebacteria bacterium RIFOXYD12_FULL_48_21
TGCAGCGAAGCGGAACGAAATCGAGGGATCTGCATACTACAGATTCCGCGGCTTCGCAGAGTACTGCTTCGCTCGGAATGACAATTTCATGATTTGACTTTATCCGTAAAAGTTGGTATGGAATAGGCAGGACATAACATATTTAATATCAATAACTTAAAATGCAATAAAAAAAGAGGTGAGATGATGGATACTACGGTATTAAAAGCTCATTTTCAACGGATTACCGAGGGCGTGGCCGATAGAGAAAAAAATCTCGATGAAAAAGAAGAAAGAGTATGTCAGTTAGCTGTCTGCGGTAGAAAGGGTTTAATAAAACCACCAATAGGGCTTTTTTCTAAAAAATGTCCTGGTTGTGGAAAGAAACTTTCTGTAGAAAAATGGGAAGCCGGTGGTTTTCCTGATTACGGCGATGCGTATAGGTATTATACGTGTTCGTGCGGTTATGAATATGGAATTTCACATTTAGTCAGCAGCACTCGAGAGGACTGTTTACATATATGGAGGCGCTGATACCGACAAAATGTAACGGGGGCGCAGTAAAAAGCAAAGGGGCGGAGTTATCCGCCCCTTTTTTGTTTGACTTTATCCGTAAAAGTTGGTATGGAATAGGCAGGACATAACAATGCTTTTATTTATTAACAGCAAGACGCGAGGTAATTTGCCATGGGAGCCGTTATCGTTTTTGATTTCGACAATTGTATTGCGCTTAACACGCAGACTGGTGAAGGGTCGGAAGAGATCAAGGATCGTGCGTGGTTCAGGGTATTCCCCGAACCTGACTATGATTCGTATGATCTTGGCTGTATCATCGAGAAAACGAAGCTAAAGATCGCGGGCGGAAGAGGGGATCGCAATGACATCGTTGCCGCGATACTCGAATACTACGGATTTTCGGAAGACCGTATTCTCGAGGAGATCATTCGCAGATGCGAGCAGTTCGACGAAGTTGTACAGGAGGGCATACTGGAGCTTGGCGTTTCCCTTGAGGTGAGAGGTGCCTTGGAGGCGCTTTCCAAAAGAGCTACTCTGTACATTAACACCGCAACGCCACGCGCACCGATGGTTAAAACGCTTGAAGCGTTGGGACTTCGTGGGTTTTTCAAGGGCGTCTACGGGCGGCCCGGAACGAAGGTTAGCAATCTTCAGCGCATCGCTACCGTGGAAGATGTGCCTTTTGACCAAATTCTGTTCGTTGGCGACATGCCGGGTGACTATATGGCGGGAAAGGCGGTCGGGTGCCGATTTATCGGCGTGCGCACCAAGCGCAATAACGCTTGGTATGTGGAACAACCGTTCCCGGTTATTGGGTCGGTGGCAGAATTGGAGCCGCTTCTCTGGGGACGCGGGAGATAAAGGTAGATAGTTGGTATATTCGGGCCCGTGAAAACGGGCCTTTTTATTTAGTGTCGCACTGTCGTGTCATTCCCATTTGTACTGGAATGACAATCTCCCCATATTGTCATCCCGTGCCACGACACGGGATCCAGTGTTTTCTGCAGTGGTGACACAAGGATATTTAGACTCTGGATACCGGCTTTCGCCGGTATGACAATACGGGGGATGAGAGATATGAGATGAGAGATGTGAGGTAAGGAAAAGAGAGGTGCGGGGATGACAAAAACGCGTTGTCATCCCGAGTGCAGTGAAGCGAAGCGGAGCGAAATCGACCGCGTGCCGCCATAGCTTTAGCGGTGGAGCAGGGATCTGCATATTACAGACTCCTTCCGCCAGCCGGCGGACAGGCTTAAGCTCGGAATGACAATACGGGGGATGAGAGATATGAGATATGAGATGTGAGATAAGGAAAAGAGAGGTGCGGGTGTTTGACTTTATTTGTAAAAGTTGGTATGGAATAGGCAGGACATAACAATGTAGTTTATGGTAATACCTACGCAGAGGAGGAAGTGAACATGAAGTTAAGCGATTATGTGATGTGGTTCATCAAGGAGCAGGTTGCGGATACGGTATTCCTGATGTCGGGTGGTGGCATTATGCATTTGGTCGATTCCCTTGGGAAGTCCGACCTGAAGGCAGTTTGCTGTCACCACGAACAGGCTGCGGCGATTGCCGCGGAAGGGTATGCCCGCATGAAGAATGTTCCGGGTGTCGTGTTGGTAACGACCGGCCCCGGCGGCACGAACGCTTTGACCGGTATTGCCGGCGCATGGCTCGACAGCATCCCTATGCTGGTCATTGCCGGGCAGGTAAAGCGGGCCGACATTACGCCGCGGGAAGATGGCGTGCCTGTGGTGCGGCAAACAGGGTTTCAGGAGTTGAATGTCATCGACATGATGAAACCGATCACCAAATATGCAGTGACGGTTGATAGACCGCAAAGTATCCGGCGTGTCTTGCAAAAGGCGGTCTACCTTGCGACGCATGGCAGACCCGGGCCGGTGTTTGTGGAAATCCCGCTCGATGCACAGGCTACGGAATTAGATCTTGCCGATTTGGAGGAGTGTGGAAGCTGGTATCCTGCAATGGATCTTCTGCCGGAGCAATCGGATGCCGTTTTGTGTTTTGCGTATAAAGTTGGACAGCTGTTGCGGAGCGCAAAGCGCCCGCTGTTGATGGCCGGCAATGGCATCAGACTTGCGGGTGGTGTGGATGCGCTGAATCGGTTTTTGGAAAAGACATGGGTCAATACGGTTACTCCGATGTTTACCGCGGACGACTTGGTTACCCGCGATTATCCGTATTATCTTGGACGGCAAGGCATGTCGGGTAACAGGGCGGCGAACTATGCCGTGGATAACTGCGATGTGCTGCTGGTCATCGGCGAGCGGTTGCAGTTGACCCAAACATCGTACGACCACAAAAACTTCGCCACGCAGGCGACGAAGATCATGGTGGACATTGACTTGGGGGAGTTGCAGAAAAACACCCTTTCGATCGATATGCCCATCTGGTGCGATGCAAAAACATTTCTTGAGGCGCTGTGCGCGGAGGATATTGATGTGCTGGCCCCATGGAGTGTACCTATCGAACGGATCGACCCTGCCGCGCATGAGTGCGCCAAAGGCTACCTCAATGTGTATCGGTTTTTGGAGCGGCTCAATACCTATCCGGACCCGATGCCCATTGTAACCGCGAATGGCATGGCGAGTGTTGCTTCGCATCAGGCGCTGACTCTCAAGAACGGACAACGGTTTCTTACCAATGCCGGGCTTGGCCACATGGGTTCCGGATTGCCGATGGCGATTGGGGCTTGCATTGCAAACGGCTATAAGCCGGTGATCTGCATGGAGGGCGACGGATCCATTATGCTGAACCTGCAGGAACTGCAGACGATCGAGCATCACAAACTGCCGATCAAGATCTTCATCTTCAACAACAACGGGTATTATTCCATTCGCAATACGCACCAGAATTATTTCAACAATGTGTTCGCGGCCGATTCTACTTCGGGGGTTAGTTTTCCGAGTTTCTACCGGATCGCCCCCGCGTTCGGGTTGCCTATCGTGCGCATTTGCAACGACGACGAACTCGACGTGGGACTTGATCAGGTCATGCGACATGGCGGACCTATCGTGTGCGAGTTGGCGCTCGACCCGGCCCAGCCGATGCTGGAGCGGTGGTCGGCTGGCATGTTGCGCGAAGCGCTGTAGACTACGGCGCGTGAGTTTTACCAAGGAGGGGCTATGGCCCCTCTTTTTTTGTTAGAATGTTAATTACTATACTGCAGATTCCTCGACAAGCTCGGAATGACAATGCGGGAAAGGGGAGGGAGATACAAATGACAGCTTTCATTTGTCATCCCGAGCGCAACGAAGCGAAGCGGAGTGAAGTCGAGAGATCTGTAGTAAAAAGCAGATTCCTTCCGCCAGCCGGCGGACAGGCTTAGACTCGGAATGACAATGCGGGGAGGGTGTCATCCCGTGCCACGACACGGGATCCAGTGTTTTCTGCAGTGGTAACACGGGGACACCCGAGTGCTGGATACCGGCCGGATCCGTCGGCTGACGGACTGATCCGCCAGCTGGCGGACGAATGGGCCGGAATGACAATACGGGGAATGACAGAGAAACGCGGGAGTGATAAGATTATTATTATGCTTACTAAAAAAGAGATCGATCAGCTTGCCGTGCTTTTAAAAAAAATAGACAACCCGCGTGGCGGATTGCCGCAGCCTGTGTTTGATGCGCTCTGTGGCGTTGTGCCGTTCGTTGCGTGTGAGCTTGCCATTATGAACAAAAAAGGGGAGCTGTTGCTTGCATGGCGGGAGGACCAATGGTGGAAGGGCTGGCATTTCCCCGGAGGGCTGATGCGCCACCGGGAAACATTTGATGAGCGCATCAAAGCGACGGCATTGCGGGAGGTTGGTATTGATGTGAAAAAACATTCGTTTCTTTTTCCTATCAATTATTCCGAAGGAAGACGCGGACCAACGGTGTCACTTGTATTTTTGTGCCATGCAGAAACATCCACGGAGGGCAAGTTTTTTAAGACCATGCCAAAGGATATCATTCCCGAGCATCGGGAAATGTGGAGGGGGATTCGCAAGGCGATTAGGGATGAGGTGTGAGGTGAGAGGTGAGAGGGGGGAGGTGTGAGATGAGAGGTGTGAGATGAGAGATGTGAGGAGAGAAGGGGGAGCATGCACTTGAGTGTCATCCCCGTCCGCCAGCTGGCGGAGGGATCCAGGGTGCACATGCGAAATACTGGATTCCCGTTTTCACGGGAATGACAATGCGGGAGGGATAGGGGAAATAACCGATGACTGATAACCGATGACTGATGACGGGGTGCGAGGAGTGTGTCATCCCGAGTGCAACGAAGCGGAGCGGAGTGAAGTCGAGGGATCTGTAGTTATTGGTGGTGGCAGATTCCTCGACTGTGCGGGGTACCGCGGAGTTTACCCTGAGCTTGTCGAACGGGCTCGGAATGACAATGCAAAATGCTGGATCTCGGCTTTCCTGCCCGCAGTTGCTACAGCGTTGCAGACGGGTGCAGGAATGACAGAAAGAGGGACAGGAATGACAATACAACTCGTGGGGTGTTGCAAAGGCATTGAACCATTATAAAAAGTTGACAAAGCGGGGCAAATAGGCGATGCTATGGGCAGAAAAGCTTTGTCAATTTCATAGATGCATTTAACTGCCTACTATTGAGGAGGAGGTGTGTGATGGCACAAGATCGTGAGAGAATCATCAGTTTTGTGAAAAAGTATCTGAAAGATCGCCCGCAGCCGGGCCCGTTCATTCCCGGGCAAACGCCCGTGCCAGTTTCCGGCAAGGTTGTAAGCGGACTCGACATGCAGTACATGATCGAAGCGGTGCTGGACGGACATTGGACGGAAGGCAGGTTTGCTGAAGAATTTGAAGAGAGGCTTGCCTCATTTATTCGTGTACGATATTGTTCCATCGTCAATTCAGGCTCATCTGCCAACTTGTTGGCGTTGACCGCATTGACATCGTTTCGTATTCCGGAGGATCGTCGGCTGAAAAAAGGCGACGAGGTCATAACCGTCGCGGCCGGGTTTCCGACGACCATCAATCCGATCATCCAAAACGGATTGCGGCCGGTGTTCGTTGATATCGAACCGGGAACATACAACGCATCGATCGATTCCATTATGGAGGCGGTGTCGAGTCGCACAAGAGCGGTATTTCTCGCTCACACGCTTGGCAACCCGTTCGAAGCGCAAACGCTCAGAACGCTGTGCGACGAGCTTGGATTGTGGCTCGTTGAAGACAATTGCGATGCGCTTGGTACGAAGCACCGCAGTGTGCATACCGGCGCATTTGGGCACTTGTCGACCTGCAGTTTTTATCCTGCCCATCATATTACCATGGGGGAAGGGGGCGCGGTGTTGACCGATGACCCGCTGTTGCACAAAATAGTTCGATCGCTGCGCGACTGGGGGCGTGATTGTTCTTGTGCGACCGGTGCGGACAATGCCTGCGGCAAGCGGTTTACGCAACAGCATGGCGATCTGCCCTACGGGTATGACCATAAATATGTGTACTCCGAACTCGGGTACAATATGAAGGTCACCGACATGCAGGCGGCGCTTGGGCTGGCACAGCTTGAGCGGTTGCCTACATTCATTCGGCGTCGGCGCGAGAACTTTTCATTTCTGCATATGTTCTTTCGGGAACTGTATGACTCGTTCATATTGCCGGAGTGGAGCATGCATTCGCAGCCGAGCTGGTTTGGCTATCCGCTGACCATTCGGGATACTGCCGGTTTTACGCGGGGCGAACTGTTGAAGTTTCTCGAGCAGAAAAAGATCGGCACGCGCCTGCTGTTCGCGGGCAATGTGACCAATCAACCGTATTTCAAGAACTACGATTTCAGGTGGCGTAGCGTAGGGAAAGCGGAGGGGAACCGCATTGTGTTGCCCAACACCGACATTGTCATGGATCGCATGTTCTGGATCGGCGTATATCCGGGCCTGAACATTGAAATGATCAACTATGTAACCAAGTCTTTTAAGGAGTTCTTGGCGAGCAGGTAAATGCACGGTATATCGTTTGTGAAGCCCCGGGAAACTGGGGCTTTTTTGTTGCACGCACATACATTTCTTGTTTTTGCCCTTTTCGTGGCGTACAATTGAGGGGAAATAAACATTGAGATAAGAGATGAGAGAAGTGAAGTGTGAGGGATTTATTCCGCATTCTTCATATCTCCTACCTCCTATCTCTAACCTCTAACTCTTATGGCATTTTTTATCAAACTTAGTTTATGGGCGTTGGCATTTGTGCCGCTTATTATTACAGAGTCTGTGTTCTTTCCGTTCATCTTCGGAAAGGTTGTTATGATTCGGGTGTTTGTTGCGCTTGTATCTATGTTGTTCGCGGTGCATGTCATCGCCGATGCAGAGTTTCGAAGGGGCGTTTATGGCAGACTAAAACTCGTCGCGAAAAATCCGCTCTTTGTAACAACGACCGCGTTCGTCGCACTATCCATCGCGAGTACCATCTTTGCAGCCAATCCGTTCCGGGCATTTTTTGGCGATGTTGAACGCGGGGAGGGGTTGACCGGCCTGCTCTATTTCTACGGGTTCTTTGTGTATTCCCTGCTGGTGTTTGAGAAAAAGGATTGGATTTGGTTCTTTCGGCTCAACCTGTTTACCGGCGTCATTTTGTTTACAAAGGCACTGGTTGAAATAAGCGAAGGTGCCGTGCGGCCGGGGTCGTTTACCGGAAACCCAGCGTTTCTTGGTGGGTATTTCTTGTTCGTCATTTTTGCCGCGTTGGTTTCTTTCTATTACAGCAAAAAAGAACCTGTATGGAAGTTCTTTTCTGCGGCCATGCTTCCGCTTGGAACCATTGGGCTTTTCTTGACTCAAACGCGCAGTGCTATGGCCGGACTTGTGGTGGGTGTGTTGGCGCTTATTATCTACGGAGCCTTTCACGGGAAAGCCATTATGCTATGGAAAGGTTTTTCATTGCGCACTGTGGCGTTTGCCACACTGACTGCGATGATCGTAGTAGGAAGTCTTTTCGGCACCACCAAAGAAAGTCCGCTTTGGCAACGCGTTCCCGGATTCAATCGAATCGCAAACTTTACATTTATGGACGCCACCGTGCAAACGCGCTTGATCTCTTTGGGCGTCAGTAAAAATGCCATTGACCCTGCCAAGAATGGCATGCAGAAGTTTTTGATCGGTTGGGGGCCGGAAAACTTCAGCATTGCGTACAATAAATACTACAACCCTGAATATTACCGATATGAACATACATGGTTCGATCGCGCGCATAACAAATTGATGGATGTCGCCGTTATGAACGGCGCGCTTGGGCTGCTTGCCTATATGGGCATGTGGATTTCCGTCGCGTGGCTCGTGTTCCGCAGAAAGGGCTTTTCGTTCGATATGATGGCGGCGTTGTTCTTTGGCGGCGCATTCTTCTTTAACCTGTTGTTCGTATTTGATCAGGTATCCACAATCATCCCTTTGTTCGCATTCTTTGCATTTCTTTCTCATGTTTCCACAGTGGAAGATGTGGCGCCTGCGACCGGAAAGGAGAAAAAAGCGTACGCCATTGCCGGCATGCGGGAATACGCAACTTATGGCTCGTTTGGCGCGGCGGGCTTGTTCTTCACATGGGCGCTTATCTTTTGGACGATCGTCCCGTATTCACAAATGAGCACCTATCTTACGGCTATTGGAACCAAAAATGTGGCGGGGATCCTGCAAAATCCGGAAGCCATATTTGAACCATATACATTCGCACAGCAGGATATCCGCGGACACTTCTTGAACGGATTGACCCAATATTACGGCAAGGCGCCACAGTTAAATCCGTTAATTGATGATTCCATCCGACGCATGGAAGAGCTGATTGCAAAGGAACCAACCAATCCGCGCTATTTTTTGATGATTGCCGGTGCCTATGATCGCAGAGCCCGCGCGGGTGATGGGTTGGACTATTTCAAAAAAGCGGAGGTGTATTACCACAAGGCCGGCGAACTTGCGCCGATGCGCCAAGATGTCATGTATGCGATCGCATTTAACCTTTCGTTCCAAGGGCGGACCGATGAAGCGATAGCGGTATTGCGCACTGTGCTGACGGTCGACGATGTGTCTCCGGAAACCCATTACTTCCTCGGCGCCATACTTAGTGAAAAGGGAGGGGATTATCGGGAAGCGCTCAAGGAAATGGAGATCGCTATGAGCAGTCCTACCTATATCAATTTCAGAGATGAGCAGACGGTGAATATTTATCAACTTTTTCTGAAGCGTACATACGCCGCGCGGGATAAGGATAACTTTCTCATCGTTGCAAAACGGCTTGAAATCGTCGACCCTGAGCAGGCTGAAATGGCGCGGCAGATGGAAGATATGGTAAGAAAAGGGCAGTGGCCCGCGATCAACTTCAACTAATGATCATACATAAAAATAACGCTTAAGGCGTTATTTTTATGTGTGGTTGACACCTTTTGACACCTTTTGATACAATGTATGGGTAATTTGAAGTTTTTAATTTAGAATTTAAAATGAATGAGAATGCATATAATCTTGAGCAGCGAACGCGAGAGTTTTCTGTTCAGGTAATACGATTTCTTAAAACATTACAACAGGATACTATAAGCAGGCCGATTATTGGTCAACTAATACGGTCTGCTACCAGTGTCGGTGCAAATTATTGTGAGGCAAATGGGGCAAGCTCAAAAAAAGATTTTTGCAATAAAATATTTATTTGCAAAAAAGAGGCCAAAGAAACACATTATTGGCTTGATCTTATCGAAGAATGTTGCGGATATAAGAAGGAGCTTAATCATTTAAGAAATGAATGTGTCGAGCTGATTAGAATATTTTCTAAAATAGCCGCAAGTAGCAAAGAGGAGAGGTAATTTGAAATTTAGAATTTTTAATTTATATTTTCAAATTTCGAATTTCAAATTGTAAATTATCCAATGTATGTCTGAAATTCTACCTAACGAAGTGTATACGACCGGGGAGGCTGAGGCTCTCTTAAAAGTGAGCAACAGCACCATGAAGCGTCTTTTGAAAAAGGGGCTCCTTCGGGCAAACAAAGTGGGTGGGCAATACAGGATATTGGGGCATGAATTGTTGCGATTGCTTTCGCCTGAGGTAGATCAAAAGGCGACCGATCTGTATCAAAAGGTAAAGACCATAACAAGGGAGGCGACCAAACACTGGTAATACATATGGATATTGACAAGCAGGCGGGGAAAAACTTTGCATGGCTCTCGACCGCACAGGTTGGCATACGCATTTTGGGCGCGGCGTTTTTCTTTTTTCTGTCGTACATATTGAAAGATACCGGGCTGGGCCAGTACAGCTTCGTTGCTTCGTTGGTTCCGTTTTGGTTTATTTTGGTTGATTTTGGTGCTAGTGGATATTTGTATCGCGAGTGGACTCGTGGGAAGGATGATCTAAAAACGATGGATCGTGATTTTAATATTTTGTTCACAACGCGGCTTATTATTATTTCGGCCGTGTTCATTCCGTTCGTCGCAATCAACTATGTTTCCAATCGGGATATATTGAGCTCGTTGATCCTGCTGTTCATTGCGCTGTTCATATCCCAAATGGTCGGGCTTTACGACTTGTATCTGCAATCGGCTAACCGGTTTAATGTCGTCGCCATCCGACAGGTCATAGAAAAGCTTGTGGTCACTGCTGTTGCCACCGTGGGACTGTTGTTATTGCCAAAGGTCTATGTCGTCTTTTTTGCCATTTTGGTAAGTTACATCGGCGCACTTTTGTATTATCGGTATCGCGCCAACTTGCCATTCAGGTTTCACCTTGTATTTGATTGGGCGCGTTCCAAAGAACTGTTTCGCAAAGGAATGCCGTTTGTTTTTTTGGGCATGTTCGCCGCCATTTATGGACGCATCGACATGATCATGCTCCGGTACTTCAGTGGATTTGAAGCGGTCGGCTGGTATAGTGTTGCGTACAAGTTTTTGGATATCTCGTTTGTGTTCCCGTCGCTTTTTCTCGCCTCTATATTTCCTTTGCTTTCTTCCCTGTATGCGCGGGAAGGATCGGCCGGGCAATTTGCCAAACTGTTCGAAAAAAGTTTTCGCGTACTGTTCTCGTTTGGTGTTCTTGTGGCCGTATTTTTTATGTTTTTTGCGCCGCGCGTCATCGATCTGTTCTTTATTGATTCGTTCGCCCCGGCGGCTCCGGCGCTGCGCATATTGATGGTAGGGCAAATGTTCGCATTTTTGAGCCTGTTGTTCAGTAATCTACTCATCGTTCAGCGAAAGGAATATAAGGGTCTGTATGTCGTCATGGCGTGCGCGTTGCTTAATATCGCGCTCAACATTTTGTTGATTCCAAAGTTTTCGCTCTATGGCGCCGCATGGGCAACGGTCGCGGCCGAGCTGGTTAATCTTGCCATATTGCAACACTATGCCGAATGGAAGACCACTCGCAATACGCTTATGACGATGTTTGCCGTGAGCGCGGGCAATTTGGCGTTGTTTGCAATATTTCACATAGCCGGCCTATTGGATGTGCTGTGGTTGGGCATTGTGGCATTGCTCTGTAACTTTGCTTTGTTGTTTGCAGTACGCTTGGTAAATAAGAATGATATACTCCTGTTTCTTGATCCGTTCGTCATGAAATTCAAAAGCCTACTGCGAAGTAATCAAGTTGATACCGTATGAACAAGCCAACCCTTACTATCGGCATACCTACTTATAATCACGGTCATTTTTTAAAGGAATGCCTTGCGTGTGTTACTGGCCAGTTCGCCGGTCAGGGTATTTTTGATCGCGTAGAGATCGTGGTGTCGGACAACGGCAGTATCGACAATACGGCGGATGTTGTCCGGGAATATCAGAAGAGATTTTCAAATATCCGATATTCCCGAAATGAAAGAAATTTGGAATTCGACCGGAATGTCGATGCCGTGCTTTCCATGGCGCGCGGGCAATTTTGCTGGACGCTGAGCAGTAATGAATATCTGAAACCGGGGAGTATCGCATTTGTTCTTTCGGCGATCGAGCAGAATCGCGACGCGGCATTTTTATGCATATCGAATCGGCGAGAGGATATTGGGAAATCGGAGCTTCGGCGGTTCGCCAACGGAAGCCAATGGTTGAAGGATATGGGGCTGTTTGGCGGACAAATCTCCCAATGCGTATTCAATATGGAATATTTGCCGAGCGAGCGGGCAAAATATTACGATAATTTCTGGATCCATCTTTCGCTTTTTTGGGAAGCAGCTATTCGCCATCCGGTTGTGTTGCTGCCGTGCCTGTTTGCGCTGCCAGATGTCGTTCCGGTCTGCAAGTGGGCATGGGATCGGGGCGGTGGGCAGAATCTGATGACATATGTGTATCTTAAAAAGAATGTGGAAGGCCTTCTTCGGCTCGGTTATACTTATGAGGTAGTAGATCCTATTGTGAGCGGGTTGGCGAAAGGATTGCCTCGTATGGTCGCGTCGGCAAGATTATGCGGATTGCCGATCGAGTGGAACAGATTTTTTCTACTGGTAAGGGAATTTTACCGCTATCCTCTGTACCTACTTGCTTCACTCGTGATTTTCGTTGTTCCCGTTATGGCGTTGCGAATGGTAAAAAAATATAGTTGATATGCATATTGATACCAATAAAAAAATAGTCGTGTTCGATGCGGGTATTCCCCAGCTTTTAGACAATAAGGTCTTTGACCCCGTTGCGGCAAAGGCCATAAGCCATACGATATTGCCTGCCTGTTATTTGTATCAAGAAGCGCTTAAGCGGGGCATACAGCTGGTGACGCCGGATATCTATTTTGCCTTGCCGAACAAGCCCGCGCATGCGCCGTTGATCAGTAATTTGACGAGCGAATATACGCAGCGGCTCATCGATGCGGGCGTCGAACCGACCCTTCTTGCCTGTGGCGAATCGCCGTTCATCGCTACGCGATTTTATGTCGGTTTGAAACGCATTAGTGCGGCATTTGTGCATTCGTTTGTGTTTAAGGGGATGAAGAAGCGGCTGAGTAAAAAGACGATTTATCATCAAATGTTTTTTCCACAATCATTTGAAGTGGCTTCTTTTGCGCCGGTTCCGTTCGGACAAAAAAAGTTCATCACGATGATCAGCGGCAACAAGCGTGTCGATAATTGGAAAAAGAACATCGTACTCAAGTTGCTGTACGGATTCGGGGTGACAGAAATCTATGGAAAACGACTGTCGGTCATTGATCATTTTTCGGGCAAGGGGTTCGACTTGTATGGATTTGGATGGGATGCGAGCACGCGGCTGAGCGTCGTTGCGGCATATCGGGGGACGGTGGAAGATAAAGGTGAAACATTGGCACGATACAAGTTTGCTTTTTGTCTTGAAAACTCTATTTTCGAGGGAAATGTGACCGAGAAGATATTTGATGCCTTATTTGCCGCCTGTGTGCCCGTGTATTTGGGCGCACCGGACATTGCCGACTATGTTCCCAAAGATGCATTCATCGACATGCGTGATTTTGCTTCGTATGATGCGCTGGAAACATTTTTGCGAGCCATGGATGGAAAAACATACAGCGGATACATCGAGCGCATACAAGCATTTTTACGGTCGGATCAGTACAAACGCTTTTCTCAGGAACAATATGCAAACGATGTACTTTCTATTCTTGAAGAATCATTCAACAACCATGCCTAAAGTAACCGTCGCCATACCTACCTATAATAGAAGGGAGCATTTGCGGGAGGCCATTAAGAGTGTACTTGCGCAGACCTTTCAGGATTTTGTCATCATCGTGTTTGATAACCATAGCGATTATGATGTCCGTGCGTTTTTGGACGAATTTAATGATAGTCGAATATCGGCAATCGTTGCACCCGTAAACGAAGGTAACTATAATCACATCTTTATGCATGGGTTTGATTCTGAGTATGCCATTTTATTTCATGATGACGATGTGATGCATCCCGAATTGTTGGCGCGCGAGGTTGCCGTACTTGATGCGCACACGGAGCTGGTATGGGTCGGGACCGATCTGCAATTCGTTCGAAGCGATGCACGCATGCATGACTTTGTGCCCGTTAAGAGCGACATCATTTTTACGCACGATGCGGCAGGCATTGTACGGCTTATCCTGCAAGGCTTTAATTTATGTTATGATTCGGTCATGTATCGGACTGTTCATCTCGATGATGCCGCTCCACTTACCAATCAATATTCCAAATGGGGCGATCGGCCGTATCTTGTCAGTTTGTTGCATGGCGGGAAGGCGGGCATCATAAAGGAAAGGCTGGTAAACTATCGCATCCACCCCGGGCAGGATTCGCAGGCTGCGGCGCCCGACTCCGCGCAATATGCCATCAACCTTTTGTTGTTCTATAAAAAATGTTTGCATAATTTGCAAATAGCATCGGACAGGCGATTGTTTTATAGGCATGTCGTCGACAGTCTTATCCCCGCGACGATCGTTTCTTCGCGTACCATCGCGGAGTTCAAGCAATTTCTTTTACCGTATCGTCGTGTTGGCCTTGTGCGATTGCGTTACATTACCCCGAAAGGAGTATTTCGATCGTTGCGTGCCTTAGTGCGAACTATACAGAAAAAATTACCATGGAAAAATTGACCATTTTGACCCGCCGTGTTTCCCTTGCATATGCATTGCTAAAAAAGGCAAGGAATATGTTGCGGTTTTTGCGCGCATTCGCAAAAGGCGGCATTATCGATTTTGATTATATTCGGTATGGCGGACATGTTGCCGTTACTCGAAGTTTGGTCCATGGGTTACGGGAGCTCGGCACGAGTTTTAATTATAACCCTGTTTCGGTATCTGCCATCGGCGATGTGGTCGTCGTGTTAAGCGGTGTCGGTGCGGTACGGCAGGCCATCGAACTAAAAAAACAGGGAAAGATAAAGAAGCTGTTCGTGGGGCCCAATGTCGTTGAGATGTCTACCGAGTATGACAATCTTCTTGCGGCGCCTGAGATCGACGCCTGTCTTGTTCCATCCGACATGACCGTCGCGATCTATGAGCGGCTTACGCCCGCGCTTCGTGGCCGATGTGTGTCGTGGTATGCGGGGGTCGGCGAGAAATATTGGAGTCCACTTGAGCATGTATCGATCGCAAAAAATGTCGCGGTCTATTGGAAAAATGCTCCCAAGCCGTTTTGCATGGAAGTGGAGCGGTTGTTGACCGTGCATGGATACACCCCTTTGCGGATTGTGTATGGGCGATATAATAAAAAAGAGTTCAGGCGCAAGTTGCGCATGAGCGCCTTTTCCGTTTTTTTAAGCATTACGGAAACACAGGGAATAGCCCTTGCCGAATCGTGGGCGGTAAATGTGCCGACGCTTGTGTGGGACCCGCAGATCGAGCATTATTATATACGCGGGTTGCAGACCACGGCGGCGCCGTATCTGACCGATGCAACGGGACTGCGGTGGAAGGAGTTGGGCGAGTTTGAAGCCGCCATAAAAAACTTTTCCGCAGACGGTTTTCAACCGCGAGCGTGGGTCATGGAGCATATGACCGATCGGGTATCAGCGGAACAACTCGTGCAATTGTGCAAAGCCACACCTGATACAAAAACATTATGATTAAACATCTCATTAAAAAAGCAATTCCCAAAAAACTGTTACCCAAGGTAAAGGCGATCAATTTTATTTTGCGCAATAAGGTGACTTACGCGCAGGATTGTTTGTATACGACCGTCAATGCCGATTTTATGAACGATGCGCGGTTTGCAAACGCGTACGCGAAAGGGCGCGCGCTCATGCTCGAGTCGTGGGGCGATTATCAATTCCATTGGCGTGCATATGTTGCGTGCTGGGCTGCTCAAAAGGCGAGCGGTATTGAAGGCGACTTTGTTGAGTGCGGCGTGAATACGGGCATGCTTGATAGGATGATCATCGATTATGTTGATTTTGCGCACTTGCCTAAAAAGTTCTACCTTATGGATACATTTCAAGGCATGGACGAGGCGTACAGCACCGAGGCAGAAATGAAACGATCCCATACCATGGGATATGTCGATGTGTACGAGCAGGTGAAGAAAACATTCAAGGAGTTTCCGAATGTCGAATTGGTCAAGGGGCCTATTCCTGACACCTTGCCGCTGGTCCCGTCTAAGGCAATCGCGTATTTGTCGATCGACATGAATTGCGTCGCGCCCGAAGTCGCCGCACTGGAATATTTTTGGGACAGGATCGTTTCGGGCGGTGTTGTTTTGTTCGATGACTACGGCTTCCCGGGGCATGAACAACAAAAGACTGCCCATGATGCATTTGCCGCGAAAAAAGGAGTATCTATTTTGCCGCTTCCTACGGGGCAGGGGCTCATTATTAAACCTTGATTCATGCCATTGGTTTCCATCATCATTCCCACTTATAACAGTGCACGATTTCTCTCGCGAACCATCGAGAGCGTGTTGGCGCAGACCTATCGGAACTTTGAATTGATCATCGTCGATGATGTTTCTACCGATGATACCGTTTCGATCATTCGCTCGTTCGCGGAAAAGGATTCGCGCATACGCTCTATTGTTTCGGATACCAATTCCGGCGGCCCTGCCCGGCCGACTAATAAAGGACTTGTCGTTGCGAAAGGGGACTTTGTCGCATTTCTGGATCATGACGATGAATGGTTGCCCGAAAAGCTGCAAGAGCAGGTTTCATTTTTACAGTCTGCATCAAAGGATGTCGGCGCCGTAGTTTGCGATGTCGATCTGTTGACGCCGGATGGTGCGCGCCGTCCCATGCATGTATTTCCCGATTATCCGACCAAAGAGAGTTTTCTTACCGCAGTCTTATGCGCGAAATTCTTTTTTATGTTTTCTGACCTGTGTATGCGCAGGGAAACACTGGATGCCGTAGGCTTGCTTGATGAACGCTATGTGCTGGGCGCGGATCATGACTATTATGTTCGCATTGCGCAGGTTTGTTTGATCGGCGTGGTGCATAAGCCGTTGATCCGTTATGCCGTGCATCCGCAAAATCTTTCGCGCGGGTCGCTTTCTTTAACCAATGCCATAGCCGATCTGGAGCTGTCGCTTGATACGCATGCGGAGCTGTTTGCTCGATACCCTCGGTGTTATCGGCGCAGAGTGGTACAATTAGGTAGTGCGTTAATAGCCGTCGGAAATATGAAGCAGGCACGCAGCGCATTGCGTACTGCATTTTTCCTGAATCCGCTGGCGCTTGATGTTCCATTTTATTTGCTCCTTTCTTTTTTGGGTAAGCGAATACATCGCGCATTGAAGACAATAAAAAATACGGTTTGAAACCATGCTTAAAGCGATCGTCAAAAAAACAAAAAAAATTGCATTGCTTCCGCTTATTATTGGGGATTATTTTGCATTCAAAAAAGCAGCCGGCCGTAACGGGCGCTTTACCGTAAATCTTGGCGATGCTTATCCGTGTCCTTTTGACAAGACCATGTTGACCGGGTTTGATCGGCATTATGTGTATCATACCGCTTGGGCGGCGCGGAAGGTTGCGTACATAAAGCCGGAGGTCCATACGGATATATCTTCGAGTCTGTATTTTTCTTCCATCGTTTCGGCTTTTGTGCCGGTAACATTTTATGATTATCGGCCGGCCGATCTTCAGTTGAGCGGCTTGCTTAGTGAAAAGGCAGATCTGCTTGCATTGCCGTTTGCAGACAATAGTGTTGCGTCGCTTTCATGCATGCATACCGTGGAGCATGTGGGGCTGGGGCGCTATGGCGACCCTATCGACCTAGATGGCGACCTGAAGGCAATCAAGGAGTTGCAGCGGGTGCTTGCGCCGGGCGGATCGCTGTTGTTCGTAGTACCGATAGGCAAGGCAAAGATCCAATTTAATGCGCATCGCATCTATTCCTACGCCATGATCATGGAATATTTTAATGATCTTGAGTTGAGGGAGTTTTCGCTTATTCCCGAAACAAGCGGCTCCATGATCGTCAATGCAACAAGAGAGCAGGCGGACGAGGAGGCATATGGATGTGGATGCTTTTGGTTTGTGAAGAAAGGGAATGGGTAATTTGAAATTTAGAATTTTAAATTTTAAATTTATAATTTTATATATGATCATCATCAAATTAAAAGGAGGGTTGGGGAATCAGATGTTCCAGTATGCGTGCGCGAAGCATTTGGCCGAGCGTAATGGTGATGTATTGAAATTGGACATCAGCCTTTACCAACCGGGCAATGCTCCCGCGGGCGATACCGCGCGTTCGTATGCCTTGGGCGCGTTTTCCATTTCCGCACAGGTGGCGAGCAAAGAAGAGGTCCGGCGGGTCAGGGGGCTACTGTGGCACATTATGGCATTAGCCATGAAGGTCATTAACAGGGTGCGGCCGATATCCAGTTACATGTTTGACCCGCAGGTATTAGAACGCAGAGGCAATGTGTATCTGGATGGATATTTTCAAAGCGAGCGATATTTTAAGGATATAAAAGCTTGCATCAGAAATGAATTCCGATTGCGTGAACCTATGGGTGAGCAGGCGCAGGCCATGTTGCGCGACATCGACGGATCGGATTCCGTTTCCCTGCATATACGGCGAGGCGATTATGTGACAAATAAAAACGCCAATGCGTTTCATGGGACCTGCCCGCCCGAATATTATCATGCGGCTATCAAGGAAATAGGTAAGCATGTACATTCGCCGAAGTTCTTCATATTTTCTGATGACATCGAATGGGCAAAAGCGGATGTCGGCATGCCGGCTCATGCTACCTATGTGTCCCGCGATGGCATAGCAGATTATGAGGAGCTTTTATTGATGAGCAAGTGCAAGCACAACATCATCGCGAACAGCAGTTTTAGCTGGTGGGGTGCGTGGCTCAATGCAAACTCGAACAAGATCGTTGTTGCGCCGAAGCGGTGGATAAACGACGAGCGTGTCGATACGAGTGATGCGGTGCCTGTGGAATGGGTTAGTATGTGATTAAAAATCCCGGTCGTCAGATCGGGATTTTTAACCATATGCGCATGAATGCAAGAATGCGGATGATAATCGTTTTGCGTATCATAGGTCCCCAATGCTTTTGCGTGACTGACCCTTCCGTAATGCGGTATTTAAAAAGATACTCGGGCAGGTTTGCGGTGTTGAATGTTGCGACTATGCGTGTCCAAAGCTCGTAGTCTTCTGCATGTTTGTATTCTTGCCGATAGCGACCGACTTTTTCGATTGCTTGTTTTGTGAACATCACGCTTGGGTGAATAAAAGGATTATGTCGCAGCATCGCGCGCTTTATTTCCGCATGTGTTGTCGAGGGATAGTCGTATGCGCCTGTTTCTTCCCCTGTATCGCTTATCGTCTTCGCCCATGTGCCGCACAGGGCAATATCGGGGTGTCCTCTTAAAAAGGTAACCTGCTTTTCGAGGCGTACGGGCTCAGACATATCATCAGCGTCCATGCGGGCGATGTAGGTTCCTTGGGCGATTTTCAGCCCTGTGTTAAGTGCGCCAATGATTCCCGTATTGGATTGCGAGACCATATGAATACGCGGATCCGTAAAACTTTTTATAATTTCTGCCGATCTATCCGATGATCCATCATTTATAATAATGAATTCAAAATCGGTAAATGTTTGATGGAGGATGCTCTCGATCGCTTCTTTTACAAATCGCTCCGCGTTATATACCGGCATTATGACGCTTATGAGTGGCGTTTTATTCATATATTTTTTCGTATTGCCTTACCATCGCTTCTCCTTCGAATTGGGCGCGGTGGTTTTTTTGTGCTTCGGAATATGTGCTGTCTTTTTGCGAATGAATCGTCTTTACCTTTATGATAAAATCTTCGACATCGTCGAGCTTATAGGTTTGTGCCGGATCACCGAGCAGTTCCGGTGTGCCGCCGACGCGGGAGGCTAAAATCGGCACTTCGGCAAACATTGCTTCTATGAGCGTTATCGACATACCTTCGTATTCGGAGGGAAGCGCAAATAGGTCAAATGCTTTGATGTATTGATATGCGTCAACCAGCTCGCCCACAAAAAATACATTGTTTGACAATTTTCTGAGCCCGATCATGCGCTCGTATTTTTCCCGCTCCGGTCCTTCGCCGATGACAAGTATGGTCGCGTCGGGGATATCGCGCAGGATATCAGGCAGCGTGTCTATAAGGAATTCATAATTCTTCGGATAGGCAAGGCGGCCTATGGAACCGATGATGAAACGGTTTGAGATGTCTGTTTTTGTCAGCGTGGAAAGGGAAATGCGGGCTTCATTGCGAGGCAAAAATCGCAATGCATTTGCGGCGATGCCATTGTGGATCACCGTGCCTTTCGCAAGCAGGCCCACCTTTTTCGCATACTCGAAGTTTTCTTTGCTTACAAATACGGATTCATCGACAAGCGACAGGAGGAACTTGAACAGAAGTCGATATAAGCCCTTTATGATCTTTGACGCGGAAAAATTTGGGTCTACTATTGAAAGGCCATGCAGTGTAAAAACGATCTTTGGACGATGGCGCAATAATCGTGTGCCGATGACGCCGAACAGCGCATTTGAACTGTTGAAATGCACGACATCAAATGAATGTTGCGCGAGAAATGTCCGCAGCTCCCAGCCAAAAAACAGATTCGTGAGCGGGTTTTTTGT
This sequence comes from Candidatus Wolfebacteria bacterium RIFOXYD12_FULL_48_21, assembly GCA_001793945.1. GTDB lineage: Bacteria > Patescibacteriota > Minisyncoccia > UBA6257 > UBA9933 > UBA9933. The sequence goes on from MGIW01000006.1 coordinate 19,963, forward strand.
CCGACGCAATGAACTGAATCGAACAATAGAAATGCCTTCCGGGGCCAGCGTGTCGCGCAGGTAGTCTCCTTCGCCACAGGCAACGGTTATTTTGTGTCCTTGTTTGTGCAATATTTTTGCGAGCGTTGAAACAAAGACTTGCGCTCCGCCGATTTCCCCTTTGGTTATTACGATGAGAATGTTCATGATGTGAGGTTGGAGATGTGAGATTAGAGGTGTGAGGTTGGAGATGGGAGGTATGAGATGCGAGATGAGAGATGAGAGGTGAGAGATGCGAGGTTAGGGGGTGGAGATATGAGACGGGGGGCGGAGGCGGTGGAGGATTGGGTCGGTGATTTCTTTAAATGTTGGGTCTTGTAGTAGGTGCAGAATATATCCGTAGAGTGCAGCCGATGCAATGATAATAATGATTGCGTTGAGTTCGAGTAATGCAAGGCTTATGATGGACATGAAAAGAATAAATGACGCCGTAAGAATGTTCGGCAGTTTTTTTCGTATCGAGATGGATATTTCCTGTTTGAGCTTGGTGGATAGATAGACCGTGATGATGGTTTGGGTGATCAATGTAGAAAAGGCGGCGCCCGCGATGCCGAAGTGGGGTATCAGTGCCAAATTGAAGAAAAAGTTGCCGAAGATCCCGATAAGCGCATAGGCGAACAGACTGCGCTCCTTATTGAGCGCGAAAAGCGCGTTGCCCAATATCGGTGCAAGAAAACCTGTAATGAATGTAAGCGACATGATCGCAAATGCAAACGAGCCTGCGAGGTACTGGTCGCCGTAGACGATGTATATGATGTCCTTTGCGAGTAGCGCTCCGCCGATGGCCATGGGGATGCCTATCATGAGGAGCGCGAGTATCGATCGTTCAAGCGCATGCGTGAAGCGATCTTTGTCATGTGCGAATCGAGCAAGCGAAGGGAAGAGTGCGGTGCCGAGCAATGCCGGGATCATGAAGATGATCTGTGCTATGCGCAATCCTGCGGAATAATAACCGACATCGGTTATGTCACGAAACCAGCCTATCATGATAGTATCGGTGTTGAGCATGGTCGCCGTCATGAGCCCGAGCATGCCAATGGGCCAGCTTGCGTAGAGGATGGGCTTGATGAGTTTCGGATCGAATGTTTGGCGAATGTTTTTGAAATAGCGGCGGAATGGATGGAATGCCACAAGCATACCGATGCCGACACCAATGGTGTATCCGACGGAAAGGGAATAGGAAGTTCCGTAATAGGAGAGCGCAACAAGTCCGCCTATGACAATGGCTATATTGGTAATTATCTGTATTGCCGCTTCGATTTCCATTTTTTCCCATGCGCGGGAAAGCGATGCGGCAAAATCGCGCATACCGTCGAGACTGACGAGTAGGATAATGATTGGCAAAAGCGCCATAATAGCCTTTTGTTTTATGATGAACGGCGCGAGTGCAAGGAATATGATAATGGAGGCGACCGTCATGACGAGCTTAATGACGATCGAGGTGGAAAAATATTTTTCCTGCACGGAAAGATCCTTTGCCGATTCGCGGGTTATGACCGTGCTGATGCCGAAGTCGGTAAATACCGTAAAGAACGCCGCCAAAGAAAGTGCATAGGAAAAGACACCCCACTCTCCTGCGCCAAGAATACGCGCAGCATAGATGATGATACCCGCCTTTATGAGCCGGGAGCTGATATTGCCAAAAAAGAGCCAAAATGTATTTTTTTCTATGGTCTGTCGGGTTGTTTTGTTCTCCAAGAGGAGGGATTTGGCTTTTGAAAACATGGGGGTAGGGATAGGAGGTGAGAGGGGAAGGGTGCGAGTAGAAAGTATAGGGTAGTAGGTATACGGTATAGGAGTGAAAGGGTGCGGGTAGAAGGTATATGGGGGCTCGCCGGCTGGCGGACGGGAATGACACACAGGGAGCGGCTCTTATAGAGGTAATGATACCGTAAAAAGGGAGTGGGTTAAAGAGGAAAATTTGAGATTAGATGTATGAGATGAGAGATTGGAGGGTAAGGGCTAACTTTATAAAGTTATGAGTATTTTGACTAACATTTATAATGTTTGAGCATGTGCGAAATTCTTAGTATGCTTGCGCTTTTATGGTATACTATGTACAGTAACCCTATATATTTATGACCAAGATAAATACTAAAAAATCAGGAGTCGTAAGGACTATCATTTTCCCGATTCGTGGTGGATATAGGGCTGTTTGCCTTGATTTTGATATTATCGAGGAGGCAAGTACCCGGCTGGAGGTCGAGGAGCAGATCAAGGAGGTAATTGTTGGGTATGTGGCCAATATTTGCAAAAACAAGCTTAATGATGCGTTGCTTAATAGACATGCAGATAAACGATACTGGGATATGTACGATTCGTATCAAAAGTTGATAACTGCGAAGAGGGAGGCTGTAAATACTTCGTCAGCTACGAATAAGGTTTCATTATTCACTACGCCGGTTGCCGATCTGTTTAAGCAATCGGCATATTGCTCCGCGTAAAGAAAATATGAGCAAGCTCAGGAATTGGTCGTTTCGCGACCTTTGTAAATTCTTGGAGGCGTATGGATTTGTTCCGGGGTATATCAATGGGTCCCATCATTTTTATAATGGAAGCATTAACGGTTCGCAACGAGTTGTACAGGCTATTTTGAGCAGTAAGGAGCGTCAGTGCCAAACCAATAAGACAATGAATATGGCGGTACGGCATACCGGAATTGAAAAGAAATATTTTGAAGAATGGAAAAAGAAGGGGTTTGTACATGCTGAGATTATTTATTAAAACTTGGATGTATGAAATCCGCTTCACATTGGCAGAGTTTTTAGCTCTGTATATTATCGTGCGTGATTGATATACTATAATATGTTCGGGATTTTCCCGCGGCCCTGCCTTTTGAATGGTGGGGAATATGGGGTAATTAAAGAGATGGAGGTATAATTTAAAATTACCAATTTTGAATTTTTAATGGGAGAATGCTTACTATCCGTTAGTGGATAGACGGGTTTAGGACCGGAATGACCCCGTAAAGTCCGCCGGCGGGCGGACCACGGGGGCAAGCAATGCGGGGATAACAGAAATACTATGATTGAAATCTATCGAAAATCATTGAAGGATGCCCATATCCAAAGGGGTAGCGTGGTGCAGAAGGGAAGTTGGGTTTCGGTGACCGACCCGTCGGAGCACGAGATCGAATTTTTGACCGATGACCTTAAGCTGGAGCGCGGGCATATTTCCGACGCACTCGATCCGTTCGAGGTGCCGCGTTTTGAAGTGGAAGGTACGACCATGTACATCTTTTTGCGGTTTCCGTACGAAGATCGGGGAGCCATACAAACGATGCCCATCCTTTTTGTCGTAGCAGAGGATTTTTTGGTGACGGTCACGCGGGATCGCAAGGCGATGTTCGAAGACTTCCTTTCCGGAAAGATCGATTTTACGACCACGCAAAAGGAAAAGTTTTTGCTACTGTTCTTTATCAAGATCAATGTGCTCTACCAAAGCTATCTGCATTCGATCAATAAAGATGTCCGCATAAAGCAATCGAATATCGAACGCATTACCAACCGCGACATTATCGCATTCGTAGATCGCGAGCGCGTGCTGAATGATTTTGTGACCGCGTTGGTCCCGGCGGGAAAGATCTATAATACCTTGCTTGGCAAGCAGCACCTTGCATTTATCAAGGAAGACAGCGACATCGTCGAGGATCTTACGCTGAGCAACGAAGAGGCTATCGACATTTGCAATACGAGCATCAAGGCGATCTCGAATATTCGGCAGGCCTACTCGACCATTTTGACGAACGACCTGAACAAGACCATGAAGTTTTTGGCAGGTATTACCATTCTTTTGACCCTGCCTACGATGATCGCAAGCATATTTGGCATGAATGTGCAGTTCCCGCTGCAGGAAAACCCAATGGCATTTACAGGGATTATAGGGTTAATCGCGCTTGTCTCGCTTATCGCGTTCTGGATTTTCTCGAAGAAAGACTGGTTTTGATAATGTGAGATTGGAGGTTAGAGGTATGAGGTGTGGAATGATAAAATGAAACGAATATATTTATTATGAACGGAGAATCCTTAAAGATTAGATCGTTTACTGATTTACATGCGTGGCAAGAAGCGCATGCATTAGTGGTGGCTATTTATACGCTGACAAAGTTGTTTCCCAAGGAAGAGCTTTTTGGATTAACCTCTCAAGTTCGTCGTGCCGCCATATCGGTTCCTTCTAATATTGCCGAGGGGTTTAGTAGGGGTTCATATAAAGAACGCCATCAATTCTATTCAATAGCAAGGGGATCTCTTACCGAAGTGCAGAGCCAGCTACTTATTGCGCGAGATGTACATTATATTAATAGGGACATGTGTGAAAAGCTATTTTTGCAAACAGAGACAGTTAGTCGGATAATAAATGGACTTATGAAAAGCACTAAAGCATTATGTTGATTATCTTATCTCTCACCTCTGACCTCATACCTCTCATCTCACACCCATGAACATTTCACGCGCAAAAATAACTGCCATATTGTTGGGTGACATCGCGTTGTTTTATGTATCGCTGTTTTTGTCGTTGCTTATTCGTTACAAGGGTGAGCACATCAGCGCGTTGTATAGTTTTGTATACGCACATGTTGTGCCGTTTTCGTTCGTATTGGTCTCGTGGGTCTTGGTATTTTATTTATTCGACCTGTATCGTGAAAAGAACTTCAAGCCGGATAGCCGTACGCTGACGGTGTTTGGGCAGGCGTTGGGCGTGAATGTCGCCGTCGCTATCGCGATCTTCTATTTCTTTTTTCCGGTCTTTGGTATTTCGCCTAAAACGAATCTGGTCATCTTCACGGTTGTCTTTGCTGCGCTCGATTATGTCTATCGCCTCGGACTTGGCAAGGTGTTCGTACGCAGGGGAATGCGCAACAATGTTTTGTTTATCGGGGAATCTCCGGAAATGACCTTGACCATGGATTTTATCAGGCAAAATCCGCAGGTAGGATATTCCGTGGCGATGCATATGGCCGGCGAAGATGGCGGGTTTGCACATATCGAATCGATCATCGCCAATCGGCACATCAATACCCTGGTCATCCAATCAAATATCATTAAAAAATCTTCGACCGCAAAGATCGTGTATCGCCTGCTCCCCATGGGTGTGCGCATCGCCGATTTTGTCGATTTCTACGAGCAGATATTCCGGCAGATCCCGCTCAAGGAGATCGAAGAAAACTGGTTCATAGAAAACATTCGACCTGCAGGATCGCTTTACTCGTTCACCCGTTCGGTGTTCGAGCGCCTGTTGGCCGTGGTGATGCTGGTTGCGTTGGCGCCTTTTATGGTGCTCGCCGCGCTTGCGGTAAAACTTACTTCGCGCGGGCCCGTTATTTACCGGCAAGCGCGAGTCGGTAAAAATGAGGTTTCGTTCGATATTTACAAATTCAGAAGCATGCGCATGGATGCGGAAAAGCACGGAGCACAGTGGTCAAAGCCGGGGGATAATCGCGTGACGAATGTCGGCAAAATATTGCGCGCCACGCATATCGACGAATTTCCGCAATTGTGGAATGTGCTGCGAGGGGAGGTTTCGTTCGTCGGTCCGCGCCCTGAACGGCCGGAGTTTGTGGCCGATCTAAAAAAGAAGATCCCTTATTATGAAGTGCGGCATTTGATAAAGCCGGGCATTACCGGGTGGGCGCAGATCGGGTATCGCTATGGGTCGACCGTTGAGGATGCGTATCGCAAGCTTGAATTTGATATTTATTATTTAAAGAATATGTCTTTCACACTGGATATGCTGATCATCTTGAAAACGATCAAAACCGTATTCGTAAATGAGAAGTGAGGGGGGTAGTATGTATTTGGTATATGGTATACTGTATAATAATTAAATTATTATACTAAATACTATGGAACAACACGAAACAGAACAAACACAGGGGAGTGGCAATGCGGCCGTTGAAGAAACGGCCCATGAAATAAAAAAGGAAGAAAAAAAGGAATGGATGTTGCCGGCAAGTATTGTATTTGCGGCCATCGTGATTGGCGCAGCATTTGTTTATGCATCGGGGCCGGGCGGCGCCGCTACAACCGGGCAACCCGAAAAGGCGGTGGCAACCGCTCCGCCGGTCACCGATAAAGATGTGATCGTTGGCGACCCGAATGCGCCGATGACCATCATTGAATATGGCGATTTTCAATGCCCGGGTTGTGTTTCATTTTTTGCCGTCGGAGAGGGGCTGATACGGCAGCAGCTTGTTGAGACCGGCAAGGCCAAATTTATCTTCAGGCCATTTCCTATAGTTGATAAGATTGTAGGCAAGGGGACCGAATCGGTCGATTCTTCGTTGGCACTTTTGTGCGCACGCGATCAAGGCAAATTTTGGGAAATGCACGACGGGTTGTACACTGCCGAAGCGAAAGATGAAGAAGCGATCGCGCGCACTGGAGTTGGTTCTTCCGAGGGCAATGGCAATCTGAACCGGGAACTTTTTGTGCAGATCGCAAAAAATAGCGGAGCGGATGTGAAAGCTTTTTCGGCATGTTACGATGCGCGAACCCCGGCGGGTGAATTGAGCGAGATCGTTGCGAGCGCGAATGAGGCCGGTGTACAGGGCACTCCGACGCTTTTTGTAAATGGCGTCCTGTTCGATCTTGATCCCCGCCAATATCCTACATGGCAATCGGTGATCGATTATATCGCCCAATCCTCGAAGTAAGTTTATTGTGGTACACTATTACTATCATGAACTATTTTAGTTGGGCAAAACTTATTCTTGGTCTTTGGGTGTTCGTTTCTCCATGGGTGCTCGGGTTTGCCGGATATCCACTCGCATTGTGGAGCAACATTCTGAGCGGCGCGGGCATTGTTGTTCTTGTGCTTTGGACCTTGTTTGGGAAGAGGGATGCTAACAGATAACAGATAACCAATAACCGATAACGAGATGCGAGGGAATAACCAATAACCAATAACAGATAACCAATAACCAATAACGGGATGCGGGAAATAACCTATGACAGATAACTAATAACCGATAACGAGATGCGAGGGGAAAACATAAAATTATTTTTATAATACAACCATGGTAATTATCTACTCAACCAACACATGCCCATATTGCGTTATGGCAAAGGATTATTTCAAGGAGAAGGGTGTTGAATTTGTGGAAAAGAATGTGCAAATGGATCACGATGCCGCGAAAGAAATGGTGGAAAAGACGCACCAGCTTGGCGTGCCTGTCATTGATATCAACGGAACCATTGTGCTTGGATTCGATCGGGAAGCGATCGATAAGGCTTTGGCCAACTAAAAATCCCTTCGGGGATTTTTAGTTGGCAGAATGTATACGGTATACGGTATACTGTATACATACTACGCTTCTCTTATCTCTAACTATATGTACGATCTCATTATCATCGGGGGAGGGCCCGCGGGCGTTGCCGCAGGGGTCTATGCTTCTCGTAAAAAATTGAATGCGTTACTACTGACCAAGGATTTTGGCGGGCAGGCGGTCACATCGGCAAAGATCGAGAACTTTATTGGACACATCGCTATTTCCGGGCTGGAGCTTGCCCGGGCGCTGGAAGCGCAACTGCGCGCACAAAAGCATATTGAGATCAGGGATGGGATAATGGTACAGAGCGTCAAAAAGATTGACGGCGGGTTTGAGGTTGCCGATTTAAAAGGAGGTACATACCAAACCAAGACGGTGTTGATGACACTCGGAAGCAGCTATAAACATTTAAATGTGCCCGGAGAAAAGGAATATTCCGGCAAAGGGGTATTTTATTGTTCTACATGCGATGCACCGCTTATGCAGGACAAGGCGGCTGTCGTGATCGGCGGGGGAAATAGCGGGCTTGAAGCGGCACGGGATCTGCTACCGTTCGCTTCAAAGATTACCATTTTAGAATTTGCGCCGACGCTAAAAGGCGATGCGGTAACGCAAGAGGCGTTGCGGAAAGATCCTAAGGTGGAGATCGTTACACAAGCGCAAACGAAGGAAATTTTGGGGAATGATTTTGTGAGCGGATTGATGTATGTCGATCTGGCGACCGGCGAAGAGAAAAAACTGGCTACCGAAGGCGTGTTTGTCGCCATCGGTATGCGGCCGAATTCCGATGTGATCAATGGGCTGGTTGATCTGACACCGACCGGAAATGTGATCGTCGATCATAAAACGATGCAGTCTTCGGCGAAAGGCATTTGGGCGGCGGGCGATATTACTGATGGTTCTTATAATCAGATCAATACAGCTATTGGGGAAGCCATCAAGGCAGTATTGAATATTCACGAATATTTGTTTACGGATAGGGTTTGAGCGGAGCGTGTTTTTTAAAAATAATTTCTTGTATACTATATTGTAATGAACACCAAGTTAAAACTCGGTTTGCAACTGTTTGCGATTACTAACGATGAGCATTGCCATTGCATTGGTCGCCCGCGAGGGTTTTGCGTGGACAAGCCCCGCCAGTAATCCGCCGTTAGGCTCAGGAGTATTGAAAGTAAGCGGTGGTAATGTCGGTATTGGGACATCAACACCAAGTTATACATTGGAGGTCAACGGAACGATCAGCGGGGCTTCCGTATTAAACCCGACTTATGCTCCTTAATAGGAAACAAATTATTTACATAATTATTGTTATTGGAGTCGTGCTTGTCGCGGCTCTTTTGGGGTATGTGTATCGCGCGCAATTGAATAGTATTTTAAATAACCCCGAATTGCCCGCAGCGGAATCCCGTACCGAACTGCAAATACAGGAGCAACTTGGCGAGCTTATAAAAGGAGGCAACTTCGACGACTGCGAAAAGATTGGCAATGCGTATTACGAAACGGTGTGTGTAAACAACATTGCGTTGCAGTTGGCACAAGAGCGGCTCGATGTAAGCTATTGTCAAAAAATAGATAACAAACTTATTCCGATTGCTGATTGTGAGCGGCAGGTGGTGGTGAAAAAATCGATCGAACGCGAGAGTGTTGCCATTTGTGATGAGGCGACCGATGGCGATGTACGCGAACAATGCAAAGCGTCTTTTTTAATCGGGTTGGCATATAAAAAGAACGATGTCAGTATTTGCGACCGAGAGCAGGACAGTGTCCGTCGAAATGAGTGCGTTGATATGTATGTATTCCAGCGAGAATATGTTACAAATTCTGTCGGGTTTGATTGCGGGCGTTTTTCCGATGGCGATGTACGCCGGGACTGCGTGCTTTTTGCGCAGCGATATGCCGTGCGTGATATGCAGGCATGCGATGGATTAAGATCGGGATTATTCGTAAGCCATTGCATGATGCAGAATGTGTTTAGATAATCATATAAATAAACATATGTTGCGCGGAATGCGAATAGCTTTAATTATAGTATGAGATATTTTTTACAAACAATCTTTGCCGCTACTATTGTATTATTTTTTATTGCCAATGTTGGTACTGTTTTTGCCGCGGAGGGGGATTTGGTGTGGACGCAGGTCAATAACCCGAGTGCGATTTCTGATGCCGCGGGACCCATTGCCGTCGACGCGAGCGGCATTTATGTTGCGGGTTATGATACAATCCCCGGCAATTACCAGTGGCGCATAGAAAAGCGCAGCCTTTCCGATGGTGCGGTTATATGGACCAAAACAAGTAACCCGAGTTCGGATACTGATTATGCGACAGCCATTGCCATCGACGCGAGCGGCATTTATGTCGCTGGGTATGATTATGTTTCCGGCAGGTTCTTTCGATGGCGCATAGAAAAGCGCAGCCTTTCCGATGGCGCGGTCATATGGACCAAAACGAATGACCCGAGTGCGAGTCATGATATTGCTAACGCCATTACCATCGACGCGAGCGGTATTTATGTCGCCGGGTTTGATTCTATTCTCGCCAACTATCAATGGCGCATAGAAAAGCGCAGCCTTTCCGACGGCGCGATCATATGGACCAAAACGAACAACCCGAGTGCGGGCGGTGATTATGCGACAGCCATTACCGTCGACGCGAGCGGCATTTATGTCGCTGGGGTGGATGCTATTCCCGGAAACAATCAATGGCGCATAGAAAAGCGCAGCCTTTCCGACGGCGCGGTGATTTGGACCCAAACAAGCAATCCGAGTGCGCAACCTGAGGGTGTAGGCGCCATCACCGTCGACGCGAGCGGCATTTATGTCGTCGGTGATGATTTTACTCCCGGTTTCGGCAATTCCCAATGGCGCATAGAAAAGCGCAGCCTTTCCGACGGCGCGGTGATTTGGACCCAAACAAGCAATCCGAGTGCGAGTTATGATGGCCCTGGATCCATTGCCATCAACGCGATCGGTATTTATGTCGCCGGGTTTGATTCTATTCTCGCCAACTATCAATGGCGCATAGAAAAGCACAGCCTTTCCGACGGTGCGGTCATATGGACTAAAACGAACAACCCGAGTGCGAGTTCTGATGTCCCGGGAGGCATTGCCGTTGATGCGATTGGTATTTATGTGGCGGGTAATGACCGTGCGTCCGTCAATGATCAATGGCGCATAGAAAAGCGTGAAAGAGCTTCCTTCATCTGCGCTGGTCCGTTTGCCGCATCTTGGACCGATTCGACCATTACCGCCAACAGCACCAAGATCCGCAAGGTGCACATCGACGAGTTGCGGAGCGCGATAAACACTCGTCGTATCGACGCCGGGTTAACTAACTATTCTTGGACCGATCCGACGATCACAGCCAATTCCACCAAAATCCGTAAGGTGCACATTGATGACCTCCGCACGGCAATTTCGCAAGTCTATACGACCTGTGGGCAAGCGGCCCCGAGTTGGACCGATCCGACGATCACAGCCAACACCACCAAAATCCGCAAGGTGCATATTGATGAATTGCGGAGCGCGGTCAGTAATGCCCAATAACCTTGATTTTTAAAGGGGATTGCAAGAGCCGCCCGAATCGGGCTGCTCTTGCAATTTTAGGCCATTTTCAGTAGACTATCTGCACATTCCTTTAGTAAATAAGGAATTTATTAATTTATGGATAACAAAATAACCACAGAAGCAGTCGAGGGGATGACCCAAGCCGACGAGATCGATGTTGACATGACTCTTATCAAAGAGATGGCCGACAACGGTTTGTTGTATGGACACAAGAAACAGCGGACCCATCCGCGTTTCAAGCAGTTCATCTACACTACTAGGAATGGCGTGGAAATCATCGACTTGGCGAAAACGTCGAAAAAGATCGACGAAGCAGTAGCGTTTTTGAACGCGCAATTGCAGGAGAAGAAAACCGTACTCGTGGTCGGGACTCAGGCGGCGAGCTGGGACGCGGTTGAAGCATTTGCGAAGAAATTCGGAATGCCGTATGTAAAGAACGGTTGGGTCGGAGGTTTGGTAACTAACTTTAAGGTGGTCGGACAGCGCTTGGATTATCTCCGCAAGGCGCTCGTGTCTATAGAGAAGGGCGAATTCGACAAATACACCAAAAAGGAGCGCGTGACTATCAACCGCAAGATCGACAAGATGAAGATCATGTTCGAAGGCTTGGACACATTGACCAAGGCCCCGGATGTCATGTTCGTCATCGATGGCTCGCTTAGGAACCATATTACCGCCATCAAGGAAGCGGCAACGCTGAAGATCCCGGTGGTCGCCATCATCGATAGCGATGACAATCCCGATCTGGTAACCTATCCGATCCCGGCGAATGATCATGCTAAGTTGAGCATTACATGGCTTATGGATCACATCGGAAATCGTCTTAAAGCGTAATAGCACTGTCATTCCCGTGAAAACGGGAATCCAGTTTTCTGTACTTTTTTCTAAGAAAAAAGTACCCGTCGGATTCGTGTAAGAATAATCGAATCCGACAGCCCGGCCCGCTGCACACTCTCCGCCGGCCCTGCCTACCGGCAGGCAGGTGGCGGATCGTTAGCAACGCCAAGGGTAAAAAGTCGCGAGCGAATAAAAAATGCCGGAGTACCCTATGCTGTCATCCCGGGCTTGACCCGGGATCTCGATGATTATTGACGAGATTCTGGCTTCCGCTAGTCTGCGGACAGGCGTGGGCCGGAATGACATGAATTAGATGTTGCCCCGCCATTTTCACAGGCTCGCACAGAGGGCTCAGGATAAAAAATAATTAAACCAATTTTATCACTATGGCAATGGAAGATGTAGCAAAATTGCGGGAATTGACCGGAGCGGGTGTTGTGGAGTGCAAAAAGGCACTCGATGAGGCAGCGGGGGATTTCGACCGTGCAAAAGACATCATTTTTGAGCGCGGCATCGCCCGAGCCGAGAAAAAGAGCGATCGTGCGACTGGCGCAGGGCTGTTGGAGACCTATATTCACAATGGCCGCGTGTCCGTTATGCTTGAACTGCGTTGCGAGACCGATTTTGTGGCGCGCAATGAAAAGTTTCAAGCCTTGGCGCACGACATCGCTATGCATATCGCCGCGATGAATCCGGCGACCGTTGAGGAATTGTACGCCCAGCAGTATGTAAAGGATCCCTCCATGACTGTTGAGGAGCTGATCAAAAATTTGATTGGAACCATCGGGGAGAATATGAAGGTGGAGAAGTTTGTGAGATTCGAGATCTGAGATAAGAGATTAGTGGTGAGAGGTAAGATAAATCCCGAATGGCATGCCATTTGGGATTTGTTTTTTAGGGGGTAATCGCCGTATAATAAAGTAATTATGTATCACTTTGTATTGCAAATTTTGATCATGATCTCGTTGGGTGTATTAGTCTATTTGGCTGCCCGCAAGATCCCGCAAATATCGGACACGGTTGATGAAGATACCACCGGCCAGTCCAAGGGGGTTTGGTATCGAATAGAGCTCCTGCTTGGGCGGTTGCCGCTTGATCGGTTTGACCTTGCCGTGAGCCAATTTTTGGAAAAAAATGTCCGCAAGATGAAGCTGATACTTGCGCGGCTTGATAATTATCTGACCCATCATTTGGAGCAGTTTAAGAAGGTCAAACAGCGCACACACCGCAAACAGCAAAAGAAATTTGCGCTGTTTGAGTCTGCGGAGACCGCGGAAGGGGAACCGGATCTGAAGGCGATCGCGGAGCTCGATGAGGCACAGACCCGCTCTACCGAGGCACCCGAGGCCATAAAAAAGGAGGAATCAGACCTTGCAAAATAATTTCCAATAAGGCATTATTGGAAAACTGGGTGGGTAGTCCCGTAGGGGCCGGGAGCAGACTGTAAATCTGTCAGGCATGTACTCGCGTGAGTTCGACTCTCACCTCACCCACCAAAAAAATCCCGCGAGGGATTTTTTTATTTTGTTTTAGTTGGTAGACATATATTTCCATTAAAACTTGCTTTGCTATCCCCGTGATTTATTGGTATACTATGAGTAATGGATATCCAATTTACTCCTGACATATTAAAAAGACTTTATTTAGAAGAGAAAAAATCAACCTTTGATATTGCAGCGTTATTGCATTGCTCTGAAAATAAGATTAATTATTGGTTAAAGAAATTTGGTATTTCTAAACGCTCTATCAGTGAGGCAATCTATTTAAAAAAGAATCCTAACGGAGACCCTTTTGTTTTTCGTATGCCAAAAACTCGAGAAGAGGCTATTCTTTTTGGCATGGGTATCGGTTTATACTGGGGCGAGGGTACTAAAGCGAACGGAAATACTGTGCGATTGGGTAATTCAGATCCTAAATTGATTCGAAAATTTATGGATTTTTTAGTCACATTTTTTGCTGTTGACGAGCGCGATTTTCGCTATCATTTGCATATTTTTACCGATATTGATATAAAGAAGGCATGTCAATTTTGGATGGATGAACTTGGTATTGAAGAAAATCAGTTCTATAAGCCAACCATAACGCGTACCGGTAAATTGGGAACCTATAGGCATAAAAGCGAATATGGGGTTTTGACAATTTACTACGGAAACATTAAACTGAGGAACAAATTAATAGAAATAGTGCCGATGTAGCTCAGTTGGTAGAGCAGCTCCATGGTGGGTCGCAAACCCCCGCCCACTTCGATAGAGATGTCGAGGTGAATCCCGAATAACGGTTAAAGGCCAGTAATGGTTAAGACCGTGGCGCTCCGGCGCCCGAACGACTGACAAGGGGATCCTCATTGTTGTAAAAACGAAAGGTTCAAGATACAGTCTAGCCCGTCTATAATTCGCTTTGTGCGATGAAATGAAGGTGTAAGCGAAGGAGCAGGTCGAAGGTTCGAATCCTTTCATCGGCTCATTTTTTGTGAAAAGTGGCCACCTTAGCTCAGCTGGTAGAGCAACGCATTTGTAATGCGTGGGTCCGCGGTTCGATCCCGCGAGGTGGCTCAAAGGTTGCAAAACCGTAAAAATAGTGATATATAATAAAGACTATGGCGAAATCAAAGCTTAAAGAACAACTGACCCGTTTGCGCTGTGCGACCTGTAAGCATGTTAATTATCATACCCGGAAGAACAAGAAGTCCGTTTCCCGGAAGATCGAACTGAACAAGTTCTGTGATTGGTGCCGTGTTCATACCACCCATAAGGAGGCACGCAGATAATTTAGAACTTTCACATTTGGCGAATTACTGCGTTGCGGGGCCCCGTTGGCTTGGGCACCGTACTATTAGTACGGCTTCTGCGCCAACTTCCCCGCGCCTTGTACTTCATCCAAATGTGCGCGTTCTAAGCGTTTATATTGCATAAAAAATGCGCCATAAGTATACTGAATATGCTTTTGGCGCATTTTTTATAATATATTCAATCAATCTGTCATTCCCGCGGAGGCGGGAATCCAGTATTATATAGATTCCCGCCTCCGCGGGAATGACACGCAAGAAGATCGTCATAGTGCGATAAGCCCATAAACGGGGGATTAGTTAAATGGTATAATTTCTCTCTCCAAAAGAGAAGTCGATGGTTCGATTCCTTCATCCCCCGCATTTAAGAAAATAGACCTTTTGAGGTCTATTTTCTTAATGGCGTTTTTGTCATTCCTGCGAAAGCAGGAATCTACATCGCCGCAGATTCCTGCTTTCCTGCCCGCAGTTGCTACAGCGTTGCAGACGGGCGCAGGAATGAAAGTGCGCCTCACTTTTTGCTTACCGTTGTTAGTTATGGGTTGTTAGTTATAGGTTATTTAGTATACTAAAACCATGAATCGAAAGAACTATACTCCGGAAGATTTTGCATGGGTGAACTGGACCCCCGAGATCATCAAGAAAAAAATACAGGAAGCGATCGAAGCAAAGAAGGCCCGCTACGCGACCATCAAGGCGATTACTCCCGAAGCGCGCACTTTTGAAAACACGATCGTTGCCATTGAATCATCGAGCTATGACTATGATGATGCCACAGAGGCGATCGGCCTATTGACGCATGTTAGCTCTGTCAAAGAGGTGCGCAGTGCCGCGCAATCAGCCGTCGAAGAATTGCAAAAAGCGATGATCGATATCGAATACGATGAGGCAATGTATCGTGCCGTGCAGGAATATGCGGCAAAGAATGAACAGCTCGAAGGCGCCGATGCGCAATTGTTCGCCGATACGATGCGTGCCTATAAACGCATGGGTTTTGCTCTCGACCCCGAGAAGCAAAAGCAGCTCAAGAACAATCTTAAGGAGATAGCCGAGCTTGCGTCCGGATTTGAAAAGGCGATTGCGGACCATACGGATCGCATCCTTGTTCGTCGGGAAGAGCTTCGCGGATTGCCCGAGGCCTACATTAACGGGTTGAAGCGTGATGAGGAGGGGAATTATATCGTATCGTTGGCCTACCCCGATTACATTCCATTTTGCGAACGGTGTGATTCCGCTCAGCGACGCAAGGAATTGATGGATAAGTTCAATCGCCGCGGTGGCGTGGTGAACATGGAGCGCCTGAAGCGCATTCTTGAGTTGCGTGGCGAAAATGCAGTATTGCTTGGCTATCCGCACCATGCGGCATTCAAGCTGGAAGATCGTATGGCAAAAACGGTCGATACCGTAAATGCGTTTTACGATGATCTTCGCGCCGCGATCGGTAATCCGGCGAAGTTTGACCTGCAACTGCTTGCCGCCATGAAACAGAAAGATTTGGGTGATCCGTCTGCGCGCCTTGCGTATTATGATATCGGCTATTATATCCAGCAGGACAAAATGAACGGCTATGCCGTCGATGACGAAGCGGTACGGGAGTATTTTCCCTTGGAAATGGTCAAGGCGACCATGTTTGATCTTTACTCGACCGTGCTTGGACTTTCATTCTCTGTGGAACAATTTCCCACATGGCATGAGAGCGTGCAATGGTATCGGGTCAATAATACGGACGGTTCGTTGGTCGGGTATTTTGCGCTCGACCTGTTCCCGCGCGAAGGTAAATATGGTCATGCGATGATGCAACCGATCGTGCAGGGGCGCATGGTTTCGCGCAAGCCGCAATCGGCCTATGCTACGCCGACCTGCGCGGTGGTCGCGAATTTTAATCCTTCCGCTGGTGATACTCCTGCATTGTTGAGCCACGGAGAAGTGCAAACGCTGTTCCATGAATTTGGTCATGCCATACATACATTGGTTACCGTTGCGCCGTATGCATCCCAAGCGGGCACAAGCACGGCGCGCGATTTTGTGGAGGCACCATCGCAGATGTTTGAATATTGGGTATGGGAAAAAGATCTGCTTAAGAAGATGTCAAAGCATTACGCAACGGGCGAGCCGTTGTCCGATGATCTGATCGATCGGATCATCCGCGCAAAGAACCATGCGCAAGGGTATTCCGTGTTGCGGCAGTTGTTTTTGGGCACATTTGACATGGCATTGCATACGACCGTTGAACCGGTTGATCCGGTACAGGTCTATGCCGATCTGTATAAAAAGACATTCGAGCTGGATTCGTCGGCCGACCAATTGTGGGCTGCGGGCTTTGGGCATTTAATGGGGTACGATGCAGGCTATTATGGGTACCTGTGGTCCGAGGTCTATGCGGCGGACATGTTCGCCCGTTTCCGTGCGGAAGGCGTGCTTGACCCGAAGGTCGGCATGGACTATCGAAAAAAGATATTGGAAGTCGGTTCGAGCCGCGATGAGATGGAATCGGTCAAAGATTTTCTTGGTCGGACTCCGAATAACAAAGCATTCCTGCAAGACATGGGTCTTGCTACTCGCGACGAGCACGGAGAAGCGGCGGGGGAATGAGTATATGTAAAGAAAACCTGCGCATTGCGCAGGTTTTTTTAGGCAGATGGCGGCCATGTTGTCGGCTACTTCTTCTTGCCGGCGGAGGAGCCGCCGATGCCGTGTTTTACCACATGGTCGTGGTCTCTCTTGTCACCTTGAATTACGAAACTCTCTTGTTTTGGCATAAGCCAGACCATTGTCATTCCGAGCGTATCCGCCAGTAGGCGGAGCAGTCGAGGAATCTGCAGCGTTTTTACTACAGATCCCTCGGCTCCGTTTCACTACACTCGGGATGACATGCCAAGTGTAGTAATCGAGAGTCGTCAGGTTGTCGTGGTGTAGGATGCTAGTACATTGCCTTGACCTTTTGTACTATAATAGCTATACAGACCATACATATGCAGCGCATTTATTTGGACAATGCGGCGACCACGCCGCTGGATAGCGAAGTAAAACAGGCCATGGAGCCTTATTTTGGCGATACATACGGCAATCCGAACTCGTTGCATTGGTTCGGCCAGCAGGCGCGGGCGGCCGTTGACCGGGCACGCGAAACGATCGCCAACGCCATTGGTTCCCGATTTAGAGAGGTCATTTTTACCGGGTCGGCGACCGAAGCGAACAACTTGGCAATACGGGGTGCCATTATGCATGCGCGTGAGACTTTTAACAAAATTGCCGATGGCCGGCCTATG
Source organism: Candidatus Wolfebacteria bacterium RIFOXYD12_FULL_48_21 (assembly GCA_001793945.1). Classification (GTDB taxonomy): domain Bacteria; phylum Patescibacteriota; class Minisyncoccia; order UBA6257; family UBA9933; genus UBA9933. The sequence goes on from MGIW01000006.1 coordinate 37,723, forward strand.
AAGGTTATTGTTTCGACCATAGAGCATGATTCCATTTTGGCCGCCGTGCGGGACATTGAAAAAGAAGGTGTGGAGGTGGTGCGCATTCCGGTCGATGGCCGTGGATTTGTGGATGTGCAAAAACTTGAGGCGGCGCTCGACGAACGCACCGTGCTGGTATCGATCATGTATGCGAACAACGAGATTGGGTCCATACAGCCGATCAAAGAAATCGCGAATATACTTAAAAAGTTTCGCGAACGGGAACATGCGTTGCCCTATTATCCGCTATTGCATACCGACGCGGTGCAGGCGTTTCAATTTTTGGATTGCACTGTCGATGAACTGGGTGTCGATTTGATGACGCTTTCGGCACATAAGCTCTACGGACCGAAAGGCATCGGTGCGTTGTATGCACGCACCATGAATACGGTCATGCACGCAAAGGACAACCGCGTCCACATGATACGCCCTCGCGTATCGGGAGGCGGGCAGGAGTTTGGCATGCGTTCAGGCACGGAAAATGTGGCCGCCATCGCGGGCTTCGCGAAAGCGGTTGAACTGGCGCAAGTGCATCGCACCAATGAGGGGGAGCGACTTGTGGGATTGCAAAAACGCTTGTGGATTGGGATTCAGGATGCATGCCCCGAAGCAATCATAAACGGGGTTGAAGTGGATTCCCGCCTCCGCGGGAATGACAGAGGGGAGGGTGGGAATGACAATACAAAAGAGATGACGCTCCCGAACATTCTTAATGTACATGTGCCCGGTAAAAAGGGAGGGGATCTGCTCATCGCGCTCGATATGCGCGGCATTGCGGTTTCCAGTGGGTCCGCATGCGCGGCATTTTCCGCAAAGCCGTCCCATGTGCTTATGGCACTTGGGTTTACCGATGCCCGCGCGGGTGGCAGTCTGCGGTTCAGTTTCGGGCGCCACACGACCCAGGAGGACATCGATGGCGCCGTTGAAGCGCTGCGTGCCGTTTTGCGGGCCTAAGGGTTGCGGCATTGCGATTTGTGCGGTTTATTGCTAAGGTTTGCAGTACTCTTTTTCGGGCTATTAGCGTTGTGCTATAGTATAATAGTAGAAAGAAAACATAACACTCTATCGATATTTTAGGTTTACATGAATAATTTTAATCGGTTTACAATCAAGGCACAGGAAGCGTTGCAGAACGCGCAGGATTTCGCCGCGAAAGAAAACCACGGCGAACTCAAGGCGCTCCATTTGTTGGTGGCGCTCGTGAGCGATGAAAGTACATTGGTGCGGCCGTTGCTTGCCAAGGCGGGTGTGAGTTCCGACGATGTGCGCTCCGAAGCCATCGTGGAATTGATGAACGAGCCCAAGGCCATGGGCAATGTTAATTTGTCGCAGTTGTATCTGTCGCAGGAATTGATGAATATCCTCGACAAGGCGGGGAAGATCGCCCAGCATCAAAAGGATGAATATATTTCATGCGAGCATTTGTTGCTCGCCATTCTTGAAGCAGGGTCGTCGAAAGCGTCCCGTATTTTGGTAACGCTCGGGTTGAAGCGCGACGCGGCCATTCGCATTTTGGCGCAGTTGCGCGGTTCTTCGCGGGTTACCGATGAAACGCCGGAAACAAAGTTTCAGGTTCTCGAAAAGTACGGCGTCAACCTTACCGACATGGCGCGGGACGGCAAGCTTGACCCGGTCATCGGCCGCGATGAAGAATTGCGCCGTGTGATACAGGTGCTGAGCCGCCGCACGAAAAACAATCCGGTATTGATCGGCGAACCGGGCGTCGGAAAAACGGCGGTCGTTGAAGGCCTCGCACAGCGCATCATTACGGGCGATGTCCCCGAGCCGCTGAAAGGAAAAGAAATAGTCATGCTTGATCTTGGTTCGCTGATCGCGGGAACAAAGTTTCGCGGTGAATTTGAAGACCGCCTGAAGGCGTTCATGCGCGAAGTGCAAAACTCCGCAGGGCGCATCATTTTGTTCATAGACGAGATCCACATGATCGTAGGCGCAGGCGCCGCAGAGGGCGCCATCGATGCATCGAACTTGCTGAAGCCGCCATTGGCGCGCGGAGAATTGCATGCCATTGGTGCAACGACCATCACTGAATACCAGCGGCATATCGAAAAGGATATGGCGCTTGAGCGCCGGTTCCAGCCTATTATGGTTGAAGAACCTACTATTGAAGACAGTATCGCCATTTTGCGTGGACTGAAAGGAAAATACGAATTGCACCACGGCATCCGCATCAGCGATGAAGCCATTGTGTCCGCGGTAAATTTGTCTGCCCGTTATTTGACGGACCGCTTTTTGCCGGACAAAGCCATCGACCTGATCGATGAAGCGGCTGCGGCCCGCCGACTTGAATCTGAAAGTCTGCCGTCTGAAATAGACAAGGTGCGTCACGAGATCATTAAGCTGGAAATCGAAAAGTCCGCGCTGTCCACAGAGACCGCCGACAAGGCGAAGGTCCGTTTGAAGGCGATCGAAAAGGAGCTGAACGCGCTCAAAGATCGCAACGATGAACTGTCTGCGAAGTGGCATGCCGAAAAGCTGACCTTCGAAGAGTTTCATAATTTGAAAAAGAAGATCGAAGACCTGCGTCGCCAGGCGGAGCTGGCCGAACGCGAGGGAAGTCTCGATAAGGTTGCAAAGATCCTCTACGGTGAATTGCCACAGGCGGAAAAGGACCTTAAGGTGTTTGAAAAGAAGTTTGTTGAAACCGGTAAACCAAAGGGAAAGAAAATAAAGGCAGGCGATGAAAAGTTCATCAAGGAGGCTATCGATGAACACGATGTTGCCGCCGTGGTTTCTAAGTGGACCCATATTCCGGTCATGAAGATGGTCGAGTCGGAAGCGAACAAACTTTCGACCATCGAAGACCAGCTGCGGGCTCGGGTCGTCGGGCAGGAAGATGCCGTCAAGGCCATCGCCAATGCCTTGCGCCGCGCCCGTACGGGCCTTTCCGATGAAAAGCGCCCGTTTGGTTCCTTTATGTTCTTGGGGCCCACGGGGGTTGGAAAAACGGAGCTTGCCAAGGCGCTTGCCGAAATCATGTTCAACGACGAAAGGGCGTTGGTCCGCGTGGACATGTCCGAATATATGGAACGGCACTCGGTGTCCCGTCTAATCGGTTCGCCCCCGGGCTATGTCGGCCACGAAGAGGGCGGCAAACTGACGGAAGCCATGCGTCATCGTCCATACAGTCTTGTATTGTTCGATGAAATAGAAAAGGCGCACCCTGATGTGTTTAACATTCTGTTGCAGGTACTTGATGATGGCCGCTTGACCGACAGCAAAGGCAAGAGCGTGAACTTCAGGAACTCCATCATCATTCTTACATCGAATGTAGGCAGCGAATTCTTCCATGAAATGTCCAAGCTCGGGTTTGATACGGGTAAAGACGAAGAAGTTGTCGAGCGACAAGAAGAATTGTTCAAGGAGCGGGTCAACGCATCGTTGAAAGATACATTCCGTCCGGAGTTTCTGAACCGATTAGACGAGATCATTGTGTTTAATCCGCTGACCCAAAAGGAAATAGGGGAGATCGTGGAAATACAGGTCAACGAGGTGCTGCGCAGACTTGCCCAGCGCAATCTGAATGTTACCATCGACGCGTCGGTGAAAAAGTACATTGCCGAGCACGGGTTTGATCCCGATTACGGCGCGCGGCCGATCAAGCGATTGATCCAAAAGACCATCTTGGACCAGCTTGCCGATAAGATCATCAAAGGCGAATTCAACAATGTTAAAAAGATTAAGATCAGTTTCAAGGATCATCGTCTCAACATCGTTTCCGCTCGCGCTTAGGGCGGGGAGATATTTTGGCAAAACAGCCACCGCTTCCGCGTCGCGTCTTGCGCGGCGGTTGCGGTTGCCTATGTTGATGCCCTCCATCATAAAGTCGGCGTTGTTTGCGATCGCACTTGCGGTCGCCGTGTTTGAGGGCGGATTCTTTTGGGGAGCGGTTTTCTTCGGACTTGCGTTCTACTGGTACTTTCGCTCGTCATTCGAATGGGGCACATTCTTTTGCTCGTTCCTCATCTTGACATTGTATGCGTATCTCGACACTTCGTTTCTGTATTATGCGACGGAAACGAATGTTTCTTCGGGCGTTGCACCGGTATGGCTTGCATCCGCGTTGTTTGGCGCCCTATTTTTTCTATTGCTCGGCATTAAGGAATTTGTGTTCTTGCGGCGACAGGCCATCTTCAATTTTCTTTCCGGCTCACTTTACTTCTTTGTCGGCGGCACATTTTTCGTAGCCGATAAAGACGCCGGTGGTCCGTTTCTTTTATACGCGTTGCTTTCATCGGTGGTGTTTTACCTGCTCATAAAGGAATCTATTGATTTTTTCATGGAAGATGCGCCAAAGCGCAAAAAGGAAGTGCTCGCCATCGGTTCGACCTTGTTGATCATGGAGTTCCTCGGTGTCGTCGGCATATTGCCGATCGGGTTCCTTAATTCCGCGGCATTGATCGTGCTGATCGTATTCGTTTTTGAGGATCTTATTTATCATCACTTGAAAGGAGCTCTTAGCCGGCAGATTGTGTTGAACAATGCGACTATTTTGATCGTTTGTTTGTTATTTATCTTTGCCACATCAAAATTGACCCTGTAGGGGGGGTATTTTGGGGAGTTTGACCGAGTGGGCGGAATGGCAAATAGCCCCATTCCACGGCTTTATTCTTTATACGGTATACCGTATACTAAGCGTATGGCCAGGGTTATTGCGGTATACAACCAAAAGGGGGGAGTGGCAAAAACGACGACATGTGTAAACCTGTCGGCGTACCTGGCGCTTGAAGGAAAAAAAGTCTTGTTGATTGATTTTGATCCGCAGGCCAATGCGAGTTCCGGTTTGGGCCATCCTGCAAAATTGAATGAGGGCAGTATTTATCACGGCTTGTTCGGTCTTGCCGAGCCCGATGCGCTCACCAAGCCGACCATTTTTTATAATTACCATCTTATCCCGTCGAGCCAGCATCTTGCTGGTGCGCTTATCGAATTGGTAAACATCCCTGAGCGGGAGCATAAGTTGCGACAGTTTATCGACAAGATACGCGACAAATATGACTATATATTCATCGACATGCCGCCGTCTTTGAGCCTGTTGACCATCAACGGGTTGGTTGCTGCCGACGAAATAGTCATTCCGGTGCAGAGTCATTACTTTAGTATGGAAGGGTTGAGTCAGTTGCTCGAGATTATCGAACTGGTTCATAAAAATATTTCCACACGGGGGCTAAAGGTATCGGGTGCCGTCATGACCATGTTCGACGAAAACGAACCGTTGTCCCATAAGATCGCCGGCGACATTGCGGCGAGTTTTCCACATAATGTCTTTAAGACGCGCATCCCGCGTTCCTCCGCCCTTTCCGAGGCGCCGAGCTATGGTCGCCCGGTCATTTTGCACGATCCAAACTCCACCGGTGCGCGTGCATACGAACAACTCGCAAAAGAATTGATCGCGCAGGAAACGCCCAAGCAGTTTCAGATGCCCAGTCAAATGGTTTCCGCGGTCGAGCCAAAGCAAGAACAGATCGTAACCCCGTTGCCAAACGAATCGGATATTTTGATAGACATAAAACCGCAGTCGCAGCCTGAGCAACCACCCGTTGTAGCGACGGAAGCTCCGATCCGTGATGAAGCCCTTCGACAGGCTCAGGGTGATTCCACTTTTTATTTTTAGATACACGCGATTGTCATTCCGAGCGAAGAAGTACTCTTCGTAGTCGAGGAATCTGCTTTATGACTTCAGATTCCTCGACAAGCTCGGAATGACAATACACAAGCATTTAACTCATTAATCATGATAGGACAGGGACTTAATTCATTAATACCGCCAAGGGAACCGCAACGCCCCGAGCAGCCCGCTGGACAAGCGCAGGGCTCAACCCTTCGGCAAGCTCAGGACATGGCGCAACCACAGGTACCGCAAGCGCAGCCTCAAGTGCCTGTTTCTGCTATTCCTGCTCCAAACCTCTCACCGTCCATTCGACAAGCTCAGGATGCTCCGCGAATAGCGGAAGTGATCCATGTGGACCCGGAACAGATGCGGGCCGATGAGCATGCCGAGATTTCGATCAAAGCAATACGCGAAGCGGGCGAACATCCGAATGTCGTGGGTATCGAAGTGACCCCGCAGGAACGCGAAGTATTTTTTGCGGACCAGCGACGCGAAAATATCCCAGTCGATTCCGCATATGCCATGGATCAGCCAAGCGTAGTTGGTGTGCGCATCTCCGAGCAAGACCGCGCCGACATTGCACGCGATGTTGCGTATCATACGCTTGCGCAAGATGATTCCGAATTTGCCGCAACCAAGCGGGCGGTTGGGTTTTCTAAAAAAACGGCGCTTCACGATGCTATCTTTCACATAGAGGTAGACAAGATCAAGCCGAACCCGTACCAGCCACGCAAGCATTTTGACGAGGGCGCGTTGAAGGACCTTGCAAGCTCCATTCGTGAGTTTGGCATTTTGCAGCCGTTGGTCGTTTCCAAGATAGAAACGGAAACCGACAGCGGAACAAAAGTAGAGTACCAGCTCATCGCGGGGGAGCGCCGATTGATGGCGTCGAAGCGTGCCGGCTTGGAGCGTGTGCCGGTCATCATCCGTCAGGCCGCGGAGCGCGCCGAACAGCTCGAGCTTGCCATCATCGAAAACCTCCAGCGCGAAAACTTGGACACCATTGAAATGGCGCGTTCATACGCGCGGTTGCAGGATGAATTTGGCATGACCCAGCGTGAGGTGGCCGCCCGGCTTGGCAAGAGCCGCGAGGTCATCGGCAACGCATTGCGGTTGTTGAGCTTGCCGGTAGAAATACAAGATGCGTTGGCGCACAATCAGATCAACGAAAGCCAAGCTCGATTGCTGCTTTCCATTCCGAACATGACGGTGCAGAAGCAACTATTTGCCGACCTGTTGACCAAAAACTTCAGTGTGCGCGAACTGAAGGCGAAAATAAAGAACATTCATAACCCGCCCATGCCACAGGGCGCACGGGTTGATTTTGCCGGCCAACAGGGCGAAGACCTCGAAATGCGCGACTTGCAAAATAGACTCAAAAGCGCCCTGGGCACCGATGTGCGCATAGACAAGCGCGGCGACAGCGGCAAGATCGTAATCAGCTTCTATTCCCCCGAGGAATTGTACGGAGTTGTGAAGAGGATAAACCCGGGAGGGGAGATATAAAGCCTATGTTTATAACGGGCCCGACATCGACAATTATTACCGGAGAAACTTTACTTGATTGGCAGCTAGAATGGTCAAGACATCTAAGCACACAATCAGTTGAGTATCTCGGAATAGCTATTGGCGTGATAACCTTACTCGGTGGAGGTTTTTATTTCTTTTCCTTAAGACCTTTGGAAAAAGGGCTTGATGAGCAAGAAAAACAAATAGAAAATCAGAAAAAAGAAGTAGAGCGATTGATAAAGGAGGAAATAGAAAAAGCAAAGAAAGACATTAAAGCATTAGTTGTTGAATCAACGGTTAAAGATATTAGCATTGCTGTTTCTCAAAGCCGAGAGAGTATCGAAAAAGAGTTGAATGGAATTCGAACAAAATTAAGTTCATTAGATATTACGCGTGCCGAGCAAAGTAAAGAGGTGCAGTCAATAAAGAAGGATCAAGGTGCTACAAAAACTTATTTAAGAGATGTTGATTTTAGATTGCGAGACCTGGAAATATATAAATACTCCAAGGAGGGGCAAATGGGTGCAATTTATGTCGCCATTGAAACAATTAAAAAGGCAATAGGGACGCTGGAGGATTGGCGCATCCCTTATCTGCTTGATTCGCTTGAAAAGGAAATAGATGGCCTTACTCTTGATTTCGATATTAAGAACAAGATAGGGGATATATTATCCTCAATAGAGAATACAGAGCATAAACAGCTTACTGTAAAATTGCGTGGCATACTTAGAGAAAGCGAAAAGAAATAATGCACCCCACTTACCACGCAATTGATGCGATGATAGAGGTGCCACTGGAGCCGGATCGGGGGATTTGTGCGAAGATATAAGATAAATACATAAACGCCCCAGCCAGCCGAAAGGTCCGCTGGGGTTTTTGTTTACGCATTCGATCTAATAGTATTGACTTGCGATGTCGATAATTCGGGAGTGGACTCCTGCTTTGGAATGTACGCCTTGCGAAGGCGTACATATTGAATTTTGGGAGAAGGCCCTGTGTTGATATGTACGCCTTGCGAAGGCATACATATTTGTTGTTATCTTTTGCGGTCGCAAAAGATAACAACAAAATGGAGGGGGGGGAGAGGGGGGGGTAAACATTCCGTCTTGCGATGACGGAAAATTATGTTAATAGGTGATGGATTCCTCCGCCGGCCCTGCCTGCCGGCAGGCAGGTGGCGGACGGGAATGACAAACATATGGGAATAAAAAACCCCGACTCTTGCGAGTCGGGGTGGTTATCAAAAAAGGGAACGGATGTCGGTCAGAGCGCGATGCCGAGCTCTTCGGTCATGACGCGCTTGAGTTCAGCTGCCGGATCGGGGGCTCGCAGAAATTGCCGGCCGGCGACGAGGTGTGTTGCTCCGTTTTTCAGTGCCTCGGCGTGGGTGACCACATTTTTTTGGTCATGTGTCTCCGCGCCGGGCGAACGCGTTCCGGGGGTAACGAATATCCGGCCGGGGAAGGTCGCGCGAAGCGCGGCTACTTCCTTTTTGCCCGAGCAGACAAAGCCGTGGCACCCGCCGTCTTCGCTTGCGATGGCTGCCAAGTTCTCTACCGTGCGGGGGCGTTTGTTCCCGTAGATCGTTTTGCATGCGTTGTCGTCCAACGAGGTAAGTGCCGTAACGGCCAACACCTTGGTGGGTGTGCCCGTGAATGCCTTCATGGCGGCGCGAACCATTTCGCTATTGCCGCTGGCATGCACGGTGACCGCCCAGGGCGGGTGCTCCCGGTAACGCAGACAGGTGTTGTACACGGTTTCCGGGATGTCATGGCCTTTAAAGTCGACCATGACCTTGCCGTAGACGCCGATATCGCGGACGATGTGCGTGCGATGTTGATCGTGCAACAGGTCGTTGATCTTGAAGATTGAACCGGACGGCCGAAGCACATCGATGAGCGGGAGGATTTCCTCCCATGGTTTGCCGTCGAGCGAGACGATGAACGGGTTCTTTGCTTCCATCGCGGGGTCGCACCGTCGCATGAGTTTGAAGGTGTCGATGACATGGCGACGGACGGTGTGCAGATCGGTGGCTGACCAGACGGGCATGTTGATGCCGAGCTGAGCGAACTTTTGCTTCCAGCCCTGCTGTCGATCGACCATGACGATCAAATACGGCATGATTCCCATCGCAGAGAGTGCGAAGTAGGGAGCAGCTTTCGAGCCGCCATCGGTGATGACGTCGTCGAAAATCGCTACCCGGTCGCTCGGCTTTATATCGCCGATAATGAGCCCTTTCGTTGCGCGCCCTTCCTTTGCTTGTTCACGGATGGTGATCATAGGCAGGCGCGTGCGCTCGGCTATGGAGCCGGTCAGATGACTTACTGCTTGGGGTATGTCCGCAAAGCGGTTGACCCCCAGGCGTGTCATTGCCGGAGCATAGAGACTGGCGAGGAACGCGGTCGCTTCGTGATTGTTGCGGGAATCACGGATGTTGATGTAGATGTCCGTGAAGCCGCCCTTTTTCAGGGGCAGGTCTCGTGCGTTGGACAGCTTAAGCAGTCCGTAGTAAGCGAGGCCTGCCACGAGCTGTTTCTGCTCCGACGGGTCCAAGAAATGGCCCACCGGAAAATCGGGATTGTATAACGCCTCTTTGAGATTCGTCAATTGCTACTCCTCCTGTGTTTTTTTGATAAAAATTGTTGTTGGGTACTGGATTACTTATGACATATAATTTTAGAAATGTAAAGACCATAATGCGGGGCAGATTCCTCGTCCGCCGGCTGGCGGATCGGAATGGCAATGCAACATGCTGGATTCCCGCCTCCGCGGGAATGACAGAGAGATGGATGGGAATGACACCAATAGAGAAATTGGTGTGGCAAAAGTGGTATACTTATGACATGAGGATCACCAATGCCGAGATCGCACAATTGTTGAGTGAAATAGCGGAATATCTTGAAATGGACGATGTGCTATTTAAGCCGCGTGCGTACCAAAAGGTGGCAGATGCCATCGCGGCTTTGGATGAAGAAATTGTCGAGATCCATAAAAAGGGCGGTTTAAAAGCAGTTAGCAGTATTCCCGGTGTGGGCGCTTCCATTGCAAAAACGATCGAAGAATACATACAAACGGGACGCATCGCCCAATACGAAGAATTGAAGAAAAAGATCCCTGTCGATCTGCGTAGTTTGACGGCGGTCGAAGGCTTGGGCCCGAAGAAGATCAAGAAATTGTACAAGGCGCTTGATGTTAAAACTTTGGACGATCTGGAAAAGGCGGCGGCCTCGGGCGCGCTTGCAAAAGTGGAAGGATTTGGCGCGAAGTCGGTGGAGAATATTTTGAAAGGGATCGAATTTGTAAAGACATCGGGAGGCCGACTTATTTTGGGCAATGCATTTCCCGTGATCGAATATATCAGGGACGGACTTGCGAAAGTCAAAGGAGTGGAGCGCGTGGATATTGTTGGTTCGGCGCGGCGGAAAAAGGAAACGGTGGGCGATTTTGACCTGTTGGTCATTGCGAAAGATTCCGGCCCTGTGATGCACTTTTTTGTGCATATGGACGAGGTTGTGCTCGTACATGCGCAAGGCGAAACAAAAGCTTCGGTGCGCATTAAGGCGGGCATCGATGTGGATGTTCGCGTTGTCGCGCGGGAATCATATGGCGCCGCGCTGTTGTATTTTACCGGGTCAAAGGCGCACAATGTCGCCTTGCGGCAAATGGCCATTAAAAAAGGGTTGAAGCTGAACGAATATGGACTGTTCCGCATGAAGGGAGGGAAGGAAGAAAAGATGATCGCTGGCGATACGGAGGAGGGTATTTATAACGCATTGGGTCTTACCTATGTGGAGCCGGAAATGCGCGAAGATGTCGGAGAACTTGAGCTTGCACAAAATCATAAACTGCCGGTATTGGTCGATTACGATGCCATGAAAGGAGATATGCAGATGCATACCAACTGGAGCGATGGCGCAAATACGATCGAGGAGCTTGCTTATGCGGCCATGGCTTTGGGTTTGGAATATATTGTCATTACGGATCATACGAAGCGATTGACCGTTGCCAACGGGCTTGATGAGACCCGACTGCTTGAGCATATGAAAGCGGTTGATGCAGTAAATGCGAAACTGAAAAAAGAAGGGAAGAAGTTCACCGTACTTAAAGGGAGCGAAGTGGACATTTTGAAGGATGGATCCCTCGACATGTCCGATGCAGTTTTGGCGAAGCTGGATGTGGCGGGTGCCTCGGTGCATTCGTATTTTAACTTGCCGCGCGAAGCGCAAACGAAACGCATTATTGCTGCTATGGAAAATCCGCATGTGGATATCATTTTTCATCCGACGGGGCGGGTCATTAACAGGCGACCTGCATATGATGTAGATATGGATGCCATTATCGAGGCGGCGAAGCGCACCAAGACGGTGCTCGAGATCAATGCATTTCCCGATCGGCTCGATCTTAAAGATGAATATGTACGCAAGTGCGTACGCGCGGGAGTAAAGTTGTCCATCGGTACCGATGCGCATGCCATCGCGCATTTGTCGTATCTTGCGTGGGGTGTGGGGCAGGCCCGCAGGGGTTGGGCGGAGCGAAGCGATATTGTGAATGCATGGCCTGTGGAGAAGATGAAGAAGATGCTTAAATAACCTACAACCGACAACTAACGACCTATAACGGGATGCAAAGGTTGTCATTCCGGCCTACGAGCCGGAATCTCATGAAAAAATCATGGGATTATAGATCAAGAAATTTGAAAATTAATGACATTTAATGTCGTTAAAAATATGCGGGTGCTATTGTCGACGAGATCCCGGGTCAAGCCCGGGATGACAAACTTCTGGGCCTGTGGAAATACAGCAAAAAATGTTAAAATAACGGCATATGAAGCATCCGCATTGCAATCGATCTCTCGCATCTCATTTGTTTTGGTGTCGTGGGTTTGCGCCTACATTTTTCGTTATTGTGGTTGCGTTGTTCGTAGTTTCCGTCGGAAGCGGATTTTATTTCGCATCGCGGCCTGATTCGGCGCTTGCTCCGAGCGAGCCGATTGCCGTTGCGGAACAAAAGATCGAGGATATCGCGGCATCGACTCAAGATGCGGTTGTTGTGGAACCTGTAACTGCGAAGCCCGCCGTTGTTGTTGCTACTCCGGTTGCAAAGCCTGCCACTGCGCCTGTTGTCGCGCCGAAGCCTGTACAGGCCAAGCCTGTCGATTGTGGGTTGGGAGCGGCTGCTGATGCGTGCATGTTCGAAAGTATCGCCAACTGTACACCCGCAAAGGCAATGCTTTTTGATGAGCGTACCGGGGTGCGCGTCGAGCATGTCATTAGCGGATTGGTGAATGGAAAATGCCTTTATCAGTCGGTGATCGCGTCTGCTCCGGGAGATTTCGCCTTGCTTGAGGGACTTACCGTGCGCTGCCTTCTTCCGAAAGAGCAATTACTGCAAGTAGTACAGGAGGCCGATGAAGCCGAACTGTTAAAGGTGTGTACCGGTTCATATATCGATATCTTGCGTCAGGCCCGGGGCATGGAACCGACCGCCCAATAACATATGAAAAACCTTTCCGCATTGTACGACCGGAATCTTTCCGAAGAGATCGTCATCGTTCGCGTCGATCTGAATATTAATAACAAGACCTTGCGTGTAAGCGGGCCTAATTTGCGCGTCACCTCCATTATCCCAACGATCAAATTCTTGACCAAGCGTGGCGCAAAGGTCGTGCTGGTCAGCCATCGGGGAAGACCGGCTGGCGTAACCAATAACCAACGACCAATAACCGATAACATAAAAGAATTTACATTGAAACCGTTTGCGAAGATCCTTGGTGGATTACTGAAGAAAGATGTTTCGTTTATTCCGCACGATACGAAAGAATATCGTTTGTTTTCGGATGCGAGCGCCGAGAAGATCAAAAAAGCCTCAAAGGGTTCCGTGTTCCTGCTTGAAAACATGCGTTTCTTTGCCGGCGAAGAGAAGAACGACCCCGCCGTCGTGCGTCCGCTTGCGGAGCTGGGTACATTTTATGTGAATGACGCATTTGCCGTCAGTCATCGCAAGAACGCTTCGGTGGTCGCCATCACCAAGCTATTGCCTTCGTGCGCGGGGCTTCTGTTGGAAAAGGAAGTGTTTCATATGGACGAAGCAATCAATAACCATAAACATCCGTTTGTGGTCATTTTGGGTGGCGCAAAAATGACCGACAAGATGGGGCTGATCAAGCGCTTTATCGGCAAAGCCGATTACTTTCTCGCGGGGGGTGGCGTGGCCAATACATTTTTTGCGGCCGACGGCCTGCCGATCGGCGATTCCATTTATGAATCGCACATGATCCCCGTTGCAAAAAAGATCATGAAAACGAACAAGGTCATTATGCCTATGGATGTTGCCATTTTCGAACGAAAGATCGTAGACAACGGCCCGGGAACGACCGACGAGTGGGTGGAGATCATCAAAAACGCAAAGACGATCATTTGGAATGGGCCGGTAGGCGTTATTGAAAACAAAAAATTTGCCAAGGGTTCCGTTGGCATTGCGCAGGCCATCGCCAAGAGCAAGGCGTTTTCTGTGGTGGGTGGTGGTGAAACAGCACTTGCCTTTACAGGCGTTCCGCTTAAAAAGAACACATTTCTTTCTACGGGGGGTGGTGCGATGTTGGAGTACCTTTCTGGCATCAAGCTGCCTGGAATAGAGGCGCTGCGCGAGAAAAAAGGAAAAGGAAAAAAGAAATAAGGAAACTTGTCATTCCGAGCGGAGAAGTACCCTTCGCAGGCGAGGAATCTGCAGTTATGTTACTGCAGATCCTTCGTCCGCCAGCTGGCGGATCAGGATGACGATGTACTGGATTCCGGCCTCCGCCGGAATGACAAAGAATGGAATTTGGATGATAATGCGATGAAACAGCAACAAACAAAACTGAAAAATATCGTCGTGCTTTATCATAACGGGTGCAGCGATGGGTTTGGTGGTGCGTGGGCGGCATGGCAGATATTTAAGAATAAGGCCACCTATGTTCCTGTCGATCACGGCAGGGTCATGACGGACGATCTTGTCGATAAAGAGGTCTATCTGATAGACCTTTGTTTTTCTATAGAGGTTATGCGCGACCTGTTGGCAAAGAACAAAAAGGTGATCGTACTTGACCATCATATCAGCCAGCGTGATGCCGTCGGTATTTCTACGGAACATGTATACGATAACAACCGATCCGGTGCGATGATCGCATGGCAGTATTTTTCCCCCGATGCGCCGATTCCGAAATTATTGAAACATATCCAGGATATTGATCTGTGGAAGTTCAAGATATCGCATACCCGGGAATTGATGGCCGCATTGAATGAATATCCGTTCGAGTTCAGAACATGGAACAAGATCGCGCAGGAATGGGAAGACAAGGAAACCATAAAAAAGTATATCGGGGACGGGAAGTCCATTTTAAAATACGAAGATCGCATTGTTGATCGTTTGATTCGGCATGCCGAGCGCGTCGAGTTTGAAGGAAAGACCGCGTATGCGGTCAATTCGCCCATTCTTGAATCGGAGATCGGGAATTGGATCGTGAAACACAGAAAAGCGATCGGGATCGTTTGGGCATATAAAGGACGCGATGTGCGTGTATCGTTGCGTTCCGACGGCAAGACCGATGTTTCCGAGCTTGCCCAGCGGTATGGCGGAGGAGGGCACAAGGCGTCGGCCGGGTTTGCATTTGATGTACAGTTGGCGTTTCCATGGGTCAAGCATGTGCCAAAGTAAGCGAGCCATTGGTTTGACATGATTTGCATTTTAGGGTATTAATATATCAGTTGTAATTACCGCTATGTCGGTAGGGAGGCGATTACCTTTTTGCTTCGGCAAAGGGGAGGAAGGTCCGGACACTCATTTGTCCCACCGATCAGGCCAATGTCTTGCGGCAACGGTTGAAGCAACCGCGCTACCGCTTCGTGTTGTCGTGGGATGTTGATCTGATCGGTGGGATATCTAACAAGATAGCGGCTAACAGCCGTCGGGAGCGATCCTCGAGGTGCGAGCAGAGACGCCGCAATTTGAAAAAATTGCGGGCCCTGTACCGCATGGTACAGGGTAGCTCTTATGGAAACATAGGAGGTGAAACGGCTAAATCCTTATCGGGTGCAAGGTCGTACTCTTGTCCTTCGGACAAGAACTTATAACCAATGACCTATAACTAATAACGGGAATTCTCGTTATGAGTTAATGGTCATGAGTTTTTGGTTCTTGCCCGGAGGGCAGGGGGGTACCGCACGAACTTTGGAGCGATCCAAGGTCCAGATACATTATCGTCGAGACACAGAATCCGGCCTATCACCTGCCGATATAGCGGTGACTACAACATAAAAACAGCCCCCCTCACGGGCTGTTTTTATATGTATGCTTTGCATTACGAAACTTCATTTGCTGCTTTAAAATAGCACTGTCATCCTGAATTTATTTCAGGATCTCTCAGTGATATCAATCAGATTCTGAATCCGCCGGCTGGCGGATCAGAATGACAAAATGAGTTTTGTAATTCAAAGTGTATAGGCTATATCAAATAAACGATACCAATAGTGCAATAGCAAATATTGCCATGATCGCGAATGCCGTCCACAGGCCCAGCTTTGAAAGCCATCCGCTTTTGTATTCTCCCATAACATCCTCCCGGCTCGAGATGCGTGCTATGAGGAAAATGAGCGGTACGGCTGCTATGCCGTTAAACACCGCCGTAAAGACAAGCGCCTTGATGGGATTGAAGCCGATGAAATTAAACAGTAGTCCTGCCAAGGTGCCAAAGATGATCACGAAATAGAAATTGCGCGATTGCCGAAACTTTCTATACAGTCCTTCGCGCCAACTGAACGTTTCCGCCACGGCATAGGCCGAGGAGCCTGCGAGAACGGGAATGCTTTGCAGTCCTATGCCGATGATACCTATGGCAAAGATTAGCTTTGCGAGGAAGCCGGCGTTGGGAAATGTATGTACGAGCGGTTCGAGCGCGCGAGCGGCATCGGCAGCTGTTTCTATTGTAGTAATGCCTGCTTGGTTTAGTACTACGGCGCCTACGATGATGATGAACCATGCGGTGACATTGGAAAATAGCATGCCGATGGCCGTATCGATACGCAACCGTTTTAGGTACGATCGTGTAAGATGGGGGATGCCGCCGCGCTGAGGGAGTCTATGGTTTGCTATTTCTTCCTCTACGACATTGCTTGTCTGCCAAAAAAACAAATAGGGTGAAATGGTCGTGCCGAAAATGGCAACAATGATATAAAGGTATGTGGCACTCCACTCCACGCGCGGCGTGAAGGTTGCCTTGAGTACTGTGAGCCACGGAACATCAATCAAAAAAGCGGTGATGAAATAGGCAAACAAGGCCATCGACAGCCACTTCAAGATGCGGATGTATGTCCGATAGGAAATAAATACCTCGAGCAATATGATGAGCAGTGCAAAGGCGATTGCGAGTAGCGGGAATGGCAGCGCAGGCACGAGCAATTCCGCGCTGGCGGCCATTGCACCGATGTCCGAGCCGATGTTAAGCGTGTTGGCAAGCACCACCAGCCCGACAACCGGGTAGAGTATTTTTTTCGGATAATGTTCGCGTACCGCCGCGGCCAAACCCTTGCCTGTAATGGCTCCTATGCGCATGCACGCTTCCTGTACCGCTGTCATGAGCGGATAGGTAACAAGCATGGTCCACGGCATTTGAAAACCGAATTGTGCGCCTGCTTGCGAGTAGGTTGCGATGCCCGACGGATCGTCGTCAGCCGCGCCCGTTACGATGCCGGGGCCAAGGATCCGCAAAAAGCGGCTGAACCGTTTCAGACGCTTATGCTCTACGGGTTTTTCTTCCACTTTTTGCCCTACTGCCTCGTTGAGTATTTCGTCGGGGAACTGGACCATATGCGATAATTATACTGGAAAACATGAATAAAAAATACCGACTGGCTGAGCCAGTCGGTATTTTTTATATTGAAGTCGTGTGACTTAGTAGCTGCTGCGATATCCACCGCCGAAGCCTCCTCGTCCACCACGGTCTCCGCCACGTCCTCCGCCGAAGCCACCGCCTCCGCCTTCACGGCGAGGTGCGCGCTCTTCCATCGGACGAGCAACGTTCACGGTCAAAGAACGTCCTTCGAAGTCCTTTCCGTTGAACATGTCGATCGCTTTCTCGGCGTCCTCATCGGATGCCATTTCTACAAAGCCAAAACCCTTCGAGCGGCCGGTCATCTTATCGATGATGATCATGGCTGACTCTACGGTTCCTGCCTGGGAGAACAGATCGTTCAATGCGTCTTGGGTGGTTGCATACGGCAATCCACCTACGTATAATTTTTTGCCCATATTGAGATAGTATATTTAATTCTGTAAGTCGACCCTTCTCATAGGCCTCGAGAGCGCATAAAACAAAAACGTTTTACCTTCATTATCCACATCCGCTACAGCAGTTCAGGATTGGAAGCAAACTGAGAAAACTTACTGTTCACAGTATAAACCACCTCTCTATAAATAGCAAATGGCGTTGGGGGGGAGGGGGGATAACTGATGACTGATGACTAATGACCGATGACGGGATGCGGGGAGTTGCATAATGGCTGTAAATGCGTATGCTCAATACATGGAACCGATTGAATACCCCATTCGTATAAACCGCTATCTTGCCTTGCAGCAATATGCCAGTCGCCGCGAGGCTGACCGGCTTATTGCCGACAAGCAGGTGCATATCAACGGCAACATTGCCGTGGTGGGTGATAAGGTTCAAAAAGGAGACAAGGTGACGGTAGGTAGCGGGGTAAAGGCGCTCGCGAAGAAGCGCGTGTATCTTGCGTTTTGCAAGCCGGAGGGCATTGTGACCCATAGCCCCGAGCGGGGTCAAAAAAGCATCGCCGATATTTTTGATTTCGGGGAGCGGCTGTTTCCGATTGGACGGCTGGATAAGGATTCCCGCGGGTTGATCATATTGACCAACGACGGACGCATTACCGACAAACTGCTTAACCCCGAGGGCGAACATGAAAAGGAATATCTTGTGCGCGTCGACAAGCCGGTCAATCCGGAGTTTATTGAAAAGATGGGTAACCGTGTAAAGCTCGATGACGGGTATGTGACAAAAAAATGCGTTGTGGAATCCACGGGCGCAAAACAATTTCGCATCGTTTTGACCGAAGGGAAAAAGCGGCAGATCCGCCGCATGTGCGAAGCACTTGGCTATGGAGTTACCGACCTGTTGCGCATTCGCATCATGAATGTGCGTTTGCGCGATCTGCGCGCGGGCGAGTTTCGCCAGCTGAAAGGTGCGGAATTGCAAACCTTGTTGAAAGGCATCGGCATGGGCCAATAAATAAAAACCGTACGCCCAAGGCGTACGGTTTTTTAATCGCGCGTTTCAGAACAGAGAACGAATTTGTCGTGATAGCGTAGCATCATGACATTGATAATGATGAGCGATATGAGTACGACCGGGCCGGTGGCTATGAGCGCAATTGCCATCCACGATTCAACATTCAAGAATAACAATCCGAATACGACCCCCGTTACGACCGTCGACAGCAATACGCTGAATCCGATCGCCGAATACAGCGGAGACGGGGATTTTTTTGCGCATTTATATGCAAGGTAGGTGTGGGGAGTGATGACGCACAGTAGGCTTACGAGAACAAAAAGCGTAATAAAGAATGGGAATGATGTCATGGCCCGGTTGACCAGGTCGGTAAACGGCATGTAGTCGATGAACCGGTTCAGCTCAGGGTGTTGCGTGCTGAAATAGTGCTCAACCTGCGCATAGAAATAGGTGATTGCCGGAAATGCGAACAGCAATACGAATAGCGATGTGAATTCGTACCCGAGTACCAGTTTCTGCCCCTCGATCGTTTTTGTGCTTATCCTTTGTGGGATACAGGCAAAGAAGTTCTTTATTTTTTTTGCGTTGATGATGAGCATCAAGCCGATGCAGACCATGTAGATCCACGAGCCGTTAAATGCGAGCGCATCGATGATGATGGGCAGTATGGGGGCGGGCGATAGTTCGCGCATGAGGATCGCTGCGCTATGGATGATCGCCGCAATCACGATGCCCGAGAGAATTGGTTTTTTGTAAAATTCTTTTAGCATTGTCGTGTTATAGGGATGGCTGTTTATCGTTGTGTCGTTTCCGCTTTGATGATGGTAAATATGCCGAATACTTTATCGTTCAAATATTGCCAAAAGCGTTTTGCGCGCCTGTAGAACAGGAAGGAGCCCAATAGGGAAAGCAGGAAGAATGCCAAGACCGTCGGCGTGTAGGCAACGACCAACAGGTAGCCAAGCAATATTGCCTCCAACAGGAGCGCGGTAAACCAACCGCGATACAGATTGTAATATGCGCTAAAGGTTTCCACCTGGCCCGTTGCATCCTTTCCTATTGCAAACAAATAGCAAAGATTCCATAGATAATCGGCTTTGTGTTCCTGATCGTTTTGTTTGAAATAGGTTTTTGCTTCTTCGAACAGTTTCTTTTCGTGCGGCAGGTAGCTCGGCGTCGCTTCCCATCCGAGCAAAGGGATCAGCGGGATGTCGCGGATCGCGTTGGATAGGATCTGTATCAGGTGTCCGGCGAAGTAGGCGATTGCCAACCAAGCCAATGCCGATCCGAGATCGATCACGGGAAGCGGCATGGTGAATAGGTACGCCGCATCCAATACGACGATGATCGTTGCTATTGCACCGACCATGAGAAAGCTGATCTGATCAAAAAGGCTTGTTCTGGGAAATAGTTTGTGGTCCATATGTTGCTTTATAATCTATATGGGTAAGTATATCATGTTTTTAATTCCTCGCTAACTAATGGGTCTATTGGGTTCGCCAACTATAAAAAACAGCCCAGTAGGCGGGCTGTTTTTAGTTGAAGGTCAGTGCATCAACGATCTCATCGATGTTTGCGGTGGCAACTCCTACCACCTTGTCCGCTCCGCCGTAGTAGATAAATAGCTTTTTGCCATTGACGGTGCTTCCGCAGGGGAATACCACATTGGGTATGATTCCGTTCTTTTCGTAATCCGTTTCCGGTGCGAAGATATAGTCGGTCGTTCGCGCCAGTACGATCATCGGATCGTGCAGATCGAGCAATAGGGCGCCGACTCGATAGATGCCTTCTTCGGAAACGCCATGATAGAGGAGGAGCCATCCCTTTGTTGTTTTGATCGGTACCGATGCGATACCGACTTTTCGGCCATCCCACATCCCGCGCCGTGGTCCGATGATTGGCGTGAAGGTGTCTATCTTATTAGTATCAAAATCAAGTGATTTGATTGGGTCGAGGCAGATATGCTCATGCGTACGGTGGAACACAAGATAGTTGTCGCCAATCTTTTCCGGGAACAGGCAGGAATCCTTGTCGTCCACGGTCGCCGGTGTAATGATTGCCGGCCAGGACCAGTTCCAATTCTTTTTTAGAAAATCTGCCGTCGATATGCTTGTTGCCGCAACCGCCGGGGAATGGGTGCCATCGTAAGCCGTATAGAACATATACAGCATGTCATCTATCTGGGTAATGCGCGGATCTTCGCACCCTGAGTTTCCCGGATGCGTCTTTTTTTCAAACGATTCGCGGGGAACATAGATCGGATGATCAACGCGTTCTGTTATTTTCATGCCATCTTTGCTGCATGCGTATCCCAGTACCGATGTATCATCGTCGCCCATGGCGCGATATATGATATGTATCTTGCCTCCGATTTCCACGGCAGTCGGGTTGAATACCGCCTTATTTTCCCACGCATGTTCCTTGATTGGTTCGAGAATGGGATTCTTTTTATACCGGGTAACCACCGGCTCTTTTTTCATGCTCTTGAGTAGTGCCTCAAGATTCACATCGGCCCGGCAGCAGGTCGTATCGGTCGCGCCATAATAGATATACAGTTCGTTTCCTTTGATAGTCGCGCCGGATGGGAAGATGACATTTGGGATCTGCCCAAACTCCTCGTAGGTTTCTTCGGGAATGAGTAATGGACTGTCGGTGCGGGCAATGATCTTTTTGGGATCTTTTAGGTCGAGTAAAAGTGCTTCAATGCCGAAGATCTTGTTGTCGCTGAAGTAATTCTGAATATGCGAATAGATGACCAGCCAGCCATCTTTCGTCTTAAGCGGCACGGCTCCGATCTCGACTTGATCGCTATCTTTTCTGCGAACGATCATGCGATGAGATTCTATTTCGTTGTGCCATTTGTCCCAATATGCCGTTGACCATATTTGGTCGATGGTATCGAATTCTGCCAAGGCTATTTTTACCGGCGGCATATCGGTGTGCGCCGCCAAAAGGGCTACATATTTGCCGTTGATCTTTTCGGGGAACAGCGCCATCGCCTTTGCATTGAAGGGTGTTACCAAATGCCGTTCGGTGATCGTTTCGAAGTCCTTGGTCATCGCCACGGCGATGCGGATACCTTCCGCACTGAATGGGAATGTGCCGAGCGCGGTATAAAAAATATAATAGGTGTCGTCGATCTTCGTGACGCGTGGATCTTCACATCCGTATTTTTCCCACTCATATTTGGGTGTGATCAACGGTTTGCGGGGTTCGTACCAGTGGCCGTCCTTGCTTACGCCGTATCCGATGGTCGAGAGGCGGAGTTCGTGCCCTTTGATATATTTCATCTCGGACATCGCCCGGTAGACGCAATGGAATTTGTTCTTGTCTTGGATCGGGCACCAATTAAAGGCAGCGAATGATTCCCATGGATGGTCTATGGTTGGACTAATGATGGGGTTATAGAGTGAGCGTTTTACTACGAACATGAGAAAGTAATTTGAAATTTAAAATTCGAAATGACACACCCTGTCATTTCGATTCGCCAGCTGGCGGACGAGGAATCTGCAGGATGGATGTTTACGCGAGTTTTGTCAGGGTGATGTGCGCCGTTTTGATCGGCACTGTGGTTTCGGGTGTCGATTCTTTCATGACCGCTTCGAGAAACTCGTCGAGTGGTGCGGTTGCCACACATGCGACACTGTCGGCTCCGCCATAGTAGACAAAGAGCGTATCGTCTTTGATGACACTGCCGCAGGCGAAGACTACGCCACGCTTTGCGCCCTCGTTTTCGTACCATTCGTTCGGTTCCAACAAGGGGATATTTGAACGATAGAGTATCTTTGTGGGGTCGTCATGGTCCAATATCATTGCGCCGACTTTGTACCGATTCGGATCACGCTTGTCCATTGCATGGTAGAGTACTAACCACCCCTCTTTTGTTTTGAGTGGTGGCGTTGCCGCGCCGCGCATAAGGTTATCCCATCGTGTCCGGTCTCCACTGCAGGAAAACGGACTTTCAATCGCCATTTCTGCGTCCATCGGGTCGTCGAAGTAATCGATTCGGATCGTAGGATTGATGCCGTGCAGAAATGCATATTTGCCGTGGATCTTTTCCGGAAACATGACCCAGTTTTTTTGGATCTGTTCCGGTTTTGATATCAGGATCGGTTCTGCCCAATTCCAGTTTTTTTCAAGAAAGTCAGATACCGGTATCGAGGTAAGTGCCATTCCGGGCGGATGATATCCGTCGAATGCGGTGTAGGTCATGTAGATCGTGTCGTCCACCTTGACCATGCGCGGATCTTCGCAACCGCTCCAACTGCCACCCGACATATAAAAGTTCACATAGCGTTCCTTTTTAGCTTTTGGCTCCCCGTAATGTTCCTTGGCGATATAGACCGGCTTTTCCGACCGTTCTTCAAAATTGATACCGTCTTCACTGGACGCGTGGCCGATATATGACATGCCGTTTGCGCCGATCGCCCGATAGAGCAGGTGTACTCTGCCATCGAGATAGATGGCCGCGGGGTTGAATGTCGCTTCACATTCCCAATGATTGTCGGGATTTGGCGTGATGATCGGATTGGCGGGGTGCCGCACGAGTGCTACCGCAGGTTCCACCGGTTGTGGACCGAACAGGGACACGGGGAGTGTGACGGATATGACCTTATTTTTTTGCGTTCGCCAGTAGTGTTGGATCTGTCCATTGCGATAGACCGTGCCGAGGGAAACTGCCGGAGCGGATCCCTTTGCAAGTGTGGTTTCCCAAATAGGGAATGCCGAGCGCCATATCGGGCGGTAGGGTTGGTCGTATGCAAACAGTGCCGCTCCCATAAGGATATGGTTTGCATTGTGTTCGTAGTCGGTTGCATCGTAGATTGTCAGGATACCCGCGCTGATCGCAGCGGCTCCGATGACGCTCAGTGTCGCACTGTCGAACTCTTCATTGCGCCTATCGAGCAGGGGGCCGGTGATGTTCCAGTTTTGAAAATCTTTTGTTGCCGCCGCGCGAATTGAACCGTTTCCAAGATATGCGATAAAGTGATCCTTGTATGCGTGGTTTGGAACAATAACAAGCGGTTCGTTTGCAAAAGGCGTTTTACTGATGACGCGAAAGGTTGTTAGGTCGCTTGAGGCGGCGACGATCCGTTCTGTTTTATTGCGTATGGTGCGCGTATAGGTGAGGTACTGCGTAGGGCCGTCATTTGTGATTTGGAAGTGAGTGGCATGGGTGAGCGGTTCCGGCTCTCCGATTGTCGTAAGAACGGCAACTTCGTTCGCCAATGCAAAATTTACTCCGTCGGAGGCGGTAAAAAGAAACAGTTTCGTTTTTGAAGCGAGCGGGAGCACATACAGGAGTGCGAGTGTATCACCAATAGAGGTGACGGCGACGGAGATCATTTGATTTTTGTCGGGTGTAACTGCTTTTTTCATGCGCGCTTAAATACTTTTGTTGCGGGTTATGAAGAAGTTCTTCCGTATGAGTCTTCGAGTCGCACTATATCGTTTTCATTGAATGCGCCAAAGGCCAGCTCAAGGATGCGAACGGTTTGTTCATTTGCCTTTATGCGGTGGTGCGTTTTTTTAGGAACAACAAATTCATCGCCTTCTTTTGCGATCGTTTCATTTTCACCAATGATAATAGTCGGATTGCCGTCGAGTACCCTCCAAAATTCCTCGCGGTCATTATGATATTGCAAGCTCAGTTGCTTGCCGGCAGTAACGGTGACCAATTTGACGGTGCTTGGCTCGTTTACTGTGAACCGACGAAAGGAGCCCCATGGCCGTTGTTCATCTTGGATATCCATAGTTCAATAGATAAAATTGATATTTTTTCGATGCCTGTTCTATAAGTATACTATATCTGACAGGCAAAAGAAAAAGTAACATTGACCCGCGATGGGTGGGATTTTTATGTCGATCCGATCAGGCACAGTTTTTGTGCGCGGGTCAATGTTTTAATAAAGGCTTCCCGCTTGAGCGCTTCGTTGCGCGAGGGCGCTTCTTCCGTATATGCTATGCGCTTTGCTCCACGGGCATGGACATATTTTGAGCCTTTGCCCGCGGCGTGTTCGGCAAAGCGGCGATCGACATCGGTTGCTATGCCTGTGTAGAGGGACCCGTCCGAGCATTCGAGAATATAAACGAAATAACAAGGCATAGGGTAATTTGAAATTTAGAATTCGAAATTTGAAATAAAAGGGGAGGGTCTTAAATTTCCGCAGGCTGTACTTTATGATATACTATTACAGTATGGCCGCAATAGACAAAGATTCGATCGACAAGCTGTTAAAACAGCCGGAAGAGACCATTTCCATTATTGACCTGGTAAAGAGTCTTATTGAATTTGCCTACGCTTCCCGCGCATCCGACATCCACCTTGATCCGTCTGAGGATAAGCTTATCGTGCGGTTTCGCATCGACGGGGTAATGCATGATGTTTTTCATGTTCCGAAAGCGATTCACCCCGAGGTTATTAGTCGTATCAAGGTGCTGTCCGGTCTGCGCACGGATGAACATCAAATTCCGCAAGACGGGCGTCTGCAATTCATAACATCCGATAAGGTAAAATTTGATATTCGCGTTTCCATCGTGCCAACCTACCATGAAGAAAATACCGTCATGCGACTTTTGATCCAAGAGGGTCAGGCGGCGCGTGAACTTGAAACGCTCGGGTTTTCCGAGCGCGATCTTGGCATCGTGCGAAACGCCATCGCAAAACCGTACGGCATGTTGTTGATCACCGGTCCGACCGGCTCGGGAAAGACCACGACGCTGTACACGATGTTGAAAAAATTGAACCAGCCCGATGTTTCCATTATTACTATCGAAGATCCGGTGGAGTTTTCACTTGAGGGCGTGGATCAAATACAGGTAAATGCCCAAACCGGCCTTACCTTTGCAAACGGTCTGCGCGCCATTTTGCGGCAAGATCCGAACATCATCATGGTGGGCGAGATCCGCGATGAAGAGACCGCTTCCATTGCCGTGAACGCCGCGCTTACGGGGCATTTGCTGTTGTCCACCTTGCACACGAACGATGCCGCCACTACACTGCCTCGGTTACTCGATATGGGTATCGAACCGTTTTTGATCGCTTCCACCGTGAACATTGCCATTGCCCAACGCTTGGTCCGCAAGATATGCCCAGTTTGCAAGGAAGAAGAAAAATATTCCGTTTCTGCACTGGAAACGCTTGGTGCCGCTTTTCCGGTAGGCACCATTTCTGCAGATATGAACTTTTTCAAAGGAAAGGGCTGCAAAACATGCAACAACACGGGCTATCTTGGTAGGCTTCCTATCTACGAGGTCATGGATGTGTCCGATGCCGTTCGTGAGGCGATTATCGGTCGCGTGAGCGCCGATGAACTGAAAAAGATCGCCGTACATGAAGGCATGACCACCATGTTGCAAGACGGCATTCGCAAGTCCACGCAAGGACTTACGACACTTGAAGAAATTCTTCGCGTTATTCATGGCTAACTTCATCGCTTCGCTCAATCAATCGTTTACCAATGCATTCACGAGAGTTTCGCTCGCGGAGCGTATTATGTTCGTGAAGCACATGTCCATGATGATCCATTCGGGCATGACCGAGGTGGAGAGCTTGCGGCTTATCCGAAGTCAGATTAGGAACAAGGGATTTTTGACCATACTCGATGACATCATCGTGAGTGTTGAAAACGGACAGGCGCTTTCCACCGCGCTTGCGCGATATAACCGCGTGTTTGGGGACCTGTTTGTCAATATCATCAAAATAGGCGAGCTGAGTGGAACGCTATCGGAAAACCTTGACTACCTTGCGCTTGAAATGAGAAAAAACCAGTCGCTTCGCTCGAAGGTACGCGGCGCGCTTATTTATCCGGCGGTCATCTTTGCAGCCACCATCGGCGTGGTCGGCGGTTTGATCTTTTTCATTCTTCCGAAGATTCTGCCGATATTCAAAAGTCTCAAGGTCACGCTTCCGTTCACGACGCGCGCGCTGATGGCCGTGTCCGACGCGTTGCGGTCGCATACCATTCTTATCGGAATTTTACTTATTGCCTTTATCGCACTGATGTTCGTCTTGCGGCGCATCCCCGCAACGCGCTATATATTGCATCGCGTATTGCTTTCGTTGCCGATCTTCGGGAACATATCCATCGGCTTCAATATGGCAAATATGACGCGCATATTGGGCATGTTGCTCAAGAGCGGTGAAAAGATCGTGCAGGCCATTTCCATTACCGCGGATGCTTCATCCAACATGGTCTATCGCAAGGCGTTACAGGAAGCCGTCGTCGAGATTCAAAAAGGAAAGACGCTGTATGCTTATTTTGAAGAGCACGAGCGCCTGTTCCCGCCCACGGTCGGGCGCATGATCGAGGTAGGGGAAAAGACGGGCAACCTCGACAACAACCTTGCCTACCTTGCCGAGTTTTACGAAAATGAGGTAGACGAGGTGACGAAGAACCTGTCGGGCATTCTTGAGCCGCTTTTGTTGGTGGTCATGGGTGTTGCGGTGGGGTTTGTGGCGTTGGCGATTATTACGCCGATATACGGAATCACCCAAGGCTTGAAAACCAAATAGTTCACAGGAGATAGTTCACGGTTAATTGGTGAGCATATGCATAATTTTGAACACTTGGATGTGTATAACAAATCGCTGGATATCGTCAATCGTATCTATGGGGTGGTTAGGGCGTTTCCGAGAGAGGAGCTTTTTTCTTTATCGGATCAATTTAGGCGCGCTGCAACTTCCATTGTTTTGAATATCGCCGAAGGAAGCGGAAGAAGCAGAAAAGAATTCGCCCATTTCCTTACCGTATCCAGATCGTCTGCATATGAATGCAGTGCTATCGCCGAGATAGCACGAAGGAGGACATATGTCAGCGAAACAGAGTTTAAAGAGCTTTATTGTGAATTGGAAGTGATTATCAAGATGCTTAATAGGCTCAGGCAATCCATCCGTGAACTGTGAACCGTCGACCGTAAACGGTGCCGTAGTTAATATGCAATTACAACATCATCAAAAAAGAACAGGTAGGAGTGCATTTACGCTCATTGAAATGCTTATTTCGGCGTCGTTGTTCGTGGTCATCGGTACGACGACATACTTTGCGTTTCAAAATGTTCTTGAGGCCATTTCGCGCAGTCAGGTGCGGAGCGATGCCATAGCGCTTGTGAAAGGAGAAATAGAAACGGTTCGCAACATGCCCTATGTTGATGTGGGTATTTTAGGCGGTTATCCGGCGGGGAAACTGTCGGCAAGCAAAGATCTTTCGTATGAAGGTAATACATTTGCATTGACCACTACGGTGCGCAATATCGACGATCCATTCGACGGAACGCTGGGCGGCTCGCCAAACGATACCGCTCCGGCCGATTACAAAATAGTGGAGTTCGAGATCGCATGCACCACATGCGGAACATTTGTGCCAATCGCCATGACCACGACCATTTCCGCGAAAGGGTTGGAAAGTGCGAGTACGAACGGCTCGCTATTTATCAATGTGTTCGACGCGAGCGGTGCGCCTGTGCTGAATGCGAGTGTGCATGTGGTCAATACCGCCTTGAACCCTGACATTACCATCGACGACGAAACGAATAACGACGGCGTTTTGCAACTCGTCGATATTCCGCCGAGCGTGAACGGGTATGAGATCACCGTGACCAAAGCGGGATATTCCACCGACGGAACCGCCGATCTTGATGTGCCGGGCAACCCAAGCCCGCTACAGCCGCATGCGACTGTAGCAACCCAGCAGGTGACTTCCATCAGCTTTTTTATCGACCGCACGGGAACGGTCAATGTGCTTGCCACCGACGCGCAATGCGCGCCGATATCCAGTCTTGGTTTTTCACTTTCCGGATCCAAGCTGATTGGCGTCAATCCCGATGTACTAAAATATCCCGCGACCACCTTTACCACGGACAGTGCGGGGCGAAAGACCATTTCCAGTCTCGAGTGGGATAGTTACAACATTGCGAGCATTGGCTCGCTTGAGTTTACCGGTATCGTTCCTTTTATGCCGTTCGTGCTTAACCCCGCTTCGACGGTTGATATAAAACTATTGTTCGAGCCAAAGACCTCAAAGTCACTGTTGGTCAATGTGGTCGACAATACCGGACAGCCGGTCGATCAGGCGACCGTGCAGTTGGTGAAAACGGGCTCGTATGATCAAACTCGCTATACGGCACGGCGAACCATCGGACAAACCGATTGGGGTGGAGCGAATTATGATTCGCAAAGCGGCGGCATCGGTTACAGCAGTCCGACTACCGAGCTACAAGTCCAGTCGCCGGGCGGCGGGGCAACCAGCAGCGAATGGCTCATTTCCAATACCTATGATATGGGCTCTGCCAACACGACCTTTTATCATTTGCGCTTTGACGCGCAGTTGCAACCGGCGCACTCGAGTCCCGATGCGCTTCGCGTACAAATAGCGACCAACAACGACAATGCTACATGGAACTTCGTCGGCCCCGATGGAACGGATGCCTCCTACTTCACGACGAGTGGCGTATTGTTGCCGAGCGCATTCGACGGTAAACGATATCTGCGATATAAGATTTATTTCTATCTCGATGGGGAAACGACCGTTTCGTCGTTCAAGGATATTGCGATCGATTTCAATGCGAGCTGTACGCCGACCGGGCAGGCATTGTTCGATAACCTCGGGCCGGGAACTTATACCATTACCGTGACCAAAGCAGGGTTTCAAACATTTACCGATGAAGCGGTTTCTATTAGCGGCGATTGGCAACAGTACAAGGCGACATTGATACCATAAGTAATTTGAAATTCGAAATTTAGAATTTGAAAAAGAATGTGTGATGTATCATGAAAAAACTTTTACTCTTCATTGTCATAGGAATAGCGTTGCTGATGCCGTCAGCTTCCTTTGCGGCCGAGGAAAAGTTTTATGAATTTGCCGCCGATGCGGGCGTGCCTGTCGAGGTGCCGAGCGGGTCGGTTGCCGTGCAGGAAGTAAGGATATATAGCGACTTTATCGACGCTGTCGATCTATGGTACGACAACGCGGGTTCTTCCGGCAGCGTAACCGTTGCATTGCTGAATGCGTCCAATAATGTGCTTACTTCCAAAACGGTTACCGCGGCCCATGCTACCGCGTTTTATACGGGCCAGCGGTTGCATGTAACCTTCCCGGATACCGTCACCATTGCGTCCGGTTCGTGGTATAAGATCAGAATTACCAGCAATGTTTCGCAACTACGACTGTATGGCATCCCACGGGTGCAATTTGTCGAGCACAACGCGCCTGCCACGATAGCCGATGCCGTCGGCGGGGCTACTGTTGATGGAGATTCTCGACTGTCTGCGTTCAAGTTTGCGCTCTATGAGGAAATAGATACCGAGGGGCCCATCATAACCAACGCGCGCGGAACCATTTTTGGGGCAGATGCGGTCGAGGTAGCATATAATGCAAGCGAGCTCGTTGACCGCAAGTTGTCCTATACGCCGATCGGTTCGGGCAATGTTTCCACCGTGGATTATGTCGACAATTATTCGATCTGTTTCGAGGGCGTGTTCACCTGTTCTATGATCATCGATGTTCAGCGGGACACCTCCTATGCCTATCGGCTAACCGTGCGGGATAGCTGGGGCAATGAATCCTATGTGGATGGGACATTCGATAGCTGGAGTTCCGACACGCCGACTCCTTCCGAAGATTCTCCCGAGGCATCTGCCGATCCGCTTGTGATCAGTAACGCGCATGTTGCGTCCGTTACCTATTCATCTGTTTATATTACATGGGATACCAATAGAGCCGCCAATAGCACTATGATCATCAGCCTGGACCCTACGGGTACGCAGATCGTCGCTAATGTGACGGATGGTATCTATGAGTTGGCGCATACGCTTTCGACGGGCAGTGGCATTACCGCCAACGGTGATTATTATGCCACGATCTTTTCGCGTGACGAGAATGGTGTATCGGCTTCGCAGGTCATCGCATTTACTTCGGGGTCATATGCCACGCCCAGCGAGCAAACGGAAGAGCCTGCGGTTGCTCCCGTAACTGCTCCCGCAACTGCTCCCATTGCCGCAGTACAGACATCCGTTTCTCAAGTTCAAGGATCCGCAACAATCTCATGGGCGACTCCTGTGGGGGGAGGGCCGAGCGGCGGCTATCGCATAGATATCATCGACGCGCAGGGGAACCTTGTTGAAACGCGGATCGTTCCCACCGGCACATACTCCGTTGATGTGACCGGATTGGCCGAGGGAGAATATCGCGTAATCGTTTATGGCGATGAAGCGGGCGTATTGGAAAAGATTGCCGCGCCTGCGGCTATTTCCGTGGGTAAAAAAGCGGGTCCGATCGATACATACGAATTGATCAAGAAGCCGATCGTCTATGTACCCTTTGCGCTTTTTGTTATGCTTGTTGCAGGGTTGTATTGGTATGGCAGAAGGGCGCATAAGCAAACGGTTTACGGGAATGCGGTCAACGGTTGACGGTTCACAGTTCACGGGAATACGGGTAACAGTTAACGGTTTACGGAAGAATATAGCTTTTATTAACTGTGGCTGTTAATTGTGAATGACACGCACGATTTCAAGATGATGACTATGAATATCCAATCAAATCAAAATAAATGCTCCGGTTTTACGCTCGTGGAGATACTCATCAGTCTTGCTATTTTTGCCGGCATTGCGTTTATCATTGGTACATTCATGAAGACGATTTTCGATTATCAATTGTTGTTTACGCAACAGTTGACCGCTCAACAGGAGCTTGAAACCACCTTTGCAGCCATGTTGCCCGAAGTGCGTTCCATGGTTCCGTCTGCATTGGGTGGCTATGCTATTGCGCAAGCAGCGACCAGCTCGCTGACATTTTTTGTCGATGCGGATGCCGACGGCATCGCCGATCAGGTGCGCTACTTTTTGAGCGGTACGACCCTGTATAAGGGGATTACCCGTCCGATTGGTAATCCGCTTGTGTATGTTGGTGCAAATGAGATCGTGACGGAGGTCGCCCACTATGTTGTTTCGGGTGCTCCGATCTTTACCTATTTTGATGTGAATTACACCGGCACCGAAGCTGCCATGACCTATCCGCTTACGATATCCGGCATCCGGTTGATCCGGGTCGATCTGACGGTGCACGATCCCGATAAAACATCTCCACTTTCTTCGAGTATCGAAATAGTTCCGCGTAATTTGCGCACCAATTTATGATACATAACCAACAACCGACAACCGATAACTGGCAACAGAAGGGCGCGATTTGCATGCGACATGAAACATGCAACATGAAGCAGCGGTTTCTTCGCTCGGGACAGCTTTCCATACAGGTACTGCTTTACGGCGCCATTACGATCATCGCATTGACCGGGTTTTTAACCTGGACCGATTCCGTGATCGATACCGTATATCGTGAATCCGACCGCGCGCAGGCGCTTGCCATCGCCGAGGCGGGTATCGAGTATTACCGCTGGCATCTTGCGCACGCGCCGCAGGATTTTCAGGACGGCACCGGGCAACCGGGGCCGTATGTGCATGAATATACCGACAAGTCGGGTACCGTGGTGGGAACCTATACGCTCGACATCACGCCGCCCGTGCAAGGCTCGACCATTGTGACGATCGATTCGACCGGCAAGCTTGCGGCGAACCCTGACATAGAAAAAGTGGTCCGCGTGCGCATGGGCATCCCGTCGTTTGCAAAATATGCGGCGGTGCTCAATGCGGCTGTGCGATTTGGTTCGGGTACCGAAGTGTTCGGCGAGATCCATTCGAATGGCGGTATTCGGTTCGACGGCATCGCGCACAATTTAGTCACCAGCGCACAAAGCGATTACGGCGATCCCGATCATACCGGACAAAAGGAATTCGGCGTACATACGCATGTAAATCCGCCGCCTGCAACGGGTGTGACCGATACGGCCCGCGCGCTTGAATCTCCGCCGAATGATGTTGCCGATCGCTCCGATGTATTTTTGGTCGGACGACAGTTTCCCGTTCCTGCGGTAGACTTTGCCGGCATCGCTTCGAATCTTTCACAAATGAAGATAGATGCGCAGGCCAGCGGATTTTATCGGCCGACATCCACGACGCTGTTGGGTTATGAGATCGTGCTCAAAACAAACGATACATTCGACCTGCATCTTGTTACCGCATTGGTTGCGGCGCCGAGCTATTGTTCCAATGCGCTTTCCCAGGACGGGTGGGGAACATGGAGTATCAGCACCAAATCGTTACTGGGGAACTATCCCATGCCGACGAACGGGCTCATCTTTATCGAAGATAATGTTTGGGTCAGCGGACAGATTGATGGTGCGCGTGTGACCATAGCTGCGGCACGGTTTCCTGACAATGTGGCGACCCGTTCGAGTATTACGGTAAATGATAATTTGCTGTATACAAATTACACGGGCAACGATGTTATTTCGCTGATTGCACAAAAGAACATCAACATTGGCATGGTCAGTGTCGATACCATCCGCATCGATGCCGCGTTGATGGCGCAAAACGGCCGCGTGGGGCGGTACTATTACGAAGGTCCAACGACCAGCCCTAATCGCGACCGCTGTTCGCCGTATCATGCCCGTACATTCATTACATCCTACGGCATGCTCGGCTCGAACCAGCGGTATGGGTTTGCCTATACCGACGGCACCGGCTATGTGTCCCGCAACTTGGTCTACGACACCAATCTGCTCTATGGTCCGCCACCAAGCTTTCCATTGACCACCGACGCCTACAAGATCGTTTCATGGGACGAGGTTAAGTAAGGGACATGAGATATGAGGTGTGGGGCATGAGGTATGAGATGTGAGATGTGAGGTATGAGATGTGAGGTATGAGGGGGAAATTCGCTCCTTTCCTGTCATTCCGAGTGCAACGCAGCGAAGCGGAGTGAAATCGAGGGATCTGTAGCATGCGTCATTGCTGTCTGCCGGCGGACGGAGGGATCCAGAGTTTGCATTGTCATCCCGAGTGCAACGCAGCGAAGCGGAGTGAAATCGAGGGATCTGTAGCATGTGTCATTGCCGATATTTTCAATCCATAGTATAATGGACAGTAAGTAAAAAGGTCGAGGAGTTTTATCATTCAGTTAGTTTTACTACCAATGAAAAAAGATTTTACAAAGGGTTTTACCTTGATCGAATTGCTCGTGGTTATCGGTATCATCGCGATCTTGGCCGGCGTGGTCATCGTTGCGTTGAACCCGGGACGACAGTTTGCACAGGCTCGCAACACGCAGCGCTGGAGCAATGTTAACACGATCTTGAACGCGGTCAGCCAGAATATGGCAGACAACAGAGGTAACTGGACATGCGCCACCGCCACTTCATTGCCGTCGGTTTCGGCCGAAATCGGTACTG
This sequence comes from Candidatus Wolfebacteria bacterium RIFOXYD12_FULL_48_21, assembly GCA_001793945.1. Lineage (GTDB taxonomy): Bacteria > Patescibacteriota > Minisyncoccia > UBA6257 > UBA9933 > UBA9933. The sequence continues at coordinate 71,448 of MGIW01000006.1, forward strand.
CAGGCGTGGATATTGAAGGTTGCATCGTTCCGACCTATGTTTCGACCATGCCGACCGATCCGACCGATGGAACGCTTGCTGCCACGAAATACTTTATTTCGTACAGCACGACGACCCGCCGGGTCAGCATCAACTCAGCTAGCGCGGAGTTGAGTGAGTCGATTTCAGTCACCCGCTAAGATAGAATGTCCTTGCTTGGCGAATTGCTGCGTTACGGGCCCCTCGCCCCTCGGTCACCGTACAGGTAGTACGCTTTCCTCGGTGCGTTTCCCGTGCCTTGCACTTCACTCAAGCAAAAACATTCCATAATAGTTCCGTGAATTCGGCGAACTGCTGCGTTGCCTGCCTACCGGCAGGCGAGGCTCCGCCAGCCGGCGGATTCGGTCACCGTATGCATAATACGGCTTCCTCTCCAACCTCCCCGCGCCTTGCATTTCATCCGAATTCGCAAAACTATCACATATAAAAACGATTCGCCCTGTGAGGGGGCGGATCGTTTTTTGTTCGCATTACTCGCCCCGTGGTCCGTTGCATTGTCATACTGGCGGAGGCCGGTATCCAGCGCATTGTCATTCCCGTGAAAACGGGAATCCATTTCCATCACAATAAGAGCATAAACCAACAAAACATGGTATTCTTAGAGGTAATACATGTATTCACTTTAAAGTCACTCATCATCATGCTACTCGAATTTTATGGAACCGAATGCGCACATTGCATCCACATGAAGCCAATTGTAGAGCGGCTGAAGACGGAAGAGGGTATAGAGCTTCAGTCGTTTGAAACATGGCATAATGCTGAAAACGAGGCGAAGCGAAAGGAATACGACAAAGGCTTGTGCGGAGGCGTGCCGTTTTTCTTCAACACGGATACCGGCAAACACATTTGCGGCGGGACGGACTACGAAACCCTGAAAAAATGGGCAAAGGGGGAGTAAAAGATACCTTTTGCGCATCGGTATTTGCATGCAATACAGGCAAAAAGAAAGGTTGCAAAAACCCATTTTTTCAGGCATTATTTAAAAGCATATTTTGCCAGATCGTCTAATGGTAGGACAGCGGACTCTGAATCCGTCAATCTTGGTTCGAATCCAGGTCTGGCAGCAGCGCACCATTCGGTGCACTGCTTCGCTAAGAAGCAGAAAACGAATGGTAAGCGTCGGGATGCACCGTATGGTGCGTCTCCCCACGCTATGAAATTTTATTATGTTTATATCTTAAAAAGCATCAAGAAGCGTTTTATTTATACGGGCTATACTACGGATCTTGGGCGTAGATTTAAAGAGCATAATAATAGGGAAGAGCTATCAACAAAGCACTACGCACCTTTTGATCTGATCCATTATGAAGCATATAGAAATCAGAAGGATGCGAAACGACGCGAGGGATACCTGAAAACAACAAAAGGGAAAACAACCCTACGAACCATGCTCAAAGAGTATTTTGAAAATGATTCAGCACCAGGAGGTGCCTTGCGTGAATCGGTAGAATAAAACAATTAAAGAAATGGATCCGTGCCAAAAAAGAAGCCCTTATTGCGGGGGATTTAAAGTTGCTTAAGGAATTGTAACCTCCCTTGCCCAACCCCTCTTAGGGGCGTATTATGGAGGGAATAGGGGGGGTAATTAAAGGTACCTGACCCTATTACTCCCAAATTATTAAATTAATATAAACTATGGAATATTTCTTTCAATATATATTCAGCGGGATAGCGACTATAGTAACTGGCACCGTCGCTATAGCTATCTACTTTCATCAAAAGCGTAACAATAAAATCCAGGCAGCAAGGGTTTTACTAACAGAAATTAGAACCGCCGAGGAACAGATTGGAGTTATTAGGGAAAAGATTATTACAGGGGATACATCGGACATGCCAAATTCTGTTTTTCAAACTAATAATTGGAAAAAATATGCACACTTATTTGTAAGCAATTTTGATCAAGATGATTTAAAATTGATAAATTCATTTTATGATTACGGTGAATTAATAGAGGAATTTGCAAAGAGAGAAAGTAATTATTTTTGGATAGCGACAGAGGAGCGCGCAAGAATAACAGTGCAGATGATTGCTAGATTTGTAGATGAGGAATTTCATAAAATTCCACAGGAGAGGGATACTAATAATATAGAATTAAAAAAACAATTTTTTAATGTTGGTATGGATAACCATAACACTCCTTATTCTCCTAAAAAAACTCTCAAAGGAATAGAAAACCGTTTATCAAAAATTCAAACAATAACTACTTCGAGTACGGGTGCCAAGCTAAAAAAACTTGCAAAATTAGATAAATAATATTAGCGCTCAAGGTGCGTCGATGGGGTTGGTAAAATTGGCTCAAAAAAGCCTTACAGAGTCTATTCGGCGGTGGTTCTAACTCGACTTAGCCAGCCATTCGACTCGCTCCGCTCGCTCATGGCTTTCAGCCCCTCCGACAAGCTTAGTATGGGTCAATAAAATAAGACCGCCCCTTGAGGCGACCTTATTTTATTGCGTGCATCGGGTGTGGCTATTTGCATTATATTACAATTTGGAATATAACGCAACGGAATACTATCATATATACATCATGACAAAGGCGATATTTTCAAAAGACCACAAATATGCGGTTGAACAGGTAAAGAAAGCCCGTATTGAGGCAGGCTTGGGTCAAGTCGAAGTGGCGAAGCTACTTGGCAAAACCCAGCCACACATATCAAAGATTGAAGCAGGGCAAAGACGGCTTGATATTACGCAGCTCAAAGAGTTTGCAAAAATCTATAAAAAAGACTTGTCTTTTTTCATCAAATAACATGACACTTGCAGAACTCAAAAAGAAGCTCAAAAATATCAAGAGACTTGGCTTCGTTAAAACTCACCGAAAGGGCGATACGGGGATAGGCAAAACCCTTGAAGATTTACTCGGAATAAAAGAAAACAACATTCCGCTCCCTGATATTGGCGAGATTGCAGAACTAAAGGCGTATCGTCGAAGCGCAGGATCCATGCTTACTCTTTTTACTCTTGAACCTCAACCAAAAGGTGGCGATCGAGATAGAACGCTTCTTGATAATTTTGGATATTCAAAAAGAGATAATGGTCGCTTAAAAGAACTACACAGCACTCTTTCCTGTAAAAGATATAACAACCAAGGTTTGAAACTCAAAGTTGAAAAAGACAAGGTCCGCGTTGTTGGTAAAGGGAAAAGACTCAATATCTATTGGGACATGGAGGATTTGAAGAAAAAGTTTGAAGCTAAGCTTCCAGCCCTCGTCTATGCTTTAGCAGATAATAAAGAATTAAAAGGCATCGAGTATTTTTATTTTAATCAAGTATATTTCTTGGAAGGTTTTGATTTTGAGCATTTCAAAAATATGGTCAAAAAAGATGCGATTGTTGTCGATCTCAGGATGTTCTATCGACCAAATGGATCTGTTCGTAACCACGGTACTGGATTTCGGGTGAAAATAAACCAGTTATATAATTGCTTTGATACGAAAGTTGAATTGCTTTAGTTTTTCCTCAATACAACAATGCTCTCTTTGTTCATTGTTTCCTCCAGCGCACCAACAATGTTGGTCGGCGAGTTTTTGATCGGCATTCTTTTCCCTGGAATATTACGGACGATTATATCTTCGCAAGTAAAGCCAATCTTCTCGGCAAGCTCGGCAATAATAAAATCGGTAGGGATTCTAACTTGTTTCACCAATCTGTTACCTATAACAAGGCAAAAATATTTTCTTGGTTTAAGGATTCTATGAGCCTGCTTCAAACACTCATTCAATCCAAGATTAAAGCTTAATACATCTTTTGCTCTGGCTTCGTCTTGATTCGCAATTTTTTCTAAGGATTCTTTAAGATAATTGGATGAGAGTATGTGGGTTAGGTTTTTAGCAGCTCTGCCACCGAGTAGATCGTTATCTACGCCAGAGGCATCATTTGGATTATCAAATACATCAATCCACTGCGCCGATAGGCGGGAAAATTGTCCATATGCAACTGTTGTTCGGCTATCGCCGTATGGCGGAGAAGTGATAATGCAGTCAATAGAATTTGCTTTAATCCCATTGTCTTTTGACGAATCTCCGTAGATTATTTTTGTCCACGAATCCTTATTCGCATCTTTGTAAAATTCGGTCATTCCTACAATATTTTTTTCTGCATTTTTGCGAAAGATTGCCAATACATTTGGATTATGTCTTTCAAGTTTTTCTCCTTTAACACGCACCAATTTAAACTCTCCAGTTTTTGCGTTGGAGGAATAACGGACGGTCTCACTAAAGGCAACCATTAAGAAATTTTGAATTGGCTTGTCTTTTATTTCGCGTATGGCTTTTTTTAGCTTGGCAAGTTCAATAATTACTTTATCCTTAAACCAAAAATCAATGTTCTTGAAATCCGGTCGTTTTATTTCGTTATCTTTTATTTTTGCTACTCTATCGAGTAAAGATAAGTATTCTTTTGTTAGTTTTTGAGGATTGATTGGACTCATTTTTGCTTTCGCAAGAAAAATAGCCAAAGGGTTAAGGTCAATTCCGTAGGCATTTCTCCCTATCAATCTGCTTTCGACAAGCGCCGTACCCGAACCGCAGAAAATATCACAAATTGTATCGCCTTTTTTGCTATAGGTTTCCAGCAGTCTTCTTCCGACTTGTGGAATGAACATTGCGGGATAGGTATGTATTCCATGCGTGTATGATTTTGTTTTTTCACCTCTATAATCCCACGAGTAGTCTATTTTGCGGACATACTTTTCATCCCTTGATTGTCCTTGGTCAAGCTGTGATTCAAGATTGCGAATTATTTTTACAACGACACCTCTGACTTCCACTTCATCGCGATATATCGGGAATAGTGTTGGATTCGCGGGTTGCAATCTAAATCTCCCATTCTCTCGGTATAGTTTTTTTAGTGTTGCTTCGTTGTTATCTATTACCGCTACAACGGTCTGGCCATTTTCCGCCACTTCTTGTTTTCGGATAACTACAATATCGCCATCAAAAATACCGTCATCAATCATGCTGCTGCCTTGCACACGCAAGGCATAGTGCTTTCCTTGCTGTCCGATTTCGTCTTTTGTGATAGTGATAGTTTCATCGGGGATTTCGATCGCCTCAATCGGTTGTCCGGCGGCGATCGCTCCTAAAATAGGTATTTCGATAGTTTGTTTCGCTTCTACCGTTGAAACAGCACGAGGTTGATTGTGTTCTTTATTCAAGAAGCCAGCATCTTGTAATTTGCTAATGTAATAATGGGCCGTGGAAACAGAGGCGAGCTTGAATTTTTGCCGTATATCTTCAAGAGAGGGGGCATAACCATGCTTCGCTCTGTAAAATTTGATGAAATCAAGAACTTGCACTTGCTTTTTTGTGAGCATATAATAGTATTATAGAAAATAATTAGAATATAAACAAATTAACTTATCCCCACACATATGCTAAAATTTAGTAGAATCCAAAAATTCACGAAAGCAAATATAGCCAATGTCCCTCAAGACAAAGCTATCATCTATAAAATAAAAAGCAGGAGCGGAGAGAACCTATATACAGGAATCGCCGGTCGCGGTCGCGGACAGGATCGCCTCGTAGAACACAAGAACATTAAGAAAGATCAAATCCCTGAAGGAACGAGATTTCAGTATGCGCAGGTAAAAACGAAAGTGCGCGCCCACCAGATCGAAAAATCTATTATTAAAAAGGAACAACCCGAGCATAACGAGCAACACAAATGAATTACGCTTTCCAGCCCCAACCGAAACCAATGCGAGTGCATATTTTTGATGTTGAACACGGAGAATGTAGCGCTATAGAGACACCATCGGGCGAGTTAATTTTGATTGGTGCCGGACATAATTTATCAACGAACTGGAAACCTTCCGACTGGCTCAAGAGTCGTAATCAGCGACCTCATTGCTTGGTTTTGAGTAACCTTGATCGCGACCATCTCTCTGATTTGCCGAGTTTTGAACCGGGAATTCGTCCTGTTTCAATCAAGCACAACAACTCTGTAAGTCCTGACTGGGTTGAAAATTTGAAAATCGAGGAAAGTGGCGAGGTACACGATAGTATTAAGACAGCTCTTCATTGGGTGCGAAATGTTTTTACAGGTGAATCCATAAATCCAGACTATGGAATGGAAAAAATGTTTTTTTACCACTCACCGACGAAATTCCAAGATACCAATAATTTGAGTGTCGTTACATTCGTTTCTTACAATAATATCGGCATCATGTTTCCGGGCGACCTTGAAACTGCAGGGTGGCAAGAATTTTTGAAAGATCAAAACTTCTTAACTTATCTGCGCAGGACGAATATATTTATTGCTTCGCATCACGGTCGCGAAGGAGGATACTGCAAAGAAGTTTTTGATTATTGTAGCCCTCACGCAGTCATCATTTCCGACAAGCCGGTGGTTCACGGTACCCAAGACCATGATCTTTATAGCCAACATTGTAGCGGTTTAGATTTTAGTGGTACAAACAGAAAAGTTTTGACTACGCGAAACGATGGAAAAATAACTATAGAAGTTCCTTCGACTGGCTCGTATACTGTGTACATCAATCAAGCCTACTAGGTTAATAATATGAAAGACATTCTCGACAAAATAACTTCTTACAATCTTTTCAATTACCTACTGCCCGGGGTGCTCTTTGTTGCTATTTTAGATAAATTCACGATTTACTCACTTACGCAGGAAAATCTCGTCGTTGGAGCTTTTGTATATTATTTCGTAGGATTGGTAATAAGTAGATTTGGTTCGCTGATTATCGAACCGTTTTTGAAGTCAGTATCTTTTCTGAAATTTGCTGATTATGCCGATTTTGTTTCTGCGTCAAAAATTGATTCCAAAGTCGAGAATTTTTCGGAAGTAAATAATATGTACCGGACATTTACTGCAATGTTCGTCTTGCTCCTATTGCTCAAAGGTTACGAATTACTTGCTGTTAAAATTTCGATATTGGGCGAACACACCCCATTGATTTTGGTGGCAGTACTTTTGACGATGTTTCTTTTTTCGTATAGAAAACAAACTGGTTATATAACAAAGAGGATTAAAGCGAGCAAATCCTAATTTGTAATTAACGAGGTCAGATACCATTGATTGCCATTTGTTATAGAAGAAAGAAGCGATATACTGTATATAATGCCATGTATCCCATGCATTGATGTTGGAGGGATATTTATTGTGTTATTAACCGTGCTAATTTGCTATAAATGGGGTAAACCACTATCATTCCATCACTTATGAAAAAAATCTCAATACTATTTCTTCAGGCGGTCACTGTGCTTATTGGCATTGGTGTTCTTGCCTTTCTGCTTTGGGAGCCGTGGGTGGAAGGCGTAAACGCACACGCTACTTCGTTCTTTGACATCTATTTTGACGATCCCTTTTTGGCATATATGTATCTTGGGTCCATCCCATTTTTTGTAGGGCTTTATCAGGCATTCAAAGTGTTGGGATATGCCGGGCAAAACAAGATATTTTCGCAAGTGACCGTGAACGCTTTGTGGACTATAAAATACTGCGCGTTCATTACGGCGGGCGCAGTAGTGGCGGCAGATGCCTACCTCATGATAGCCGCACGCAGCAGCAACGATGATGCCGCAGGAGCCGTGATGCTTGGCATGATAGCCACCCTCATCTTGCTTGTTGTCGGTATAGTTGCGGCGATGTTTGGGCGGACTTTGCAGAATAGGGTCCAGTCTTAATTTTTTAACAAAAAAAGCCCGGCGGGTGCCGGGCTTTTGGTCGGGGTGAGCGGGCTTAACGGTTTCCGTAGACAGTGAGTATCGTGCTTGCCAAAATGGCGAGGGCGATCTTGCCGACTTCCTCTGGTTCGCCCAAATAGATCTTTGGCATATCCGCCGTTTCCCATGCCCGCTTTGCGGTCCTCAATGCCTCCTCAAGATCTTCCTGGGCCTGTTGTGCTATGGCCATGGTGCTTCCTCCGTATGAAAAGTTAATAAAAAAATGATGCTGTATTGTTAATACCATGTGGTGGTTTAATTGTCAAGTTTGCTCGGTAATGTATAAAGTGGTCAGATACTTCCTTAACTTCTGTTTTACAAAAAAATCGCCTAACGGCGATTTTTTGTTTTATCTTGCGGAAATGGCTGCCGGCTTGTTTATTGATTTAGTAAAATCCGCCTAAGGAATTTATGTTGTTTTGCTGAGTTTGGATGGATTCCTTGAGCTGTGTAATTCCTGCCCATATTGACCAAGTAAGAAGGACTATAGTGCTAATGAGGAGAATTACAGATATAAACCCTATGCGCCGAGCTTTTGGATCCCTTGATCTCATATATGCCACCCCTTGCCAATGTCTGTACGCGAGATAACCGGTAAACGGCATGACAATAAGGGTGAAGATATAGAGCCATAGTTGTGCCCAGATAGTCGTAGACAGCGGCACTTCTTCGAGTTTTTTACCGCAGTTCGGACAAAAATAATACTCAGAAAGAACCGGTTGATGGCATTGGGGGCAGATATTTTTTCGATCGGGAGTAGCTACTGATGGCATCGCTGCGACTTCGGGTTGGTTTGGGGCTTGCGGGTTATCCATGGTCTATATATTTCAAGAGGCTTTATAGTATAGTATACCTTACTTTTTAAAAAAGGTTTCATGGTGCTGGAGTCAAAGGTGCGTCTAATGGGGTCGGCCCGTAAATATGAATTTGGTCCGCTAACGCACATTTTGGACAAAAAGTAAATTTTGTGAGTAATGAACAAACGATGGCAGAGGAGGTTGTCATCCCGGCGGAGGCCGGGATCCAGGTTTGTATGCACTACTTGGATGTTCAGACTCTGGATACCGGCCTCCGCCGGTATGACAGCTTAAACTACTCGATAGAAGTTTTATTGTCCGGAATGTGCGTTAGTTATGCAGAATTTGACAAAGGAGCATGCAAATGCTTTTATAGTAGCAAATTCTTGGTCGTATGGCTAAGTCGTTTCTTTCGCCGAAAGGTGGGAAAATAAGGAGGTAAGTGCGTTCCTCTACTAACGCACAAGCACATTGAAAGGAGTGTTGTATGACACAGAAAGAGTTCGAAATCGACAACGGGCCGTCAAAGCTCGATCTAATGCTCTCCCTGTTCGACACGGACATGGGCGCGCGGACGGTGAAATTCCATACGCCGGAGTGGGTTCACACCCATGACGCGCATGCGTTCAGCGTGAAGATCGATTCCGTAAGGAGGCGGGTCCTCGCCGCAAATATTTGGGATATCGAGGGGATTGTGGATACTCCGAAGGATTATAAGGGAGAGAATGTCCGAGTTTCCCCTCTATTATCACTCGGATGCCCGCGAAGGTCAGATGCGGTTCGAAGATGAACTTCGGACTCATGGCGTCATGGAAACACCAAGCGACTCCAAGCGGGCGCGGGCACTCATGCTTGTCATTCACAAGATGATCGCCATGTATCAGAATAGTCATCACGGCAATCTGAACGAGGATATCTTCAAGCTTTTCGAGAAAGCAAAAATGGTTAGCTTTGCTGATGATCGCGAGGCTCTCGCTGAGGCCATTGATAACATCTAAAAGGTCTACAATGTGAACCTGCTGTAGGCCTGAGGAGCACAACCAGGGCGACCAAGGCAATAGCCGAGGTCGCCCTTTTTATCATCGCCAGTGAACGAAGCCCCCCAGTATAGAGCTACCACTAAATGCCAGTTTGATTTAATTATAACCTGCAGTAAATAAAAATTGCGCCCCAAGGGGCGCAATTGTGGTCGCGGTGCATCGCGTGAGTGCGTTATACGGGACTTTCGTCCGCAATCTTTATTGCGAGCGCAATGATCATCGAGCGTAGTTTGTCCATTCTCTCTGACGCGAATTGATATTCGTTATGTTCGCGAAGGGATGGCGACCGCACCATTCTTTTGATTCACTCGTCCATTTTTGCGGGATCGTACTCTTTGATCGCTTTGCCTAACCGCTCCATTGTTTGGATCGCGGCCGACCTGTCGATGTTTTCGTTGCAGCTCGGACAGAAAAATTCATTCCCCGATCCGAGCGGATTGGTGACATAGCTGTCGAACCATAATCCCGATTTGCATTTGGGACATTGCAGGAGCATGTCATTTTCTTCCGCCATTCGCCAGCAACTTCCTACATCCAGCTCCATGCTCGGAGCGCACGCGCGACCGCCTTGAATACAGCCCCTGTCTGCGCATCTTCTGTCGCACACATCGAATGCTTTCATCGATAGCCTCCTCAATTGGATTGAACTGCTTTCTTTGTTCTGCCTACTTTATACGATTTATTTGCCGTTTATGTCAATGTTTCAGGATGCCACGAGGGTTTTACCTTGCCCAAGGGGAGGCGAGAGTGTATGATTTAGGAACACTATGGATAAGAGAATCTTTATCGGGCTTGCGTGGCCGTATGCAAACGGGAGCCTTCATTTGGGACATGTATCGGCGTTTATTGGTGCCGATATTCTTGCGCGGTACTATCGGCTTGCCGGCGACCGCGTATTGTTTGTTTCCGGTAGCGATTGCTACGGAACGCCCATTGCCGTGGAGGCGGCGGAAAAAGGCATCCAGCCAGCTGAAATTGCAAACAAATATCACGAGGAGTTTCGGAAGAACCTCGTAGACGGCATGGGGTTTTCGTACGATATGTATACCCGCACGACGACCGACCAGCATGCGAAGGTGGTGCAGGATCTTTTTTTGGAATTGCATAAAAAAGGATTTCTTTACACCAAAACAGAAAAGGCGCTTTATTCGCCGTTGCTCGAGCGTTTTTTGCCTGATCGTTTTGTAGAGGGCACATGTCCGAAGTGCGGCTATACCGGCGCGCGTGGCGACCAATGCGATGAGTGTGGAACATTGCTTGATCCGCTCGAACTGAAGGATCCGCGCATCAATCCGAAGATATTGAACCGCAAAGGGGAGTTGAGCGATACAGACCGTCGGCTTGAGGTGCGGGAGTCGGAACATTTTTATTTGAAACTCACCGCTTTGCAGGGGGCACTGGAACAATGGGTCGAAAGCACAAGCGATTCATGGCGCGCAAACGCGAGCGGGTTTGCCAAGAGCTTTTTAAAACAGGGTTTGCACGATCGCGCCATTACTCGCGACACCGATTGGGGTGTGCCTATTCCGTTGCCGGGCTATGAAACAAAACGCATTTATGTGTGGTTTGAGGCGGTCGCGGGATACCTTTCCGCATCCATGTTGTGGGCTGAAGAACAAAACACTCCCGATGAATGGAAAGAGTGGTGGCAGAACGAAGAGGCGGTGCATTATTATGTGCACGGGAAGGATAACATTCCGTTCCATACGATCATTTGGCCGGCGATTTTGCTTGCGCAGGGTGCGCTGCATACGCCCGACCATATTGTTTCTTCCGAATATCTTAAACTTGAAGGAAAGCAGTTTTCCAAGAGCAGGGGGTGGGCCGTATGGCTTCCGGAGTTTTTGGAATCGTTCGACCCTGAAACACTTCGGTATTTTTTGGTCGCGAATGGGCCGGAAACAAGCGATGCTAACTTTATGTGGGCGGAGTATGCCCAACGCGTAAATGGCGAGCTTATCGGTACATTTGGCAATTTGGTCAACCGCACGCTTTCCATTGCCAAGAGCAAGTTTCCGGAAGGACTTCGGTTTCCAGAGACGGTGGATGCAGAATCCGCCGAACTGCTTGCCGTTGCGCGCGATGCTTTCCCGAAGGTGGGCGAGCTGATCGAGGCGGGCAAGTTTCGTGCCGCTTTCAGGACGGCATTGGAAGTCGCTGAGCATGGCAACCGATATATCAATACAAAAGAACCGTGGAAGAAGATTAAAGATGAGATGAAAAAAGATGAGGTCGAGGGTGATCTCGCAGTGCTTGTTCAAGTAATCCGTTCGTTGGCCATGTTGGTCAATCCGTTCCTGCCGCGGACATCCGAGAAGATATATGGATTTCTTGGGTTTACCGCTCAAGAGCAAATATGGAAGTACCCAGAGCCGGAAGCGGCTTGGAAAATCGGCGATGTTACGCCTTTGTATCGCAAGATCGAAGATGCCGACATTGAAGCGCAGTTGGCAAAGCTCGGGAAGCCCGTTGCGCCGGAGGAGGGTTTGTAATGGATACGGGCACTCCATCTGTTATACTTAGCACATATGAACAGGCGGCTGATATTTTCATTTCTTTTCGCGATTGTTGTCGCCTTTTTGTTTTGGTCCTCGAGTCTGTTGCAAAGCGAGTTTTGGCGCGTTGTCGATTTTTTTAATGTGCTTGTTGTGCGGAACGAGCTGCTGGCAATGGTTTTGTTCGTTCTTTCTTCGGTTGCGGCGGCACTTGTTAGCCCGCTGACGAACATTCCGCTCGTGCCTATCGCGGTCGTGTTTTGGGGTCCTGCGATTACTGCACTGTTGCTGTTGTTCGGTTGGCTCGTGGGCGACATGCTTGCCTACTTTGTCGGGCGCTATTTTGGCAGGCGGGTCGTCTTCTATTTTGTGCACGAAGAGCTGTTTGAACAATGGAGCCGTAAGATAAAAGAACACACTACATTTTTGACCGCGCTCCTGTTGCGCTTGGCTTTGCCTGCCGAGCTTGGATATGCATTCGGTATGGTTCGTTACCCCATAGGTGCGTATGCTCTCATTACCGTTCTATCCGAGCTTCCGTTTGCCATCATTTCCACCTATGCCAGTGAAGCTGTCTTGCTTGGGAATGCGGTGCAGTTTCTTGGTTTTGCCGGTATATTACTTGGGATCATCTTTATTACGATCAAAATAACGAATACTAACCGAAAGAAGCTTGCCATATAGCAACACCTTGACTTTTTTGAGAAATGTGTAATAGTAGTGTTAGATAGTCAACGATGTAAATCTACCCGCAACACAACCAAAAAAGTAAGGAGGTGTACGATGGATTTTACAAAGAGGCTTTTTACAATCTGTTTAATTTTCATTTTCGGCCTGACGGGCTGCGTGACGACCGGGGTCGGAATCGGCGCCAGTAACGGGACTCAGCCGGTAGCCGGGAATTCCGAGACCGGAGGCACAAAACAGCTGCAAACATGCAATGTTCCTGTTAGCCAGCGGCTGAGCGTTAATCTGGACCTCGGTGGTGATGCCGATACCCAGATCAAGTATCTGGTCAAGAACGGATTGCCGAGTAATCCGTTACCGGCGATGCGTTTGATCGCGCAGCAGTCCGGGTGCTTTACCCCGTCTGCCTACACCAAGGCGATGGAACGGGCCGGCCGGAATACGACGGCGGACTATACGCTGTTGGTTGAGATCATTACCAGCAATGAAAACGAGTCCGGTGGTGGTGCCGCCGGTGCGGCTGCGGGAATCGGGTCTTTGTTTGGTCCCGTCGGCATGGTTGTCGGTGCAATAGCTGGTAGTATCAGGAAGTCTGAAGCGGGGGTCATCCTTACCATGGTAAGCAACAAGGACGGCGAGCAGATCGCTTCTGCTTCGGGCGTCGCTACGGGGACCAGTTTTGGTCTTGGCGGTGGCCTTGGTGTTGCCGGTGCCGGCGGTGCAATCGCCGGGGGACTTGGCGGATATGAAAATACCGACCAAGGAAAGGTTATCATCGGCGCCATGATCGACGCCGTGAACAAACTTACGCCGATGATCCCGCAGCTGCAGGCCAGCCAACGAGTTGCGCCGGTTGATCGTGCATCCACGAATCTGGTGCAGGACATCCAGGCCGCGCTTAAGGTCAAAGGGTACTCCGTCTCCGTTGATGGACAGTATGGTCCCATGACCAAGGCTGCCATCGCCGACTGGCAAAAAAAGAACGGTCTGCCTGCAGACGGCAAGCCCTCTCAGAGCCTTTTGGACGCGATGCGGAAGTAGGCGGCGGGTATTACGTGGGTTTACGGGGGCGTTGCGCGCATGCGCGCAACGCCCCTTTTTTATTCATAAAAGCACATATAAAAACAGCCCATAGGGCTGTTTTTATATCGAAACTGTTAGGCTTCCGATTCTTCCTTTGCAGGGGCTTCGGTTTCAGCTTCCGGAGAAGTTTCTTCCTTGACCTCTTCTGCGCCTTCGGTCGGCTCTGCCGCTACTTCAGTAGCTTCAGTTGCTTTGGTTTCTTCAACCGCTACCGCATCGGCATCGCCGGTTGCAGGTACTACTACTTCTTCGGAAGTTACTCCCGGGTTTGTGGACTGGTCCATAGTATTTAATTCGTTCTATCTTAAGGGCAATTACAATCACCACTTGCATTACTTTTCGAAGGCAATAGCCTACCATAACACATAACCCTGAGAAAGCAAATTAAAATGGAGATAAAAAAAGAGGCAGCCGAAGCTGCCCCATTGGTGTGGTTGGGAAGGCGCATACCTATCAACCGTTTTTCCCGACACGATACATTTCAATTTTATGATCGCCTTTCCGTCCCCAAGACTGAGCGGCGATTCTTCCTGTATCGCTTTCTCCCACGAAAAAGTCGAAGCGGCGGGGGCCTTTTATGCCCCCACCTTTATCTTCGACAGTCCATTGACCAAAGTCTTTGCCGTCGATAACGACGCGAAACTTGGTACCCACCGGATTATAGCGTTGATCGGCCGATAAGTGGCCTATCTCCGCGCGTTTTCCGGAGCTGGTGACCCCTGTTCCATTCAGGCGAATGTCGCCTAAATAAGACCCGGTCACATACTTTCGTTGGCCTTTTACCGGCCTGTAATAGGCTGAAGTAACGGCAACGAGGGGGCGTGGCGGGTTATTAGTGGTGCTTTTCGTGATCAAGCCGTATGCTTCGCGGGGAAGCGATGCGTGGCTTGTGGTGTCGGGGGAGCAAAAAACTGCAAGCAGTGCCATTGCTATGGCGATATATGTTTTCAAGTTTTTGATCCTCCTTCTTCCATATTCAGTTTGTAATGTGCTCTTTTCCAAACAAAAACGGCTCTTGGGGAGCTATTTTTGTATTAAAACTAATATAGCAGAAGGATAGTTATTTGTCAATACCCTGTATGTGCTGGTGCAATTCCAAAGGTTTTTTGCCCTCTATATGGATCTTTTTGATGATCAGTGTGTCTTCCATGGAAATATCCGCTTCCAGTAGTTTGATCCGTTTTTCTTGACCAAAGTGCAGGTTGCAAATGGACTTGGCTATGGTCCACGTGCCCGGCTCGGGGTTGAGGGCGCGGATCTTGCGCTCAATGGCGAGGGCAATTTCGCCCCCTTCGGAATGGGCCCGTTCAATGTCGTGAATATCTATGAACGCGTCGTCCGTGGAGAACTTTTTCGTAAAGGTTGCCTTTGTATGGTCTTGTTCCTGCGGAACGATCGTGCCGTCCACAAGACCGGGGATCGTTTTCGCTACCAGTTCGCCACCTATCTCCGCAAGCTTTTTTGCGAGCTGGGTATAGTTCATGGTTCCGATCTGTACCGTTTCCTGCGCCACGATGGGGCCGTGATCCATTTTCTCATCGATCATGAACAATGAAACGCCGGTGATGTCTTGCCCGTCGAGTAATGTAGTTTGCATAGGCGAAGCGCCGCGATATGCGGGAAGAAGTGAAGGGTGCACCCCTATGGTTCCGTGTTTTGGTATATCGAGCACATTTTGCTTGACCAGCTTTGCGTATGCGGCAATAACGAACAAGTCGGGTTCAAATGACCTAAGCTGTTCAAGAAACGCATCGTCGAGCGCTTCCGGTTGCAGTAGGGGAATGCTGAGCGTCGGGTCCTGCAACTGGTGTTCCATGATAAGTAGTTTGACCGCCGGTGGCGTGACCACTTTTTTGCGTCCGACTGGCCTGTCGGGGTTGCAAACGATCGCGGCAGGAATGATGCCCCGGTTAAGGAGTTTTTCGAGTACATCTGTGGCGAATTCGGGAGTTCCGAAGAATATGAATCTGGGTTGGGTGGGCATCGTTCTTTTTCAGTTAATTATATGGTATCATTGTATCATGAAATTTTTTATAGCGTCACCATGGAAAAATAAGACGCAGGTCGAGCAGTTGACGGACGAGTTGGAAAAGCTCGGACATTCGGCATATTCGTATGTTGAAAGCGGCGCCAATTTGTTGACGGGCAAGCCTATCGAGGACGAGATGAAGGAGTTTACCCAGGCGTTGGTCAATTGGAAGGTAGATGATCGCATCGCCAAGATCGCCGAATCCGAGGTGCAAGCCATCAAAGATGCCGATGTTGTTATTCTATTGCTTCCGGCGGGCGATTCTTCGCACATGGAAGCAGGGGTCGGATATGGCCTCGGTAAGCGCATGGTACTGATCGGACCGGTCGAAAAACCGGAAGTCATCTATTTGCTGTTCAACCATGTGTATCTTGACATCAGCTCTTTCCTGCGCGAATTTTCCTTTGTCGCGGAATGAACCGATCATCCATATAAAAACACCGCTTTTCATGAGCGGTGTTTTTATATGTTGACCTCTTCGTTTTGCGCGGTATTTATTTCTATATTCTGTGCTTTATCGATAAATACAATTCCGTTCAAATGGTCTATCTCATGCTGGAAGATGCGTGCCAGTAATCCGGTTGCGCGTATCTTGATGGGTTTTTGGTGTTTGTCGAATCCGGCAACGGTTACTTCCCATGGGCGTGAAACGACCCCGTGCGTACGGGGGACGCTGAGGCAACCTTCTTCCATGGGGCGCATGTCCTTTGATGCGTCAATGATATTGGGATTGAAGATCGCGTAGAGTTTTGACCGTTTTCCCTGTTTCGGGATTTCCGCAACAAAGAGCTGTATATCCAGTCCGACCTGATTTGCGCTCAGGCCTACACCATTTGCGCGTTTCATAATAAACCGCATGGTTGCGATGAGTTCGCGGATTTCTTTTGGCGTGTATTTCGAGAAATCAAAATTGGCCGGATGTGTTCTCAGGAATCTTTCCTCTTGTTTATTGGTTATTATCCAAATTGGTTGGTCTTTTGATAACATTCTTTTTAACTATTTTCTTTGCAGCCTTCTTTTTTGCCGGTGCCTTTTCCTTTTTCGGCAGGGGGTATCGTTCGTGTAATACTTTCATAAAATATGCACCCCTGTTGGCGATGTTCTTGCGGTCGGCGACATCCCGCGCGATGGACATAAGAATCGACGCATCGTGCTGTTGTGCGAGTTTTATGTACAGTGCCTTGTGCGGCCTGTCTCCGAGTATGTCCGCCAGTTGCAGTCCTATGTCTTGAAATTGGCGGTATACATGGGATTGTTTGCCGCGCGCTTTCAGAGTTTCAAGATAGTCTTTATCGAACATTGACAATAGTATATATTTGTTTTCTAAGTTTGTCCACCCCCCCTCGTGGGATAACCGATAACCAATAACTAATAACCTATAACGGGACAACTCTACGAGAATGAATAAAGTGTCATTTTTGTATATACTTAATACATATGTGGATCATCTATGCCATTCTTTCTGCCATCACTGCGGCGGGGGTCGCCATTTTTGCAAAGCTTGGGTTGAAGCAGATCGATACCGTGCTTGCCACCACAGTGCGTTCGCTGATCATGGCGGGGTTTTTGATCGTGGTCAGTTTGCTTCTGAAAAAGTTTGACGGATTTTCGCCGGCTTCATGGAGCGGGCGCGAGTGGGGGTTGATCGTGCTTGCCGGCGTAAGCGGTGCTGTTTCGTGGCTTTTCTATTTTCTTGCATTGCGGTCGGCTGATGCATCGCGTGTTGCCGCGCTCGATCGTACGAGTCTTGTGTTCGTGGCGTTGCTTGCCGCGGTGTTTCTTGGCGAGCAGCTAAAAATGAAAGCGATGTTTGGGATCGTGCTTATGGTCATCGGTGCGATATTAATGGTGTAAAAAAATGCAGCCGCTGGTTGGCGGACTGCATGGGGGGCTTGAAACGGAACAGTGTTCAGTCGCTGGGTCCGCGGTCGTTGATGGCTCCCAATTTGCGAGTGAATTCGCTTGCGCAGGCCTCGGCAATTTCTTGCCAGAGGGGAGGGTCGAGGAGGCGCTGGTTGCACGCTGTTGTTGCGGCATATGCTTCCTCGACATCAGATGCGTCACTACACATTCTCTCGATTCTTTCCCGGTAGTCGTTCCGGAATGGCGAGAAAATGATCAAGGATTGGATTATCGTATCCTTCATTTCCGTATCACTGGTTTGTTCGGCCACGCTCATCAACGCGTCAGCCGATTCTTTCGTGCCGATGAGCCCGAGTTGCATCACGGCGAGTGTCGCCGATTCCATGTCGTCTTTATTGGCGATAATGCCCGTTAAGACGGCGATGCGTTTTTGGATGATTTCGTTGACGATTTCCCTTGGGTCAGTCTGCACTGGCGTATCCTCCCGTATAAAATTAGTTGGTTAACTGCTGTTATTTGTATAGCAATATGGGGTGTATTTGTAAAGACCGCACGCCTTGGGCGTGCGGTCTTTACATGCATCAGTCGATGATGAATGTGCGGGCTCCGAATGGAACATCGCGTTCCCGTTCCGGAAGCAGGTAGAACATATTTTTTTCCTTTTGCTTTCCCGGAGTGAATGTGTCGGTGATGAACATGACGGTTTGTGTCGGCATGGGCATGCCGCGGACCTCCGTGCCTCCCGTATGCACGATGATGTACTTTGGCGTTTCCTTTGGGAGCGCGTTGAGTTCGCGCCCGAGGTCTACATAGTTTTGCGCAAATGCGCCGAAGGTGTTCGGGTCCTTGTTCCAGCGCTGGAAGTATATATAGTAGGCTTCGCAGGGGAGCAGTACGAGCACGATGATCGCTAAGATCTTCAACAGCATTTCCTTTACATGCGACCATGTCGATTCCGGGTCGGCGCCCTTTGCGAATGCGAGCAGGCGGTCGTACAGCCAAATGCCTCCCGCTCCGGCAAGGATGAATACAGGCGGGATCATGAGGATCGCGCGAAGTGCGTGGGGGATGCCTTCATTGGATATGACGACCGGCAGCGCGGCTACCAATAACCATGCAAGGGGGATGAGCAATGCGAGCGGCGGCGTGCGTTCGGCGAGTGTGGCCGTTTCCGAAATGGCGGAATGTGTTTCTTCGAACGCGGTGCCCTTAAACAAGCGGATCAGAAATGTCCACGCTGCGCCGAGCGCTCCGAGCATGCCGACGAGGAACATGAGCCCAACCGGCCAAAAGAGTTCCGCCCGACCGGCAAGGTTGTGGCGCCAGTTCATGTCGCCTTGTACGAAGAACATGCCTATTGTCTTTCCTATATTAATAACAAGCGAGAAGATGGGGTGTTCTGCGCTGAACACGGATATTTGACTGGTGCGTCCAAAGAAATCCTGCGGGTTCATGGCAAAGTGCCACACCAACGGGAGTACTGCAAATGCCGCCGCGGCGGCAAATATGACAAATGTTTTCGCCAGTTCTTTACGCGCGTCCTTCATGGAGAAATACCAATAGACGAACATTGCCATGGGTATCAATGGCATGATGCGATAGGCGATGTAGCTGTTGAACCCGAGGCCAAACACAAAACCCGCGGCGACCGAAAAGAGCAGGGTATAGAGGTTGAGGCCCCAATAGGTCTTTTCTTTTGGTACGGCGAACACGCTCGGCGCTCCCAGCTCTGGTGTTATCGTTTCCGCCTGTTGTCGCATTTTAAACTCTTCCAACTTACGCGCGATCATGAGCGTAAGATAGGTTCCCCATGTCATGAAAAACGGCGCCATGATGGCGCGAAACCCGATGCGCGAAAAAATGATGTGCCAAAAGGATGTCGCAATGCAGAATGCCGCAAGGAGTGCTATTTTTTCATGGCGACGAATGCGCGGTTCGCGTTCTTCGTCCACATGACTTTGCTTTGCAGGAAGAAACAGTTCGCGGGTCAATACAAAAACGCCTGCGACCGTAAGAATGCCAAAGAGTGCGCTTACCAAACGCAATGCCCATGGCTCATTGCCAAAAATCGCTATTGATAGTGCCTGCAGGTTTATGAAGAAACCTTCCCGCCCGTTGTTTTCCGGGTAGAATGTTTTGAACTGTCCGGTAGACAATGCTTCGAGCGCGTTGTTGCCATTCATGGCTTCGTCGGGGTAGAGTCCCGGCGGCGCTTCTGAAATGTTGTAGAGCCTTAGGAAAGAGGCTATAATAATAACACCAAACAGGAGAAGCGCGGCGAATCGTTTTGGATTTGTAAAAAGCGGCGTCATGATGCGAATGAGCGAACGGAATCGGAGAACTGTCGCTTTGCTGCATGGGCAACGCTTTGCATTTCACTCGATCGCATACGCTCGTATGGGTAATTAAGTTTATTATCTATAAGTATATAGGAAGTCGCCTGTTTTTAACATAATCATTTCATTATCTCATGGCAGAAGAAACAACAAACCAAGTTTCCGTTTCCGCCGAGAACATCGTTGCGAAGATGCGCGCGCATCCGTTCGCATATGTCACATATTATTTGGGAGGGCTGTTCATTTTTTTGGTTTCCTATTGGTATGGCTATATGTATACCGCAGCCGGCCTGCTCGTGCTAATCGCGAGCGAAGTGCTCCGCCGCGCAGATACATTCTTTATTTTGAACGAAGGGATCTCGCGCAACTTCTCTTTGTTTTCCACAAAGCATATTTTTACCGGATATGACCAGATCCGCACCGTTGCCGTTTCGCAAGGGCCCATTGACCGTATTTTTGGCATCGGCGATGTGCGCATGACCACCGTGGGACTGGACGAGGGAACGATACAGTTTTCCGGGGTTAAGAAGCCGTATGAGGTTGCTAAGATGATAGAGGCTAGGCTTAGCGAATAAATACATGAGGCTTTTTTTGAGATGCACTACTCTCGTTCACAGTTAACAGTTCACGGTTTATAGTAACTATGGAAGAACAATTGGAACAACAAAATAAAATAGAGGCCGACATTCATAAGGTCGGACAGGAAGTAAAGGAGCAAATAGGGGGAAGCGCAACGCCCGAAGTCACGGAGCGTGCATTGGTGCGGCAGTCGTTACACCCCATGGTAAAAGCGCCGGCCGTTGCGGTGCCGCAATCTGGCCAACCCACGGCCGTAGACATGGAACTTCCGGTTTATTTGCACGACGCTTCCGCGGCCATCAAAGATCGCGTAGAGCGGCTCGTTGAAGACGCATTCAAACATGGCGTCGAGCACGCCGCAGTCGAAGCGCAGAAGTCGGGCCCGTTTATCGTTGATGCATTGCATGATGCGCTTTCTGATAAATTCTACGAAGAATTAAAGAAGCGTAATATTGTTTAAAAAATGGCCACCATTTTTACCTCTATCATTATCTTTGCCATTGCACTGCTTGTCGTAGGCGGTGCCATTTTGTTTTTTATGCGGCAAAAGGAGCGCAAGGTGCGCATGAAGCAGGCGCTCGACCTGAGCCTGCTTTTATTGCGGTTCCCGCGCATTGCGCGGGAAGAACGCGAGCGAAAAGATTTCAAGGACGAGATCAATCTTTCCGCACAGCTTTACAGCACGCTTCTTGGGCTCAAGGTACCATTTGCGCTTGAAGTTGCGGTGCATCATGTCGGCGAAGAGATCCATTTCTATGTTGGCGTGCCAAAGGGATCGATGGATCCGGTACGGCGTCAGATCGAGGGTCTTTTTGCGGAGGTACAGGTGGAGCCGATCGATGATTACAATATATTCAATGCGACTGGCGTGAGCGCCGGTGTGTATGTAAAACAGCGCTATTCCTATGCGCTGCCTATTCGTACCTATCAGGAGGCGAATGTCGACACATTTTCTTCCATCTTGAGCGGATTTTCCAAGGTCAGCGAAGTTGGCGAGGGTGCCGCATTGCAGGTGCTTGTTCGCCCTGCGCCTGAATCTTCCAAGAAATCCATTTTTAAAATGATCGGGCAACTGCGGCACGGCGAAAAGTTTGAAGATGTTTTGCAGAGCGGCAGCGATACGCTTGCGCTTATGAAAAAGATCGCCGCCGGAGCGCCTGCCGAACAGCCGATGCCCGAGCAGCCACGCATTGTCAACGAAGATGCCGTAAAGGCGCTTGAGTCAAAAGTAGGCAAGTCGTTGGTGCTCGCGAATGTGCGCATCGTTACTTCCGCCATCAATCCACTGCAGTCCGAAGACTTGCTTAACGGCATCGCTTCCGGGTTCGCGCAATTTTCCGCGCCGTTTCGGCAAGAATTGCGCATTGCCAAGCCGAAGCAGCTGCAGCGTTTTTTGCGACAATATTCGTTCCGCGAATTCGACGATGCCACTGCTATCTGCTTGAACACCGAAGAGATTGCGAGTTTGTTCCATATGCCGACGCCTTCGCTTGATGTGCCGCGCGTCAAAGCGCTTGAATCGCGCGAGGCTGCGCCGCCGGAGAATTTGCCGACCGAAGGTACGCTGATCGGAGAAAATTCGTTCCGCGGCGATGTGCGGCCTATTTATCTTACGCCGCAGGACCGCATGCGCCATGTGTATGCCATTGGGCAAACGGGTACCGGTAAATCGACACTGTTGGTGCAAATGGCGCTCGAAGACATTCGCCAAGGGAAGGGCGTGTGTATTATCGATCCGCATGGCGAATTGGTCGACAAGACCTTGAGCCTTATCCCCGAGCATCGTTATGAAGATGTGATCGTGTTCGACCCGGCAGACATTGCATCGCCCATGGGTTTGAATATGCTTGAGTATGATTTTAGCCGACCCGAACAGAAGTCGTTTATCGTCGACGAACTGTATGGCATCATGGACAAGTTGTACGACATGAAGACCTCGGGTGGTCCGATGTTTGAGCTGTACATGAAAAATGCAGTTCTGCTGCTTATGGAGGATGCGCCCAATGAGCCTGCGACGCTTATGGAAATCCAGCGGCTCTTTACCGACGACGCATTTCGCGAGCGCAAGCTGGCACGGATACATAATCCGGTCGTGATCGATTTTTGGGAAAAGGAGGCGGCCAAGGCAAGCGGGGAACATTCGCTTGCGAACATGTCGGCGTATATTACATCAAAGTTCAATGTGTTCACGACGAACGATTTTATGCGGCCTATTATTGGACAGCCGCATTCGGCATTCAATTTTCGGCAAGCCATGGACGAAGGGAAAATATTGCTCATCAGCTTGTCCAAGGGCAAGATTGGCGATTTCAATATGGGATTACTCGGCATGGTCATCGTGGGTAAGATATTGATGGCCGCGTTGTCGCGCACCGATATTCCCGAAGCGGAACGCAAAGAGTTCAATTTGTATCTGGATGAGTTTCAAAACTTTACGACCGATGCCATATCGACCATATTTTCCGAAGCACGCAAATATGCGCTGAGCCTTACGGTCGCGCACCAGTATATCGGCCAAATGTCCGACAAGATCCGAACATCCGTGTTCGGCAATGTGGGTTCGAAGATTATATTGCGCGTGGGCATGGACGATGCGGAAGTGTTCGAGCGGGACCTTGTGCCGACATTTACCAAAAATGACCTTACAAACTTGAAGGCCGGACAGGCCTATGCCAAACTGTTATTGAATGGGCAGGTTACCCGACCGTTCAACCTGCAGCTCGTCAATGTACAATGGGGCGACCGTTCGTTGGTAGAAAAATTGCGCGAGCTTTCCCGATTGAAATATGGACGAAACCGTGCGGAGGTGGAAGAGGAAATTTTACACAGGCTTAGACTATAATAAGAGAGTCGGCATTGTCATCCCGATCCGCCAGCAGGCGGAGAGGGGTCTGTAGCAAAAAGCAGATTCCTCGGCTTCGAAGAGTACTTCTTCGCTCGAAATGACAGTGCCGTGCACTCATTTTTTACCATGTTTTTACCCAACATTATCAAAGATACCTACTTGCGCGTGGTCCTTGCGGTCAGCTTTGCGCTGCACCTCATCATTACCGCGCTTATGTCGGTAAAGTTCATATCCCGACGGGAGGCTATCGTACTGCATTTTGATGCCTATCGGGGGATCGATTTCGTTGGCGGACGCATCGACCTGTTTGGTACGCTTTTTTCCGGTTTCATTATACTTGCGCTTAATTTTCTGCTTGCCGATTTCCTCTATTCCCGCGACCGGTTCTTTTCGTATTTGCTTTCGTTTGCAAGTTTGTTGCTTGCCATATTGATGGCCGTGGCTATGATGGTTGTGTACTTGGTCAATTGACAGGTTTTAATAATAGTGTTACTGTTATTTCAGGTCTTAGTTACATAACCAATACGAGTGGAGGAAGTCATGGCCGAAGAAGATGAAAATATTCTTGCAAGCGGGAAAAGCGTTGCGGAAGAGCTTATTTTTACGCTTTCCAGATTGATCAAAAGCAAAGGTGGGTCCTCCTTTGAGGATCTGCTATACCTCGTCAGTCCGGACGGTCTCGCATTCCTTGACGATCTTGCTTCGCAGATTGTTGAGTATCGGCGGGAGCTGCTTACCCGTGGCGTCGCGCCTGTCGGAGTGCCAGACGGCGTGATGGTGTCGCAGCCTGCTGCGCAGCAGCAGGGTACCGAAATGCCCGGGTTCCTATTTTGATTTTTAGGCTCCTTGGTTTTGCAAAGCCCCGCTTCGGCGGGGCTTTTTTATTTATGCTTTTGCGACCACAAGGGCAAATATCTTTTTTGCCCCCGCTTGTTTCAGTGTGCGCGCCGCTTCCGATAGCGTAGCGCCGGAGGTGGAAACATCGTCTATGAGAATAATGGTTTTGTTGCGAACGGCGGCGAGGCGCGGCACGGCAAATGCGCCGTGCATGCGAGCGAGGCGCGCTATGCGCTTTTTTGTTTGCGCTTGCGGGTCGTTGTCGATCAATTTTATAAGCAGTTCGTCGTAGGGGAGCTGTATCGTGCGTGCGAATGACCGTGCAATGAGCGCCGATTGGTTGAAGCCCCGGTTGCGTTCCTTGTGCATGTGTAGGGGAATGGGAACGACGATCGGCGATGCTGAAAGCAGTCTTGGTTTCGGGTCGAGTGCGTTTATGTATTCGACAAGCAGTGTTGCAAAAACAGGAGCGAGGGAATGGACCTTTTCATACTTGCATTGGTGGATGCATGCGCGAATGATCGGGTCGGCGTAGTGCGTTGCCGCGCCGAGCAGGTAGGGATATTGGTCGCGCTTGCTTTTTCCGTGCGTGCAGATGTTTTTGTTATCTGCCATGCGGGCGTTACATATCGGGCAGATCAGGGCTGTTTGTTTGACGATTGTGGCAAGGCACATATTACATAGCGGCGCTGTTTCATCGTTTAGATATGCTTCGCAATATGCGCAGAGCGGGGGAAAGAGTATGTCGAGGGCGTATCGCGAAATACGGAATAGGAAAAAGGAAATATGTGAAAGGCCATATGCATTTGTGGTTTCTTCTGCTTCGTTTTTCATATTCCCTGTTTCGTTTTCCGTGCTTCTGTAGTATAGTATACGATAATAGCGTACGGAAACGTATTTTTATTGCATCATCATGTTCGGAATAAAATTGTTTGGCACATCTTCATATCTTGGCGTCGATATCGGAACTACATCCATCAAAATTGCCGAGATCGGCAAGGGTGGGCATGGTCCCGAATTGCAGAACTACGGTATTTTGGAGAGCTATGGCCATTTGGAACGGGTCAATAACGCCATTCAGACGAGCGCGCTCAAGATCATGGAGGCGGACACCATCCAGCTGTTAAAGACATTGATCAAGCATTCCAATTTTAAATCGCGCGACGCGATTGCTTCCCTACCGTCGTTCGCCGCGTTCATCACATTGTTTGAAATGCCGCAAATGAACGACGCAGATATCGCAAAGACGATGCAATTTCAGATCGGACAATATATTCCGCTTCCTCTTACCGAAGTTTCCATTGATTGGCTCAAGGTGGGCGAGCGGCAGGATGACCAAGGGTTCGTCAAGGAGCAAATATTACTCGTGTCCATACCAAATGAAACGATTGAAAAGTATCAGCGTATTTTTGCCGCCGCAGGCTTGCGGTTGCGTGCCATTGAAATAGAAAGCCTTGCGCTGTTGCGTTCAGTCTCCGATGCAAACATGCCGCCGACGATGGTCGTCGACATCGGTTCGCGATCGACGAACATCGCGGTCGTGGACAAGGGAAATCTCCGCTACAATTTTCAAACTGATATGTCAGGCGCGGGCATTACACAAGCCCTTGCTGGCGGGTTGGGAATCAAGATCCGCCGTGCGGAAAAATTGAAACGCGAGCGCGGCATCCTTGGCGGTTCCGAATCTGAACTATCCACATTGATGATGCCGTTCGTAGATGCTATACTGAATGAGGTAAAGCGCGTAAAAACAAAATACGAACAAAGCTTCGGTACCGTGGTCACGCAAGTGATCCTTGCCGGAGGCGGTTCAAAGATGCCGGGTCTTGCTCCCTATGCGCAGGAGCAACTCGGACTTCCTATTGTGATCGCCGATCCGTTTCAAAAGATCCATTATCCTGCGGCGCTTGAACCCATCGTGCGTGACCTCGGTCCTTCGTTTGCCATTTCCATCGGTCTCGGCATCAAGGAATTTGTCGAGGCACATCCCGCGGTCTAAGGGGTGTGAGTATGGAGGCACGAGGTGTGAGATATGAGGTATGAGGTATGAGGTATGAGATATGAGGTATGAGATATGAGAATAAGATATATCTCTCGCCTCCCATCTCCCATCTCCCATCTCCCATCTCCCATCTCCCATCTCCCATCTCCCATCTCCCATCTCCCATCTCCCATCTCCCATCTCCCATCTCCCATGTCGTATACCCAATCAGTTCTGCAAACAGAATTATCAAAACAGCGTGAAGCTGCAGCTGGCTGGCCATGGCGGCTGATGACATTTTCTTTTGTCGTCTTCCTCGCAGTCGCAGCTGTATATATCGGCATGCGATTTGGCTTCGAGAAAGTTTATTTGAAGCGCGCATTGTCTCAAGAAGAGGCTGAGTTTACTTCGACCTTCAAATCGGTAAGCACGGAAGAGCAAAAGTCCGTTTTTAATTTTTATTCGCAGTTAAGCAATATTGATACCTTGTTGAAAAAACAAGGGAAAGCGACTCCCCATCTTTCATTCATTGAGCAAAATACCCTTAAGACGGTCACATATTCCGGCATGGATCTTCGATTTGCCGATCGTTCTGTCGTTATCGTTCTGAATGGCAAGACCGCGGCTTATGCGTCGGTCGTTCAGCAGCTTGAACTGTACAAACGAGTTTCGACCGTTACTGAAGTTAAATTATTGGGCGCCCGTTTTATTAGTCCGGCCGAGGGTGTTGATTTTTCCATTCAAATAACCGCAGCGCGTTGATCCGTATCTTATGAAATACCTGTCAAAACGATTCGCCAGTATTCTTCTCTCGTTTACATTTTTCGCGTTTGCGCTTGTTCTGTATGCAAACTTTATCGGGCCTGCCTATGACACCATTAAGGCAGAACAGGGCAAGCTTATTGCGGCGCGGCAAAAGAACGCTGAGTATACGAGCATTTTTACCCGCCTAAAGCAGGCATCTTCCGAATTTCAGCAGTCATCTGAAGTGCAAAACCGCGTATCCATGGCGTTGCCGCTTGCCGCAAATGTTCCCGATTCCATGAACCAGCTCTCTGTAATCGCTACGGCGAATGGATTGACCATTACTTCCATCGATATCGTAAATGCGCCAGTCGTTCCGTCCAGCGTGGGAAAGGCGGGGGAGTCTTCGTTGATCAAAGGCGTTGGTGTGCTAAAAAACTCCATTCGATTAACCGGGACATATGACCAACTGAAGTCCTTTTTGCAAGGCATCGAAACCGGCGTACGCATCGCGAGTATTTCTTCCGTAAAAATAGACAAAATCGCAAATCCGATCACGCCCGGCACCATGGGCATAACGGTCGAAGTCGAAACATATTATCAGGTCAATTAATATTTATCATGGCAATCGTACTTGAAAAGGAACAAAAAAGTTTTGATTGGAACTTCATACTCGGTATTATGGCCGTTGTTGGAATCGTCGGTGCGGCTGTCGTGTATTTGTTTTTTGTCAGTCCTGAGACCGTGCAGCAGTTGACGACTCCGGAGCAAAAGACGCTAAGCGAATTTTCACAGGTAAGATTTCGACCGGAAGAGATATTAAATAGTGCTGCGTTTCAAAGTCTTCGCACTTTGGCGCCGATGACGGTGCCAAGTGGGGCTGAGGTTGGGAAATTAAACCCCTTCCTTCAATAATCCGTTTTGCTGGCGAACTACCGCGTTGCCTTCCTCGTTTGCTCCCGCGAAGGAGTTTACTCCATCTTGGTTGCAAGCCTTGTCGGCGCCTTGTATTTCACTCAGCCAAACAAATTATTGTCGTATATGATTGAAATTGAATAAGCCATATGGAAAACAAAACACTGGTTGATGCACTAATTCAAGATGGGCTGATCGGAGAGGTGGAAGGGCGCAAGGTGTTGCAGGAAGCCGCGCTTGCGCGACGACCCGTAGATGAAATGATCTACGAACAGCGCCTTGTGGACGAAGAAAAGCTTGCCATAGCAAAGGGCAAGCTTTTGAATGTGCCTTATCGAAAGATTGATCCACAGGATATCGATGATGAAACGCTAAAGTTGTTCCCCGAAGAAAGCGTGCGGAATTACAAGATCATCCCCCTCAGCATCAAAGACGATCTGTTGGTTGCGGGTATGATCAATCCGGATGATGCGCATGCGCAGGAGGCCTTGAAGTTCATTGCCAAACAGCGCCGATTGAATGTGGGCGCATATATCGTCACACCGTCATTGTGGGAAACCGTGTTGCGTCGCTACTCGCCCTATCGCAGCTTGATCGATGAGGCCATAAAAGCGAGCGCTTCCATCGCGGCAAAGGGTTCCGGCCCGGTGCAGACCGTTCGGCTTGAAGAAACGAAAGGCGCCAATGCCGATGAGACGCCGATTATTCGCATTGTTTCGACCACGCTCAAGGAAGCGGTTTGGGAAAAGGCGTCCGATATCCATATTGAACCACAGCGCAACCGCAGTCGCATCCGCTTTCGTATCGACGGCGAATTGCGGGAAGTCTCCGCATTTCCTTTGGTTCTGCATTCATTGATCGTATCCCGCGTCAAGATCCTTGCGAACCTTAAGATCGACGAGTCGCGTATTCCACAGGATGGTCGTTTTCGAACCGTTTTGTTTGGCAGGGATATCGATTATCGCGTTGCTACATTTCCGACTCCGGTCGGCGAGAAGGTTGTTATTCGCGTACTTGATCCGTCCACCGGTTTGCGCGGGTTGGAAGATCTTGGGTTGCGCGGTAAGAATCTTGCTACCGTAAAAAGTGGTATTGAAAAACCATACGGTGTCATTTTGATTACCGGCCCTACTGGCTCCGGAAAAAGCACAACGCTATATGCGTTGATGCAGTTGTTGAACAAGGACGATGTGAACATTGTCAGTCTTGAAGACCCGGTTGAATATTATATGGATGGACTGAATCAATCCCAGGTAAAGCCGGAAATCGGATACGATTTTGCATCCGGACTGCGCCAGATATTGCGCCAAGACCCCGATGTGATCATGGTCGGTGAGGTCCGCGACGAAGAAACTGCTGCACTTACCATCCAAGCTGCACTTACCGGGCATATTGTACTTTCCACGCTGCATACCAACAATTCCGTTGGTGTCATCCCGCGTCTTATCGATATGAAGGTGCAACCGTTTTTGCTTCCTGCCGCACTTAATCTTATGCTTGCACAACGGCTTGTTACGCGGTTGTGCCAACAGTGCAAAGTGGGTGAACTTGCCCCTCCTCAAGTTGCCGAGATTATTGCTCGCGAACTTGGCAGATTATCTGCCGATGCACGGGGGGTATATCCGGTTTCCGGCCCGTATACGGTGTATCATTCGCCGGGCTGCGAAGCATGTAAAGGAAAAGGTGTCTCGGGGCGACTCGCTGTGTTTGAAGTATTGGCCATGACTCCCGAGATGGAGCGGGTCATAAACGCCGGGGCGACCGAGTCCGCTATTCTTGAAGAAGCCCGCCGGCAAAATATAGTTACCATGCATCAAGATGGCATTCTTAAGGCACTTGAGGGGATGACATCCATAGAAGAAGTGCTTCGTGAAACCGTGGAAATGTGATAAAATACATGCAACAAGCGACATGTAACATGTAACAAGGGAATGCGGTTATAGTACACCATTTCACTTATATTCCATGTCTCAGTAACTAGTAAACATTCATCCCTTTCTATGGACTACAAACAACAGCTAAATGACCTTTTGCTTTCAACGGCAAAACAAAACGCATCCGACCTGCACATCGGTGTCGGCAAATATCCCATGTTGCGCATCGATGGGTTGTTGATCCCGTTGCAAAAAGAGGGCATCGTTACACCCGAGGTCGCAACTGGTCTTGTTACCGAGTTGCTGACTCCCCAACAACGCGCGGTTGTTGAGAAAAACCGCGAAGTCGATTTTTCTTATACCTATGAAGATAAGGCGCGTTTTCGTATTAATGTATTCTATCAGCGCGGATATATGGCTGCAGCATTGCGTTTGATCCCGGCGGAGGCTCGCACTATAGAAGATCTTGGTTTGCCGCCGATCTTGCACGATTTTACCAAACTGTCGCAAGGATTCTTTTTGATTGTGGGCCCTGCCGGCCATGGCAAGTCGACTACGCTTGCTGCACTTGTCGACGAGATCAACCATACTCGCACGGAACATATTATCACCATTGAAGATCCTGTCGAATATATGTTTGTGCAGGATAAGTCCATCGTTTCGCAACGCGAAGTGCTGAGCGATACGCCCGATTTTCACATGGCATTGAAGTCGCTTTTGCGTCAGGATCCGGACATTGTCATGATTGGAGAAATGCGCGACAAGGAATCCATCGCTACCGCCATGACGGCCGCGGAAACCGGACACCTTGTCTTTTCCACACTGCATACCAATTCGGCCGCACAGACTATTGATCGTATTATTGATAGCTTTCCGCCTGATCAGCAAAACCAGGTCGCTTCGCAGCTTGCCGCCACATTGGTCGGCATCGTTTCTCAGCGGTTGATCCCGCATGTCGATGGCGGCCGCGTTCCCGCGTGCGAAATCATGATCGTCAATTCCGCCATCCGCAACTTGATCCGTGAGCGCAAGGCGTACCAAATCGACTTGGTCATTGAAACATCCATGCAAGAGGGTATGGTCACGCTGAACCGATCGCTTGCTACGCTGGTTCGCAGTCGGCAGATCGCACTCGAAGAGGCGGAGTTGTACTCGTTGAATGCGAGTGAGCTGCGCATATTGATCGAAAGGGTGTCGTAGGGTTGTGTCATTCTGAACTTGTTTCAGAATCCCCCCTATTTGTACATGAGATTCCGAAACAAGTTCGGAATGACAATAAGATATGTTTATCCATGAAATTCAAATACCAAGCACGCAATAAGGATGGGGAACTGCAAGTCGGGTTCGTGGAATCATATTCGCAGGCGGGCGCTGCGGATGTTTTGGTTTCCCATAGTCTGTATGTCCTTAGTCTTGAAAGTACGGATAAGGAAAATATTTTTGACAAATTTCTTGCCGCGTTCAAGCATATTTCACTAACCGATCTCATGATCTTTACGCGTCAATTTGCGACGCTCATGGAGGCAAAGGTTTCCCTTGGTGATTCCATGAAGAACCTGCAAAAGCAGACGCGTAGCCCGATGATGAAAGAAGTGATCCATGAGATCACATCCGACATCGACAGCGGTCTTGCCCTGTCACAGGCGTTTGAACGACAAAAGGATGTATTTTCGGAATTTTATGTCAGCATGATCCGGTCTGCCGAGATAACGGGGCGTTTGGAAGAAGCCGTTATTTATTTGGCCGCCTATATCGAAAAGCAAAAACTGTGGCGCTCTCGCATCATTAACGCGCTTATTTATCCAATCATTTTAGTTGTCATGTTCTTGGGCATCGTGTTGCTTATGGTAACCATGGTCTTGCCGAACATTCGGCCGATCTTGCTTGAATCGGGCACCGCATTGCCGTGGTATACGCAGGCTGTTTTGGTTGGGGGCGATTTCATCATCAACTGGTGGTGGGTCGTGATTCTTGCCGTCGTACCTTTGGTCATGTTCATTTTGGAATATGCCCGCAGTGAAGAGGGTAAGGTGGTTATCGACGAAGTGGTATTGCGCATGCCCGTGTTCGGAAACCTTTTTGCGAAAATGTACATTGCCCGGTTTGCGGAATCGTTGAGCATCTTGATCCAAGGAGGTATTCCTATCGCGCAAGCATTGGAGATCACTTCTCGATCGATTGGCAGTAATGTGTTCCATGAGATATTGCACGAGGTCAGCGATCGGGTTCGCGGAGGCGAGCTGCTTTCCACTGCATTGGAGCAGTACGAATTTTACTTTCCTTCGTTGGTCAGTCAGATGATCGCCATCGGCGAAACTACGGGGCGGCTCGATGAACTGCTCGGCCGCGTTGGTATATTCTACACGCGGGAGGTCGACGACATCATGGGTCGGCTTGGCGAGCTTATCCAGCCGCTCATCATCGCCATTATCGGTGTCTTTGTCGGATTCCTATTTGCATCCATACTCGTTCCGATATATAATTTAGTAAAGTCATTCAGTGCATAATTAACCAACAACTAATAACCTGCGGCCGATAACAAATATCGGAGGATACTATTTTATGAAAATACTACAATACAAAAAAGGCAGCGCCTTGATCCGTCAGGCGACGGAGAAAGGTTTTACTTTGGTCGAAATGCTTATCGTTATTGCTATCGTTGCCATTCTTGCATCGGTTGCGTTGGTAAGCGTGCGTGGCGTTCGTGAGGCGGCGGCCGACACCAAGCGCATTTCCGATTTGAGCAAAGTGCAAACATTGCTTGAGATCTATTATAATAAGCAAGGTACATATCCGAATGTAAGTACTTGGGACGCATTGGAGACCGAGCTGAAAGCAAAGAACATCACTGCTACCGATATTCCGCAGGACCCGCTTGGCGACACCCGCTCCTATGCATATGGCATTCAGCCCTCCACATTTCAACGCTATATTTTACGGGCTCAATTGTTGGATTCAGACCATAGAAATCTTACCGATGCCAACGAGATTGATACCACTGAATACGGCGTTGATTGCAACGATACCAGCGGCTATTACTGTATAAGCTCGTTCTAACGGGTTCCCGTATGCCCATGCAAGCGCATGGGCATATTTATATCTTTTGCCATTATGACATTTTTTTCCTATATACTTTTGGCGACGCTCGGGCTTATTATCGGAAGCTTTCTTAATGTTGCAACGCTGCGCTATGATCCTGATGGGGGATTTTTGAATATACGTTTATTTGGCGGTCGTTCTCATTGTCCGCGGTGTCGCGCGCAACTGGCGTGGTATGAGCTCATCCCCGTATTGAGTTATTTGTTTCTTTGGGGGCAATGCCGCCATTGCAAGCAGCACATATCGTTGCAGTATCCTATCGTAGAGCTTCTAACCGCCATTGTATTCGTTGCGATTCCTATGCGCATTGAATCGATGTCCTATATGCTATTTGCGGGCAGTGTCGGAGCGCTTTCCGTTGCGCATCTTTTGGTATCTGCGCTTTGGGTCGCAGTCTTTGTGTTGTTCATTGCATTGGCGGTCATAGATCTTCGCCACATGATCATTCCCGATTTTATTGCGATCGCCTTGGGCACTATCGGGGTCGTGCTTGCCGGTGTCATGCAATGGTTTGGCGGGTTTTCCCCGTTGCGGGGTTCTTTTATGGGGCACTATGCCATGATTTTTGGGTTTCGCGAAAGCATTTGGGTTAACCATTTTTTTGCGGCGTTTGTTGGGCTTATATTTTTTGGGCTTATCATCGGCTTGAGTAGGGGGCGTGCGATGGGATGGGGAGACCTAAAGCTTGCGGGTGCATTGGGTCTTATCTTCGGATGGCCGGATATTGTGCTTGTGCTCATGCTCTCGTTCATTATCGGGTCCGTTGTGTCGGTTGGGCTTATGGTGCGCGGGCGCAAGACCATGGGCGATGCGGTTCCATTTGGTCCGTTTTTGGTTATCGGCGCGGCAACCGTGTTCTTTTTCGGTTTCCGAATCATGTCGCTATATTTTGGTTCGTTCGGTGTTGTGTGAGTAGGGGGGCGCCAAGCAGAATCGCTGCAGGGGAACCCGCTCACGGATTTTGTGGGGCAAAATCCTGCGCTTCCGTTTGGGTTCCCCTGCAGCGATTTCGCTTGGCTTGAAGGGAGGGGAAGAGAAGGGAAGGGGCAGACAGAATCGCCATGCGGGAACCCGCTCACGTGTTACACACTGCTGTCCGCCGGCTGGCGGATTTAGGTTCCCATATTGTCATTCCTGTGAAAACAGGAATCTGAATTTCCGTCATCGCAAGGCGGAATGTTTCTCATATAGGCTTGCCATGCCTGCAGATCGCATATATACTTGAAATAGAAGGGTAGTATTGGGTTTAGTGTTAGCCACACAGTCGAGGTGGCTTGACAAAAATATTAAACCATGCTATTAATTAAATCAGCAACTAACCAACTAATAAAGGAGAAAAACCATGGAAGGATTCAACAGAAAGGCATTCGACGAAATGGTGGGCAAGGCACAAGAAGAGGCATTAAAAGACAATGCCAAACTTGATAGCGCAAATGCGCTGATCAAAGAGATCAAGGGAGAAAAGGAAATTGCCGAGTCGAAAGAGCAATTCGAAACTTGGCAAACAATCGAATCTGGAGGGAAGTCAAAGGACGAGCTCATAAAAGAGCTTGAAGAAAAAGGAAGACTAATTGGCGCCGACGCCAACCATCTTCTTAAAAGTGAAGATTTCAAGACCTCCGAATCAAGGGAACATATTGATCTCGTAAGGCCGACCGTTAAAGATCTCGGGTTTGATAATGGTGCCACTACTGAAGAAATATACGCAAGAGCCGATGAATTGGGGTTGGATCTCTGTGAAGCTGAAGATGCTCCCAACTTAAGGGTCCAATATGATGGGACAGAAGGCATGGCGATCGCCATGAAGCAGATTACCGGCTCTGGTGGCTTCCCGAGTGTGTTCTACCTGAGCAGCGATGACGACGACCTGTGGCTCGGCACGAACGGTGCGCGTCCCGGCATCAGGTGGAATGCTGACAATCGCTTTGTCTTCCGTCGGCGCAAGTAACTCTTGTGGACTTGTGCGCCTGTTATCTATTTGGGCACTTGGTCCCTTTGTTCCCTTGCATTTAAATCCCGCGCTTTGCGCGGGATTTGTATTATGGTACGATGATTGCGGTAGTAGGCTAATGATCCAATGCGGGCGATCAAGGTTTCCCGCGGCCGAATCCGGTATCCATGCGTCGAGAGTGCCTTCGTCCTCCGGCTGGCGGATTGAGACAGGGTGGCGCATGCAGAAACTCCATCAAAAATGAAGATACTTGGTATAAGATATTGGAGGAGTCTTGCTCCCAAATACTATACAGCCTTGAGTTTGCCAGCAAGCGATCGAGGGGCGGTGGAACGGATGATATCTTATACATTACCGACTCTGATGGCAACCCGAATGTGTTCAACCTGAACAGCAATGACGACGACCTGTGGCTCGACACGAACAATGCGCGTCCCGACAACAGGTGGAATGCTGACAATCGCTTTGTCTTCCGTCGGCGCAAACCTCTTTATTTCTCCTCCGGACTTGCGCCGGAGGAGTTTTTCTTTTCAATCTGGTGTTGCCACCCGCCGAGCATCTTGCCGATCTCATCTACGCATTTTGAAAGCGCAATGTATTTCTTACTATCAAGAACATTTATTTCCCACGCAAAGCGGAAAAAAAATTTTAGTTCGTCTATCTTGGCCCCGGCTTTTTGTAGGTGAGGCAATTTGAGTGCCTCTTTTTTCCAGCTGGCGGTAAACAGAAGTCCTGCCGTTTCGATAATAAGGCCGTCGATTTTTGTCCCCAATGTATAGCGTGAAGTTTTCGGGAATAGCTTCACATATTCTTGCCAGAGTTTGTACAGTGTGATAGTTTTGCTAATAATTGTTAAATTATTAGCGGGGGGGGGTAATTTTTTTTGTTATTATTATGAATGTCAAATTGAGTCATATATTTGAAGAGATAATTTCCGTCGATAATCTTTTGTTTGCATGGAAGGAATTCGAAAAGGGCAAGAAAAACAAAATCGATGTTTTAAAATTTTCGGAACGACTGATGGATAACATCTTATCATTGCATTACGATTTGGCAAGCAGAACATATGCGCATGGCGGGTATAAGGCATTTAAAATAAGCGATCCGAAGCCCCGCGATATCCATAAAGCGAGTGTGCTGGACAGATTGCTCCATCACGCCATATATAGAGTCGCATACCCCTATTTTGACAGGAAGTTCATCTGCGATTCTTATTCCTGCCGGAACGGGAAAGGAACACACAAAGCCATGAGTCGCTTTAAGCAATATCACAATGAAGTTTCCAAAAATAACACAAGAACCTGCTGGGTATTGAAATGTGACATTAGAAAGTTTTTTGCCAATATCGACCATCAAATACTGAGGGATATTTTAGAAAAACATATAGAGGATGAGGATTTGATGTGGCTATTGGGAGAGGTTGTCGGGAGTTTTAATACCGAAGGGAAGACGGGCAAAGGGCTTCCGCTCGGGAACCTTACATCTCAGCTCTTAGTGAATATATACATGAATGAATTTGATCAGTA
This sequence comes from Candidatus Wolfebacteria bacterium RIFOXYD12_FULL_48_21, assembly GCA_001793945.1. Taxonomy (GTDB): domain Bacteria; phylum Patescibacteriota; class Minisyncoccia; order UBA6257; family UBA9933; genus UBA9933. The sequence continues at coordinate 107,853 of MGIW01000006.1, forward strand.
TATGAAGCATGTATTGAAAGTAAAATGGTATATCCGATATGCTGATGATTTTTGCATGCTATCTGGGAATAAAAAAGAATTGGAACAATTGTTGTCCCAAACAGGTGACATTCTGAAAGGAAAGCTGGAACTGGAGCTCCATCCCGATAAGGTTTCCATAAAAACATTTTCTTCCGGAGTTGATTTTCTTGGGTGGGTGCATTTCCCGGCTTATAGCGTCTTGCGAACTTCCACCAAAAGGAGAATGATGGAAAGAATAAGAAAGCGCTTAAATGATGAAACGGTGGGTTCGTATTTGGGAATGCTGAAGCACGGGAACGGGCATTTAATACGCGAAGAAATAGTATCAATACAAAATGGCGCAAGCGGTTGGATACCCTCTGCCAATAAGGTATAATGGTCATATGATGAACGGGAAACGCGTCGAAAAGCATGCGGCTATGAGAGGATTTACCTTGATCGAAACACTCGTTGTTATGAGCCTTGTTTTGATTTTGATCTCGATTGCGGCCATGTATAACAGAAATGCCGGACGGCAGGTTTTGGTGGCTCGCGAACATGCAAAGGTGCTGACGACATTCGTGCGTGCGCGTTCTGCCGGACTTACCATTCCAAAGACCGACCCAAGTGTGGAACGCATTTGTGCCTATGGCGTGCATGTCGATTCTGCTGCGCGTACCATTATACTATTCAAGGATCTGGGCGAGCCGCTTCCCGGCTCCTGTGTTTCGGCGAATCATATATATGATGGCGACAGTGAGGCGCTTGAGCGAAGCGTGCTTGATGCCACGGTTAATATGGCCGCTACGAACATACAAGATGTCGTATTCATTCCGCCTTCCGGTGAAGTGATTATTACCAACGAAGGGGGAACAGTCGTGCAATCGGCGACCGTAACGGTTGCCGGTGTTGAATCGGGGCTTTCCCGCGGCGTAAAAATAAATACATTCGGACAAATAACCGAGTTTGAGCCAATCCCATGAAACAGCGCATATCCATACAATCGGGAGGATTTCTTCTTGTCGAAGCCATGGTATCTATGAGCGTATTGATGGTCGGCGTGCTTGGTATATTTGCGCTCATGTCCCAGTCGATCAAACTTACTCGAGTGATCAACGATCAATATGTTTCCACCTATCTTGCGGCAGAGGGAATCGAAGTGGTAAAGAACATACTTGATTCAAATGCGCTTACCGATCCCGGCGCATGGAATGCCGGAGGGTTTGATGCGGCTGCGTGCTACGAACTTGACTATACAACCGATGATATTGGCTCCGCGCTGTCGGCGTCGTGTTCGGGAAGCGGTGCTACGCCCTTGCTGTTCGATGGCTCTGTTTATAGTTATGCGGGCGGAACGGCGAGCGGTTATTCGCGAACGGTGCAGATCGCTCCGATCATGGATGGCGCGCAGATCGGTGTGCGCGTGCGTTCCATTGTGCGTTGGGCCGGCGGAGAACAATCGTTTGCACTGGAGGACACATTTTATGCGTGGCATTGATCATGACTATGGCATGTAAACAAAAACAAAAAATGCAAAGAGGATTCACCTTGATCGAACTGATCGTCGCATTCGGTATTTTTGCCATTCTGATCACTATTGCCTCCGGGAGTTTTGTGCGTTCGTTGCGCATTCAGCGGGTTTCGTTGCAGCTCATGGCGGTCAACGACAATATGGCAATAACTCTGGAACAGATGATGCGCGAGATGCGGACCGGGTATAACTTTTGCACCAACACGGAAAATCTTTCTGCTGCCGATCCTTCCGTGCAGGCGCAATGCGCCGCACTGGACAACGGAGAGATTCAATTCGTGACCGCCGGCAATGTTTTGGTGCGGTATCGCTTGAAAAACGAGGCCATTCAAAAGGGTGTTGGCGTTGCCGCATGGGATCCGGCAAATCCGCCTGAAACGGCTTGCGACGAGGGTGAGTTTGATGCGACCAGCGGTGTTTGTTATCGCACTATGACCGCGGATACGATCAAGGTCTCTGATGCCAATTTTCGTGCGTTGCACAACGATGTGGAAGTTTCTCCGTTGTATCCACCGCGCATCGTGCTGAGTTTTGCTGTTACCAGCAGCGATCCTTTGGTCGAGGCGTTTGCGAGTCCCATTACCATTCAAACGACAGTGAGTGCGCGGTGTGGGGTTAGCTCGTGCCCCTCCGACTCGTAATAGGATGGTTCACGGTTGACGGCTCATAGTTTACGGGCGGAAGCAGTTGGTGCATTTAGTCGACTGTGAACCGTAAACTGTTAATGGTTATCGAAGAATAAACAGTCTAAATACAATGCAATCGTTTATGAAGCGACCTAACATAAAAAAATATACCCAACGGGGGCAGGCTATGATCCTGACGGTGCTCGTGTTGTCGAGCATCGTGCTTTCGTTGTCATCCATCGGCGGGTATTTGATGCTGGTCCGCTTGCGCATCAGTTCCGATATCGGCAATACCATGCGCGCCATTTACATTGCCGATGCGGGGCTTGAGTGTGAAGCATATAACCATTTCAAAAATAGCGATGCGGCGGGATTTTGTGCTGATGCCGCCCGAAATGCTTTTCTGTCCGGTGAAGTTGATGATACGGCGCGTTTTTATTATGAAACGGTCTATGTATCTGCTGCACCTTCGTATATTCGTTCCATTGGAACTGCTCGGAATGTAAACCGGTCGTTCCGGCTTGATTTCTGAAATAACCCATAGGCATAAGACATGTTGGACATATGCATTTATGGCCGGCATTTTATTTCGGGCGGGAAATGGGCTATAGTTATATACATCATATAATCAGATAGAGACACCAATATGCAATTCAAAAAAGTAGAGAAAAAGTGGCGGGAGACATGGAAAAAGGAGGGTATCTACCGGACCAAGGATGCGGTGAAAGGAAAGAAAAACTTTTACAGCATGGTCATGTTTCCGTACCCGTCGGGGGATCTGCACATCGGACATTGGTATAACTTTGCACCCGCGGATGTTTTTACGCGGTTCAAGCGCATGAGCGGTTTCAATGTTCTTTCTCCAATCGGGTTTGATGCGTTCGGTCTGCCCGCAGAAAATGCGGCCATCAAGCGGGGTATTCATCCGAAGACATGGACATACAAGAATATCAAAACGATGACGGCCCAGTTGGAGAACATGGGTACGATGTACGATTGGGATCGCCGCGTCATTACTGCCGATCCGGAATATTACAAATGGACGCAATGGATGTTTCTGCAGTTGTTCCATGCAGGGCTTGCGTACCGCACGAAGGCGAAGGCGAATTGGTGTCCGAAGGATCGGACCGTTCTTGCGAACGAACAGGTCATCGACGGCAAGTGCGACCGGTGCGGAACGGAGGTCATCCAGCGCGACATCGACCAGTGGCTTCTGAAGATTACCGATTATGCGGAGCGTTTGTTGCAGGATCTGAACGGGCTTGATTGGCCGGAAAAGACCAAGGCCATGCAGCGCAATTGGATCGGCAAATCCGAAGGTACGACGGTTAAGTTCATGATCGACGGGCTTGATGTGGCTATTTCCAAGGAAACATTCAAGTTCATGCCGCATCTTATCCCATCGGTACTGTCCGGTGAAAAACGCATTACCTATCGGCTTGAACCGAAAGCAGTGAAGACCGGCGACATTGTGCAGCTCATCAACCATGCGAGCAAGGAGCGCTTTGCTTTGGCGCGCATCACCAAGGTGGTGAAGGACACAATGAAGCATGTGTCTGAAACGCAAGAAGGGCACGAGAAATTCAAGACCCGGAAGGAGTTTTATGCTACATATTCAAAATACTACGACAAGAAGGTTGTCGATGATACCGATATATGGATGTATCATATGGAGGTTATCGACGATTCCATCGATGTGTTTACGACGCGCGTGGATACTATTTTTGGTTGCACCTATGTCGTGGTCGCTCCCGAGCACCGGCTTATCGGGACATTGCAAAAACAAATAACAAATAGCAGGGAGGTTTCCGCATATGTTGCAAAGGCGCGCAAAAAGTTGGAACGAGAGCGCATGATCGAGGAAAAGAAAAAGACCGGCGTCGAGTTGCAGGGGATCAAGGCGATCAATCCGTTTACGGGCGAACGCGTACCGGTGTTTGTTGCCGACTATGTTTTGGGTGGTTATGGTACGGGTGCCGTTATGGCCGTTCCCGCGCATGACGAGCGCGATCTTGCATTTGCGAAGCAGTTTGGTCTACCGATTAAGACCTCCATTGTCGCAAAAGATGCCGCGCCGGCCGACGAATGCATGACCGAAGATGGCGTGCTTGTCGATTCCGAATCGTTTACCGGTATGGATTCCGCCGCGGCCCGCACGCACATGACGGCGTGGCTTGAGCATGAGCGGCGCGGAACAGGGAAGGTAAACTATAAGCTGCGTGATTGGCTTATATCGCGCCAGCGCTATTGGGGCTCTCCCATTCCGCTTGTGTTTTGTGAACGGTGCAAGGCGCGCATCGAATCGGGTGAATATAAAAAGGGCGAATTCACCAAGGGTGAACTCGCAAATCCTGGCTGGATTGGTGTTGCCGAAAAAACGCTTCCGGTGTTGTTGCCGACGGTGAAAAACTATTTGCCGACCGAAGAAGGAAAATCACCCTTGGCGCATTCGAAGGCGTTCGTGAATGCTCCCTGCCCGCGATGCAAAGGAAAGGGTGCGCGCGAGACCGATACCATGGATACATTCATGTGCTCATCGTGGTACTATTTGCGCTACCCCGACCCGCACAACGCGAAGCGGTTTGCCGATGAAAAGAAGCTTGCGGCATGGTTGCCGGCCGATATGTATGTCGGCGGAGCCGAGCATTCCGTAATGCATTTGCTCTATGCGCGTTTCTTTACCAAGGTATTGCATGACCTTAAGCTCCTTAAGTTTAAAGAGCCATTTACTGCACTGCGGCACCAGGGAACGATTCTTGGCCCCGATGGACAAAAAATGTCCAAGTCGAAAGGCAATGTCATCGATCCAGATGATCTGGTAGATACATTTGGCGCCGATGCCGTGCGCATGTACCTGTGCTTCATGGGGCCGTATGATCAGGGCGGACCATGGCAGCCCGGAGGGATGATCGGTATCGCCCGATTTTTGCAACGCGTCGAGCGGTTGTATGATGCACATATGCAGCGTGCATCTTCTGCAAAGCGGGTCACTGCGAGTGCTTCTTTGAAAAAGGCATTGCATCAGACTATTAAAAAGGTAGGGGAAGATATCGGCGATTTCCGTTTTAACACGGCAGTAAGTGCGTTGATGATATTGCTCAATGTCATGGAAGACCAGCGTGATTCGATTGATACGGAAACGCTGGAGCAATTCCTTGTCATGCTCGCTCCTTTTGCTCCGTATTTTTCCGAAGAGTTGTATCGTGGCGTGTTGGGCAAGAAGACATCTATTCATATCGCGGCATGGCCAAAATACAATGTCCGGTTGTCTGCCGAAGACGAATTTGAATTGGTCGTGCAGATCAACGGAAAGACGCGTGATACCGTGCGGGTATCAAAGGGGGTTACGCAGGAGCGTGCGCGTGAGCTTGCACTTGCTTCGAAAAAGGTGCGCGATGCCGCTCCCGGCATGCGGATCAAAAAGGTCATCTTTGTGCCCGATCGTCTCATTAATCTTGTTATCGAATCATGACAAAACATCTTGGCACGATCATCGCGTGGATTATCCTTGCGGGTGTCGCGTTGTACATTGTCCGGCATTTTGCCGAACTTACGGGTGGTGCCTCCGTGGTGCGGGGGTTGTTTGAATGATCGCCTTTACATAAAAAAACAGCGACGGGAGTCGCTGTTTTTTTATGTCAACCATTTTTCTCCGTCAATTTTGCCGATAGGGAAAGCGTGCGATTCTTGCGCAATACCGTGAGATAAATAGTATCGCCCACCTCGTATTTTTCAAGCAATTCGCCGAGCGGTTTTTCTGCACTGATCAATTCTTTGTTGCACTCCACAATCAGATCGTGCTCTTTCAGCCCGGCAATGGCGGCGGGGCTTTTATCGATGACGCTCTTCATATACGGGCTTGGGCTTACCACGAGCGCTCCATGATCGGCGGGAAGCTTTAGCCTGCTCTGCATGTTTTCCGTGACCGTAACATAGTGCACTCCGAGAAACGGTTGACGAATGTGACCATAGCGCTGCAGGTCTGTGAGGTCCCTTTTGAGCGTGTTGATCGGCAATGCAAAACCGATATTTTGCGCTCCTTGGATGATCGCCACATTTATGCCGATGACCTTCCCGGTGCTGTTGATCAGCGGACCTCCCGAGTTGCCCGGGTTGATTGCCGCATCGGTTTGAATAAGTCCGTGGATCTCTTGAATGGGGGAGCGCGCGTCTATCTGTGCGGTTATCGCCCGGGAAAGGCCGGAAACGATTCCTTTGGAAACGGTGTTCTGGAATATGCCTAACGCATTGCCGACAGTGATGACGGGTTCGCCCAGCTCAAGGTGCGCTGAGTCGCCCAAGGAGAGAAAGGGGAATGTGCCCCCATTATCGATCTTCAATATGGCGATGTCGCTCAACGGGTCGCGCGCAAGTATTTTTGCCTGATATTTTTGTCCGTCATTGGTGATGACGGTGTAGGCGTTCTTCACATCGCTTACGATATGCCGATTGCTGACCACAATCCCTGAGGGGTCGATGATAAACCCTGACCCATTTCCGACCTTCAGCATGCCGCGCTTATCCGTTTGTTGCCTTAAAAAGCCGAGCTCGCGCTGCTTGAGCCAAAGCGGAATATCGGGATATTGCTCCGTTGCTTCTTTTTCTATTTCGCCAAATTTTTTTGATACGACGATCGTTACCGTGGCGGGTAGCGCCTTTTTAACGACCGATACAAAGCCATCCGTGTGTTCCATATAATCATATTGTATCATGAAGCATGTAGCCGTGTCATTTCTGGCCCCACCACCAAGATGTTTCACAAGTTGGCATGGGCATGCGTTCACGGGAATGACGATGCGTGCTATACTGTATCGTATGAACATTCGGCGGCCTACCGATCTGCGCAAAAAGCGCGATAAACAGGATGTACGAAAAAAATATTTCATCGCCGTTGCTGGTGTTGTTTTTTTGTCGTTGACAGGGTTGGCATTGCTTGCCGTGAAGCAATCCGATTTTTTTACGGTTCGCGCCGTGGAGGTTTCCGGCGTGCCGGCTGTTTATGGCGAGCAGGTGCTGCGGGATATGAAAGCGTTTTCTCGTGAGCATTCGTTACTGTTTCGATTTTTGGGAGCCGATAATATGCTTGCGTGGAGTGGTGACCCTGATGAATTTCTTGATGCAAATCCGCAGTTCAAAACATTGCGTGTGCAAAAGGATCCCGTGCATCGCGCCATCAAGATTGTCATTGATGTGCGTGAAAAATTTGGCGTATGGTGCGGAGCGGGAAGCGGCGATGATGTCCGCTTTATCGTGGACGAGGGCACGGCGACTGCGACCGAAAGCGGTGTCACTGTTAGCGATACCATGGGTGAATGTTATTGGTTTGATCGCGATGGCGTTCTGTTTGCCAAGGCGCCGCAGGTGCAAAGCGAGCTGTTCAATCGCGTGCAGGATTCCACGGGGCGCGCGCTTGTATTGCGCGACAAGATCCTTCCCGACCGTTTATTCGTCAATATGGTCAAGATCTTTGCGCTTTTAGAGGTCGCTGATATCAACACAAAGACCGTATTCCTTCGGGACCTTGAGCTTGAAGAGGTGTTCGTTGACTCCGTTTCTGACCCCACGCTTTATTTTTCTCTTCACGAGAGCCCTGATTTTGCATTGAGCGCCATTGATGCCATAAAGAAATCGGGTGGTTGGGGCGGTCTCGGCTATGTCGATCTGCGTTCGGAAAATAGGGCATACTACCGTTGAGTTGTAGCTTTCTCGGTGTAAAAAATCAGTTGGTGTGGTAATATGAAGTGTATTTAAGCTATATGGAGGGAAACATTTTCTTACAAATAAGTACGCTGCTTGCGTTGACCGTATCCATTGCCTTTTTGGTGCGTTTATTAAAGCAGCCTTTGATTATCGCCTATATCGTTGCCGGTATCGTTGCGGGCCCGATGTTTTTTAACCTGCTTCACGGCGGAAAGGATCTGTATGAGATATTCGCCCAGTTTGGCGTGGTGCTGCTGCTTTTTGTCATCGGCCTCAATTTGAACTTTAACCACCTGAAGAGCATCGGCCGGATTTCCTTTATTACCGGTGCGGGGCAAGTGATTTTTACGGGCGTCATGGGTGCCCTTATTTTATTGGCAATGAATATGTCGGTCACTACTTCGATCTACTTGGCGGTGGCGATGACATTTTCCAGCACCATCATCATCATGAAGTTCCTGACTGATAAAAAAGACACGGAAACCATTTATGGGAAATATACGATCGGGCTCATGTTGGTCCAGGATATCATTGCAGTGCTTATCTTGGTCGTGATCGGTATTTTGAGATACGAAGGCGGCATTATGGATTCTTTGGGAATTCTCATCTTGAAAATCTTTTTCATGATTGCGCTCGTTGTGGTGGCGTCAAAATATCTTTTGCCTAGGATATTGGATAGGATATCCCACTCGAGCGAACTGCTATTCATATTTACCATTACGTGGTGTTTTGGCATTTCAAGCCTTATTTACCTTTCCGGATTTTCCGTCGAGCTTGGGGCGATCGCCGCGGGTCTTTCGCTTGGATCGTCGCCGTATCAGCCGGAAATAGGAAGTCGCATCAAGCCTTTGCGGGATTTTTTCCTCGTACTATTTTTCGTGGTCTTGGGTAGTAAAATGGCCTTCGCAAGCGTTGCCTCCGTTTGGTTTCCGGGGTTGATTCTTTCGTTGTTCATTTTGATCGGCAATCCGCTCATTCTTTTTCTGCTTTTTAGGAGTCTTAAGTTTACTCGCCGAAACAGTTTTTTGGCCGGGGTAACGGCGGCTCAGGTTAGCGAGTTCGGATTTGTCATCTTGTTCACCGGCGAGCAAATGGGGCACCTTTCCGGCATGGAGCTTCCCATCTTTACCATTGTGGCGCTTTCGACCATTTTTATCTCTTCCTATCTTATTACCTACAGCGAACGCATCTACAATGTTTTGCTGCCGGTGTTTAATGTATTTGGGAAAGACAAACATCGCCAAGACAATCAAGTTCCTGTCATGTACGATGCGTGGGTCGTCGGATATCATCGCATAGGGCGCAGGGTTTGTGAAACTTTGCAGGACATGCATGTGAAATTTGCGGTGGTCGATTTTGACCCATCGGCTATACGACATTTGCGTCGACAAAAAACCCCTTCTTTTTTTGGAGACATCGGTGATGTCGAATTTGTGCAGGATCTTCCTCTATCAAACGGCAAGCTTCTTATTATGACCTTGCCCTCGACTGATGATCAGATCAGCTTGATCAATCATATTCGCAAATCGAATGGAACGACCCTGATCATTGCCAACGCGGCACAATATGCGGACATGGATATTCTGTATGAAGCGGGCGCCGATTATGTCATGATGCCACACCTTTTGGGAGGTAACTGGATAGCCGATGTGGTAAGGACAAAGCGATGGACCGCGAAGACATTTTCCGAACTCAAAAAGGATCAGCAGGAACAGGAGCATGCGCTTGGCGACGCAAAGCGGTTTGCGTGATCATGGCGATTACGCCGGAGGATGCTCATTTTTTACGACCGCAATGCTGAAATTATAGAGTGTGTCTTTCCACTCGGCGGCATAGTCTACGCCGATGCGTTTTTTGCGGATGATATGTTCCGGCGGAATGACGATATTACGGTCTTCGAACCAAAGCCCATTTTGTTCGGTTGCTTCGAGCGCGTTGAACTCTTTGCCTATTTTTAAGAACTTTGTGAGTTTTGCCGGACCGTCGATGTGCTCCAGTTCTCCGGTCGGAAGCATGATGAGCGCGCTTCGGATCAATATCGCAGCGGGATAATCTTTTGGACCGGTCACGATGTTCAGCATCCAATGCATGCCATAGACGAGATAGACATAGAGCGATCCCGCAGAGGCGAACATGGGCTCGGTGCGAGCCGTGCGTCCTTTGTGCGCGTGTGATGCCTTGTCGTCGGGGCCGTCATACGCCTCGACCTCGGTGATCATGAGCGTCCAGTGGTGCCCATTGTATTCGCGGATTAAAAATTTGCCCACCAGATCTTCTGCTACAAGGGGAGTCGGTCTATTGAAAAAATCCGATGTGAGTGGCGTATGCATGGGGGGCGAGGGGCCTTTTTTCTTTGCGTTAATTGTACTATAATCGTCATAAAGGAGGAAATCATCTTATGTCCATGGATCCTGAACAGCACAATCCGCTTGTAGCCGCCCTTGAGGCACTTTTGTTTGTGCATGGAGATCCGTTGGATATCAAAAAGATAGCATCGGTGCTCAAGGCGGAGAAGCAAGATGTGGAACAGGCAATCGCCACACTTACCGGACATTTGGAGCACGCCGATCGCGGTTTGATGCTTGTGCATCAAGAATCGCGGGTACAGTTGGCCACCAAGCCAACATTTTCTTCCATGGTGGAACATTTGGTAAAGGATGAATTTGAAGAAAAGCTCACGCCTGCCGCACTCGAAACGCTTTCGTTGATCGCGTATTTAGGACCTATTTCCCGTGCGCGAGTGGATTACTTGCGCGGTGTCAATTCCTCATACTCGGTTCGCAATCTATTGATGCGCGGGTTGGTCGAAAAGACCTCCGATCCGCAAAGTCCGCATGTTGTCGCATATCGGGTCAGCTTTGATCTGCTTAAGCATCTGGGCGTTTCTTCCATTGAAGATCTCCCTGATTATCAAAAATATAAGACCATCTCTTCGGAAGCCGAAGCATGATGTGTTTGTTTGTCTACGAAATCAAAGGTTGCTTCGCAGCCTTTTGATTATCCCCGGTGCTTTTGGTAGAATGGGCATAGTGTGAAATGTGTATCATTTTGCTTCCCTGAACCGAAATAATCTTCATGAGAAAGAGCCGAATTATACTTCTTATCCTATTCATATCCCTTTCATTTGCGGTATTCAAGGCAATGGGAGAAGAAGGAAACCATTATATCGTCGATCAGACTGCCGTCGTGAAAGATAGCATTTCCGATGCGGGGTCCAATTGGTCACCGATCATTGTTACCGAGGGCGTTGCCCCTGAGCTTGCTGCGCAGGGTGCTTTTGTGTCTCCTGTTGCCGCAGACATAGATCAACCGTGCGGAGCCGGTGTGGGCATGCGGGAAGGCCTTATGAGCTATCTTAACAGTGATGAAGTTCTTTTTGAACGGAAGACAGATGGCCGATGGCCTATCGCATCGATTACCAAGCTAATGACCGCCATCGTTGCGACCGAGCTGGGCATGGCTAAGCAGGATTTTACATTGACGGATGCAATGGTCAAGACCGAGGGGGATGCCGGCGGTTTTAAAATGGGAGAGCTGTTTACGGGATACGACTTACTTGCGGCTATGTTGTTGTCATCGAGCAACGATGCCGCGGAGGCATTCGCACAGTCCTATGGCAGGGATGCATTCATTCGGCGCATGAATGTAAAGGCGCAGGAGCTGCGCATGTTGAGTACTCACTATGTCGATCCATCGGGCTTGTCTCCGTTGAATCAATCGACCCCGAGCGATCTGTATAAATTGGCAGGGTATCTGCACGCGACCCACCCGGATATTTTGAAGGTTTCCCGCCAACGCAAGGCGACAATCGTCGATCTAAACACAAACCGCAAGCGCATCGTTACCACTATCAATGAGTTTGCCGGGCAGGCGACATTTCTTGGAGGAAAGACGGGCTACATCGTCGAAGCCGAAGGGAATGGAAATCTGCTCTCCGTATTCATGCATAATGGCCAACCGTTCACGCTCATCGTTCTGGGGAGCCCCGATCGATTTGGCGAAACAAAAACACTGCTCAAATGTATCTGACACACGCATTCCTTATCGTAAAGTTTCTTAGTTTTTTTATGGCATCGTTTCTCGTCGCCATTTTGTTTGCTCCGGTATTGATCCATTTTCTCTATAAATACAAGGCGTGGAAAAAGAAGCCAAAAGAACTGTCTATCGGCGGTTATGCCACGCCGATCTTTCAGAAGTTTCACGCAAAGAAAGAAGTGACCACGCCGCGCATGGGTGGTATTTTGATATGGGGGACCGTGCTGGTAATAGCCATGCTCGACCTCATTTTGGTGCAGGTACTTCCGTATCCGCTTTCTGAACAAGTCAATTTCCTGAGCCGTTCGCAAACATGGCTTCCGTTGTTTACTTTGATCGCCGCTTCGCTGCTTGGCTTGGTCGACGATGTCATGACGGTACGCAATAGCGGAAATTATGTCAGTGGAGGTCTGCGCTTTAAATGGCGATTGGCCATCGTTTGTTTGATCGCATTCGTGGGCGCGTGGTGGTTCCATTTCAAGCTCGGCTGGAGCAGTATCTACATTCCGTTTCATGGCAATATCGAGATCGATGGATTGTATATGGTGCTGTTCGTGTTGACGATGTTAGCTACATTTTCGAGTGGCGTCGTGGATGGGCTCGACGGATTATCAGCGGGCGTTCTGACTCCCATCTTTATATCCTTTGGCGTCATTGCCTATTCGCGCGGATTGTATGATCTGGTAACCTTGATCGTGGTCATCGTCGGGGCGATGCTGACCTACCTGTGGTACAATGTTCCGCCTGCAAAGTTTTATATGGGCGAGACGGGCATCCTCGGACTTACGGCAGTGCTTGCCGTGATCGCGTTTCTGACTAACTCGGTCGTACTGCTTCCGATCATTGGCATCGTGCTCGTCATTGAATCGTTGTCCGTCATCATTCAGCTAATGTCAAAAAAATTGCGCCACGGGAAAAAAGTATTTCTTGCTGCTCCAATCCATCATCACTTTGAAGCATTGGGGTGGAGCGAGGCGCAGATAACCATGCGCTTCTGGCTGTTGTCTGCGATCTTTTCCGGTTTGGGTTTGATCCTATACTTTTTGAGCAAGTTCCTGTATTAATGGAAAACAATAAACGGTCCGCCAGATGGCGGACCGTTTATTGTTCATATGTCTATACCCTTGGTTCGATAGAATTCGGTCAGATACTGCTTGAGGTCGGCCCGTTCGGATTCGCTTTCGATGATGTGGTAGGCAATAGACAGTTCGTCCGGCTTATCGACGACCTGTGGAAACGGGGACCGATCCACACCGATGATTGTTTCGATAATATCCTTTCGGATGTTTGTGGAAGATCCAATATAAAATGGTTTGTTCGCGCAGAGGACTACATAGACTCCCGGCTTTGCATCCATGGCAAGGATCGTTTTGAGCGATAGGTTTGCCATCCCCTGGGGGGAGCGGCCGATGTCGAGGTAACCGTTCTTTCGTAGGCGTTCTATATGATAGGAAACCGTGTTTGTCGACGACACTCCGATCTGGCGGGCTATTTCGCGAAACGAAGGAAGTGCCCCACCATTCTTTTCAAAGATATCCAGTATTTGTTTTTGCGCTTTGGTCATGATGAAAATAAATTAGAACGCGGATAGAACAATAAAACATGAGCAGTATTCAATGCATTTATTCTACTATAGAACAATTATAGAACACTGGTAATCCATAGTCAATTATTACTCAACTTACGCTTATATCGAATGAATTCAAGCGGCGATAATAAACACGGCAAATCATGTGCTAATTCGTTAGCAGCCCCTTCTGTCATCCCGAGTGCAATGTAGCGAAGCGGAGTGAAATCGAGGGATCTGTAGTTGTGGATGACAGTATGTTCCTTCCTCAGCCATGCGGACTGAATGCTCAGGAATGACAATACGGACTAAGTTAATTTGGGCTGGGTATTTTTCTCTCCTTGTTATGTTGTACTACGACACCGCATCCAATGTACTTTGTGTAAAGTAGTACTATCGCAGAAAACGCTGGACCCCGGCCTTTGACTTGGCGTTGCTATCGACCCGCCTTAGCGGAAGTGTGCAATGTGCCGAAATGCCTGCGGAGCATTTGTTCTTACGCAAAGCAGGCCGCCGGGGTGACAACTTTTTTTATAGTATTATTTTCTCGTAATGCCATCCCAGAATTGTCATTCCCGCGAAGCCTGTCCTCGACCCGATCGGGGAACGGTAATTTAAAGTCCGAATGCTTAGCTGTCATTACTGCAGAAAGCACCGGGCCCCTGCCTATGCAAAGCCCGCTCATGCGGACCGCGTGGCGAGCTCCGTGTGGGTGATAAAAAAGGCGTGCCGGTGTTGTATATCTTATTTTGTTGCCCTATACTAAAGATAGTATTTTATTGTGCACATGGGTAAACCTGTCTTCGTTGCCTATCGGCAACATCGGCAAGGTGCAACAATTCCATATAGGAATTCTTACATTCTTCTTGCGTGGAATACGGGGTTCGTTCGACGACCGATTTAAGGGTTTTATTTTTCTTTACGCGTATCGACCGATTGGGTCGTTTTTTTATCCCCACATTAATCATCGATCCATGTAATTTTCAAAGCTGTTTTTATAGGCTTCACATTTGTCCGGTTGTCTTCTATACTGCCTGTATCGTTTTGCGGGATTAGTTCAGTGGTAGAATGATAGCTTCCCAAGCTGTAGGCGCGGGTTCGATTCCCGTATCCCGCTCAAAATATGTTTTAAATATCGTTTGACAGTGCGCAATAAAGAGTGTTAGCTTGGAGTAGTTTTTATTTTACATATACATATATCCATAGAAAGAGGGGGCGTAGGCATGTCGATCATCAAGCCGGAAAGTAGGGCGTTTCGTATTGTTTCAGGCGAGCACAAAGGAAAGCGTTGCGTTATTCGAGTGGATAAGGCCGGCGATCATGTCGGAATCGTTTTTGCTGACGGTAAAAGTAATACAGCAATTCTTGTGCGGGTGGGAAGACTGGCAGAATTGGAAACTCCCGGTTGGCCCGATGAGAACCATGAGCGTTCATACGGTCTTCGCGAATATTGCGAGAGGAAAAAGAGCAACGGTTCAAACATGTTGTACACGCCGACAATCTCCCAGCCACGGGCGCTTATGCCGGGAGATATTTTAACGGGCAGTGGTGAGGTCGTAGTTGAAGCTCCGCGCAGAGGGTTTAATAGCTCTGTCCTTATTCGTCTTGATAAAACCGGCTGGGTGGAATTGGCTCCTCGACTTCCGATTGCCCTGCACAGCAATAAGCGATTCAGATTTCCGGATGAGCTGGCTGAGGGTAATAAGCTGGCGACAGGTTGCTTGATTATCGGAAAGCCATATTCGCCGAAGGTCAACTGGACCACGATCTGCTTGGATTGGGAGGGTTGTGAAATAGAGGTTCCTTCCTGCATCCCTTTGGCATTGCGATAATCCCTTTGCGTTTTAGGGCAAAGCCCGGTGGTCACCTTTGTAGGGTGTGCCACTGGGCTTTTTTTTATTGCAGTATCTCGGCTATTTTGAAGGGTTTTCGCCCCTCTGAGCTACTGGCTTTTTGGGCTTGTTTTTGCTATCATAATGGTAATGGATTCTCGCCTCTGCGGGAATGACAGAACTTACATAAGTGCCAGATAATGGCCTTTTATTTTCTAAGACATGGCGAAAAAAGCAGAAAACATAGAAGAAGAGAAGCCTCGGAAAGCGGCTGTTAAAAAGTTGGACGAACCGACCGACAACAGGGGAAGTGCTTCGTATAGCGCGAAGGATATTCAGGTACTTGAAGGATTGGAGCCGGTGCGCAAGCGCCCCGGTATGTATATCGGCTCGACCGGCGAACAGGGATTGCACCATTTGATCTGGGAGGTGTTCGATAACTCGCTCGATGAAGCCATGGCGGGTTATGCCAAGAGCATTAAGGTGGAACTGTTGAAAGACGGTACGGTTACGGTGGCCGACGATGGGCGCGGTATTCCTGTAGACATTCATCCGAAGACAAAAAAGTCCGCACTCGAAACCGCGGCTACTACATTGCATGCGGGTGGCAAGTTTGATGGCGACTCGTACAAGGTGTCTGGCGGTCTGCACGGCGTGGGCCTTTCGGTTGTAAACGCACTTTCGACATGGATGAAGATCGAGGTGTGCAAAGAGGGCACGATGTACGCACAGGAGTATAAGATTGGTAAACCGCAGTATGATGTAAAGAAGGTGGGCAAGTGCGCGGCCAACGGAACAAAGGTTTCGTTCAGGCCGGACGGATCCATTTTTTCCGTGCTCGAATTTGATCGCAAGGAGATTGTGAGCCATTTGCGTCGACAGGCATTTCTGACCAAGGGTATCCGCATCGAGATCATCGATGATCGCGAGGATCTTCCATTCTACTACTCCTTTTATTTTGAAGGGGGACTTATTTCGTTCGTTCGCTATGCAAACCGCAATCACAACCCTGTTCATAAGGAGACCTTTTATGCGCATAAAAGCTACGAAGGTATCGAGGTTGAGTCGGCATTCATCTATAACGATGATCCCGATGCTCGTGAGCTTAGTTTTGCTAATAATGTATACACCCCTGACGGTGGTATGCATGTGACCGGATTCCGCACGGCGTTGACGCGCGCATTAAATGAATTCGCGCGGAGTATTAATGCATTGAAAGGAACGGAAGAAAACTTGACCGGCGACGATGTGCGCGAGGGTATTACAGCGATCATTTCCGTGAAGTTGCGCGATCCGCAATTTGAAGGGCAGACCAAGGCCCGCCTGGGAACACCGGCGGCACGCGGAGCGGTGGAGTCCGTACTTTCCGAAGCACTGAAGGAATACTTTGAAAAATATTCGGGCGATGGCAAAGCAATCATTGAAAAATGTATCTTGGCCCAGAAGGCCCGCAAAGCCGCGAAAGCCGCAAAAGATACCGTATTGCGCAAAGGCATGCTCGAGGGTATGACTCTGCCGGGGAAGCTTGCCGATTGTTCCAGCCGCAAGGCTGCCGATTCCGAACTGTATATCGTGGAGGGAGACTCTGCGGGTGGCTGTTTTTTTGGAAAAACAGAAGTTGCGTTGATCGATGGAAGAAACATTTCTTTTGAAGAACTTGTCGAGGAGGATAAGCAGGGAAAGCAAAATTATTGCTATACCATTAAGGATGATGGGCATATCGGCATTGCCCCGATATTGCATCCAAGAATCACAAAAACAAACGCGTCCGTCGTTAAGGTTATTTTGGATACGGACACGGAGCTTATCTGTACCCCGGACCATTTATTTAGGTTGGTTGATGGTTCGTATATCCCGGCAGTCGAACTTACTTCTGATCATAGTATCGCGCCTTTGTATAGAGAATTATCAAAAAGAGAAGGCAGGAGTACGCTGGAGGGTTATGAGATGGTTTTTGACCCTATGTCAAAGAGATGGATATATACGCATGTTTTAGCCGATATGTATAACCTCAGAAATGAGGTTTATGGTGCTTCCGCCGGGAAGTACAGGCACCACAAGGATTTTAATAAGTTAAATAACAATCCGGAAAATATACAACGGTTACCTCGAGAACAACACATGCAAGTGCATTGTGATCATCTTGAACATACCCTACATCGTCCTGATATAAAAATAAAATCCACAGAAGCGAAAAGAACCAAAGAATTCAGGGAATTGGCACGCAACAAATCATTAGAAAAGAGCGGGTTATTCAGGGCCAATGCAAAAAAGCAATGGGAGAGCGAAGCGTACAAGGCATTCATGACCGCAAAATTCCTGGAATTCTATTATTCGAATGATGGGTATCGAAAGAAGAATAATGAGCGGTTGAATGCGGTGCAGCGGGAATATTGGAGCAATGAAGAAAATCGGAGCAGGCAGGCCGAGCGGGTAAAAAACCATTTTGAATCACATCCGGAGCGAAAGGTGCTGCTTTCCGAAATGGCCAAGGCACAATGGCAGGATTCCGTTCTGCTGGATTGGAGGAAGAGTAAGACCAGCGAGCAGTGGACTACGGACTTTAGGCAGAAGCGAAAAGAATCTTACGGCAAGATGTATCTGGAAAAAGCATTGCGAACATTGCATGGGATCTATAAAACAAAACATACCGTTGATAAGGATAGTTATAATGCAATCCGAAAAGAGACGAACGATAAGAGTCTGATCAAATACGAAACGATTTGCCAAAGATTCTTTAGTGGCGACGAGCGCAAGCTGGAGGATGCGGTTATGCATTACAATCATCGCATAAAGGCAGTGGTCCCGATGGAGGAAACTTTCGATGTGTATGATATCGAAGTTCCGGAAACGCATAACTTTGCCTTGGCGGCGGGTATATTTGTTCATAACAGTGCTAAGCAGGGTCGTGATCGCCGGTTCCAGGCCATTCTTCCGCTCAAGGGAAAGATATTGAATGTCGAGCGCGCGCGCCTCGACAAGATGCTCGTCAATAATGAAATCAAATCATTGGTCATCGCGCTCGGCACTGCCATTTCCGATAGCTTTGATATCGAGAAGTTACGGTACCATAAAGTGGTCATCATGACCGACGCCGATACTGACGGAGCACACATTCGAACATTGTTATTGACTTTGTTCTATCGTTTCTTCCGTCCGGTGATTGATGGAGGATTCTTGTACATTGCGCAGCCGCCATTGTTCCGCCTACAGCTTGGCAAGGATGTACGGTATGTGTACACGCCCGAGCAAAAAGACAAGGCCGTTGCGGAAATGACCGCCGGTAAAAAAGCGGAATCGAATGTCAATGTCCAGCGTTATAAGGGTCTTGGTGAAATGAACCCCGACCAGCTTTGGGAAACGACCATGAATCCGGAGTTTAGAACATTGCTTCAGGTTGAGATCGACGACGCAGAGGAGGCTGATCGGTTGTTTGAGATCTTGATGGGCGATGAGGTTGCACCCCGCAAGCAGTTCATCCAGTCGAATGCGACATTGGTTAAAAATCTCGACATAACCTAAGTAGGATGTCATCCCGAGCTTGTCGAGGGATCTGTAGTGCAGATTCCTCGGCTCCACAGAGTACTGCTCCGCTCGGAATGACAGAGGAGCGAGTGCCTTTAAAATCCTTGCATTTTCTCAAGGTTTAGTGTATGGTAATTACTGTCTAACTTATTATATTCTTATGTTTTCACGTCTTACTTCGTATTTTCAGGAAGCACAGCTCGAATTCAAGCGGGTCAACTGGCCAACCCGGCAGGAGACCATTCGATTAACCGGCATGGTTATCGGACTTTCGCTCATATTCGCCGTCTTTTTGGGTGTATTGGATATGGTGTTTAATTACATACTCGTCCATTACTTCATCTAATTAGGAATTGCGCGTAGCGCATTAATGCACATTATTCATGACTGAAACAACATCACAACCGACTTCGGAAAAGAAGGCTGAGAAGAAAAAGGAACTTTCCCAAAAAGGGGAGCGACATTGGTATGCCGTGCACACCTATTCCGGCTACGAAGATGCCGTTGCGCGTTATTTGAAACAACGCGTCGATTCTTTGGAAATGGATGACAAGATTTTTAATGTTGTCGTTCCCAAGGAAAAGAGCATCAAGATCAAAAACGGAAAGCGCAAGGAAGTCGAGGAAAAGATTTATCCCGGGTATGTGCTTGTCGACATGATTATGGGCGAAGACTCATGGTATGTTGTGCGCAATACGCCGCGCGTTACCGGTTTTGTCGGATCGGATTCTACCGAGCCGACGCCGTTGTCGAAAGAAGAGGTTGATTTTCTGCTCGCCCGCATGGAAGGCGGCGAGAAGAAAATTACTTTGGATTATGTCGTTGGCGATATCGTAAAGATTACCGACGGACCGTTCAAAGACTACGAAGGAAAGATTTCCGACATCGATCAGGAGCATGCAAAGATCAAGGTGCTTGTGCCGATCTTCGGACGAGAGACTGCAGTCGAATTGGATTCATTGCAGTTGCAGAAAATATAAGCGCGAATCAAGAAGCATGAATCATGAATAATGAATGAATGCGGATGAGATTCTTGACATATTCCTTACCATAATTCATTATTCAGTATTCATAACTCATATACAGTATGGCAAAAGCAATCAAAACTATAGTAAAGCTTCAAATCCCGGGTGGCGCGGCAAATCCTGCTCCTCCGATTGGTCCGGCGTTGGGTCAGCACGGCGTGAATATCGCGCAGTTCTGCCAGCAGTTCAATGAGGCGACCAAAGATATGGTCGGAAGCATCATTCCTGCGGAGATTAATATCTATGAAGATCGAACCTTCGACTTCAAGTTGAAGACCCCCCCGGCGTCCGATCTGTTGCGCAAAGCGGCAGGCGTCGCAAAGGGATCGGCAAATCCATTGAAGATCAAAGTAGGAACCGTTACCGAGGCGCAGGTGCTCGAGATTGCCGAAAAGAAGATGGTGGATCTTAACACCGAGAACGTCGAACAGGCGGCCAAGATCATCAAGGGTGCAGCCCGATCGATGGGAATCACGATTACGGAATAAAATAGCTCGTAAGCTCGTCAGCCGGGGTTAGCTCGTAAGCGAGAATGCGGGATGCAGAAAAAGAGGCGCATGCGCCTCTTTTTTGGTAACAAGGGTTGTTATTCTCGGCTCAGGCCCCGTATCGTGGTACGGGTCCGCCAGCCGGCGGATCCGGCGGGAATCTGGGGCCTGTGTCATTCCGGCGGAGGCCGGAATCCATTTCAACCTCGTGCGGAACGCACAATTATAGATGCGCGTGTCGCGCAAAGGTGGAAGTGGATCCCGGGTTAAGCCCGGGATGACAATCTTCTGTGAACTGTGAACTATTTTCTGTATACTATAGCTATGGATATCAAAGGAAAGACAGTATTCATCACTGGTGGGGCGACGGGCATCGGACTGGAAACTGCGAAAAAATTCATCGCCGAAGGTGCGAATGTGGTCATTTATTCCCATGGCGCGACAAGCTCGGAAGCGATGTCGCTTCCTGTCGATCGTGCATTAGTCATAGAAGGGGATGTATGCGATCGAGCACAAGTTGCCCTTGCTATTGCGGAAGCAAAGAAGCGTTTTGGCGGCATCGATGTGCTTATCAACAATGCGGGCGTTGCCCAGCGCAAGCGATTTACTGATACGACGGAAGCCGAGTGGCAAAACATGGTCAATGTGAACCTGGCCGGCATGTTTATTGTTACGCAGGAGGTTTTGAAGATCATGGATACTGGCGTTGTGGAAACCGATCATGACGGTTGCACTGTGAAGCGAACGAGCATCATCAATATTTCATCGGGGGCGGGACTCTTTGGCATTCCCGAGCTTGCCGTGTATTCGGCGACCAAGGCCGGCGTGATCGCGTTTACGCAGGCGTTGTCGGCCGAGCTGGTACAGTCGGGCATCGATGTGATCACTATTACTCCCGGATCAGTAGGAACGGATATGTTCAAAGAACTGTTCAAGGGCACAGAGGCGCATCATACACCCGCAGATGTCGCGGAAGTAATTTATAAGACGGTCACCGGGGAAATGAAGCCGGATAACCGTCTGATCGTGGATTCGTTCTATCACCAAAGGGTATAAGGGCAGTGACATGGATGACTGCGACAAGAGTCAGAGAAATTCTGAAATAAAAAACGCTTAATAATATTGCTATAGCAATATTATTAAGCGTTTTTATCCGCATTATTCGTGGGGGGATTTTTTGATGGCGATGTCGCCGAAGCGGTCGGGTTGTTCTACGCGAATATGTTGGTCGCGCAGCAGATGGAGCAGCGCAAGAAAGAGGACCACGACCTCCTTCTTTGATTTTTCATTGATCAGATTGCCGAAGCTTTTTATGCCCGCAGTAACTTTCATGAGTATTTCCTCGATCTTTTCTTCGAGCCTTACTACCGTGTTCTCAACCTTTTTGAACTCAAGTGCTGCGGCCTTAAGGGTTTCGAATAGGGTTGTCATCGCCGCGTGCATTGCTGACGGTGTTATTTCGGGTGATGGGTAGAAGATAGTCGGTCGGCCGAGCAAGAGCGGGCGCGCAACTGCCACCGATTCTTGCTCATAAAGCGCTTTGACATGTACCATGGCAGGTTTGAATCGTTGGTAGAACTTCAATCGATGTTCGAGATCTTTGATATCTTCCTGATCTTCGGCAGACAATACGAGCGAGGGAAGGAGTGCTTTTGACTTGATCAATAATAGGCGCGATGCGATCGCCACAAAATCGGAAAGAAATCGAATCTCTACCTCGTTGCGTTCTTTGCCCGACAGATTCATTTCCTGTACAAATTTAAGAAAATCATCGGTCACTAAAGCAAGGCTCACTTGTGTGATCTCCAATTTGCGCGCCTCGATCATTTCAAGGAGTGTCTCTATAGGCCCGGTGAATTGTGCGGTGTTTATTTGGTACATAATAATGACCTATAACTTATAACCGATAACTGATTACAGGATACAGCATTCTGATGTGGATGTATTTTGTCAAAAGTCATCCGTTGTTTGTTATCAGTTAGTTTTTGTAAACAAAAACTGTATCGGGTCGAGGTAGCCGTAATCGCGCGGATCGCCCGGCGTGTAACCGTAACACGCATGCGGTTCACTTTCCATTGCTCCAGGTATTTTGATCTTGCACGCCATGCCGCCGTCCGGATTTTCCAATACCGGTTTTGTCTTTAATTCAAAGTGCAGATGGATGTCGTCGGGGTTGGTGCTGTCGCAGCCATCGGTGCCGACCTTCCAGTTGTTTTGGCAGCCATAGGCGCTGTTGCCGACCGTTCCGAGCGTGTCGCCGGCGTGTACCGTGCCGCCTTCCGTGATCGAAGCGGCAATCGAGGCAAGATGCGCATAGACGCCGTAAAGCGTTTTCCCGTCGATGGTGTGTTCGACGATGACTGTTGCTCCCATGCCATGATCCGTTCCGTCATTCGGCTGTATTCGCATGACTGTTCCGTCGGTTATTGCATATGCGCCAAGATCCGTCGCATCGCGGTTCGGAGCAAGGTCTACGCCCGCGTGCTCATCGTAATCGAGCATAAGTTTATCGAGGTTGCCGGCGTAGCTCCATGTTGAACGGAGCGGGCTATAGAACCGCTGACGGATCCAAAATTGATCCATGGCCACTGGCGCGTATAGGGTCGGTTTGATCGTTCTGTCGCCGAAGGTCTTATAAATGACAAGCTGATCGCCGCGATCCAAAAAATCGAACAAGCGTTTTGCGATATCCGTTTCGAAGCGCAGGCATCCTCCGCTGAACTGCGATGTCACTTTTGTGCCATCGTCATAAAAGGGGATCTCGTGCATGAAAAAATCTTCGGTGATCTGGATCGCATAGGGCATATTGACCGGGAACAATGAGGATCGGTGCTTTTCGTTCATGAACCCCACGCGGAAGTAACCCGTCGGCGTTTGGAACCACACATTTTCCGGTGATTGATAAGCGACGGGTAGTATGTCGACGATCTTTCCGTTTTCAAACAAAATAATTTTTTGCGTCGTAAGATCGATCTGTGCTCCTTTTTGTTCGGTTATTTTTGGTGCTTCAAAGCAGTAATGCCGGTCGGTTTCGTCTGCTAATTGCAGTGTTTCTGCGCAAATGTTCTTTTGTTTTTCTTCTTGCGACATGGTAATCAGCCGGCGTGAAAGTGTCGCCACTTGCGACTGTGCCGCCAGTTGTTGTGCGGGCTCCGGATAGACCGCTTTGCCGATGTTCCATCCACCCCAAAAAAGAAGCGGGGTTGCGATAAGGATGCCGGTTGTTGTTCGGATGGTTTGCATGATAGGGGCGGGCGTTATTGCACAGTGACGACGAATCGTCGTGCATACTTAATGTTCTATGCGTATTGTATT
Source organism: Candidatus Wolfebacteria bacterium RIFOXYD12_FULL_48_21 (assembly GCA_001793945.1). Classification (GTDB taxonomy): domain Bacteria; phylum Patescibacteriota; class Minisyncoccia; order UBA6257; family UBA9933; genus UBA9933. The sequence continues at coordinate 131,497 of MGIW01000006.1, forward strand.
GATGCCCTTATTGTCTATGAAATAAACGGAATCGTTTTCAGCTACATAGCGATAGTCGGTGAACCCACTTATGAGTAGAAATGTATTCAGGGGTTTTCGGTCGTCTAATTCCGTGATCGCAAGTTCGCCGGTCCATTCGATCAACAGGTGATAGGAATCCCTGTGCCAGTGAACGGTTTGTACCGGTTTTTCTTGTGGCAGTGCAATGGCGATGATCTCGCCCGCCTTTTTGCGGATGTCGCCATTGAAATCTTCAATGAACAGCACACTTGCTTCGCCGGTTGCTTCGACAAAGGCCAACTTTTTTCCATCCGGAGAGAATGTAAATGAGGTGACATTGCTTGAAACGCGGCGGATCGTTTTTGTTTTTGGGTCGAATAGAGACAACGCATATGCCGTGTCGGAAAACGCCATTGATCCGCTTCCGGTCGTGGACAGCGCTGTAATGACGGTCGTGGTTGCTATGTGCGCGTTCAGCTCACCGAGCAAGGCCTTTGACTTGAAGATCAGATTGAGCGTGAATGCCCTTTGCGTGCGCGGTCGTACACCGGTGCCAACCAGCTCAACTCCGACGATTGTTGAATCTTGCATGTTCCATGTGGCGAGTGATCCCTTGAGCAAGACCTCTACGGTCTTTTTTTCGGAATCGAACAGCTTGAGGCCGGATGCGTCTTCGATGACGAATTGGGTCGGCTTGAACGGAACGAACGAGACCTTTTTGATCTTCAGTCCCCGTTGTGCATTGGCAGCGGCAAGGCTTAGGTTGAGCGTGCTGGACGCATTTGTTTTATCGTACAGATAGTAGATTCCTGTTGCGGTATCCTGCAATATCATTTTATCAGCTGTTTGCATCGTATCCACAAGACGGGTTCCTTTGGTCGGTGCGATGAATGTCCGTTCGATCTGTTTCGGAATAAGCTGCACATTCAACAGCTCCTCGACTTGCGATGGTTTTACTGTAAGGGTTTTGTGGTAGGTATGGTAACCATCTTTTGTTATTTCTACCCGATATGTCTTGGGGAGCAGGTTTGATATGAGCGTGCCGCTTTGCAGAATACCCGCAGCATCCTTGTACGGTTTTCCGTTTATCGTAATGGCGGTATCGCGCACATTTGTTTTGATATAGATCGCGCCGATCTTTTGGAATGTTTTTGTTTCGGTGGAGAACCGCCATCCGTATGAGTAGAGGAGCACTCCCGTTCCTCCTATGAGAAAAGCGGCTACGAAGAGGTAAAATAATACGATTCTTGTTTTGTGTTGCATAGGCGAGCTCGTGCACTTGGTGAATTGCTGCGTTGCGGGTCCCCGGCGCTGCGGTCGTCGTACGAATAGTACGCCTTCCTTGCGCCGCTCCCGGTCTGCTCCGCGTAAGAATGGATGCTTCGCCGACATTCCAAATTGCGACACGGCTCCGCCGTGGGCAATTTTAGTCACGCCTTGCACTTCACTCAAGTCCGCGAGCTCTTAGGGATCAATCAATTTGATTTAGTGATACATATGTTATAGTATAAAAACACTAATTAAGCAACAATCCATGCGGTTTATTATCAACGGAGGGAAGCCATTGCGGGGGGCTATCGAGGTCAAAGGTTCGAAAAATGCCACGACGAAAATGATGATCGCGTCGCTTCTTACTGATGAAGAATGCGTGCTGGAAAACTTTCCGTCGATTGGAGATACGGAGATCACGAAAGAGCTGTGCGAACATATCGGGGCAACCGTGACCGTCGACGGCTCCACTGCGCGTCTGTGCACTCCGAATATCAAAAGTCATCGGGTAACACAATTGACCCGCCGAAACCGCATTCCGATCCTTGCGCTTGGGCCGTTGTTGAACCGCGTCGGCAAGGCGGAGGTTCCCGTGTTGGGCGGCGATAAGATCGGCGCCCGTCCGGTCGACATTCATCTTGATGGATTGAAGCAGCTTGGCGCCGAGATAACGCATGATGATAAATTTTTCTATGCCAGCGCTCCGAATGGATTGACAGGCGCGACGATCACACTTCGTTATCCAAGCGTCGGTGCCACAGAAAACATCATCTTGGCTTCTGTGTTGGCGAAAGGGCGTACGGTCATTCACAATGCGGCCGTGGAGCCCGAGATCATGGATATTATTTTGCTGTTGCAAAAGATGGGCGCGATCATCGGACTTGGTTCCGACCGTACGATTTATATAGAAGGAGTAAAGAAGTTGCATGGCGCACGACATCGCATTCTTCCCGATCGCAACGAGGCAGTTTCGTTTGCCTGTCTTGGGTTGGCGTTTCCGGGCAACGAGGTGACGGTAAAGAACGCCGTACAAAAAGATCTGATCACATTTTTGAATGCGGTTCGCAAGATCGGCGGGGAGTACCGTATCGAAGATGACGGCATTACCTTTTTCCGTAAAGATGGACTGGTGGCAAGCGAAGTGGAAACCGATACGCACCCCGGGTTCATGACTGATTGGCAACAGCCGTTTTTGATCCTGCTCACGCAGGCGGCGGGCACATCCGTCATGCACGAGACCGTGTATGAGGACCGGTTCGGATACACCGAAGAGTTGAAGGCCATGGGTGCAAATATTGCCGTATTCTCGAAATGTCTTGGGGAGTTGTCGTGTCGCTATAACGGACAGGGATTTCCGCACAGCGCTATCGTCTCCGGCCCGACCCCGTTGCGGGGTGTTGATACGCTCAAGGTGCGCGACCTGCGTGCCGGCATGGCGCATATGATTGCTGCGTTGGTCGCCGAAGGTGAATCTGTTATTGAGGGTATTGAGGAGATTGACAGAGGATATGAGGTTCTCGATACCAGGCTTAGGGCGCTTGGCGCGGATATTCGCCGGGTTGATTGATGATCGGCCGCGTTTTTTAATCAGTTTTTGCGCGATAAAGAGTAATTTGTACAATCGATAAAAAAAGGGTAGTATCGAGTAATATAACTAAGTATATTGCGGGTGGTTTTGCCTTGAGCACTTGCCCGTTTTTTAAGAAACAATCGCATGTTTACGAGAAAAATCGGAATCGATCTGGGAACTGCAAATACCATCGTATTTGTAGAAGGGAAGGGATTTGTCATCAACGAGCCAACCATCGTTGCATTGAGCGTGCCCGAGAATACGGTGCTTGCTGTTGGCAGGGAGGCAAAGGATATGATCGGCCGAACGCCGAGCGACATCGTGGCGTACCAGCCATTGCGGGAGGGTGTTATTGCCGACTACTATATTACCAAGGCGATGTTGAAATATTTTATTACCAAGGCTATTGGTTCCTTTAATGTGTTTAAGCCGGACATCGTTATTTCCGTTCCGGCTGGCATTACGCAAACGGAGCGTCGCGCGGTGATCAATGCCGCAAAAGAAGCGGGTGCACGCGAAGCCTATATTGTGCGCGAGCCGATGCTCGCCGCATTGGGTGCGGGCATTCCGATCAATTCCCATGCGGGCAACATGATCATTAATATCGGCGGCGGTACGACCGAAACCGCGGTGGTTTCGCTGGGTGGTATCGTATCATGGGCAAGCTTGCGCGTTGCGGGAAACAAGTTCGACATGGCCATCGTCGATTACATCAAGAAAAAGTATTCGCTTTCCATAGGACAGCAAACATCCGAAGCGATCAAGATCCAGATCGGCTCCGCATTGACGACCAAAGACAAGCGCACTATGGAAGTGCGCGGACGCGACCTTATCACCGGATTGCCAAAAGATATTATGGTCACCTCAAATGAGGTTGCCGAGGCGATCCATCCGTATCTGCTTGATATCGCAAGCGAAGTGCAGAATGTGTTCAATGAAACTCCGCCCGAGCTTGTTGCGGATGTTATGGAAAAGGGCATAATCATTTCCGGCGGCGGTGCGCAGATCCCGTATTTGGCCGACTTCCTGAAGCGTATGTTGGGCGTGAATGCCTATGTTGCCGAAGAGCCGCTGTTCTGCGTGGCCAAAGGCGCAGGGCTTATATTGACCCATTTGGATGTGTACAAGAGGACATTATTAAATAAACGATGATCGGTTAACGGGTTAGCGTGTTAACAGGTTGAAAAATCGGGACAGATGTTCCGATTTTTTGTATCCTGTGGGATTTGACAAGTTCTTCCATTATGCGCTTTACTGGACTTAGTACTACTTACATACATCGTTTTTATTCACTGCACACCCACAGAGGAGGAGGCGGTATGCACACTATCGAGGGGAAGTTGCCGTTGTATCTCGGAGTCATCGCGCTGATGAAAGCGAAGGCGCAGATGGTGAGTGTGTCGCATTCGCATGAAAAACAGCTCTTTGAGCTCGGCAATCTGTTGCGCATGTCGCAATGGCAATCGGCGGAGGACCTCTCTGTCGCGGTGCGCCGGCTGTTGGAGATTCGTGCCGCCATGCTTTCCGCTGGAACCGATATGATCGCCTGCCGCTTGTTTCTTCGACAGCTGATCGAGGAGCTTACGGCAGAAGCGACCAGAATGATGCCCAAACCGGCAAATTGCCCAAGAGGGTTTTTATCCGGCATGCATGAATAACGCGTTGCCTTACATCGCATAAAAGCCGCGGACACTCGCGGCTTTTTTCCACATGGGGCTTTGGGTCTATTTTTGATATACTGTTAGCAATATGAAAAAGACCTCGCCGTTCATTGATGAATATATCGATTTTTTGAACGGGTTTTTGCGCGACGATGTAAAAACACTCGATGTTGTTTTTGATTGTTCCAACGGGGCTGCGGGGTCTGTGATAGAGCGGTTATTTTCGGATAGCATCATTCTTAATGGACGGCCTGATGGGAACTTCCCGAATCATGCGCCGGATCCGTTGCACGCGGGTTCGCTGCGCGCGTTACAGGAGGGTGTTGTTTCTAATGGTGCCGATGTGGGCATCATCTTCGATGCGGACGGAGACCGTGTTTTCTTTATTGACGATATGGGACGCTTTGTCGATCCGGATGTCGTGGCATATCTGCTACTGTGGTCCTTGCGTCCGAATCGATTTGTGACCGATGCAAAAGATGGATGGCTTGTGCGCCGGCAATTGCTTGGCGCGAAACGCATTGCGGGCAAGACGGGGCATTATCATATCAAGCAAGTGATGCGTGCGAAAGACGCCGAATTCGGGTGCGAGCGATCGGGGCATTATTATTTCAAAAACTTTTTCTATTGCGACTCGGGCATCATGGCGGCCGTCGCGGTGCTGAACGCGCTTGCGCGATTGCCGTATGCGCTGTCTGAATTTGTGGACCTCTTGCCGGCAACATACCGATCGCCAGAGATCAATGTCCCTATTTCGCCTTCCGTTGCGCCTGCCGCGTTGTTTGCGCGCATAGAAGCCGCATATAAAAAGGATGCTGCCGCGATATCGAAGACAGATGGCATTGGCATGGATTTTGCAGATCCCGATTGGTGGTTCAATGTGCGGCTTTCCAATACCGAACCGCTGGTGCGGTTGAATGTGGAAGCGCAGGATAAAGCGGTGTATGATGCGCAATTGAAAAAATTGACATATCTTCTAAAAAGCGTTACCTAAAGAAGGTATGCGTGACTTTATCGTTTTCGACATCGAGACAAAAAACACGCTCGCCGAAGTGGGGCGGGATAATTTTAACGACCTGCAGGTTTCCGTGGTGGGTCTTTTTTCCTATGCGCAAGATAAATATATTTCGTTCGACGAACACCACATGATCGAATGCAGTGAACTGTTGCGCGATGCCGAATGCATCATCGGGTTCAGTATTACCCGATTCGATATTCCCGTATTGAACAAGCACTGCAAGTTCAATCTGTACGGCGTGCCGCGCATCGACCTGCTCGATGACATCGAAATGCAGTTAGGGAGACGGATCAGCCTGGATCTTTTGGCAAAGGTAAATCTGGGAACGCAAAAAACGCACCATAGTCTTGAGGCTCCGGTGATGTATCGCGAGGGCAGACTGGAGGAGCTTGCCGATTATTGCTTGCACGATGTGCGCATAACAAAAGATCTGTATGAGCTTGCCCGCACGCAGGGCTATTTGTTGGTTCCGCAGTGGGGGAGCGAAGAGCCGGAACGGGCAACATTCAATTTTGGTCCATTCTAAGCGTCTTTTGGTGGTATTGACTTATTGTTACTTATATGCTTTAATTTAAATATACGCAGTTCGTTTACAAACCCATATACCAAGGAGGTGAATTATCGGAGAGCGCTAAACATTGGAATGCTGTTCAGAAATTAACGAAGTTCGGAAGAAAACAAGACGGAGGAAGAACGATGAACGCATCAACCGCATCAACCGATCCCCAAAGCACCGCCAAGAAACTTACCGCCCCGCTTGCCCAGCAGTTTGAACTTGCCCTCGCAAAGAGGAGCAAGGAAAAAGTAAAACCCGCCCTACCCGACCTCGACGCCATTAAAGTGGCGGTCGTCAGCGATGACGACATCGAGAAACAGGTCGAGGAAGCCCGCGGCCGGAGCGCGTACGCCCAGAAGGCGGCGCAGAAGATCATCATGATCCGCGCCCGCGTGACTCAGATTAATCTGGTCAAGGAGCGTGGTGGCATGCTGACATCCGGCGATGTTGCGGAGCTGAAAAAGCTCGCAGCCGAGGAGGAAAAGATCCTCGGCGCGGGCGATGAAGAGCTGCAAAAGTCGTTGAAGTTCGCACTTTTCATCGAAGAGATCCGTTCTGCCTCGCCGACCTCTGAAAACGCGCTTGCGTTTCTGGTGCGTGCCGTGGATATCGGGCGGTTCCGCGAACCGACCGATGCCGAGAAGCAGGCTTTCCGTGCTGCCGACAACAAGTACCCCTCGGGGACCTTGTTCTACGCCAAAAAGGCGTACCTGTCGGTTTACACCGGTGGCCCGCAACGCGCGCTCGAAGCGGAGCTGCGCAAGTTCATCGGCGCCGTCAAGAAAAACGACGGCAAGGCCGAGCGGGCCGAGATCGAGTTCATTCTGCAAAACGGAGAGGCTGAACTCGGCGATATGCGCAGGGGCATTGTCGGGGTCTACGCCCTTAATCTGCCTCATCGGGAGACCAATGGGAAAGTCTTCCGCGCCGGAGCCGCTCTTGTTTCTCTTGAGAAGAAAAAGATCGGCAAAGGTGGCGAAATGCCGATCGTCAAGATCGTCCGCGGCGCCGGCACGCTGGCGTGGATGAACGAACACAAGGGGAGATGGATTTCCCTTTCGTCGTACTGTCGCTATACCAGCGACAAGAACCTCGAGGGTGAACTGTTGGAGTTTTCCAACAAATTCATCCGCACTCTTGAGGCCGCGGTAACGGCGCTCCGCCGCTCTAGGGCGGCGTAACACCGGTTTACCGGTAAAACCACAGGGAGGGGCTTCGGCCCCTCTTTTTTTTGCACCCGTTTCTTGCACCCTTTTATTTTTTGTGATATATTCTTTTCATCGTGAAAACATACGCAAAACTTATCTTAACCGGTATTGCCGTTGTGGCCGTGTTGGCCGCAGTGTTTGTTCTCCCAATATCGAAAAAACCGTTTGATTTTGGTTCAAGGATCGCTCCATGGAGACTGGGGCTTGATCTGGTAGGTGGTTCTCATTTAGTGTACGAGGTCGACATGTCCAATGTCGAAGCAAAAGATCGCGATTCCGTCATGAACGGACTCAAGGATGTCATCGAGCGGCGCGTGAACCTGTTTGGCGTCAGCGAGCCGCAGGTCGTTACCGCGAAAGAAGGCGAGTCGCATCGGTTGATCGTGGAACTTGCAGGTATTCCCGTCGAGGAAGCCATTAAGCAGATCGGCGAAACCCCGATGCTTGATTTTCGTGAAGTGTATGAAGTCGGTACGACGACCGCATTTTTGCCGACCAACCTTACCGGCCGTTATTTGAAAAAGGCGCAGATGACATTCGACCAAACACTTGGCACGCCGAGCGTAAGCCTTGAGTTCAACGACGAAGGCGCCGCATTGTTTGAAGAATTGACCGCACGCAACATCGGCAAACCGATCGCGATCTTTTTGGATGGAGAACCCATTGAAGTGCCGACCGTACGGGAAAAGATCTCCGGCGGAACCGCACAGATCACGGGCAAGTTCACTTCCGATGAAGCGCGCAAAATGGTGGAACGATTTAATGCGGGCGCATTGTCCGCTCCGATGTCGCTCATCAGCCAGCAGACCGTTGGCGCAAGCCTTGGTCAGGAATCGCTGAAGAACGCGATCAAGGCCGGGTATCTTGGCACCATCGCCATCATATTATTTATGCTCGCGTACTATCGCAGGTTTGGCCTCTATTCGTCCGTTGCATTGGTCATTTACATCGCACTGTCTGCGGCAATCTTCAAATTGGGTGTTACCATGACCCTTGCGGGTATCGCAGGTTTCATTCTTTCCATCGGGATGGCCGTGGATGCAAACATCCTTATTTTCGAGCGCACTAAAGAAGAGTTAAAGCGCGGACTTTCCAAATCTGCCGCGGTCGAAGAAGGATTCCGCCGTGCATGGTCTTCCATCCGAGACTCGAATGTTTCAACGGGCATCACCTGCTTGATCCTGTTCTTTACCACATCCAGCTTTGTGAAAGGATTTGCATTGACACTCGGTATCGGCGTATTGGTCAGCATGTTCTCGGCCATTACCGTGACCCGATTGCTCATGTATGTGTTTTCGTTAAAAACAAAGAAGCACTAATCGTCATCATTTAACAGGTCTATGAATATCATAAAACACAAAGCATGGTTTCTCGGCTTCTCGACGATCTTGATCATCGTGAGTATTGCCGCGCTTGCCGTATTCGGTCTTAAAACTGGCATTGATTTCCGCGGGGGAACGATGTGGCAGGTGAAGCAGGTTTCCGGCGAGGTCGTCATGAACGAAGCCGCGCTGAAGGATTTTTTGGGCACCACGCTCGAAGATAAAAATTTCACCATGTTTCCCGTCGAAGACGGAAGCTATCTGATCCGCATGTCCGCTATTTCCGAGGCTGCGCATCAGCAGCACTTGCAGGATATGCGTACCCGTTTTGGGACTATCGATGAAGGGCAGTTTCAGTCCATCGGCGCGACCGTGGGTCAGGAATTGCGCAATAAGGCATTGTGGGCAATGCTGTATGTCGTTTTGGGAATTTCACTGTATGTGACCTATGCGTTCCGCAAAGTTTCTTATCCGGTGAAATCATGGAAGTACGGCATCATCACGCTGATCACCTTGTTGCATGATGTGATCGTACCCGCTGGTTTCTTTGCCTTTTTGGGTTGGAAGTTTGGCGTCGAGATCGATACGAATTTCATTGTCGCATTGCTCGTAGTCATGGGCTTTTCCGTTCACGACACCATTGTGGTATTTGATCGGATCCGTGAAAATGTGCTTAACCACAGCGGAAATACTTCGTTTTCCGACATCGTAAATAAGAGCGTCAACCAAACGATCGTCCGTTCCATCAACACATCATTGACCGTTTTGATCGTTTTGGTGGCCATGTATTTTTATGGTCCGGCAACCTTGCAGTACTTCGTTTTGACCTTATTGATCGGTATTGCCATGGGAACCTACTCCTCGATCTTCGTGGCAAGCCCCCTCTTGACATTATCCCGTAAATTAAGTAAAGTTTAATCATTAATCGGTAGATTGGATTTAACTATTATGAAGAACACAGGCAATATCATCGAACAGGTAACGCACGCATTGTCCGCTCGACAACGGGAAATAGTCGAGGAACGTTTTGGACTTCGCGATGGACAGGAAAAGACCCTGCAGGAACTCGGCGAACGCAACGGCATTACCCGTGAGCGCGTGCGTCAGATAGAGGCAGAAGGGCTTCGTTTGGCGCGGGAACGCTTCAGCGATGCAGGTGGCGATCGCTTGGTGCAGGTCGCCAAGGAGCAGCTCGTTGCTTTGGGCGGCGTTCGCAAGGAAGATGATTTTGTCGAAGACATGCGCACGGTATTGAAAGATGCGACCGTAAATAAGAACCAGTTTCGTTTCTTGTTCCGCATTGCCGGCGAGCCGATGTACCACTCTGAAAGTGATCATTCCTATGGCTTTTGGTCCTCGGACAATATTGTCGTCAAAAAGGCAGAGACTTTCATTGAAAAGGCGGTCAAGTTCTTTGGAGGCAAAAAAGAAGAAATAGTCTTCAAGGGACAGTTCGACCCGCACTTCAAACAGGTCGTGACCGCTTCGGGCATCGACCGAACCGTCGGCATGAATTACCTTGGCATTTCGAAGCAGTTTTCCGTGAATCCGTATTCCGATTTTGGTCTTTCCCATTGGGAAGAGATCACGCCGAAGACCGCGCGCGCAAAGGCGTATCTTATCTTGCGCAAACATGGCAAGCCGATGCACTTCCGCGATATTGCCACCACGATCAATTCGATCGGGTTCGATAAAAAGCCGGTGTATGCGCAGACGATCCATAATGAATTGATCAAGGATGGGCGATTTGTCCTCGTAGGTCGCGGTATGTATGGTTTGACCGAACATGGGTTTTTCCCGGGTACGGCAAAGGATGTCATCAAGCAGGTGCTTGTCGACAATGGTCCGCTTGCCCAACACGAGGTCGTGCAGTTGGTTTCCTCTCAGCGATTCTTGAAGGAAAACACTATTTTGCTCAACTTGCAGAACAAGAAATATTTCAAACGATTGGACAACGGAACATATCATGTTGCGTAACATAATCCAATAACAACACAAAGGAGCGCGTATGCGCTCCTTTGTCATTCCCGCGGAGGCGGGAAGCCATCTTTTCGTACTTTTTTAATAAAGTACGGCAAAAATCGCGAGCGAGTAAAAATGGCGGAATGGGCTCTGAAATCTCTTACGAAACTGCGAACTCGCTCCTGTGCGCCGCTCAAACAACGCAGTTTCTGAGGAGATTTCCATCGCCCATTTGATCCGCCATTTTCACAGGCTCGCAGTCGCAGAATGCAAAAAGTCATAGCGCATGCCTTTCCGCGCTTTTTTGTTGGACCATTTTACGATATACTAAAAGAGATACATGGAAAACATTTCGGACTTTCTATTGGATTATTTTTCGATCACCCCGATCGTACAGGATATTATCCTTGGCATTGCGCGAAGCATTGGCGAGGTCTTTTCGTATGTTTGGTGGATCGTCATTCCGGTCGCCTTGGCGTTCTATCTTTGGGACCTCTATGTCGACTCGAACAAAAAAGCGGCAAAAAAAGCGCAGAAGTGGGTCGTGCTCGAATTGCGCATTCCTAAGGAAAACTTGCGCAGTCCGAAGTCCATGGAACAGGTGTTTGCCACGATCCATGGCACCTATGTCGGCGAGATCAAATGGTGGGACGAAAACATCAAGGGAAAGGTGCAAAACGCCTTGTCGTTTGAAATGGTTGGGCGAAGCGGGGGCGTATATTTTTATGTGCGCGTGCCGGCCGAGCATCGCAATTTGACTGAGTCTGCGCTGTTTGCGCAATATCCTGCCGCGGAAATAGCCGTTGTCGATGACTACATCAGCTTTTTGCCGATGATGTTGCCCAACGACATATATGATGTATGGGGCGTCGATATGGTCCTTGATAAAGACAGCGCGTATCCTATCAAAACTTATCTATACTTTGAAGAAAAAGAAGAAGAACAGCGCCTCGATCCGCTTACGGTCATTTTGGAGACTATGTCAAAGTTGCGCGAAAATGAAATGATCTTCGTGCAATACATATCCAAGCCGACCGGTGAAAAAACGCACAGTTATAAAAAGGGCGGGCAGGCGATCGTCGATAAAATGCTGGGCCGCGAGGTAAAGGTTGCTCCCGAGTTGAGCATACTTGATTATCTTGTCTTGTGGATCAAGAATTTTTTCCTTGCGTTTATAAGCACTCCGGAATGGCCGGAGCCTCCGAAAAAATCAGAATCCGCGCCAAAGACCATTGCGTCGTTGAGTTTTTCCGAAAAGGAGGCACTCGAGGGCGTCGAAGGGAAAATATCAAAGCTGTGCTATGAGGTAAGCGTGCGCGCAGTATTTATAGACCGACAAGAAACATTCCACAAGGGGTACATCGGCGGCATCATGGGCGCGTTCAAGCAATTCGGATCTCAGCATATGAACTCGTTCAAGCCCAACAAGGAAACATCGGTAAACCCGCCTAAGGGCCTAAGGGCGTGGTTGTTCCCGGCGTGGAAAAATCATCAGGAATTCATGAAAAAGCGGGCCATATTCGGGGCCTATCGCGAGCGGATCATGATCAAAAAGGCGCCGGTCTTTTCTATTGAAGAATTGGCTACACTGTACCATGTGCCGTCATCGTTGGTTACCGCGCCGAGCATGCGCCGTATCGAGGCAAAGAAAGGCGAGCCGCCGGAGAATCTGCCGATAGAATAAATAACCAACAACATACCATCAGTATTGTCATTCCGAGCGAAACGGTACTCCGTAACGCCGAGGAATCTGCAGTTGATTATTACAGATTCCTCGGCAAGCTTCGGAATGACAAAAAAAGTTCGCGTTTCATTTGTGACATATTATGAGTAACAAAGAAATTTCAATTTTTGCAAAGACGAATTTTCGCAATCAAAGCGTTAATTTTGGCATCAAAATGAACGACCGCCTACGGCATATGTACATCGTCGGGAAGAGTGGTACGGGTAAGACCACCATGATGAAAAACTTGATGATCAACGACATCAAGAATGGATTCGGTGTTGCCGTGCTCGACCCGCATGGTGAATTCGTCGAAGAGTTGCTTAAGCATGTACCCGAGGATCGCATTAAGGATGTCATTTATGTCAATCCGGCCGATATTGAAAATCCGGTCGGGTTCAATCCGCTTGAACGCGTCGGTGATGAACATGCGCACCTTGTCGCGTCGGCCGTAATGGGCGTGTTTCAAAAAATCTGGGTGGACGCATGGTCTGCGCGTATGGAATATATCTTGAACAACACCCTGTTGGCGCTTTTGGAATATCCGGGAACAACCCTATTAAGTATTATGCGCATGCTTGCGGAGAAAGAGTACCGCCTGAAGGTCGTTTCCAATTTAAAGGACCCGGTCATCAAGTCGTTCTGGGAAAACGAATTTGCAAAATATACCGACAAATTCATGACCGAGGCCATTGCACCGTTGCAGAACAAGGTTGGGCAATTCAGTTCCAACCCGGTCATTCGCAACATCATCGGTCAACCGAAGTCCACCATCGACATGCGCAAGGCGATGGACGAAGGCAAGATATTGATTTGCAATCTTTCGCAGGGCCGTCTCGGCGAAGATAATTCCGCATTGCTCGGCGCCATGATCATTACCAAGATCCAGCTGGCTGCCATGAGCCGCATCGACATTCCCGAGAGTGAACGCAGGCCGTTCTTTTTGTACATCGACGAGTTTCAGAACTTTTCCACTGGTTCATTTACGAAGATCTTCGCCGAGGCGCGCAAATATGGACTTGGCTTGACGCTGGCCCACCAGTATGTCGATCAGCTTAAAAAAGAAGAAGGGCTTGCAGAGGCAATCGTCGGCAACATTGGCACCTTGGCTATGTTCCGCGTTGGCGCCATCGACGCCGTATTTTTTGAAAAGGAATTCGAGCCCGAGTTTACGCCGCAGGATATGATCGGCTTGTCAAACCGGCATATTTACCTTAAATTGTTGGTTGACGGCCAGGCATCGAGACCATTTTCGGCAGAGACCTTGCCGCCGTATCCAATTCCGCAGCCGAATTACGAGGATGTCATTATTGAAAACTCCCGTAGGAATTATTCCATGCCTAAGGCGTTGGTTGATGAAATGATCGCCAAGGAATATATGGGTTCGGGTAAGGCGTCTATGGCAGATAAGGTTATGCGCCGGGATGAACGGTCGCTGGGCTCAACACTGACCCCGAGGGATTATCCGCCGAAGCGTGAATATTCGAGGTCCTTTGGTTCCGAGTCCTCCTCCTCCGCCAGCGGGCGGATACCGGCGGGCAAGCAGGATAAATCCTTCGTCCGCCAGCCGGCAGATCAGGACAGATCGTCGTTTGCGCGGGCATCCCAGGACGGGCCGTTGACCGACAGGCCGACGAACGCGCGGCCATTTAGCGGAGATCGTGGCACCAGTCCTGTGCCGCATCGCCCAGCGATGGACGATAGATCTCGCAGCATGCCGCAGGATAAACCAAGGCATGTGTTCGAGAAAAAAGCAGTCAATATCGATGACCTGAAAAAGGCAATCGAAGAATCATTACAAAAAAGAAAAGAAGGGCAGGGGTTAGACGCTTCATCGGAAGAGAAGTGAGTGTGTCATCCCGTGCTCCGACACGGGATCCAGAGTGCGGGGAACAAGGCGCTGGATACCGGTCCCCGATCAGGTCGAGGACAGGCCCTCACCCGCCGGTATGACAATTCGGGGAATGCTGGATACCGGCCTCCGCCGGTATGACAATGTGCATGCAGATTTATGCTTTTGCGTAGATGGTAGAATAAAATCATTATAATATATACATTATGTTAGGCATCAACGACTTGGAAAAAGGAAGCTCTATCATTATGGACGGAGATCCGTTTATTGTACTTGAAATATCCCATCAGCATGTCGGACGGGGAGGTTCTTCCGTGCAGACGAAATTGAAAAATCTGCGCACCGGCCAAGTGCTGTCGCGCAACTTTAAGCCGGCCGACGAATTTGAAGAAGCCGAAGTGGAAGAATTGAAATCAAAATATCTGTATGCAAGCAAGGGCGAGTTTTGGTTTTGCGAATCGGCAAACCCGGGTAAGCGGTTCAGCTTGACCGAAGAAACGGTCGGTGATCAGAGGGATTTTTTGAAGGCCGACATGGAAGTGGTCGCGCTTATCTTTAATGAAAAGATATTCGCCGTGCGGTTGCCGGTCAAAATGGAATACCGGGTCGCGGAAGCCCCTCCGGCCATTAAGGGCAATACCGCACAAGGCGGCACGAAGGTCGTGGTCCTTGAATCAGGCGCAAAGGTGAATGTACCCATGTTCATCAACGAAAACGACATCATTCGTGTAAATACGCAGACCGGCGAGTATGCCGAGCGCGTGGAAAAAGCGTGAGTAAAGCTCGATAGCTCATTAGCTTGATAGCTTAATAGAAGGATAGCTCCATAGAGAAGAAGCTTGATAGCTCGTTAGTCAAGATATACAAAGAAGCGCTTTGCGCTTCTTTGTATCCTACATTTTGCACTCACTATTAAGCTATCAAGACTTCTTTTCCATCGAGCTTATTTGTTGTATACTTATTATACTATGGCTATTATCTATGGAATCGATACTGAACAGCCGGTCATGCCACTTATGGTTCGTGACGCACTTATTGAATGTTTCTACGAGGCGCATTGTCAGGATACCGGGCTTGATATGCCCAATGAGAGTACCGACCGGTCGTATTGTTCGGCGTTGGTCAAAAAGGCTTTTGCTGAAAGCGGCGGCAATTTCGATAATCCTACAAAGGAGGATCTCATGCGTGTCATGGAAAAGCTCGTCGAGTTTTCGAAAAATTTCAGAGACCCCTCGCTTGTTCAAAAGCACGCGAAAGAAATACAACAATTGCTTGACCTCATATCCTAATGACAAGGCAAACAAAAATACCCGCACGGGTATTTTTGTTTGCCTTGCGGTGGATATTCGCTTTGATCCGATATCTGCTGTCTAAATATACGATCGTATATTTGGACAGCAGATTCACAAAACATGGCAAATTTTCGCCGATAGCGTGAATCCGTTGATTGGCGAAGGGGCGGATAAACTCCCTATACGACTGGAGGGAGCGAGGGGGCGTCATTGAGCGAATATTTACTATGAAAAGTTTGTGGGGATGCGCGAAAAACGGTATACTTATCGTATATATGTTCATAAAAAAACGATTGCGAATACCTTCGAAATTTTTTCGTTTTGTAAAAAAAGTCGCGCTGACCAGCGCGATGATTTTCGTAGTGCTTCTTTCCAACGGCGGGTATGTAATCCTGTCTGCGTTGCATTTCGATACGCTTGCCGATGCTGTGCAGGCGCCGCAAGCGCAGGCGGCCCATGGTGACGGTATATTGTTTTATGGCATAGCGGGGGATGCGACGCCGCAAGTCAGGGATTATTTTTCCGCGACCAATTCGTTTGGTGCCGCCGAGCCTACCGTTACCGGTACGCAGCCGAATATTGTTGTATTCAAGCCGGCGTCCATGAAACAAGAATTCATCGGAGGATATTTAAATCCGGCGGGCAATCTGCAGATTATGTGCTATGACGGCGTAACATGGACAAATGAATGGTCCGTTGCGGTGGGTGGTACTGGCACGACACGCCGGTTTGATATTTCCTATGAAGATGCGTCGAGTGATGTTATTGTACTGTATTCCACTAATGCGGGGGCAACGAACGAGCTTGCGTACCGCACCAAATCTGGTGCATCGGGATGCGGATCGGGCAATTGGTCGGGAGCGACCAACCTTGATCCGGTGCGGACATCCGGTGTGGTGCAATGGGTCAAGCTTGCGAAAAACGGGACGAGCGGATCGAATTTGGTCGCCGCAATATGGGCGGATGCAAACTCCGACCTGTCGGCAATGGTCTGGTCTGGGTCTGCATGGGGGAATGAACCGTCTGCCGCGTTGTCGACAACGCTTGAAGTTGCCGCTGCCGCGCAGGATGTCGACGATTTTGACATCGGGTATGAATCGCTCTCCGGAGATTTGATGATCGTGTGGAGTAATTCCGGGCAAGGCGCGACCGGGCTTTTGAAGTATGCCGCCTGTACGGGCAATAGCGCCTCGTGTGTGTGGACGCTCAACGGGACCATTCCTACGGTCGCCGATGCGGGTACCAATATCGACTTGTCAGGTGACCCGCTGACCGACCAGATGTCCATGTCTGCGACAGATAACGGCACCGGCGATCTTTCGGCCGGGTATTGGAGCGGGTCTGCGTGGACGGGCTATGCCAACCTCGATATTTCGACCGAGGCGCCGACTGCCGGCAAGCGGTTGAATCAGACCGCATGGTTGACCAACGGATCCATCACCCGATGGATTATTGTATATGATGATGCCTCCGGCGGAAACTTGGACTGGTTTTTGGCGACGCCGGGATCGGCTCCGGTGCAACAGTCTGATACCGTCATCTCTCCTAACTTGAATGATATTCGTCACAGGTATCGCGCGGATAATAATCCGTTTGATTCGAGCGAGGTTATGTTTGCCATTAGCGATTCGACTCAGTCGATTTATGCAAAACGGGTTGTTATGGATGCTGCTGGTGAGTTTACATGGTCCAATGCCGATGGAGGAGCCTCATTGGGGACGCTCAACGCCGTTCCGCCTGAGGGATTCCATTTCGTGTACGATCGGTATGTGTCTAATGCTCTGACCATCGGCGTGACCGCAGGATCGATGGTGTCGAACATTAATTCGGGCGATTCTGATCAGTATGCGAACACAGCCTTGTGTGCTGATGCCGGAATATGCGCGGCATTTACGCTTAGCGTTGATGGTTCTGCGGTAACCGTTGGATCGATCAAAGTCACACAGACCGGTACGGTCGATGCGACCAACGATCTTTCCAATGTTGCATTGTTCTATGATACGGACGGCAATTATAGCAACGGTGTGACGGGACAATATGACGGCACGGTCGCGAACTTCACCGCGGGAACGGTCACATTCAGTGGTTCGCTCGCGTTGACACCGGGCACAACCTATTATTTTTATGTGCGCTACGATGCAAAGAACGGTTCCAACGCGCCGAAAGGCGGGCAGACCGTCGATTTTTCGATTGCTGCAAATAGCGATGTAACGCTATCATCCGGGACTGCCGATATTGCCGGCGGCGGCGCGGTGCTTGCCGGATCTACTACTATTATTCCCAATGCGACGGCAACGACCTATGGGAGCGGGCTTGCCGACGGCGGGCGAAGCTATGAATCAATCACAGTCACCGGGTATGGATTCGGCGTTGCGCCGGGCGGTTCGCGCGCAAATTGTTCCGGCGCGGTGGATACCGGGTGTGTTCGGTTTGTGGTCGGCGGCAACGCAACGGTTGCCGATGGCGACATTACCGCGTGGTCCAATACCTCAATTACCTATGCGATTGACCCCGGGCTTGCAACACTTGGCGGAGCAAGCGCCGTTGAAGTTGTCGCAGGCGGGCAGAGTGATGCATCCGATTTGAACTTTACTATTTATCCGAATGTTACCGGCATGGCGGTTTGTGTCGATTGCGGGACGAATGCCGCGCGTGAATATAATGCGGCTGATACGGACGGACTTATGATGCTGCAAGGCGACCACTTCGGGGCAACCGCGGGGACGGCGACATTTGGTGGCGGGTTCGGCTCGCTCGCTGGAACGATCCATGCGACCGCCGAAGGGCCGTGCACGACGGGCGGTTGGAGCGCGGCGGGTTATTCGGGTAATACCGTGTGCGTAGAGGTAAGCCCTGCAATTTCAAATAGCGTCTATACCGGCACAGTGACGGTGACCCGCAACAGTGATGCAAAGACTGATTATATCGACTTGCGTGTGTTGCCACGCATTATTTCCAACTCGCCAACGAGCGATATTAAGGGTGCGACCGTACAGATCCTCGGCGATCATTTGTGTGAATCGGGCACATGCCCTACCGCAGGGAACCGATCCACCGTTTCTGATAATATTTTATTTGGCACGACGCAAGCGCCCGATGCTGACTTTCTTGCGCTGAGCGGTGGGGCGGGGGCGTGCAATGGCAGCGGCGCTGCGTGGACGCATACGGAAGTTTGCGTAAAGGTTCCTGCTGCTGTCGGAGCCGGTTCTCAGCCGACCAAGGCGACATCGAACAATTCCTATCTATCCAACGAAAAGGCATTTACCGTATTGTCGAGTATCCCGAATGATCCGGATAACCTGTTGCAATATCAGGCCGATGGTGTAACACCCATTTCGGTTGGCGGATCCATTACTGCCGGCGATATGGTGCATGCGGCGGATATCGCGGCATCATTGGCGATCAATATGGCGCTGCAGATCGAGTCAAAACCGGTTGGCACTTCGTTTGCTTGCGGAGCGGGGGATTGCGCTGATGCAGAAGAAGGGACGGTCGTCGGCGGCGGTGCGTGTACGAGCTGTATGGTTTTGAATAATGCACAGCTTTCCCACCCACATCCTGACGGCAGCTATCATTGGCAGGCGCGCGTGCGCAATACGACGACCAATGAATATTCCGGTTGGGTTTCCTTCGGGGGCAACCCTGAATCCGAGCCCGATTATATTCGCGATGTGACGGCGCCTGCAATCACGAGCGGGCCCGACGCCGCCGCTGATACGAACTCCGCCACCATTACATGGGGTACCTCGGGCGAGCAGTCGACGAGTCAGGTGCAATACAATACAACCGGAACATTTGTAAACAATTGCGCTACCAACAACGATTGTACCGCGCTTGACGCGACCTATGTCTTTAACCACACGGTCGTGCTTGGGAATTTGGATTCCAATACGACTTATTATTATCGGGTGCGTTCGAAAGATGCCGCGGCCAATGAAACGATCGGCTCGACATTGAGCTTTGCTACGGGTGGCGTCAACCAGCCGGGCAAGACCGTGTCATTCCATATCATCGGAAGCGCGGGGGCCATTTCTGGTGGAGGGAGCACGGCACCGACATTCACTGTGGGTCTTCCTGAAACCTCTCCCTCCATCAAGAGCGCGTTCGTTGAGCTGACGGGCATTTCGGGAACCTCCGGTACGAACACCGTTGGGGTGCAGGTAAATGGACAGGCAATAGGCTCTTATGTGATCGACGCTGTTTCGAAAACGCAGTTCAAGATTTTGTATTTGGTCGATCCGGCAAACCTTACTATTAACGATGATCCGACCATTAATACGCTTACGATCTCGCCCAGCCTTGATACCTATATTTCGTCGGCAAAGATCGTGGTTACATATGCGTATACACCTTAGAAGCTCGATAGCTCGATAGAAGGGAAGCTCGTTAGTTAACCGATAATAGGGGCAAGAGGTTGGAGGGGTGTCATCCGGTGCTTTAGCCTGTCCGTCCGCTGACGGAACACGGGATCCAGAGTGCTGGGAACAGGACACTGGATACCGGCTTTCGCCGGTATGACAATGCGCTGGGCGGCTTATAACCGATAATCTATAACCGGCAATGCACAGAATCCATACTTTATTATGCAAAAATCCACTCGTTTAAGCATTTTAATAGGATTTATTGTTATGTCTGCGTTGGTTACGCGGGTATTTGCGGTGGATCAGATAAAAACAACCGAAACTTACATCGGTGCGTCAACCGGGCAGGTAAGCGGGCAGACGGATCTTCCGTTCTCCCTCTACATCGGGGACAATATTTCCGGAGTCGCGACATCGGTCAAATCGGTGTTCGTGACCGTATCCGGTGTGTACACCGGCAGCGGTTCCGTGCAGGCCAAGCTCGACGGCGATACTGCGACTGCGCAGACATTTGCGCTTCCCAATGTCGGTTCCACGCCCACGCCATTTGAAGTTTTGTATAAAGACGGCACGGGGACAATCGCCCCTGCAACTCCGGGAACATATGCCTACACGCTCAATGTCATACCGAGTGGCGTGACCATTTCCGCACTCGGTGCAAAGGCGACGATGACCTATCGGTATAAACCTCCGGCGTGTGGCGGAGGTTATCCGCCGACGGGCGATGTGACTTCTGCGATTTTTGATACGACAATCGGCGGGGCATATAATTCCATTGCGTGGAAAGGAGTGCTCGGAGGCCCTGCGCAAAATCAAGGGAAGGTGCGATTCCAATTTGCCTCTTCAAACGACTCAGGCGGCCCATGGAATTATATCGGTGGAGCGACCTGTTCAAGCGGGGATTGGTATGATCCGGGCACGCAGAGTACTCCCATAGAAATATCCTGCTCTCCTCAATACCATAACAATCAGCGGTATTATAGATATAAAGTGCAAATCTGTTCGCAGGATTGCAGTACAAGTGGATCGTATACGCCGACCGTGCAGGATGTGGTGGTGAGCTGGGCGCCGTGAGGGGCGCGAGGTAGGAGGCGTGAGATAAGAGATATGAGGTAGGAGATAGGAGGTATGAGATAAGAGATGTGAGATAAGGAAGTAAGAATTATATATATGATGCAGAATGGGAAAAATAATTTGCGAAAGGGATTTAGTCTTTTGGAGCTATTACTTTACATTGCCATTTTGGCGATCATAATGACATTTATTACGGGGGCGTTTTTTAGCATCAATCAAGGCCGTGCCCGTGTTGAGGCTGCAACGGAGGTCAATTCGAATATGCGGTTTGCCGTTGATAAGATAGCGCAGGATATTAAGGCCGCGTCCGCCGTAGCAGTGCCGGCTACGGCGAGCGCGACATCCACGGCGTTGCAATTGACCGTGGATGGCACATCCGTGCAGTATTGCGTACTCGTCGGGCGCATCCGCCGCCAAAGCGGTGGGGCATGTTCCGATGCATCCGATGTGGTAACGGGCGATGCTGTTGTTGTTGATTCCCTTCTCTTCACGCGTTTGGAAAATAGCAATGTAGTGCTGGGGAAAGCATTTGTCACAGTCGGCGTTTCCATTGAATTACATTATAATAGCGATGCCCCGGAATGGCAGTACGCTGCCGTCAAGCAAACAACCGTACCACTTCACCAATGACGCTCCACCCTTTTTTATTTGCCATACCGCTGCGAGTACTCCGTTCCCGAAGAGGCGCAGCAACATTGCCGGCCATCATTGCATTGACCATTCTTATTCTTGCCGTTGGCGTCAGTATTACGGCGATCAGCTTTACCGAAGGACTTATTTCGGTCGGACAAGGCAATGCGGCGCAGGCATTGGTCTATGCCGAGGCGGGCGCCCACGATGCGCTTATTAAACTTGCAAGAAATAAACAGTATGTATGTGTGACTGAAGATTGCTATACGATCGATCTGGTTGCCGACGGATGTGCGACCGATGATGGGTGTGCCCGGGTCAGCGTAAGTGCGGGAGTCGGGACGCTCGGCGATCCGCGTATTATCGTGTCCGAGGGGAAGGCAAGAAGCAGTGTGCGAAGGGTACAGGTCAGCGTGGTGTTCGATGCAGCGCTTGACGGAGAGATTGCAACGACAACATGGCGGGAATTGTAACCGATAACGGGGCAAGAGGTTGGAGATGAGAGGTTAGAGGTTGGGGGGGTGGGGGTGTCATCCCGGACTTGATCCGGGATCCAGTGTTTTCTGCAGTAGTGACGCAATAGCATTTAGACTCTGGATACCGGCCGGAGTTTATCCCGTACTTGATACGGGACCCGCGTTCGGTATGACAATGTGGGGCGACTTATAACCGATAATAGGGGCAAGAGGTTGGAGATGAGAGGTTGGGGGGTGGGGTGTCATCCTTTTATCTTGCTATCGAGCTCCCTATCGTTATGACGATATCGTATGGCGAGCCATTTTCTAATATCTGCGGATCGTCAACGCGAAATCGTTTCCCTATAAGCAGGATCATTTCTTCGATAATGGCGGGGCTTGCCTGTACGCGTTCTTTTATACGGATAATTGTCGTTGGCTCGGCGGGCGATTTGTTTCCCGTTTCTGCGACCGTAAACCCTGCGGCGATGAGATCGCCTTTGAGCGTATTCGCCAGTCCCGGTTGTTTTGTGCTATTAAAGACTGCAATCGAGAACATGCTCTTTGCCGGGGTTGGTAGCGACTCCTGTGCTGCTTGCTCTTGTGGCAGGGGTGGCTCGACTGCTCCCGTTCCGATTGATCCTATCGCCGGCAGGTTTAGCTTTTCTTTTACAGGTTCGTAATCCGACATATTAATGTGCGTCAATTGGGCCTGTATCTGCATTTCATCGGGCGATGACAGTGCCGCGTTGATGCTCATTGAAAGAAAGCGGGCTGCAAAAAAGAACAAGCCGACGATGATGGCGGCGAAAACGGCCAGTATCGCAGGATATTGCATGCTCTTGATCCATTGAAGGACCGATAGGGTTTTTTGTTCCGGTTCTGTCGCGGTCATATTTTTTTCGTATACAGCGTACCTTGTATGGTTATCGTAGAGCTATCTTCCCATCCCTTTTGCGATCCGGTCGATATCGTGATCGATCGGATGCCGACGAAGTAGGAAAGTTCTTCGAACTGGCGCGCATAGTTTGCGAGTGTTGTAATGGTACCGTTGGCTGTTATCGTATATTTGACGGGGATGATGGTTATGGATTCCGTTTCGACTATTGGTTGTCCGGGTGCGTCGAATCGTATCGTTTGCTGCATTGAATTTTGGTTACCCAGTGTCTCGGTTGCGGTGACAAAATCCAGCACATTCTCCGTAGCGGGGAATGCGTCCGCTATTCGCCGGTCGCTATCGCCTATGACGGCGAATGCATTCCTTAGGGCCACCGTCGTTTCGCTGCGCTTTTGGAGTGCGATGGTCATCGCCTTTTTTTCGTTAAGTGTAACCTCCATTTTGGTTATTCGGGCGCCAATGATCGAAATGAGCGTACCTGCAATTGCTATTGCAAGGAACACCTTTAGGATATCGGGAATGAGTGCGTAGATGAAATGGTTTGTATGCTTCGTCATGGTCATTGTATGTAGGCCGCCGCCGGATCCTTGAGTTTGAATGAAAGTGAAAACGGGATCATTTCACGCACTTCCAAATTTGTCGCCGGAAGCGCTATTTCCGTGAACAGGTCCGATTCTTCAATCGATCGCTTGAATACCGTCAGTTGTTCGCGGGTGCCGGCAGTGCCGGTTACCGCCAGCATTCCTTCTGGCGAAGGGAAGGTTGCGTTGGTTACGGTGATCCCTTGCGGTGTGCGTTTGCGGAGCTCATCGATGACTGCGCTCCAGTGGGGGATCTGTTGAAGCGACTGGTGAGCGGCGCCGGCAAGCTCGTTAAGCATTTTTGCCCGCGCTTCGAGCGCTCCCGTATCGGCAGAGATCGGGAGGGCATTGAGATTTTCAATCTGCAACAATGCGCGCTGCTGAAGAGACGACATCAGAAGCCATGTTCCCGCAAATGCGATGCTAAAGAATATTGCAATGCCTATGGTCGCATTTGCGATGAACTCAATAAATGCAGCAAGTCGTTGCTGGCGGTAGGCTTCCATGGTTCCCATTGGCATTAGACTTGTCAGCGAATCTTGTGCGCGTGGAACGGCTCCGCGGCTCGCTGCCCCGATGCTTGCAAGCCATGGGCTCTCCGGTTTTTTATTCGCCCGTGCTCCGATGTCTTTGCGCATCGTTGCGTGTTCAAGCGCCATGACCGTCGGGGTGACGCCGCGCTCTGCTTCATATGCTGCCGATATGCTTCGCATCTCTGCTTCTTTTCGTGAGGAAAACCGTTTTGGAAGCGATCGGACAAATCGCACCATTCCCTCGTGTGCTATCCAAAAGAGTACATCTCCTGCCGATGACTCTTCAACAATAAGGGTATGTTCTTCGCGGGGCAGGGCAGTCGAGCGCAGTACGGCGAATATGTGTGGTTCTATGGCTACGGGGCTGATCTTTGCTGCGGAAAGCGCCGCGATATAGCCATCGATGAGTGATTTTTGGGCCGCTATCAGCACAACCTCATTTTTTGAGCGGTCTTCAGCGGGCTCCCAATCGAGGTAGACATCCTCTGTGTGGATCGGAAGTTGAAAATTGATCGCGAGGTCCATTGCCTCGTTTAGTTTTTTCCCCTGTATTGATTTCGGGAATGTGATGGTTTTTATGTATGCGCATTGGGACGGTATCGTCACGATGGCGTAGCGGATGTCTCCCGATAGCGGCTTTAAGAGCGATGTGATCGTTTTTGTGACAGCCGCACTGTCTTGGATGACGCCTTGCTCTATTGCATGCTCCGGGAGCTTGTGCTCTTCCTGATAAAAGTCGGGCGTCGATGCACCTCCTTTTTTATGATGGTCAAAAAAACTGATGCGGATATGCGAATCGCTTATTTCCAGTCCCGCAATCGTTTCTTCTTTTGTGAAAAATGATGATAGACCCATGATCCTTTACTGTCATTATATCCCGAAAACCATATTTTGCATATCATATTTTTTGTTTTGCATATGTTTGGTATACTGTATGCATCAACACGGCATGCGCATGGTCATACTTCCCCTCCACAATCGGAGACGAGGGCGATCCAGTATCGCTCTCCTCGTTGGCATTTCCGTTGCCGTTATCATAGTACTCGGCAGCTTTTTGACTGGCGCCCTTTCGCGGACGATAGATGTGGTTATTGTGGATCTGCTTGTTAAACCGCTTGCGCTGACCGTGCAGGCGCAAATGCGTTCACATTTGTTCATAGAAAATCGTTTTCATGACTGGGGAGATCCGATGAGCACGATGCACTTTGACGAATTTCTTAATGAGATCAAGCCGTTGGGGATCATTCGGCGTGTCAATATTTTGAATACTGACCGGGTGCTTGTATTTTCTACGGAGCCGCAGGATGTTGGTAGTGTCATGCGCAATCCCGAAGTCGACCGGGCGCTGCTTGGCGAGCTTGTTCTTGAAAAGCCCGAGCACGAAGATATTTCTAATACCGCGCTCGATGGTGTCATAGAGATATATATTCCCGCGGCTCCTGAAGGAGCAGGCGCGGCGGTTCAGGGAGTTGTTTCCGTCTATATCGACGGGGTTGCGCTATTCACATTTCGTGACCGACTGTATTTTCTTGTCTTTCTTTTTGTGCTTGCAGTTATTTTGACATTTGGTGTCGTGACTTATATGGGACTTCGCGGGCAATCTATATTTATCAGGCGGCAGGCGGATGAATTAAGGACTATCGTCGATAAGGCTCCCGTAGGGATCTGCATCATAAATAAAAAAGGGGTTGTTGAAATTCTTAATCCAAAAATGGCCGAACTTGCCGGTGCGCAAGGTTCAGGCGAGGCCATAGGGGTGAATGTCGTTGAGTTGCCCGCTTATACGGGTTCCGGTATGGGCGGTTTTATCGAGCAAGGGATGGCCGGAAAAGCATTCGAACAGGAAGCCGAGTATGTTTTACCTGCTTCAGGCGTTCCGCTGTGGCGCAGGTATCACGGTGTTCCGCTGTCCGATGCGACTGGCGGACGGGTGGAACGGCTCCTACTAATCGTCGAAGATATGACCCAGCGTAAACGATTTGAGCGGGAGCTTGAACAGGTGATAACCGATAAAACAAAAGAGCTATATGAGAAGATCGACGAGCTGGAAAAATTCAAGGCTGCGATGATCGGGAGAGAATTGAAGATGATCGAACTGAAGAAAATGATAGAAACAATAAAACAGCCGATCATTCCCCATGAAGAAGACTCTGTCAATAAAAAATAAAATAACACTGGCGTTCGTTGGGATCACCATTTTTTTCGGGGCCATTACCGCTGTTGGAGTTTTTGTCGTTGTGCGGCAAAACCTCTCTACCCTTAAAAAGGACGATATCACATTGCGGGTTGTCTCCGAGGCACGCGAGGTTGCTCAGGCGTTCGACGGCTCGGTCCGGCTTTCAAAAACGATCACAGCTCAGTCGGAGATCGCCGATTATTTACAGCAGGCGCATCCCGTCATCCAGGATCCAAATGTTGTCGCCTTGCTGCGGCGATATAGCGTCGATGATTTGTATGATGCGATCTTCGTGATGGATAGCAAAGGATCCATTATTGCGTCGACCGAACTGGTTTTTGTCGGGATTGATCGTTCATCGCGCGATTATTTTAAGCAGGCGATCGTCGGAGTGCCGTTTATTGAATTCGGCATCGGTGCGGTGACCGGCAAGCCCGGATACTATTTTTCACAGCCGGTCATCAATGGGCGGGGTGAAATAGTCGGCGTTGTCGTTATAAAATTTCCCGCACGGGGCGTTTTGGAAATAGTCGAGCGATTTGCGGATGAACCATTTGGGCATTCGATGCTCGTGGATGCCGACGGGATCGTTGTACACTCCGATATCCCCGATCATGTCTATAAAGCCATCGGCGCCTTGTCGCAGGAAAAGCGCCAAAGCATCACTGCGGAAAACAGAATTCCCGGGGGGAGTGATTTTGGAACCTTACACTATGATCCGATCGTTTCCATATTGCAATCATATCGGGGACCGACCACAATCGATTTTTATGACAATGTAGAAAAGAAAGATAAGGTCATTTCGGTGTCGCGCGTGGCAGACACATCCTTTTTTCTCGTCATAGAGTCAGATGCGGAAACCCTTACCACTTCCGCGTATATAATTTCCGCCGTACCGGGTATTGGAGTATTTTTTGCCGCTCTTTTCGCGGCTATCATTGGATATATTCTTGTAGCTCGTTTTTTGCGTCCACTGAAATTACTTAAGGCTGCGGCTCAGAAGATCGGCGAAGGCGATTATGCATACCGGGTTTCCATCGAGACCGGCGATGAATTCGAGGAGGTTGCCGATGCGTTTGAGGATATGGCGCAGAAAATACAGGTATCGTACGCGGATCTTGACCGGCGGGTTGCCGAGCAGACCGCCAAACTTTCTTTGCAGTTGCAGGAATTTGAGCAAAAAAATATCGTGTTGCGGGACACCCAGCGCGCAGTGTTGAATGTATTGGAAGATTCCCACACACTTGAGCTTCAGCTGCAGGACGAGCGCGACTATTTGCGCGGGATTCTTGCATCCATGGGGGAGGGGCTGTTTGTGCTCAATAAGGATCTGCGTATTGTGCTAACAAACTCGATGGCCGGGCGGATATTGGGGATTCCGAGCGAGCGTCTCGAAAATGCGTTTTTGCCCTCCATTATAACATTTTACAAGGGGGAGGAGACCATTCCTGAGAAAGAACGACCGTTGCATCGGGTTATTAACGATCGGGTTTCCATTACGGCAAATGTCGAGGACAATTTTTATTGGGAAGTCAGGGGCGGCAAGCGATTTCCTCTCGGCCTTACTGCGGCTCCTATCTCTACGCAGCTATTTACCGGGGGTGTCATCGTTTTTCGTGATCTTACTAACGAAAAGAATATAGGCGAAGCGCGCACGAGTTTTATTTCGATTGCGTCCCATCAGCTCCGCACACCGCTTACTTCCCTGAAGTGGTTTTTGGAAATGTTGATGGATGGATCTTACGCACAACCACTTACTCCGGAACAGAAAAATTTTGCGGACCTTGCCTATCAGTCGGCCGATCGCATGATGGGCATTATCAATCTTCTGTTGCAGATCGCGCGCGTCGAGGCGGGTCGCATCAAGGTCGCACCGACACCGACCGATCTTGGGGAGTTTGTCCGTGAGAGCGTTGCATCGCTCGGCAATATATTCGCCCTTAAAAAGCAAGCGGTCGAGGTACTTACCAATCCTGATCACCTGACCGCCGTCCCCGTTGATGTCGACATCTTCGGGCAGGTTATGCAAAATCTTCTGTCGAATGCCAATCGGTATGCATTTGAAGATTCCACTATTCGCGTAATGATTGTCGAGGAGCACAACCGGTATGTCTGTTCGATTACGAATGAAGGCATCGGTATTTCCAGGGCGGATGAGAGCCGCATTTTTGAGAAGTTCTATCGCGCTGAAAATGCGTTGCGCATGGTCCCAGAGGGGTCCGGTCTTGGATTGTCCCTCGTAAAATCGCTTGTTGAGGGATGGGGCGGGAAGATATGGTTTGAGTCGAAGGAAGGTGCGGAAACTACATTTTATTTCACGATCCCGCTTGTCGGTATGGACGCACGGGAAGGAAAGGTGGGTGTGCGCATTTCTTGACGGCTGCATGGAGTTCCTTCCGGGCTTGATCGGTGGTATACTGTATATATGAGCGAACAAAAGCGTACAATATTGATTATCGAAGACGATAGCTTTTTGGTAAAGGCATATCAGCTTCGCTTTGAAAAAGAGGATATGTCTGTAGAAACCGTGACAACGGGAACGGATGCGCTTGCGCGGCTGAATCAGGCCCCCCCGCATGTCGTATTGCTTGACCTTATGCTCCCGGGTGCAAGCGGGTTCGACATTCTTGCGGCATTGCGAAAGCTTCCCGCATGGAAAAATGTCCCGGTCATCATTCTAAGCAACCTCGGCCAGCCGGAAGACATAAAGCGCGCGAAGGACCTCGGAGCGAACGATTATGTCATCAAGGCGAATATGCGCATCAATGAAGTCGCCGATGTTGTAAAGAAATATCTATAGGGTAGCTCAATAGCTCAATAGATGGGAAGCTCGTCAGTAAAAAAGCGCTATATGGTTTTTGCATGTGGGCTAACGAGCGAAGCGCTAACGAGCTATTAAGCTTGCAAACTGTTTGTGTAGTTTTTTAGAATGCGGTATACTTATCGTATAATCATAATCAAGGTCGAAAGACTTTATCACTTCGTATTACATGAAAACAATTTCACATTCTGCAAAAAAAGGATTCACCCTGCTTGAGTTGTTGATCGTTATTGCGGTTATTGCGGTGCTTTCCGCCATTTTGATCTTTATTTTAGATCCGACGGAAACATTGGCAAAGGCGCGCGATACACAGCGCATTTCCGATATGGGAAGCTTGAAGACGGCGATTGGCGTGTATGTTACGGGAACTACCACTGCATCGCTTGATGGAGTAAACGGTGCGAGCCGCAACAACAAGTGTCTCGGCGGGTCAGGAACGAAATCCATATTTCCTTCCATCGACAGCGGAACGACGCTGACATTTGGCATAGTTACCGGGTTCACTGCTTTTTCGCAAGTAGCTGAGGCAAACAGTTCGCTTACCGATGGAACCGGATGGATTCCCGTTAACTTGAGCGGAATCGTCGGCGGCAGTCCGATCTCGAATATGCCGATTGATCCGATCAATACGGTTGCTGTTGCAGCGACTCCCGCGAATACCGACCTGTACTATCGGTATGCCTGCAGAAAGTCGCCACTGACTTTCGAGCTCGATGCAAAACTTGAGAGTATCGCGTTTACCACGACTGACAACCGCGCAACGAAAGATGGAGGAAACAATTCGACGCTGTATGAGGTTGGAACGGATCTCGCCATCCTGCCGTCATCAGGTGCATTCTAATAGTTAGCCATTCCTTCTTATAAAAACAGCCCTTGGATTCCGGGGGCTGTTTTTGGTATACTGTATTGAAATCAATTCTATTGATATGGCGGTATTTTTTTTAAATCCAATTTTTCTGTCAGTACTTGATGCGATCCCGCTCGTTTTTTTTGTTGCCGTTATTTTCTGGGCTGGCTATGTCAATTACATTTCTTCTCCATCAGGAGCGCTTCGTCGAAAAACTTTCCTCTCCTTGGCGTTTATTGTCATTGGATTTCGCGTCGTATTTGCACTAATAAAAACCGGTTTGCAGTATTATGCATGGGCGCAGGATCCGATGGGAAAACTGTTGCTCCCGCCCATTCAAAGCGTGTTCGTTTTTGTCCGCTATGCGTGGACCCACTTCTGGATCAATCCGTTGATTGCAGTTGGCGTGGGGCTGTTCGTACTTCTTCTCCTAAGCGTTTTGCAAAGAAAAAACGAACGATTTTTTGACACAGGAGAAGTCGAGCTGGGCATGCTGTTGACGATCGTTGTCGGCTGGCCTCATTTCGTGCTTTTTTTCCCGTTGACATTTTTACTTGTCGTTATGCTGAGCGCCATTCGCGGCATTTTTTTCAAGGAGCAATTCACGACTCTTGGATTGCCTTTTTTTATTGCTTCGATCATTGCGCTGTTCTTTGGCATACAGGCGATCATTGGCATGCATCTTACGGCTTTGGTCATCTGAGCGGCAGTCGATGACAATGTCGGTATTTTTCCGTATACTGATGGTATACATAGAAACGATTTATGCACATTACCGACGCAACATTACAATCATTATTAAAGGAGTCGGGATTTGTGAGCGATGAAGAATTTGCATCTGCGCAGGCAGAAGCAGTCCGCTCGGGGCAATCGTTGCCCAATGTTTTGATTGGAAGAGGCGCACTTACCGAGGAGTATCTTATGGAGTTGCTGGAGCCTTATTTTGGCGCTCCGATAATCGATTTGCATACCGTTGCGATCGCGCCGGAAGTGCTTACGCTCGTATCTGAAGGATATGCAAAGTCGAAAGGGCTTATGGTGTTTGACTTTGATGCGCGGGAGCACATTGCCAAGGTGGCTATGACCGATCCGTTTGATTACGATACCATCGAATTTTTACGCGCAAAGCTTGCCGCGTGGGTTGATGTTTATTTTGTCACGCCGTCTAATTTGCGATTCGGGCTGCGCCAATATAAGAAAAAAATCGGCGTTGAGTTCAATGAGATCATATCCGAGAATGTCGATAAGCTGCTTGCCGGAGGCGGAGAGGTCGATGTGGCGAAACTTGCGGAGGCGGTCCCGATCGTAACCATCGTTGACAGTGTCATCGACAATGCAGTCGCGCTCAATGCGTCGGATATCCACTTTGAGCCGCTTATTAAGGAAGTGTTGGTCCGCTATCGTATTGACGGCGTATTGCATGAAATACTGAGCCTTAATAAAGCGATAGAGCCCATTCTTGTAGCGCGCGTCAAGGTCCTCTCGGATCTGCAGATCGATGAACATCGCATTCCGCAGGACGGGCGATTTCGTTTCGAGGTTGAGGCTGGCACTGTTGTCGATGTGCGCGTGAATGTCATGCCGGTCATGCACGGCGAGAAGGTCGAAATGCGCCTCTTGAAGAGTTCTGCGCGTCCCTTTACGCTCGAAGAACTTGGGTTTTCCGGGAGCGCTACGGCCATCGTGCTGGATGAAATAAAAAAGCCGCACGGCATGATCTTGGTTACCGGTCCGACCGGACATGGGAAAACCACGACATTATATGCGATATTGCATTTGTTGAATACGCCTGATGTAAACATTACGACAGTCGAAGATCCGATCGAATACGAAGTCGAACGAATCAATCAAACCCAGGTCAATGTTAAGGCCGGTGTTACCTTTGCCAATGGGCTTCGTGCGCTACTGCGGCAAAATCCGGACATCATTATGATCGGCGAGATCCGTGACAACGAGACGGTCGAGATATCCGTGCACGCGGCGCTTACCGGACACTTATTGCTTTCTTCGTTGCATACCAACGATGCTCCTTCGGCATTGCCGCGACTTCTTGATATGGGCGCACCTGCGTTTTTGCTTGCTTCCACAGTAAACTTGATCATCGCGCAGCGGCTGGTGCGCAAGATCTGTACTTCGTGCGTCGAGTCCTACCCGATTACTCCCGAGATGAAACGGCTTGTGGAAGTACAAACCGCGTTGCTCGGGGGCAAGGCGAGCAAACATACTCCGCAGATGCTTTTTCGGGGCAAAGGGTGCAAGGTTTGCGGCGGGAGCGGATTTTCCGGGCAGATCGGCATCTATGAGCTGCTGCAGGTTTCCGATACTATCCGAGACCTTTTGACAAAGGAAACTCCCGTGTCTCAGATCCGATCGCAGGCTATCAAGGATGGCATGGTCACCATGTTTGAAGACGGCATGGATAAGGTCGAGCGCGGAGTAACCACCATTGAAGAGATCGTGCGCGTTGTGCGCGAATAATATATTTTATTATGATCTATACATACGAAGCATCCGATCAATACGGGAAAATCATCGAAGGGGAATATGATGCCCAAGACCGAGACAGTGTCGTCGAATATCTTGCGCGAAAGGATATGATCCCCGTTTCCATACAGGAAAAGGGGTTGGCGGGCGACACTAAAAAGAAGGGTATTGTGCTGTTCGAGACGATCACCGCGGTTGATCGTATTTTGCTTGTGCGCAATCTTGCGGCAACCGTGCGATCGGGGCTTACCATCATCGAAGCGCTCAACATTCTCATTGGCGATACGACCAAGGAGCTGATGCGCACTATTTTGAATGATGCAAAAAATAATCTTAAAAGCGGGCAGCCGCTTTCGGCAACATTTACGACCTACAAAAAATATTTTCCGGTCATCTTCGTCGGGATGATCAAAGCGGGTGAGGCATCGGGCCGGCTTGAAGAAACATTGAACGAGCTTGGGCGGCATCTTTCCCGGGAATACAATCTTTTACGCAAGGTGCGATCCGCGCTCGCATACCCCGTCATTCTTCTTGTTGCTTCCGTCGGCGTCATTACATTGATGCTCATTTTTGTGCTGCCTCGGCTTGTGAAGGTGTTCAAGCAGAGCAACGCGGAATTGCCGTTGCCGACCCAAATACTCATGAGCATCAGCGGCGCCGTTACCTATAGTATTACGCTTGATCTTATTCTGCTGGGAGTGGTGGTATGGTTTTTCATTTTTTTCCGCAAGACCGATGCGGGGCAGCGATTTTTCATGTGGGCGTTCATGCGGATGCCTTTTGTGCGCGAGTTGGTACATAAGGTCGCGTTGGTCCGGTTCACCCGCACGCTTGGCAGTCTTATCGGCAGTGGTACGCATATCATCGAGGCACTTGAGCTTGCCGCCGATTCTGTCGGAAATATCTATTATAAAAATGCCATCGTTGCGTCGATCGTGCAGATCAAAAATGGCGTACCGCTTTCCAAGGCGCTGGAACAGTACCCGGTCTTATTCCCGCATTTTCTCATCGGACTTGTGTCCGTTGGAGAGCGGACCGGCACATTGCAACATGTCATGGAAACATTCGCCGATTTCTATGATGAAGAGGTCGACCATACGCTTAAAGACCTCACCACATTCCTTGAACCGATGCTGTTGTTGATGATGGGCCTTGTCATTGGTACGATCGCGCTTTCCATTCTATTGCCGATCTATCGACTCGTGGGAAACTTCGTATGAGCATGGCACGCACTGTTTCTTTAAAAACGAATGGCAGGGTGTTTCGTCCGGGCTATTCCCGCGGATTTTCATTGCTGGAGCTGCTTATTGTTATTGCCCTCCTTGCCATCATCGGGAGTATCGCGACAGGGTATTATGTTAATGTGATAAAAAACATCGAGTTGCATACGACGGCGGCGGGCGTCATTTCCGATCTTAAGCGCGCGCAAGCAGGCGCCATGGCCGGAGAGGGCGGCGTGCGATGGGGAGTGCATTTCGTCAATGGGGTTGATGACTATTATCAGGTATTTTCCACGCCGACGGATTTTTCCGCTGCGTCTACGACGATCGCATCCACCGTGTATCTTTCCCAGCAGATCACCTTTTCCGATCCGGCTTCTGATTTCACTGCAGATGTTTTATTTGAGCGCATTCGCGGTACGGCTACCGCTACCGCCATCATTCTTGCATCTCCTGATGAAACGCGAACTATTACGATCTCCGCGACGGGGAGCGCCTATTGATATGATCATACTAACAAGGGACAAATCATATGGCCGGCGCGGACAGCTTCTTATG
The DNA here is from genome assembly GCA_001793945.1 of Candidatus Wolfebacteria bacterium RIFOXYD12_FULL_48_21. Lineage (GTDB taxonomy): Bacteria > Patescibacteriota > Minisyncoccia > UBA6257 > UBA9933 > UBA9933. The sequence continues at coordinate 165,568 of MGIW01000006.1, forward strand.
GAGGCGCTTCTTGCGATATCGGCGGCGGTCATCGTGCTTTCTTTGGGGGCGCAGCTTGTGTATGTGAGCTTGCGTAGCAACCAAGTTTCAGGCGATCGCAATGTCGGTATCGGGCTTGTTGACGAAGGGATCGGCGCGGTGAGAAATATCGCAACCGAACAGTGGCAGTATATCTATGATGTAAACAAAACAGGCGTGCATTATCATCCTGTTGTTGCGTCGGGAGCATGGGCGCTTGTTTCGGGAGACGACGCTATTGCCGTCGGTGCAAAGACCTATGTTCGCTCTGTTACCGTTGCCAATGTTTGCAGGGATGCGACCACACGCGACATCACGGGCATCACTGATACGGGCGGCTCTACTATGCTGTGCACGGCAAGCGGCGGCGCATTTGATCCATCGACCCAATGGGTAACCGTGTCCGTGCAATTGCCGGATGGCGGAGATACGCTGAGTACCGGGGAATATCTGCTCCGGTGGAGAAATAAGATATGCGCGCAGACGAATTGGGCGGGAGGGTCGGGGAGCGGCGTGAAGTCGTGCCCTGATACCACCTATGGTTCAAAGACCAATATTACCGCGGGCGCCGACTTGCAGTTGACGCCGCAGTAAAGCTCAATAGCTTTATAGAAGGGAAGCTTAACAAGGAATGCAGGAGGGAATAATTCGTGATAGTATTATATAAACTGGTATGGAAAAAATTGATTTTGGACAACTTAAGGGGCGCATGAAACAGCTTGCAGCCCAGCGGCGTGTTCGTATTGGCGGAGCTGTGGTTCTTGTTGTTATCGCATTGAGCATTTTTGGAATCATCCCATGGAATAGGTTGTATCTTACGGGCGACCCGAATATGATCGATGGACGCAACGCATATGATATCGCACTGCTTCGGGCGCGGGAGTGGCAGCCCGATGTTCTTATGGATCGAATCAATTCCGGTGACATCGGGGATACCGACAAGTCGAAAGCATGGAAGGTTGTTTTTGTTTCCAAGGATGTTATAGGGAAGGGGTTTGTTGTGGAAGTCGTCGATAGAGAGGTGACATCGGCGATGGAGATCCCGTATGTCGGAACTGGGGCTGATTATCCGGTCGAAACCATATCACAGGAAGAAGCAATCAGAAGGTTTAGACAGACGCCATGGAATGAACAGGTACCTATCTTGAGCGTCGAGGCGGTTTACGGACCTGCCGGGCAGGTGTGGTATTGGGGTATCAAAACGGCTAAAGGAATCGTATCCGTACAGGCGAAGTGATAAAAGCTCAATAGCAGGCAAACTTGATAGCTCAATAGAAAAGAAGCTCGTTAGTAAATACAGCGCAAGTTTGATAGTGAATACGGGAATATGGGTTAGTTTGGTAGTGTGGCTTGTTTTTCTGCCGGCATTTGGTAGGCTGTCGAAGTTATGAATGACGAGAGAAAGAAAGTATTTGTCATGATGTCGGGCGGCGTCGATTCGAGCGTCGCCGCTTTTTTGTTGCGCGAACAGGGAATTTATGATGTGATCGGAGCGTTCATTAAAGGGTATAATGTGGACGGATGCCAAGACCGCGAAGCGGAAGATGCGCGGCGCGTCGCTGAACATTTGGGCATCCCATTTTATGTCATCGATCTTGAAGAAGAATACAAACAGTTTGTAGTGGAGTATTTGGTCAACGGGTATCGCAACGGCATTACCCCGAACCCGGATGTGATGTGCAACAAGGAAATCAAGTTTGGCGTATTTTTGCAAAAAGCGCTCGCGTTGGGAGCTGATTATGTGGCGACGGGGCACTATGTAAAAATTTTAAATTTTAAATTTGAAATTTTAAATGAGCATGCGCACACGGTCTATGCATTACAACAAGGAGTTGACACTAATAAAGACCAATCCTATTTCTTGTGGACATTGACGCAGGAGCAACTGCGGCATTGTTTGTTTCCGATCGGTGCCTATGAAAAGCCGAAGATCAGGGAAATTGCGGCAGCCGCAGGACTCCCGACGGCGCAGAAAAAAGATTCGCAGGGCATTTGTTTTTTGGGAAAGATATCATTGCGAGAATTTTTGGAGCAGTATTTGCCGAAGCAGAGGGGTGATATCGTTACCGGTGATGGCATAAAGGTGGGTGAGCATGATGGTGCTTGGTTTTATACCATTGGACAACGGCACGGATTGCATGTCGGGGGCGGACCGGCGTATTTTGTGGTCAAAAAAGATGTCGTAAACAATATCGTTACGGTTTCGCACGATGACCGTCTGCTTGAGCAGGCACATGCGGATGTTGGTCTTGGCGAGCTTAATTTTATGGGTGCATATGCCATAGCGCGTCCAAAGTCCCTTTCGGTCATGGTGCGCATTCGTTATCGCCAGCCGTTGTTTGCGGCCATGTTGATCGCCGATGGCGATGTGTATCGTTTGCAATTCAATGAGCCGCAACGGTTTGTCGCCGCGGGTCAATCGGCCGTTTTTTACGACGCCGATGGCGTTGTTATCGGCGGAGGGGTCATGGTGTGAGCGCAATCAACAAGGCATCGATGTTGAATGTTGATACTTTTCGCGTAAGTGGCCTATTTTTTGTGGTATACTATAGGTAAACAATAGAAAAAGGTCGAACCCCGTCTGCACAAAGGGTGTAGACGGCGCATATGTTCTTATTATTCAATTACGCATTAGCATGATGAATTATAATTATATGATGGGTGGGGGAGGGTTCTTTTTCGGCTGGATCATCCCTTTGTTGGTGCTGGTGTTATTGGTGCTTGGCATCGCCGCATTGTGGAAGTATATCAATAAAAAATGATATAGTCGGTATTTTAGGAAGCGATTCGCATAGTGTTTAACAAAAATAGCCTTTATTGGGGCTGTTTTTTTGTTGGCCTGTTTAATGGATTGCCTTGATGAGGTATACTGTACATAGTATGATACACGATCTTCTGAGCGATCCGGCAATCGAATATACCTGTCCCATGCATCCTGATGTTTCTTCGGAGCATGCGGGTAATTGTCCGAAGTGCGGCATGACGCTTGTCATACGCGGTTCCATTGATCATGCGCTGCCGGGCGAACAGGCTCCGGCACATGATGCACATGCCGGCCATACGGCCGGTTCATTTTTGAAAAAGTTTTGGATTTCGTTTGTGTTGACCATTCCAATCGTATTGTATTCCGAACTCCCCGAGACATTGTTCGGTTTTTCCATGCCCACATTTTCTGGCGTACGCTATCTTCCGCCTGCGCTTGGATCCATCGTATTCTTTTATGCGGGTTGGATCTTCCTCGTCGGCGCGGTACGCGAATTGCGCGCAAAGGTTCCAGGGATGATGACACTTATATCGCTTGCCATCATCAACGCATATGCCTATAGCATGTACGCATTCGCCGTGGGCGATCCGCATGGTCTGTTTTGGGAACTTGCAACGCTGATCACCATCATGTTGTTGGGGCATTATATAGAAATGCGTTCAATTGATACGGCTCAGCGTGCATTGCAGGCGCTTGCCGCGTTGTTGCCTGACACCGCTGAGGTTGTTGTAGGAAAAGAAACAAAGACTGTGGCGTTGAATGAATTGAATCTTGGCGATATGGTCGTGGTGAAGCCGGGCGGGAAAATACCGGCCGATGGCGTGGTCGTTGAAGGGGAATCGCAGGTCAATGAAGCTATGATCACGGGTGAATCCGCTCCGGTTGCGAAGCGGCTCGACAGTGGGGTCGTTGCAGGCACCATCAATGCAGATGGGCGATTGGTCATACGCATAACCCACATCGGCGGGGATACATTTTTGGCGGGGGTCATGCGGCTGGTTGCCAAGGCACAAATGTCAAAGTCGCGTATGCAGATTCTTGCCGATCGAGCCGCTTCTTATTTAACCGGGATCGCCATCGTTACCGCTTTGGCTACCGCGGTCGTTTGGGGTACATTGGGTGCCGATCCATCGTTTATATTGGGCCGCATCGTCGCCGTGTTGGTGGTGGCATGCCCGCATGCGCTTGGGCTCGCCGTGCCTTTGGTGGTCGCCATATCGACCTCACTTGCTTCGCGCAATGGATTGTTCATTAAGGATAGACTTGCGCTTGAGGCGGCTCGTACCATTGACATGGTATTGTTCGACAAGACCGGCACATTGACGACCGGTGCTTATGGCGTTTATAAGATCATTCCATTCGAGCGGGAAGCTGTCGAGGGTGATGCGCAAGGCGCGGTTGAATCCCGTGTCGAAGAAAACATATTGCGTCTTGCCGCTTCGGTTGATACCGCTTCGGAGCATCCTGTTTCCCGCGCCATCGTGGCGGAATCGCGACAGCGCGAGATTGAATTGTTTCCGGTGACCGGCTTTGAGCGATTACCCGGCAAGGGTGTGCGGGGTACATTGCGCGGGCTTCGCGTGGAGGTGGGGGGAGAGACGCTTGTGGGAGCAAAGATCGTCGATCAGATGCCACAAGAAGTGCGCCAAGAGGTTGCATTGCTTGCGGGTAAAGGGCAGACCATCGTGTATGTCGTCGTGGATGATGCGCCGATTGGGGTCATCGCGCTTGCCGATGTCATTCGTCCGGAATCGATCGAGGCTATCGCCACGCTGAAACGCCTTGGTATCAAGCCGGTCATGATGACCGGAGATTCCGAAGAGGTTGCCGAATGGGTTGCGTTGGAAATCGGCATTACCGATTATTTCTTTCGCATATCGCCGCATGAAAAAGTGGAGAAGGTAAAAAAATATCAGGAGCAAGGTTATCGCGTTGCTATGGTTGGTGACGGCATTAACGATGCGCCTGCATTGATGCAGGCGAACATCGGGGTTGCTATCGGCGCAGGTACGAATGTCGCTATTGAATCCGCGGGGATCATTTTGGCAAAGAGCGATCCGCGTGACATCGCCAAGATTTTCGAACTTTCCCGATTGACCTATCGCAAGATGTTGCAGAACCTGTTTTGGGCGACGGGGTATAATGTGGTCGCCATTCCGCTTGCCGCTGGCGTTTTGTATACGCAGGGATTTGTACTTTCTCCTTCGGTTTCGGCGGCGCTTATGTCATTGAGTACGGTGGTCGTTGCCGTTAATGCGTTGTTGTTGCGGTGGAGCGGAAAGAAATTATGAGCATTGCTATTCGAAGGAACATTTCACTTGCACGGCGCATGCATTACCGGATTGGCGGAAAGGCCCGTTATTTTTGCGAGCCGCAGAATGCACAAGATATCATCGATGCCGTTCGTTGGGCATTTGCGCGCCATGTACCCTTTCTTTTTTTGGGTGCCGGCACGAATATGCTTTTTTCCGAACGAGGTTACGATGGGCTGATCATGCAATATGTGAACAAGCGCATTCGTAAAGAGGCGGGAGGCGTGCGCATTTCCGCAGGAACATCCATGCGGGATGCGGTCCAATATCATTCGGCGCAGGGGTTCAACGATCTTGCATGGGCGGGCGGTTTGCCCGGTACGGTTGGCGGTGCGGTGTTTGGGAATGCAGGTTGCTTTGGAGGAGAAATGAAAGACTGCGTTGTTTCAGTGGAGAGCATTTTTTATGATCGCGCAGCGGGAATGGTAGAGCGCCGCGTTCGCAGTGCTGCAGAATGTGCGTTTGGTTACCGCGATAGCGTATTCAAGCGCAACGGCAACGAGATCATTGCGAGCGTCGTGGTGCGTGCCACGCCGGGAGACAAACAAGCCGTGCGTGCGGAGGTGGAGCGATGCATTGCGTATCGCGAACGATTCCAGCCTCTTGAACATCCGAGTGCGGGGAGTACATTCAAGAACATTCCTGTTGCATCCGTCACGCCGCAAGTGCGAAAGGAGTTTGCCGCCGCGATCAAGGTAGATCCGTTTCCCGTGATCCCCGTTGCCGCGGTACTCGATCGGCTTGAGCTGAAGGGGTCGCGCATTGGCGGCGCTGAAATATCGGAAAAGCATCCCAATTTTTTCATCAATCGAAACCATGCGACCTTTGCCGATGTTATCGGCTTGATCAAGCTCGCCAAAAAGAAGGCCCTTGGGCGGTACGGAATCGTTTTGGAGGAAGAAATCCGCATCGTGCCGTAACCCTTTCATAAGGTCGGCCTTTTGCGATACAATACACACATGTGCCCTGTAGTGAGATTGCGGCAGTCTTCGATGATTTTCGCAAGTTGGTAGCGAATGGGTATGTGATATATACTAATTTTAATTATAGGGTTGTATGGGTTTGATTTGCGAAAATCAAGGCCGCAGTCCTACTACGGGGTATGCATATTTTGGATGAATTAAAGGAACGGGGACTGATCTATCAGATATCCGATGAAGAAGCGCTCCGGGCGCTCATAGACCGTAAAGGCGGCCTGTTTTATATGGGATTCGACCCGACGGCTGCAAGCCTGCATGTGGGTAGCCTTTTGGGCATTGTATTTGCCAAGCGGCTTGAAGATGCTGGCATGGTGCCGGTGATGCTGGTAGGCGGGGCCACAGGCCTGATCGGTGACCCGAGCGGCAAGGCACAGGAGCGCACGCTTAACACAAGCGATGTTGTGGAATCGATGACTGCCGGACTGGAAAAGCAAATCGGGCAATTCAATTTCAAACATGCGCAATATGTGAATAATTACGATTGGCTCGGGCAAATGCCGCTTGTTGATTTTTTGCGCGATGCGGGAAAATATTTTACCGTTAATGAAATGCTTGCCAAGGAATCGGTAAAGAGCCGATTGGAGACGGGTATCTCGTTCACCGAGTTCAGTTACATGTTGTTGCAGGCGTATGACTTTTTGAAACTGCATGAATCGCGCGAAGTGGCATTGCAGATCGGCGGTTCCGATCAGTGGGGAAATATTACCGCGGGCATCGAGTTGGTTCGCAAAGCGTTGCACAAGGAAGTCTACGGCTTGACCATGCCGCTCGTCACAAAGGCAGATGGCAAGAAGATGGGCAAGAGCGAAGGGGGAGCTGTTTGGCTCGACGCAACATTGACCTCGCCCTATCATTTTTACCAATTTTGGTTGAATGTTGACGACGCCGATGTGGTGAAATTTTTGAAATACTATACATTTTTGACGCTTGAAGAAATTGCAGAACTGGAACGATCGTTGCAGGCCGCACCCGAGAAGCGCGAAGCACACAAGGCGCTTGCGGAAGCGGTGACGGAATTTGTGCATGGGAAAGAAGCGCTGAAGCAGGCCCAAAACATTTCCGAGGCGCTGTTTGGCGGAGATATTTCGGAGATCATCAAGGATAAAAAGAAGTGTGAAGCGTTGTTTGTCGGGAACTTCGCTGTACAGGAAATGTCTCTTGTTTACATAAGTGGCGTCGTTGATTTTATTAGCTCACTTGATTGGAAAACGCCTTTGTCGAAGCGGCAGGCTAAGGAAGATATTAAAAATGGCGCCATTGAGATTAATGGGAAGGAGATTTCCGATCCGGATGCATTAATGGATAAGGACGATATTTTGTTCGATCGATATATCATCGTGAAACGGGGTAAGAAGAATTACCATTTTGTGGAGATTCCCGAATAAACCAAGTTTTTGTATTGTCATCCCGAGCGTAGCGGAGCCGAGGGATCTGAATCCGTGCTACAGATTCCTCGGCAAGCTCGGAATGACATTTTTAGGGGACGGACCTATAAGCGCATATCGCAGTTACTCAGTTCTTCTGTCGGTTGATTTTTACCCCAATATCCCTATAATAAAAAGGCTAATAAAAGGGCCTATAGTCTAGTGGTAGAACACGGCATTCGCATTGCTGAGACGGCGGTCCGATTCCGCCTAGGTCCACAAAAACAAAAACCATGCATTTAAAATGCATGGTTTTTGTTTTGTTGGGCGTTGTCGGATATACTTAGTATATAGTTATTTTTTGAGCAGGCATGATACAACAGGCGCTTATTGAAGTAGTAAAAAACCAATTGGGTGGAGGGGTGAGCGAAGCGGAGGTCCGCGAGTTTTTGCGTAGGCGGGGAACCGATGAGGAAGAAATACGCGAGATATTTGAACTGGTATCGCCCGGAGTTACGGGTGTGGCGCGTAAGGAAGTGGTTGCTGATCCCATCCCAACCCCTGAGATCGTTGCCGAGCCGACTCCGGCGCCTGAGCCAGCGCCAGTTCCCGAAATAGTCGTTCCTGTGGTAAAAGAAGAAGTCCCGATCGTTCCCGTTGCAACGCCGCCAGCGCCGTCGCCTGAGTCTGCACCTTTACGCACGGAAGCGCATGGCGTGGTCCGCCCGGTACCGCCTTTGCAACCCACCGTTCCGTTCGCCGTTGCTAATGGTTCGTCAGTCCCTGTTATTGAAGCAACCGCTTCTGCTGTTGTAGAAAAACCTGTTTCCGAAATTCGCAACAAGAAAAAAATCATTACATTTACCGCCATTGCGATCGTTGGCGTTGCGGTATTGGCGCTGGGCGTTTGGTTTGCTTATGCCGCCTATTTCATATCGCCCGAGCGCGATATCGATCGGGCTATGTCGCGATTGCACAGCGTGAAGTCGTTTACATTCGCGAGCGAGATCGTGGTGGAAATGGCAAATGCAAAAGCCGGTTTGGTCGCAACAACAGGAGCCGCGGGGCCGTTTGTGAGCATGTTTGCCACTACTGGGCCGGCGACGCTTACGACAAATATTGTCGGTTCTTTTGACGGAACGCAAGAGGGTGCTCCTCGCTTGGCCTTTACCGCCGTATCGACCATGGACAAATGGGCTGTGGGCGAGGCGACGCTCGGATTTATTTATAACAATATCGATCAGGTTAGCTATGTGAATATAACGACTATGCCCAACCTTGGGTTTCTCAACCTGAGCGCATTGCAGCAACAGTGGTTCATGGTGTCAGACAAAGATGCGCATGAACAGTTTGGATCACCTGCGGATCCTGCGAGTGGGCTTGTGCCTTGGCTTTCAAAGCAGGAGCGCAGTACGAGTATTGCCGCATGGAAAGAACATCGATTTTTGACCGTGCAAAGTACATTGGCAGACGAGGCCATCGACGGTGTTTCATCGCGGCACTATGTGCTTGCGTTCGATAAGGAGGCTTTTATTCGTTGGCTTGAAAAAAATGGTTCACCGGAAGCGCGAGACATGTTTGCCACTATTGCGATCGATGATCTCCATATGTGGATCGGGAAACTTGGAGGGGCGCCACGCAAAGTGCAGATGCACATTGCGATTGGTCCGCAAGACAGCGCACGCAGTGCGAGTGTTCTGGTAACGCTTACCGGTAACAGCTTTGATAAGCCTGTGGACATTTTCCCTCCGGAAGATGCGCGATCGATCGATAGCGCTTTGCAATCTTTGTTCACGCAGATGCTTGGCGGCGATGCGCGCATCCCCGCGCCAAAGACCGCGCTGGAGCGCAACGCCCGCAGGAGTTTTGATGTCGAAGCGATCATCAACGCCATCAAGAAAAACGAAGCCGATAACGACGGCGCATTTACTTGTTCTGCCGGACCGTTGCCGACGACTGCAAAGTTTCTGGGTACGAGCGGATATGCCATCGAGCCTTGCCTTGTGCCATGGTACCTGCGCGCATTGCCGCGGGACCCGAGCAGGGGAACGGCAATAATGAGCGGTTATTCCGTGCTCCGCGACCCGAAGGCGGGAAAGATAACCGTGCGGGCGCCGTATGCGGAAGGGGGGGTTAAAATATCAATCACAAAATAATGAAATGTCTTCGAGAGTATTTTCTTTGAGTGTGTCATTCCGATCCGCCAGCCGGCGGAGAGGAATCTGTAGTATGTATGCAGATCCCTCGATTCCTCCGCCAGCTGGCGGATGCACTCGGGATGACAGAATGATTTTTGGTTTGAATCGTATCAGTGTGTAAATATCAATCTAAAAAACCATGGATAAACAAAAACTAATCACAATCGCAAAAGACCAGCTGAAGGGAGGTATCGGACAGGACCAGGTTCGTGAACTGCTCGTATATCGGGGCGTCGAGCCGGCCGATGTGGATGCTATCATGCAGGCGGTGCTTGCAACGGGCGATGCGAAACCTGCCCAGGTTTCCGGCGAGGATGTTCTTAAAAAGGCCGATGAGGTATTCAATGACATCGCTCAAGAGGCGCATTTGAAGCCCGAAGATGCGAAAAAAGAACGCGTGATCATCGCCCTATCTGTTTTGACATTCATTGCATTATTGGCCATCGGGTCGACGGTGTATTATTTATATTTTTGATATGGTACTCCGACTTGGACATCGCGGGGCATGTGGCTATGCGCCGGAAAATACGGTTGCTTCGTTCGTGAAGGCAATTGAATTAAATGTGGCCATGATCGAACTCGATGTACGGCTGTGCAAGTCGGGCGAGGTTATGGTATTGCATGATGAAAAAGTGGACCGTATGACGAACGGGCATGGGGCTGTTTCCGACTTGACGCTTGAAGAACTGCGACAACTTGATATTAAAGACGGGGGTAAAATCCCGACGCTTGCGGAAGCGTTTGATGCCATCGATCGCAAGGCGCGAGTCGTCATCGAGTTGAAGCATGCCGAGGTGGTGGAGCCGACTGCCGCGCTGGTGCGATCATATATCGCGGAGCGCGGGTGGGGTGCTGATGATTTTTTGCCTACGGCGTTCGACCATTACTTTTTGGCGCGGTTTCGCGAACTGGTGCCGGGTATCGGGCTTGCGGCAATTCTTGCCGGGGTGCCCATCGGGTATGCCGAATTTGGCGAGCGATTGGGGGCATATTCGGTCAACATGGCATTTCCGTTTTTAAACAAAGAGTTCGTCGAGGATGCCCACAGGAGGGGATTAAAGGTGTTTGCATGGACGGTAAACGAGCCGGAGGACATCGCATGGGTCAAAGCGCTTGGCGTGGACGGCATTTTTTCCAATTTTCCGGATAGGGTGTAGAGAGAGGGCCCATTTGTTGACATTTTAAGGGTCTTCAGGTATCTTTAAGTGATATGAAATTTGCAGTCATCGAAACGGGTGGAAAGCAGTACAAGGTTTCCGCCGGACAAAAGCTAAGAGTAGAAAAACTGGAGGCCGCCATTGGCGAGCAGTTTGTTTTTGATAAGGTTTTGCTTGTCGCCGACGAGCAAAAAGATAGCGCCGATGCGACCATCGGAGCTCCGTATGTGGCCAATGCGAAAGTCGAAGCGACCGTGTTGAGCAAGGATCGCGATGATAAAAAGATCGTCTTCCGCTACCACAACAAGAACCGCTATCGAAAGTTTAAGACGCATAGGCAGGATTATACTGAGGTGGAAATTGGTAAAATTTCCTAACGATAAAAATCGTCGAATAAAATTCGGCGATTTTTTGTAGTTGTCATCCCGATCCGCCAGTCGGCGGAGAGGGATCTGAAGTTCAGATTTCTCGGCTTCTCCGTCGGCTGACGGATCCGCTCGGAATGACAAGTCGCCTTACAGGGTATTGGATGGCACAGCTCTGAAAGAAAATGTTGCTGAAAAGCGTAGTATACTGTAACCATATGACCGACCACGGGCAGTGCGCCGAAAAAACCGATGAGGAGCTGGTAACATTGACGCTCAAGGATCGTGAACTATATGCGTGTTTGATCCGTCGCTATGAAGCTCCACTTGCCCGCTATGTGCGGCGTATTTCTGGCTATTCGGATGACGACATTGCCGATATATTACAAAATGCGTTCATTAGCGCGTATCGCAATTTGAATGGGTTTGATCCATCGCTCAAGTTTTCTTCGTGGCTATACCGGATCGTGCATAACGAAACCATATCCCAGCACCGCAAGCGGCGCGCCCGACCGCAGACCGTTTCGGTCGAAGAGAATGACAATGTGTTTGAATTGCTTGCGTCCGAGGTTGATGTAGCACGGGATGCGGATCGTGCTATGACCGCAATGCGCATTCGAGCTGTGCTTGATGCCATGGATCCGAAATATCGTGAAGTGCTTGTTCTGAAATATCTTGAAGACAAGGATTATCGCGAAATATCGGACATTTTGCAGAAACCGATGGGCACTATTGCCACGCTTATCAATCGGGCGAAGAAGCAATTTAGAAACAAGGTCGAAGACGGTCCGTTATCAACAATCCGCTAATATCATGAAAGATTTTTCCAAAAATATTTTACAAACCATAGAACGGAAAAACATACAGCCTTTGCCCCGGTGGATATTTTTTGCGCAACAGGCTGGGCTGGTTGGTGCCTTTTTGCTTTCGGTACTTGTCGGAGGCATATCCGTTTCAGTCATTTTGTTTTCATTGTCCGATGCGGTTGAAACAGGCATGGGGCGCATGATGCGCATGCATCCGGGCCCGTTCCTGTTTACCTACTTGCCGTATGTTTGGGTCCTGGTTATGATCGCGTTCGGTGTCTTGGCATATGTTGAGGCGCGCCATACCAAGGCCGGATATCGCTATCGAATGGCGACTATTGTGGGTGCAAGTTTTTTGGCAAGCATTGTGCTTGGCGGATTGTTGCATGCTGCCGGAGCTGGGCGGCTGGTGGATCGACGATTTGCCGAAGTGGTCCCGCAGTATCGCGGATTGGATGCACGCAAGATGCACTTATGGATGCATCCGCAGGAAGGTGTGATTGCCGGCAGGATTGTTTCCGGCTCTGCGACCACTACGCTGACGATAGAAGATTTTACGGGAATGAGATGGATTGTCGAGACTGATGCTGTTGTCTCGCGCGGAACGATCGAGGCTGTGCCGGGTGAACGGATCCGAGTTTTTGGTTCCGTGGTTGCCCCGGGCGTATTCCACGCGACCGAGCTGTTCCCTTGGACGAAACAGGGCGCGATGATGATCCCCGAACGATTTGACGGCAGGGGGATGCTTATGCGTGAAAGAAAAATGCCGTTGCGTTCGTAGTAATCAATGAAGGCTTTGCTGCATTGCTTTTCGATCGTGCACATTGTTTTGCTCCGTAGCTTTGCCTGAAATAATCTAACGCATATCATTATGAACAAAAAAATTGCAGTAGGGGTAGTCGGGCTGGTCATTGTCGCGGGCGTCGCAGGGATTGCGGCAAATACGACCTATGCTCGCGGAGGAATGGTGGGCGGCAATGTTGCGCCAACTGCGGCGGTTGCGGCACAGCGTGAGACCATGGAAGCCCATCGTACGGCGGTGGACGCGGCCATTCAGGCGGGTGACTATACGGCTTGGAAAGCGGCCATGAGTTCGCTTCCGGGCAATGGACGCGGAGCCGAGATGACAAGCGGCATTACCGAGGCCAACTTCGGACGATTCGTCGAAATGCACAAGCTGATGGGGCAGGCAGATGCCATTCGCCAGGAGCTTGGCATGGGCGAGCGGGGAGGCATGGGCCAGGGTATGCATGGACGCGGACAGGGCAGGGGTATGAAGGCGCAAGCGGCCGCTACCCAATAAAAATGGTTGTTTAAAAAACACGACGCGCGGGCGTCGTGTTTTTTATTCTTTTCGCGCAGAACCTCGGACGCTTAGCCTGTGATGAAGCGAATTTGCTGCTTCGCATGTTTATAGGGTGTTGCAAAGGTATTGAACCATTACAAGGTATTGACAAAATATAGTATATAACATATACTATATTCAGAAACTTTATCAACTTTAATTTATTTACGGAGGTATGCGCGATGATTTTGTACTGGCGGCTTTTGATGATGGTATTCGCAGACAGTATTAAGGCGTGTGGTATTTCAACAATTCTCGGTTGGCTCATCCATTACTTCTTTAAAGTGTCTTTTGCAGAAGGCTTTTGGTCTATCTTTGCGGTGTATGAGATAGTGTTCACTATATGCTTTATTGCGTTAGTGAAAAGGATTATCAAGGAAATATCTGAAGCCGTCGAGAGGTTAGGCCTTCCGAAAAATGTTGTTATTGAAGGTATGGTCAAGTATAAATTCTCGGCAATTCCTAATTTTCCCGAGTGGCGGGCCGAAGATTTTCTGCGAGAGCTAGAAAAAGCCCGGCATTAGCGGGTATAGCATGTTTACCTATGTTGAAGAGGCGGAGCGATCCGCCTCTTTTTTGTGTTACAAATATGATTAGTGCATTATATGCGTCGTTCGAGTGCCTGCTCCAGCGTGTCTTCGTCGGCGAATTCTATTTCGCCGCCGGTCGGGATGCCCCGGCCGAGACGGGTAAACTTTTTCGCGTAGCCTTCGAGTTCGTTTTTGATGACCATGGCGTTCATATCGCCGTAGGTCGTGGGGTTGGTGGCGATGATCACTTCGTCGGCTTGGCCGTCAAGCTGCTTTTTTAGGACATCTTTCAAGTGATTCAGGCGCAACCGTTGCACGGCGTCGAGTATGCCGCCCTTGGTGAGTTCGCCGATGACGAGATATTTGCCCTTGAACTTACGCGTGCGTTCGATGGATATAAGGTCTGTTTCTTTTTCAACGATCATGATCGTTTCCTTGACCCTGTCGGGATTTTGGCAAATGTCGCACAAGACTTCTTGGTTGGAATGGATAAAGAAGCAGTTCGTGCAGACCTTGATCGATCCGAGATCGACGATGGCACGCGCGGTTTCATTTATTTTGCTTTTGCCTCCGCCAATCATAAAAAAAGCGAGCCGCGTCGCTTGGCGCGGTCCGATGCCGGGGAGCTTTGCAAATACATCAATGAAGTTTTTTATTTGGCTTGGAAGCATGGGGGAGTAGCGGGTATTAGGTATACAGTATTCGGTATAAGAAAGAATAGAAATAAGCCGCCGCATTATACAGTATACGAGCTGCTGTATACCTACTACCAATATTAGATTGTATGCACCGTATCCACTTCGGTAAAGGAAACCTTTTCCGGGTTCCACAAAAGCGGAACATCGCCAAGCGGGCCGTTGCGGTGTTTGGTGACGATCAGGGCCGACTTGTTTTTTTCTTCGGCTGACATAAGGTCCTTTGCGTCGCGGTTGAAACGGTGGATGAACATGACGATGTCGGCGTCCTGTTCCCATGAACCGGTTTCCCGCAGGTCGGAAAGGCGCGGGGTTTTATCGTCGCGGCTTTCTACGCCACGGCTCAACTGCGACAAGGCGAGTACGGGTACATTTAATTCACGCGCCAAGCCTTTGATGCCATGGCTGATCTCGGTAAACTGTTGAACGCTGTTTTCGCTGTGGCGGCTCGGCTGAATGAGTTGGACATAATCGATGACGATCAGGTCGAGCTCGTGTTCCATTTTGAGTTTGCGCGCCATGGAGCGGATCTGCAGTACGGTCGGAGACGGCGTGTCATCGACATAGATCTTCATGCGCGACAGGCGATCGAGCGCGGCCTGGATCATTTGGAAATCCATTTCATCGGTGATGCGGCCCGAGCGCAGGTTCCACAATGGAACGCCCGATTCGGTGGCGATGAGACGGTCGATGATCTGTTCTTTGGACATTTCGAGTGAGAATACCGCGATCGAAGCGCCAGCCTTTGCCGCGCCGCGCACCATGTCGAGCGTTACCGCGGTTTTACCCATGGACGGGCGCGCGCCGAGAATGATCATGTCTGATTTTTGAAACCCTGAAAGCAATGTATCAAGCCCCTTGAAGCCCGAACTGGTGCCCGAAAGACCTTGCATGCCTAAGTTCTTTTCCATGCGCTCGTACGCGGCCTTGAGGTGGTCGGAAATCGGCGTAAATGCGTATGTCTTTGACTTTTGGTTGATCGCGAAGATCTTTTGCTCGATCATATCGAGCATCTCATCGGGGTTTTCCTGATTTTGGAACACATCTTCGCTGATGCGTGCGGCCGTGGTCAACAATTCACGCAATACCTTCTTTTGCTTTACTATGCCTCCATAGTGATCCACATGAGCGGATGAGGGGACCGAGTTAATAAGCTCGGTAAGGTAGGTCGAGCCGCCGACGGTATCAATCTGATTTCTATCTTTTAACTTCGTCGTAACGGTCAGTACATCGATGGGCTGGTTTTTTTCGAATAGCTCAATGATCGCCTGATAGATCTTTTGATGCGCGGGGACATAAAAATCCCGGTCTTCGAGAAAATCGAGAACCTTTAATACAGCATTTTTGTCGAGCATCAACGCACCGAGGACCGACTTTTCGGCGTCAATGTCCTGTGGCGGCAGTTTCGGATCAAGATTTCCTTTGGTAGTTCCTTTAGACATGGCAATAATACTTCCATTGTATGGCAAGAGTTGCCTATGGGCAAGCCTTTGTTTTTTCGTCATTCCCGCAGATGCGGGAGGCTCTCTTTCTGTACTTTTTTCTAGGAAAAAAGTACCAAAAAAGTCGCGAGCGAATAAAAATGGCGGAATGGACTCGTAAATTTCTTACGAAAACGAGAACTCGCCGTTACTACGGCTCAAACAACTCGTTTTCTGAGGAAATTTATTTTCGCCCATTTGGTCCGCCATTTTCACAGGCTCGCAAATGGGGTGCGAAGAGGGTTGACAAGGTCAATTTTAGAGACTCCGAGTGTCTACCGGCATTGTTGCTTTTTGGTCTGGAATACGATTAAATATCCCTAATGATGAGCGAATTGTATTTTAGAGTTCCTCGAAAGATCCGCTTGTTCGTGATCTTTCTGATCATGGTATTTTTCGCCTATTTTGTGGGTCGGTTTTTGCTTGCCCAAACAAAGACGGTTCCCGATGAGTTTATGCAGGCCCGACAGGAGGCTTCGCTCATTGCGCATGACATTGTTGGCATGTCCAAAGATTCTGCGAAGCATATCGGCGATATTTCTGCATTGAACAATGATAAAAAATACGCCGAAGCGCTCGAATTGGTAAAGCAGGAACTTGAACGCAACCGACAAATCCGCGATAAGGCCATTGCATTGTCCGGGCATCTGCAGACCATGACACTCGGTGTTTCTTCCATTGAACCAAAGACTTCTGCAGAAATGGCCTTGGGCGCGGTCAGTACGGAAGTTACCCTAATAGGACATTTGCTCACATATAACGACTATCTGAACCAACTGCTGGTGATCATCAAGGGCAAGATCACCGGTGATCCGGAAGTGGCTACTGCGGATGTATCTGCGTTGGTAAAAAAGATCAACGACGAATCAATCGAGGTCAATGAATTGAATGAGACCTTCAACGAGCAAATGACAACATTCGACCGGGGCTTTTGATAAAAAACCGTACACAATGTACGGTTTTTTTGTTATACTATTCACACTATGGAACACACACATAAAGCGCAGGCCCATTTAAAAGAGCACGAAGCGGGGCATTATCGGATGCTGTTCAATAACATGCTTTCCGGGTCCGCCCATTGCGAAATGATTTATGACGGAGTGGGTAATCCGATCGATTTTACCTATCTCGAGGTCAATCCGGCATTTGAAAAATTGACCGGACTAAATGATGTCGTCGGCAAGCGTGTTACAGAAGTCATTCCGGGTGTTCGGGAGGCTAACCCTGAATTGTTTGAAACATATGGACGCGTTGCTTCTACCGGAACGCCGGAAAAGATAGAGATTTATCTTGGTCCGCTGAAGATGTGGTTTACGGCTTCGATATATAGTCTTGAGAAAGGGTTTTTTACCGCGGTATTCGACAACATCACCGAGCAAAAGGTTCGGGAGGTGAAACTGCGCGAGGCGATGAATGAGATACAAAATCTTATGCGGCATATTCCGGAAGTGCTGTATGTGCTGGATACTAAAAACAACATCATAAAATGGAATCGCAAGGCCGAGCTTGCCAGCGGATATTCGGCGGAAGAACTTTCCCATAAGCTGATCTTTGAGTTACTCCCGGAGCGTGATCGACCGTCGGTGGTTTCCGCGGTCAACGACGCATATTTGAAAGGCTACGCCGAGGTTCGTGCGCATCTTGTCAAAAAGGACGGCACTACCATTCCGTATCGTTGGTCGGCTGCTCCGCTGAATGATGAAAAAGGCAATGACATCGGCGTCATCGGCATCGGGTGGGATTTGCGTGAGCAGGTGATTTTCGAAGAAAAAGCCCGTGCATATGAAGTGCAACAGCGTGTTTGCTTGGATAACATCCCCGACGCGGTGTGGATGAAAAACGCCGCAGGTGAATATCTTGCCGCCAATGCAGCATTTCTTGCGAATGCAGGAAAACAGCGCGACGAAGTGCTTGGCAAGACCGATCGCGATATTTTTCCCAAGGAGTATGCCGATAAATATATGGCGGATGACAAGGATGTCATGGCTGGTCGTTTGCAAAAGCGGATGGAAGAGACCACTCAAGATCCAAATGGGAATGTTCTCCATCTCGAGACCATTAAAACTCCGGTCTACGATGAAACCGGAAAACTGATCGGCATTACCGGCATCGCCCGAGAGATCCCCAAGATTGTTTGCCCTTGATAAACACACAAACACCCCGCAGCGCGGGGTGTTTGTGTGTTTGGTTTGTGCCCCCGATAGGAATCGGACCTATATTGGGAGATTAGAAGTCTCCTGTTCTATCCATTGAACTACAGGGGCAGTTTACTTTATCGACTATTTCATTATAATAAGAAAGCGACAAACTGCAACAGTTGTCAAACATTGCATGGTGTGGTAGTAATGGTTACTGCGAGGCAGGTGGGTATAAATCGCCCGTAAAAAACGGAGAGTAGTATAGTGGTAGTATGTATGCTTTGGGAGCATATGGTCCGGGTTCGATTCCCGGCTCTCCGACTAAAATAACAAATAACTAATAACCTATAACCAATAACGGGGGATTGGGATTGAAAAAAAAATCCAACCATGTATAATGATTGCACATCTTGAATAGGTGTATAGGCCGCGGTAGCTCAGCGGTAGAGCGTTGCCCTGAATCTTCGGGGCCTTCTACAGTAATGTAGATTGAATAACCGGGTGAATTCGGGGAAGGCTGTTGTGAAAGCAACGGATAATCCCGAGCCGAGCTCCATTGGGTTCGTCATATGACGAAGTGGTGGAGAAGGTGTAGAGACTAGCGAGTGAGTCCCAACAATAATCTTGCAATAGCGCCCGGCTCCGTATCTTGCCATTGGCAGGACGGAGATGAGATAGTCCAAACTAGCCTTGGAAGAGGCAAGCGTCGGGGGTTCAACTCCCTCCCGCGGCACCGAAAGGGATTTGAATAAAATAAAAGACATACTTGTGAGGAGTATGTTTTTTATTTTTATCTGGTTGGTGCCGTGGAGCGGGCAAACTGCTTTGCCCGCGTGGGGAGTTTAAGACCGCAGCGATATGCGCCCAGCAGGGCGCATCGCGAGGGGCGGCCTGCGAGCTCGCTGAGCGACGGCGAAGCGAGACTTGTAGGCAACTCCCTCCCGCGGCACCGAAAGGGATTTGAATAATTAAGGATGACCCTTGTGAGGAGGGTCATTTTTAATTTATAAAACGGCTATTCTTGCTTAACTAACGCACATTTTGGACAAATTCGAACGGCAATAATAAGCATGGCGAACTATGCGACAATATCGGGGATAATTTTTTCTGTCATCCCGATCCGCCAGCCGGCGTAGAGGGATCTGTAGTTGTTTGCGGCAGCAGATTCCTCGACTCCGCTCCGCTGCACTCGGAATGACAAACCTCTTTATACCCATTGAATGTCGGACTTCTTTTTTGTCCAAAATGCGCGTTAGCGGAGTAATTCTTGACTTCCTCATAATTGTGGGGTTAAATAGGTGCAGTTCTGTTTACATGATTCAGTATCA
The DNA here is from genome assembly GCA_001793945.1 of Candidatus Wolfebacteria bacterium RIFOXYD12_FULL_48_21. Taxonomy (GTDB): domain Bacteria; phylum Patescibacteriota; class Minisyncoccia; order UBA6257; family UBA9933; genus UBA9933. The sequence continues at coordinate 185,049 of MGIW01000006.1, forward strand.
CGGAATCCGAAAGAAGGGAGGAGTCTTCGATGCAGAGTTTATTGGATGGAGTGTGTAGAATATTGCGCGCGACTGCGCGGGGCAACCCCAGTCCCAAGCGGTTGAGAAGTGTTGAAATGCTTACCCGCCGTGCGATTGGACGGCGGTTGCGTAATGGCGCCGCGATCACGCCCATATCCATGTGGGCAAGCAGGACGGATGCGATACGCACGGTTATGACGGTCGAACGGCAAGGTAAAGCGTGCATTGCGACCAATGTCTCCATTACGGTATTTACCGGCGGCGCTTTGAG
>MGIW01000006.1:185357-284435 GCA_001793945.1 Candidatus Wolfebacteria bacterium RIFOXYD12_FULL_48_21
CCGCGGGAAACATTAAATTTCTTTACACCGGAAACGGAAAGGCGTTCAAGTTCATTCGGCATGATCCGGGGCAAGGCGCGCTTGCGGCAAATGATTTTTATGCCGAGTGCTTTCCGTACAAGGTCCATGAACTTGATTGCATGCAAGGCGAGTGCGGAACCTTGGCCATGGTAAAGGGCGCCGCACGGGCATCGTTTACTACGAGCGGGCAGTGCATGGTGTCTGCCGGGCGCATTGAAGACCTTCGGCTGTATACCGACCGGGCCAAGCTGGTTTACGATCTGGTAACGCTGTATGAAGAGGTCATTGCGTCCGATGATCGGAAGATGCGCGACCGGATCTTTCGTGCACTTTTCTGACTGATGTTTCTGTGGTACCCACGCCCGGCTGTTCATTGGCCGGGCTTTTTCTTACTTGTTTTTTATGAACAAACGGGTTATTATAATGACCACATTGTACATGGTGCCCATAGTTCAGTGGTAGAACGTCGGTTTGTGGTACCGAAGGTCGAGGGTTCGATACCCTCTGGGCACCCCATCATGCAAAAACTCCGAAAGGAGTTTTTTGTTTGGAGGAAATCTTTTTCACGCACAATAAAATACTGTATACTGATATGCAATATGACCAAGCATTCCAACGAACACCTGCTCGATTTTCCCGAAGTGCGGCAGGGGACCGATTATACCTGTGGCGATTCTGCCATGCAGGCGGTTTTGTATTATTACGGCATTGAATTTCGCGAAGATCAGCTTATCAAGCGGTTGCACACCACGCATGACGGAACGGATCCGGAAGCGATAGAGGATTTTGCCAAGGCGGAAGGATTTTCCGTAGATATGCGGGCCATGAACATTGCGGATATCAAGGAGTACATCGATAAGAGCGTACCCGTCATCGTGGATATTCAGGCATGGTCCGGGCATCGCCATCAAAACTATAAGGGTGATTACGATGATGGGCATTATGTCGTGGTCATCGGGTATGATGATGAACGGTTTATTTTTGAAGATCCTTCGCTTATGAATCGCGGCTACCTGACCTTCGCCGAATTTTTGGAACGATGGCATGATGTGGGCAACGGGCCGAAAGGGCCGCATATCACGCACCGCGGCATCGCCATTTATGGCAAGCCGCCACGATTCCGTTCGTCGACCATAAAACATATCCGCTGAGTATGCGCGAATGTTTGCGCGATATTCGCGGCGTGGTGTACACTGTATATGCGTTCGATTGTAATGTTGTAACGCACTTCATAATTAACCGATAGCATTATTTTTTATATGGAAACTCTTGCACGATGGGAATGTCAGAAATGCGGTCATGTCTATAACGGCATGGTGCCGCCGGCGGAATGTCCGAACTGCGGCGCTTTGCGCGAAGAATTCAAGAAGCTCGATTTCGAGCCGTCGGGGAATGTATATGTATCTGAGGAACATATTCCGCGCCATAAAAAGCGTTGGGAATGCGATGTGTGCGGACGCGTGGAACTTTCCGACGAATTGCCGGCTGAATGTGCAAGTTGCGGTGCCACAAAGGAGCATTTCAGCCAATTGAACGGGAATTCGGCGGAATGATCGTCGAATTCAAAAAATACCCCATGCGCCGGGGTATTTTTTTGTTTTCGATTGTAGTATACTGGGCGCATACACCAATAAGAAATTACATTTTAAGAATCCTATCGTATGCAGAAATCATATACACTGAAAATGGACAAAGTCGGCATCAATGATGTTGGCGAGGTTGGAGGCAAAAACGCATCGCTTGGTGAAATGTTGCAACACTTGGTTCCGCAAGGGGTAAATATCCCGGGCGGTTTTATCGTAACCGCAACAGCCTATCGCGATTTTTTGGAAGAGACCGGTTTGAAGAAGCTTATTAAGGACACATTAAAGGATCTTAATTCGAAGAACATCCCGCAATTGCAGAAAAAGTGCAAGTTCATTCGCGAGGCGATCAAGAAAGCCGAGTTTCCGGCCGATATGCGCAAACAGATCGAAGACGGTTATCGCGAGATGGAAAAGAAGTACGGCAAGAATGTAGATGTTGCCGTTCGTTCTTCTGCAACCGCTGAAGATCTTCCGGGTGCTTCGTTTGCCGGCGAGCATGAAACCTTTTTGAATATCCGCGGCGCAAAGGATGTTTCTTTTGCTGTACGCGCCGCCATGGCTTCGCTTTTTACCGATCGCGCTACCAGCTATCGCGTCGACAAGGGCTTTGACCACTTTAAGGTGGCCTTGTCCGTGGGCGTTCAAAAAATGGTCCGTTCCGATATTGGCAGCTCGGGTGTCATGTTCACGCTCGATACCGAATCCGGCTTCAAAGATGTGGTCGTGGTCAACGCCGTGTGGGGCTTGGGCGAAATGATCGTACAGGGCGAAGTGACCCCCGACGAATTTTTGGTATTCAAGCCGCGCCTGAAAGAAATGATGGCTGGTAAAAACGGCGGCATGGACCCGGTAATCGACAAGAAGCTTGCGCCGAAAGATGCGAAGATGATCTATATGGCCTCGACATCCGTGGGCGCCAAGTCGACCAAGGTCGTAAAAACAACCCCGAAGGAGCGCAATTCATTTGTATTGAACGATAAGGAAGTTTTGCAGTTGGCAAAGTGGGGCGTATTGATCGAAGACCATTACACCAAGGTGCACAATCGTTGGACTCCGATGGATATGGAGTGGGCACGCGACGGCAAGACTGGTGAGCTATTTATCGTACAGGCCCGACCGGAGACTATTCACGCGGAGCGCGACATGAACAAGATTAAGGAATATGTGCTCGAAGAAAAGGTCACCCCGATCGTCACGGGCATTTCCGTGGGTAGCAAGATCGCGACCGGCAAGGTGCATATGATCATGAATGTAAAGAACATCACCCAGTTCAAGCAGGGTGAAGTGTTGGTGACCGATATGACCGATCCGGATTGGGAGCCAATCATGAAGATTGCCTCCGCTATTGTGACCGACAAGGGCGGACGCACATCGCATGCAGCCATCGTTTCGCGCGAGCTTGGTATTCCGTGTATCGTCGGCAGTCTTGATGCGACTAAAAAGCTCAAGACCGGCAAGATGGTCACCGTTGATACGGCAGGAACCGAGGGGTATGTCTATGAGGGCGCAAAGAAGTTCAGCGTCCGTGAACATGATGTAAAAAAGATCCCGCAGACGAAGACAAAGATCACGATGAACATTGCGACTCCGGATACGGCATTTGAAAAATCATTCCTTCCTAATGGCGGTGTTGGTTTGGCGCGCGAAGAGTTCATCATTGCATCTTCGATTGGCATCCACCCGAACGCATTGTTGAACTACAAGAAATTGCAGGCGCAGGCAAAGAAAGGCGACAAGGTCGCGAAGAAGATCGTCGTCGCCATTGATAAAAAGACCGTCGGGTACGACGACAAGGTGCAGTTCTATATCGATAAGCTTGCTTATGGCATTGCGAAGATCGGCGCGGCATTTTATCCGAAGCAGGTCATTGTGCGCTTCTCGGACTTTAAGACAAATGAATATCGCACATTGATCGGCGGTGAGCTGTATGAACCGAAGGAAGAAAACCCGATGATCGGCTGGCGCGGAGCGTCCCGGTATTATCATCCGGATTTTGCCGACGCATTTGTGCTTGAGCTGAAGGCAATCAAGAAGGTGCGCGAGGCTATGGGCTTGGACAATGTGCATGTCATGATTCCGTTTTGCCGTACCGTCGAAGAAGGCAAAAAGAACCTCGCCATCATGGAAAAGAATGGCCTTGGCAAAAAGACCGGCATCCGCACCTATGTCATGTGCGAGATTCCGGCAAATGTCATCTTGGCGGATAAGTTTCTTGATGTGTTTGATGGCATGAGTATCGGATCGAACGACCTGACCCAGCTGACGGTGGGTATCGATCGTGACGGTAATGAAAAGATTAAATATATCACCAACGAAAAGGATGAAGCAGTGACCACGCTCATCAAGGATGTGATCGCCAAGTGTATCGCCCGTAAGAAATATATCGGCATTTGCGGACAGGCGCCGAGCGATTATCCGGACTTTGCTCAGTTTCTCGTAGAAGCGGGTATTGAAAGCATTTCGCTTAATCCCGACACGGTCGTGAAAACGACGATGGCGATTGCGGAAAAGGAGGTGGCACTTGCCAAAAAGACAAAATGAATCACTGCAAAATGCCTATGTGGCATCAGGAGGAGGGCTCTTTTTATACTTGACAGCGAGCAAGAAAAAATAGAAAAATATTTTTTCGGCGAGCGAACCAAGTGAACGGCATCGCCGTTTCCTCCTTCAACCACATAGGCATTTTGCTTATTGTGTGCACCGCATTGTCATTCCGAGCGGAGTAGTACTCTACGAAGCCGAGGAATCTGCAGGATGTACTGCAGATTCCTTCCGCCAGTGGGCGGACAGGCTTAGGCTCGGGATGACACGATAAATGTATCGACTTTTATTTAATGATCGACTTTACTCAACTATTTGCTTCATTGGCGGGGTTTATGGGAATTATCATGGGCTTGGCCAATATTCCGCAAGCGCTCAAAATCTACAAGCGGCGCAGCGCAAAGGATGTTTCGTTGTTGACCTACAGTATTCTTTCATTCGGATATCTCGTGTTGCTACTGTACAGCGTTCTGTTGCACAACATTGCATTGATCATCATCAACCTGTTCGGTTTTTTGGGCGTAGGGCTGGTGCTTTCCGGCATCGTCCGCTATGAAAAGAAAGGAGTACGGCATTGGGGGATTTAGAGCTGGGGTGTGTTTTTATATTTGATCATGACTATTGATGGTATAAAAATTAGATCGCGAAATATTCTAATTATATATGTCATACGGGTTTTTAGTGGCATGTTATTTTTCTTGCCAGTACTCGCGCTTTATTTTCAAAAAGACCTCTTTACCGTTGCAAATGTTTCCATTATCTTCGCAGTTGAGGCGCTTGCCAGCGTTTTATTTGAGATTCCAACGGGAGCGATGGCAGATATTTTTGGACGAAAAAAAACTATCATTGTATCCCAGGCTATATTGATTTGTGCTATTTTTTTTCTTTATCTCGGAGGGAATATTGCCATGTTTATAATCTACGCAATATTGAATGCTTTTTCCGCAAGCCTTGCGAGCGGAACAGATGAAGCAATTATTTATGATTCACTACAAGAAGAAAATAAAGAGAGCTATTTTAAAAAGATCATAGGAATTTATGGGTCTTTGTGGCCGCTCGGTGCCTCAATAGGGTCGATTATTGGCGGTTATATCGCAAAAGTTTCACTTCAATCAACCGTGTCTATAAGTTTTATACCCGTTGTAATCGCACTTATACTCACTTCTTTTCTTCGGGAGCCGTTTTATAAAAAGGAGGATCATAAAAATATTTTGCGCCACATGGGTAATGCGATTGGTGTTATAATGCGGAATAAGCAGCTTATAATTCTTGCGATAGCTTCATTTATTATGATGGCACTTGGAGAGTCTGCTCATTTGCTCACGCCAATCTTTTTGAAGTTTAAAGGGATCGACATTGAATATTTTGGGTGGATCACGGCGCTGTCTTTTGGGCTGTCTTCTGCCGGCTTTTATTTTTCGCATGGCGTTGCAGAAAAGATCGGTGATAAGGGAAGCCTTATCTTGACGACGACATTGGCGCCGATTTTTATTTTGATCGCCACCTTGCTTCATGGGTTCTCGTTGGTTATTTTCTTTGTTGTTGCTGCGATATTTTTCGGTATTAGAAATCCGATCTTAGGGCACTTAATGAATACAAATATTGTTTCCAGTAAACGGGCAACTGTCATTTCTATAAATAATTTTATAGGGAAGCTTGGCCTTGTAATAACTATGCCTTTGTTTGGTTATTTTGCAGGGATCTATACCATCTCGGTGGCTATACAAGCAAGTGCAATGTGTCTGTTGACGGTGCCATTATTGTTTCTACTTCTTAATACTACGGATTAATTTTGCATTGTTCTGCGAGGTGCGATAAGCTAAAGACATGAAAGCTGGCAGAAACAATGTTGCGTATATAGATGGAGCAAATTTGCATAAAGCCGCCAGTCAATTAGGTTGGACACTTGATTATGCGAAGTTGCGCATATGGCCTGATGAGAAGTACGGCATAAGACACGCATATTTATTTTTAGGGCTTTTGCCCAGATATAAAAATTTGTATACCCATTTGCAGGACATAGGATATAAACTTGTGTTTAAGGAAGTTACCTACGATGGCAATGGAAAGCCAAAGGGTAATTGTGATGCCGATATTGTCGTGCGAGCAATGCGGGATGCGTATGAAAATACATTTGACAGGGCGGTGCTTGTTTCAAGTGATGGCGATTATGCAAGCCTTGTGTCCTTTTTGATTGAAAAAAGAAAATTGAGTGCAATTCTTTCTCCTGCCATTCCTGAAAAATGTTCTATTCTCTTAAAGCGTACCGGAGCAAAAATATCATATATCAGCGACCAGCGGTCAATTTTGGCAGGTGAAAATAAAAAAGCCCCCGATGAGGACGGAACCTCATAAGGGTCTCTTTTGTGGTGATAGTATTAGTATAGGGTAAAGAGATATCTTGTCAAGGAGCTAAGTTATGATACAGAAGAAGCAAATAGTGAATATCTTGTCGATCGAAACGAGCTGCGATGAAACAGCCCTTTCTTTCGTTACGGCGAGTGGGGGATTGGAAAATCCGAAGTTTGAGGTATATGGCGATGTGGTCGCGTCGCAGATCAAATTGCACCAACCGTACGGTGGTGTAGTACCGGGATTGGCAAAGCGCGCGCACTTGGAAAATTTGCCGGTGTTGTTTGCAGAGATCGTGCAAAAGAGGGGTGTCACCCCGGCGGAGGCCGGGGTCCAGGAGGGTATAGATTCCGACCTCCGCCGGAATGACAATACGAGAGAGGTTGAGTTCATGGATCGTATTGATTTCATTACGGTAACCGTTGGACCTGGTTTGGAACCTGCATTGTGGACCGGCATAGAATTCGCAAAAGAACTTGCGGCCAAATACGACAAGCCGCTGGTGCCGACCAACCATTTGGAAGGTCACTTGTATAGTTTTTTGCTATCGCAAAAAGTTGGAGATACGAGGTATGAGATACGAGATGTGGGTAAAATGTTTCCGGCTATTGCGTTGATCGTGAGTGGGGGACATACGATTCTTGTACGCGTAGATAGTTTAAGCGAGTATAAAAAGCTTGGCGAGACGGTTGACGATGCGGTGGGGGAGGCGTTCGACAAGGTTGCACGTTTGATTGGCCTCCCGTATCCGGGCGGGCCTGAAATCGAACGCTTGGCGAAAGATGGCAACCCGATGGCGATCGATTTCCCACGGCCGATGATCGGGCATAAAAATTATAATTTCAGTTTTTCCGGGCTGAAGACCTCGGTGCTGTATTATATTCGTGATCTAACAAAAGCGGGGAAAAGTATTCCGAAGGCGGATATTGCCGCGAGTTTTCAAAAGGCGGCGGCGGATGTGCTGATCAAAAAGACGCTCCGCGCAGTGGAAGAATTCGGCGCGAAGTCCATCATGATCTCCGGCGGAGTTTCGGCTAACCGGACGATACGCACTTTGTTCGCGGAAGCGATCGAAAAAAAGTTCAAGTTGAAGAAAGATCGACCACTGTTGATCGTGAGCGAATTTTCTACCGACAATGCGTTGATGATCGCCGCTTCGGGATATATCGACTATTTGCGAAAGAAGAAATACAAAATGGAAGCGAATGGAAATCTAAACCTTTAAAATGGGTAATTGTTATGATTTTTTGCGGTCGCGAAAAATCATAACAATTAAGGAATACTGCGACAAGCTTTTTCTACTTGACAAAATAGCATCATATATGATATGCCTATTTTAGGCATTTTAAAACATAGCATAGGAGGTCATAGTAATGATTAAGATGAAAAAATACTATCAGCATATTGTATTGATTCGCAAGAGATTGTTGGATAAAAGAGAATTCCAACGATGCTACGGAAGAGTGATAGAAATGTTGGCTTCGGAAGATGTCGGTATCGAAAGCTGCGAATACTCGAATACTTGTAAATGTTTCAAGGAGAGTTCGCGTTTGAAAAATCACTGCCAGTTGTCCGCCAATTGCACCGCGTATTTTTGGCGGTATATACCGCATGTAAACGGACAAGGGGTGTGTGTTGGCGGGTCACGTCCGAAAGGTTATGAAATACATGGAAGAGACTATGTAAAACTCATGGCGGAAAGTGGATACATGGGGCGTACACCATGTATAGCCGGGTTAGAGGCCGGCCCGCTTCCTGCCCCAGAACCTAAGGTAGAGCCGTCTATTGTCATAAATGTTGATGCCCGGCCACATTCTAATTACAGTTATTGTGACTGGTAAATTTATTAGGCCATAAGCCGCAAAAAGCCCTCAGTAACGGGGCTTTTTTTACGTTGGGATATAGAGTGACAAAAGCGTGTTTACGGGGTATCCTGTAAGGGATTTAATGGAAGTGGATTCCCGCTTTCGCGGGAATGACAATGCTGTGTGGAGATTGAACGATTGAACGACGTTCGATGTCGCTCAATTCTGAGTGCGCCTGTGAACCGTGAACTATTGACCAAGGACCATGCTCTCTTATCTGCGACATTTTGATTGGAAGTTGAACGGCGCCGTTGCGCTTCTTTCTCTTGCGGGGCTGGTTGAGTTGGCGAGTATAAATATGGACCTGTTTTGGAAGCAGGCGCTGTTCATCGGCATGGGGATTTTGCTCATGTTGTTTGTTACCTATTTCGATTGGCGTTCGTTTGCAAATTATCGCGGAGCCATCTTGGGTGTGTATGCGGTTTCCATCGGGCTTTTGGTATTGACGCTGGCAATCGCTCCGGAAATCCGGGGCAACAAGGCGTGGATCCCTATTGGCCCTTTTCAATTTCAGGCATCGGTGTTTGCGAACCTTGCGCTCATCGTGGTACTGGCGAGCTTTTTCAGAAAAAGCCATCGAAGCATCGCCCGGCTTTCCACGCTCGCGAAGTCGTTCATTTATTTCGTCATTCCCGCTGTGCTTATCTATTTGCAACCCGATCTTGGCTCTGTGTTGCTTATGTTCTCGGTTTGGTTCGGGTTTGTATTAGTATCGGGCATTCGGTGGCGGCATTTGGTGGCGGCATTTTTGATTTTTGCGGTTATCGGCGCGTTTGGTTGGATGGTATTTCTGAAGCCGTATCAAAAAGATCGCATCGTGGGCGTGTTTTTCCCGGAGCGCGATGTGTTGGGAGTGAACTACAATGTAATTCAGGCGAAGATCGCCATCGGTTCGGCCGGACTCTTTGGGAAAGGATTCAAGCAGGGGACGCAGGTACAGCTCGGGTTCCTGCCCGAAGCGCACACGGACTTCATATTTTCCGCTGTAACGGAAGAGTTCGGGTTGATCGCCGGGTTTCTGTTAATCGGCGCATTTTTTGCAATGATCATGCGCATCGTTTCCATCGGGCTTGAAGATCGAAACAGTTTCAACCAATTCATTTGCCTTGGCACCGCACTTTTTTTCATCGCAAACTTCGTGTTCAATACCGGCTCGAATGTTGGGCTGGTCCCTGTTATCGGCGTACCGTTTCCATTTTTGAGCTATGGCGGTTCGCATATCCTTGCCGAGTTTATATTGCTTGGCATGGTGCAATCGATTAAATTAAGGAAAGCGTAGGAGGGATAATTTGAAATTTGAAATTTGAAATTTGAAATTTTTAAAAGGGCCTAAAAACAATCTTTATCATGTTTAACATACTAGTCTCATTTGGCAGGCGATTTATGTCGGCGAGTACGCTGTTCTTTCTTGTATTGTTGGCGTTGCTTGGCGGTGCGATGGTGGCAGGCGGACTCAAGCCCGTTGCCGAGCGATCTTCTGCTCCGCTTACCGTTGAATTTTCTGTGCAAGCCGGCATGGGCGTGCAAGAAATAGCACAGGCGCTCGAGCGTGAAGGCATCATCCGTTCAAAGGATGCATTTCGTGTCTATAGTTTGTTGTCCGGCAAGGCGAGTTCGTTTCAGCCGGGTGTCTATACCGTCGGGCCCGAAATGCATGCCCGTGCTATAGTGGACCTGTTGACTGCCGGACCGCTTGAAGTGGAAGTGCTGGTCACGCCGGGTATGACCATGATCGAGGCGGAAGACATTCTTGTTGCAAATCGAGTACTTGCGGAAGGCGACCTGAGTGCATTCCCTGTGAACACGATTCGTGCGAAATATCCGTTCCTGGGCAATGCAGAGATTCTTGAAGGGTTTTTGTTCCCGGACACCTATCGATTCTACCCCCATTCCGACCCTGCCTTGGTAGTGGGAAAGTTTTTGGACAATTTCGAGGCCAAGGTGGGGCCCCTCTTGCGTAATTCAGAAAATAATGATACTATTCATTGGCTTATCATCGCATCGATATTAGAGAAGGAAGTGACAAACGAAAAAGAGGCCCAAACAGTCGCCGGTATCTTGGAGAAACGGTTGGCAATTGGTATGCCATTGCAGGTCGACGCATCGATCATCTATGCGAAATGCAAACGGTTTATCAGCTGTCCGTCCTTGATTCGCGCTGATTTTCGTATTGAGTCTCCGTATAACTCGTATCTTCATAAGGGGTTACCACCTACGCCAATTTCCAACCCCGGAATTGACGCGATAAGCGCAGCACGTTCACCAGTTCGTTCGAATTACCTGTATTACCTGTCAGACCCTCTGACAAAGCGGACCATATTCTCGAAAACGTTTGACGAACATAATGCGAACCGAATTAAATACCTACATTAAATAACTCATAAGGCCGTCCAACAACGGTTATTTGTTTTTTATGGCAAAACAGCTTCCAACAAAAGTTTTCTCCAAGCACCCTGGCTCGTTCATAGAGCAGCCGTATCTTGCCACCCTTCAGGCCGAGTCCTGGGATTGGTTTGTAAAAAAGGGCTTGCGGGAACTCTTCGACGAAATTTCCCCGATCAAAGATTACACCGGCAACGAGATCGAGTTGCATTTTCTTGACTATCATTTTGATGAACCGCGGTATGATGAAGAGACGACCCGCTTGAAGGGTCTGACCTACGAAGCACCGTTGCGCGTCAATGTGAAACTTATTAATAAGGTATTGAATGACGAAAAAGAACAGGAAGTATACCTGGGCGATTTTCCGATCATGACCAGTCGCCACACATTCATCATGAACGGCGTGGAGCGCGTCATGGTCTCCCAGCTCATTCGCTCCAGCGGCGTGTACTTCAGCGCAAGTATGCTGCGCGGAAAGAAATTGTTTGGCGCAAAGATCATTCCGAACCGCGGAAGCTGGTTGGAATTTGAAACCGAACTCGACGGCTTTATTGGCGTAAAGATCGATCGACATCGGAAAGCGCCGGTGACCGAACTGCTGCGCGTTTTCGCTAACCATGCGGAAACCCCTTTGACCAACGAACAGATTCTCGAGATGTTTGCGGATATCGACAAGGGTCCGATCAAACATATCGAAGCGACATTAAAGAAGGATGCGGCAAAGACCGCCTCCGAATCCTATGTCGAAATCTACAAGCGGCTGCGCCCGGGCGATTTGGCGACCCCGGAAAACGCACAGAGCCTGATCGATTCCATGTTCCATCGCGATGACCGTTATAGCTTGTCCCGCGTGGGCCGGTTCAAGGTCAATCAGCGACTGGAGTTGAAAGGAAAAGATACCACATTGCTCGATCTCGAGGACATCGTGCACATCGTCCGCGAAATGATCCGTTTGAATAACGACAAGCATGCCGTGCCTGATGATATCGATCACTTGGGCAACCGACGCATCCGCGCCGTGGGCGAATTGTTGCAAGGCCGATTGTATGTCGGTTTTGCGCGCATGCGCCGCGCCATTCAGGATAAGATCTCGACCGCCGAGGCGGATGTGGTCTTGACCCCGGTACAGCTCATCAACGGCCGACCGTTGGTCGCCGTCATGAAGGAATTTTTGACTTCGTCCCAGTTGTCGCAGTTCATGGACCAGGTAAACCCGTTGGCGGAAATAGAGCACAAGCGACGCTTGTCGCTGCTCGGGCCGGGCGGTTTGACGCGTGAACACGCTGGCTTTGAAGTGCGCGATGTACATCCGTCCCACTATGGCCGCATTTGCCCTATTGAAACTCCGGAAGGTCAGTCTATCGGTTTGGTGAACCATCTCGCCAATTATTCCCGCATCAATGAATTCGGGTTCTTGGAGACGCCGTACGCGAAGGTAAAGAACGGCAAGGTCACCAGCGAGATCGAATGGATGAATGCATTGGAAGAGACCAAATACAAGATCGCGCACGGCGGGACCCGTCTTGATGCAAATAACAAGATCGTCGACGAGGTCGTCGATGCCCGCATCAAGGGTGAGCCGCGCACTTGCGACCGCGATGAAGTTGATTTTATCGATGTATCGAACGATCAGACCGTTGCCGCGGCAACCGCGCTTATTCCGTTTTTGGAGCATGACCCGGCGAACCGCGCGCTCATGGGAGCGAACATGCAACGACAGGCTGTGCCGCCGGTAAAACCGCAGGCACCGTGGGTCGGAACCGGCATCGAAGATAAGATCGCCCATGATTCCGCGCGCGCCGTTGTGGCCCCGGAAGATGGTGAGATTATGGAGGTTGATTCGACCCGCATTGTGCTGAAGACCAAATCCGAGCTGAAGACCTACGAGCTCACCAAGTTCCAGCGCTCGAACAAATACACGAACATTTCCCAGCACCCGATCATCAAAAAAGGTGATAAGGTAAAGAAGGGCGATGTGCTCGCCGATGGTCCGTCCATGGATCATGGTACTTTGGCGCTTGGCCAGAACATGCTCGTGGCATTCATGTCATGGGAAGGCCGCAACTTTGAAGACGCCGTCATTTTATCCGATCGTGTGGTAAAGAACGACATTTTCTCGTCCATACAGATCAAAGACTTCGTGTGCGATGTTCGCGACACAAAGCTTGGAGCTGAAATTACCACCAACGACATTCCGAATGTATCGGAAGAAAAGCTGAGGAACCTCGACGAAGAAGGCATCATTCGCATCGGTGCGGAGGTGCGCGCAGGAGATATTTTGGTAGGAAAGGTTTCTCCGAAGGGCGAGACCGAACTGACCGCCGAAGAAAAATTGCTCCGCGCCATCTTTGAAGAAAAGGCGCGCGATGTGAAAGATACTTCATTGTCCGTACCGCACGGCGAATCGGGACGCGTCATCGGCATCAAGATTTTTTCCCGCGATCGCGGCGACAAGCTTGAACCGGGTGTTATCAAGCGTATTCAGATAGAACTTGCGGAACTTCGTAAGGTGCGCGCAGGCGACAAGCTCGCGGGGCGCCACGGAAACAAGGGTGTCATCTCGCAGATCTGTCCGACGGAAGACATGCCGTACTTGGAAGATGGAACCCCGGTGGATGTCATTTTGAATCCGTTGGGTGTTACCTCCCGCATGAACTTGGGACAGGTGCTTGAAACGCATCTTGGACTTGCGGCACGCAAACTTGGCTATCGTGCGGTAACGCCGGTATTCGCAAGCGCGACCGAAGAGGATATCCGCGGCGAATTGAAGAAGGCCGGCTATCCGGAAAACGGAAAATTGGAACTGTATGACGGACGCACGGGCGAGAAATTCGAAAGCCCGGTAACGGTCGGCATCATGTACATGATCAAACTTGACCACATGGTCGAAGACAAGATCCACATGCGTGCAACCGGTCCGTACTCGTTGATTACGCAACAGCCGCTCGGCGGCAAGGCGCAGTTCGGCGGACAACGCTTCGGAGAAATGGAAGTGTGGGCCTTGGAGGGTTATGGCGCAGCCTACACCTTGCAGGAAATGCTCACCATCAAATCCGACGATGTCTTTGGCCGAGCCGCTACCTATGAGAGCATTATTCGTGGCGAAAAGATCAAGAGTCCGAACATTCCGTCCGCATTTAATGTGCTGGTAAACGAGATCAAATCGCTTGGTATCTCCGTAGAAAAGGAGGAGGTCGAATCGGAGCCAGAGGAAGACCTACACGCTCCTACTAGTAGGATAGAAGCTTAAAGGTAGAGTTTGTCATCCCGATCCGCCAGTCGGCGGAGAGGGATCTGTAGTTTAAAACAGATTCCTCGGCTTTGCGGAGTACCGCGGAGTTTACCCTGAGCCTGTCGAATGGGCTCGGAATGACAATCATATTACTTCCTAAATTATTTTCACCCTATGAATTTCAACTCTATTAAATTGAAAGTTGCTTCGCCGGAAGAGATCCTAAAGTGGTCCCACGGCGAGGTCACCAAGCCGGAAACGATCAACTATCGGACCCAGCGTCCGGAAAAGGACGGTCTGTTTTCCGAGCGCATTTTCGGACCGACCAAGGATTACGAGTGCTACTGCGGAAAATATCGTCGTGTTCGCTATAAAGGACTGACCTGTGACAAGTGCGGCGTGGAAGTGACCCATTCAAGCGTTCGACGAGAACGCATGGGGCATATTTCGCTTGCCGCGCCGGTTGCGCACATTTGGTTTTTGAAGGTCGTCCCGTCGCGTTTGTCCCTGTTTGCCGACATTCCGGTACAAAAGCTCGAGAAGGTTGTGTATTACGCGGCTTATGTCATCACCCACATCAACGACGACGCACGCAAGCGTGTGTTGAAGGAACTCGAAGACGAGGTAAAGATGAAGAAGCGTGAGTTTGAAGACGACAAGGCAAAGGGCACGCTCGTGGAAGAGCGCGCCGAACAGATCAAAAAGCAGCTGAAGTCCCTGAAGGAAGGGCAGATTCTTGCCGAAGCGGAATATTTTGAACTGTCCCGCAAATATGGCGATGTGCTTGAAGCGCTTTCCGGCGCCGGCGCCATCCGCCAACTGTTGGAAAAGATCGATTTTAAAAAATTGCTCGTTAAGACCGAAAAGGAATTGGAAGAGACCGGAGATGAAGGACAAAAGCGAAAGTTGCTCATGCGCTTGCGCCTGATCCACACATTTACCCGACACCACATGCGTCCTGAATGGATGATCATGACCCAGCTGCCGGTATTGCCGCCTGAGATCCGACCGATGGTCGCGCTCGATGGAGGCCGCTATGCGACATCCGATCTGAACGATCTGTATCGCCGCGTCATCAACCGCAACAACCGTTTGAAGAAGCTCATGGAACTGCACGCGCCGGAGATCATCGTGGTCAATGAAAAGCGTATGTTGCAGGAAGCCGTTGATGCTTTGATCGACAACGCCAGCCGTGGAGGCAGCGCCGTGCAATTGTCTGCCCAAAAGCGACCGTTGCGCTCGCTCGCCGATATATTAAAAGGTAAACAGGGCCGATTCCGCCAGAACCTGCTTGGAAAGCGCGTGGATTATTCCGGCCGTTCCGTTATTATCGTCGGACCCGAACTGCCGCTTAACTGTTGCGGTTTGCCGAAGAAGATGGCGTTGGAACTCTTTAAGCCGTTCGTCATCAGTCGCATCATCAGCGACGGTCTTGCGCACACCATCAAAAACGCGACCCGTTTGATCGAGCAGGCTCCTGCGGAAGTGTGGGCCATTCTCGAAGAGGTCATCAAGGACAAGAAGGTGTTGCTGAACCGCGCGCCGACCTTGCATCGCTTGGGTATTCAGGCATTTAAGCCGGTGTTGCACGAAGAGCTTGCCATCAAGATTCCGCCGATGGTTTGTTCCGCATTCAACGCGGACTTCGACGGCGACCAAATGGCTGTGCACTTGCCGTTGTCCGATGAAGCACAAAAGGAAGCAACCGAGCTTATGCTCGCCAGTCGCAACATTTTGAAGCCGGCAGATGGAGCCCCTGTGGCATCCCCGTCGCTTGATATCGTATTGGGTTGTTACTACTTGACCAGCATCGTCGAAGGAGCAAAAGGCGAAGGCCGCACATTTTCTTCCACCGATGAGGCAAAGATCGCCTTTGAAGCGGGCTATGTTGCTATCAATGCGTTGGTCAAGGTGCTGATGGGCAGGGGAAACCTTGTCGAGACCAGCGTTGGCCGCATTATCTTCAACGGCGCATTGCCGGCGAACTTTGATTTTGTGAACAGCATTATGAACAAGAAGGGTTTGCAGAAGGTTGTTGCGACCGTTACCAGCGAGTATGGTATCGACAACACATGGATGATCCTCGACGCCATTAAGGATCTTGGATTTAAGTATGCAACGCTGTCTGCAATCACATGGTCCATGGCAGACTTGATTATTCCGAAAGAAAAGAAGGCGATTATCGCCCAAGCTGAAAAGGAGGTTGATGTCATTGAACAGCAATATGAAGAAGGATTCTTGACCAACGATGAGCGCCGCGAGCGTGTCGTTGAGACATGGACGGCTACCATGGATAAGGTTGCCAAGGTCACTCCGCTTGCATTGAAGGATTCAGGTCCGGGAAACTCGGCCTACTCCATTATCGATTCCGGTGCGCGTGGATCATGGGCATCCGCCATGCAGATGATCGGTATGAAAGGTTTAGTGCAGAACCCGCAGGGCGACATCATCGAACTTCCGGTCAAGTCTTCCTTTAAGGAAGGTCTGTCCGTGTTGGAGTTCTTCATCAACTCGCATGGTGCGCGCAAAGGTTTGACCGATACCGCATTGAAGACTGCGGAGGCAGGGTACCTGACCCGCAAACTCGTCGATGCATCGCAGAACCTCATTATTCGCGAGGATGATTGTAAGACCAGCGAGGGTATTGAAATGTACCGTTCCGATGGAGATGAATACGGCTATGCCTTTGGTACCCGTTGCTTCAGCCGAACCGTGCTTGAGGATGTAAAGATTGGCAACAAGATCATCGTTCGGGCAGGCGAAAGCGTTACGCGCGAAGCCGTTGAGATCATCAACAACGAGCCGAAGATCGATGTCATCAAGGTCCGTTCGCCGTTGCGCTGCAAAACGCTCTATGGCGTTTGCTCGAAGTGCTATGGCTACGACTTGGGTCGTGGTGAAATGATCAAGACCGGCGAAGCCGTCGGTATCATCGCCGCACAATCCATCGGTGAACCGGGAACGCAGCTTACGCTCCGCACTTTCCACAAGGGAGGTATTGCGGGAGTCGACATCACCCACGGTTTGCCGCGTGTACAGGAAATCTTCGAGTGTCGTTTGCCGAAAGGTAAGGCGATTCTTGCGGAAGGCGACGGCGTCGTAGAAGAGATCGAAGACAAGGAAGCCTTGAAAGCGATCCGATTGAAGATCATGAAGGGCAAGAAGGAGAAGGTTGTCGAATACCTCGTACCGCGCAGCATCCGATTGTTCGTGAAGGTTGGCGATGTTGTCGAGCGCGGATTCCAGTTGTGCGAAGGAAGTCTCGACTTGAAGGAGTTGTTTGAATATCGCGGCATCGAAGCGGTAGAACGCTATGCGGTGAACGAGATCCAGCGCATCTATGTGCCGGAAGGTAACACGATCAACAACAAACACATTGAAATGATCGTGAAGCAGATGTTCTCGCGCGTCATGATCAAGGAGTCCGGGGAAACCGACTTTGTTCCGGGAGAGGTGATCGAAAAGTCACGCTTCCTCGAGATCAATCGTGAAACTCGCAAGGCCGGCAAGGCGCCGGCGAAGGCCAAACAGCTCTTGTTGGGCATCACGCGGGTATCGCTTTCCACCGAAAGCTTCCTGTCGAGCGCATCCTTCCAGGAAACCAACCGTGTACTCGTTGCCGCCGCTACGGAGGGCAAGGAAGACCGTTTGCGTGGCTTGAAGGAAAACGTCATCATCGGTAAGCTCATTCCTGCGGGAACCGGCTATCATTTGACGGGAACCGAGGAGTTCCTCGACGAAGAAGTGTTGGAATGAGGCAGAAACATGAGATTTGAGGTATGAGGTAAGAGGGGTCGCCGCACGACGCCCCCCCCATAGATTCGCTTTGACATTCATTGAATTATTTAGTACAGTACACACCATGGAACAGCAAGTAAAAAAATATGAAATCGGGTTTTTGGTAAGGGAAGAATCCGAAGTCGACGAGATCAAAAACGCGCTCGCAGCCGCCAAGGCCGAGATCGTGTCCGAAGGTCGACTGAAGAAGATTCGCTTATCCTATCCTATTAAAAAGGAGACCGTTGCCCATTTTGGTTACTACTGGTTCAACGCTGATACTCAGGCCATCAAGGAGATGGACGCAAAATTGCGTCTTAACACCAAGGTGTTGCGACATATCATTATCGCCGCACCGCTTGAGCTCAACGAAGAACGGGTAGCCGGAGTACGGGGCGACAAGACCGAAAGGACTCGAGAGCGATCAACCGTCGAAAAGCCTGTAAAGAAATCAGCCGATTTCGGAGCAGTCGATAATGCGGTATTAGAAAAGACGCTCGAGGATATCCTCAAATAACATACTTCATGTGTTTGGCGAGCTGCTGCGTTACGGGGCCCCATTGCCGCGGTCGAAGTGCTACTGCACATCTTCCTTGGCAATTTCCCCGTGCCTTGCATCTCATCCAAACATAAGAACTATGTATAAATCATCCATCCTATGAATTTAAACAAAGTACTCATAGCAGGGCGTTTGACCGCCGATCCTGTGTTGAAGACCACGCCGCAAGGCCAGTCTGTCGCAACATTTTCCATTGCGACCAACAGCACATGGACCGATAAAAGCGGCGCACGCAAAGAGGAGGTTGAATACCACAACATCGTGGTGTGGGGACGCCAAGCGGAAACATCTGCGCAGTTTCTTACCAAGGGTTCGGTCGCACTCGTCGAAGGACGATTAAAGACCCGCTCATGGCAGAACCAGCAAGGCCAGACCGTAAAGACCACCGAGATCATCGCCGATCGTGTCCAGTTCGGACAGCGGGCGGGCGGGGGAGGCGGTATGGCTCCGCGAGGAGGCAATGTCGACCAGCCTGCGCACGATGACTTCGGCTCGGGTCCGTCTTCTCTTGAAGAGGAAGCGCTTCCGCAGATCGATATCGACGAAGAAGATATCAAACCGGAAGATCTGCCATTTTAACCGATAACTAATAACCAATAACTAATAACGGAATGCGAAATGCATTTCGAGGTGTCATTCCCGCGCAGGCGGGAATCCAGTATCGGGTGTTCGAGTTCAGGTGTTGATACGCGTATCTACATAATAAGATCGGATATGTGTCCCACTAACCAATCAACTAACTATTTATCAATATGATGACCAAACAGTGTTTCTTCTGTTCACAAAACTTAAAAACGATCGACTATAAAGAAGTCGATTTGCTAAAGCGTTTCATTTCGGGCCAGGCTAAGATCATCGATCCGCGCCACACCGGAACCTGCGCCAAGCACCAGCGCATGATCGCGTCCGCTGTAAAGCGTTCCCGCTTCATGGCTTTGCTCCCGTTTGTAAAACGGTGAGCAGAAACAAAAAAATCGTCTTCGGACGATTTTTTTGGTATACTGGGCGTATACTTATATGGTCAATTATGTATTGCTAAAGGCATTCGACGCCAAATCAAAGGCGGAGGAGTTTCGGTTTTTGTTCGAAATGATGGGCCTCGATGTAAAAATTGAAGGCGGCAATTTATTGGTGGCGGAAGAGCATTTACCCAAAGCAAAGGAATTGGCACAGGATTACTTTAAGGATTGAGGTATGAGGTGTGAGATAAGAGGTATGAGGTGCGAGATATGAGATATGAGGTATGAGCATAAGATATATCTCCCATCTCCCACCTCTCATCTCGCATCTCACATCTCCCACCTCTCATCTCGCATCTCCCATCTCCCATCTCCCACCTCTCATCTCGCGTCTCATATCTCACATTCATGACACTATATACGCATAAAGATTCCAATATCAGAAAAACATGGCTTTTGTTCACGATGTTTCTTGTCGTGGTTATCGGCATCGGCTGGTTCTTTTCTTATCTTTACCAATCTTCCGCCATCTTGTATGGCGTGGTTGCGTTCGCCATCTTCATGAATGTTTTTTCCTATTGGTTTTCTGATAAAATCGTCCTGTCCATGGCCCACGCGAAGCCGATAGAGAAAAAAGATCATTTTGAATTATATACCATCGTCGAAAACCTGTGCATTACCGCAGGCTTGCCTATGCCTCGATTGTATATCGTGCATGAGGCCCAGCCAAACGCATTTGCCACCGGTCGTGATCCAAAGCATGCGGTCGTCGCCGTTACGCAAGGCTTACTTGATCGGCTTGATCGGGCGGAGCTTGAAGGCGTCATAGCGCACGAGCTGTCGCATGTCGGCAATCGCGATATGCTGCTTTCGACCGTGGTCGTGGTCCTCGTAGGCTTTATTTCCATCATTTCTGACATATTCATGCGCTCCGCACTGTGGGGCAGTTTTTCCCGTCGTGATGATCGAGAGGGCGGGCAGGCGGGAACCGTTTTGTTCATTATTGGCATTGTTGTTGCTGTGCTTGCCCCGATCTCCGCACAGCTGATGCATTTGGCCATTTCACGCAAGCGCGAGTTTCTTGCCGATGCTTCGGGTGCGCTGTTGACCCGTTATCCGGAAGGGCTTGCAAGCGCATTGGAAAAGATATCCAGCTCTGCGACGCCCATGAGTGTGGCGAGCGGAACCACCGCACATTTGTGGCTCGATAATCCGTTCAAGGGCCCGCAGAAGACGACATGGTTACAAAAAATGTTCATGTCCCACCCACCGGCCGAGGAGCGCATCAAGGCGTTGCGGAGTATGCCTTTGTAATCAAAAAGATCCATGCAAAAACTCAAATTGGAGATCAAAAAACTCAAGGCGGATATTAGGCAGCTTAAAAAGGAGCTTGTACTTTCCGAACAGGAGCGATTAGCTTACCAGCGGGTCTCAGAGCGTGATTCGTTGACCGATGTATATAACCGACATGGTTTCATTCGTGAAGCGGAGCGATTTTTGAACGAAATGAAAGGAGAGCGACAGCATCCCGGCAAGCGACGATCTTTGGTCGTTGGCAATATAGCAGTCATTTTTATCGATGTGGACGATCTTAAGAAGGCAAATGATGTTTTTGGCCATGCGGTCGGCGATCAATATATCAAGTCCTTTGCAGCCGTGCTTACCAAGACGGTGCGATCCATAGATGTAGTCGGCCGCTGGGGTGGAGATGAATTTGCCATAGCGCTGGTCAATGCCGGAGAGGCTGAGGCACTTAGGGTTGCCAAAAAACTTCAATCGGGGGTTACTAAGATAAAGCTGGGCAAGAAGACAAAGAATTTTGTTTGCAGTGCAAGTTTTGGATTTATCGCCGTGGATAGTGATTCTCAAAAACGGGTGAACTATAATCTGTTTGACCTGATAGAAAAAGCTGATAAGGCCATGTATGAGGCAAAGATCAAGCGGGGGAAGGGCGTCATCGTTTCTTTTTCCGATATAATGGAGTAAAATTATTGCATATGGCTTTTTCATTTTTTCGCGTCAAATATGTGCCGATCTACACCGTGTTCGATGTAAATAGCGCATGGATCGCGCAGGATACGCTGTTGACCAATGGCATTAAGGCAAACATTGAAGTGGAACCGTGTAAACATGCCGAGTTATGCAGCGGCGGGGAATCATACAGCGTGTGCGTTCCCGGGAACGATGCCGAAAAAGCAAAAGAGTTTGTGTGCAAGAAAATGCAATAAAAAATCGTCAGCTCACGCTGACTATTTTTTATATAATCCCATATCATGCCTCGTCTTTTTTTCGTTTGATCTCTGCCATTTCCGAATCCTTGCCGATCAATATCTTGTTCATCTCGGCGAGCTCGTCGTTCCGCTGGCGCATCGCCTGTTCGCGTTTTATGATTTCTGCCTCTGCCTTTTCTCTGTCCGTTACATCGATCGAATAGAACAAAAGCAGCGTTACCTTATCGCTCTCGTCTTTAATGGGGGATATGATCCCTTCGCACCACTCGTGGTTTGAGCCTTCTTCCGTGTGCTCCATGACTACGCGTGAGGATACGCCCATGAGACCCTTTTTGAATGCTTCCAGTACATGCGGCCGATACTCCGGCTTGACGGTGGCGACCCAATCCCATTTTGCAATATCATCCGTATCTTTTATGTCGTGCTCATCCCTGCCGCCCTTGTTTATGAAAATAAGCTTGCCGGCGCTGTCGAATACTTTAATGCAAACAGGAGTCGATTCTACAATCTGTTTGTATTGTGCGAGTTCCTCCTCCGCTACGCGCCTTTCCGGTGAATTGTTGGTTGCGTTGTCCATGATAGGGAATTAGGAGATTTGTATTATTATGCATTATTGTATCACATTTTTCCTATTTTTGGGATAGGTGTTTATTTTATTGCCAAAGCCGCCTTTTTCCCTTACAATACGGAAGTATTTTGAGCCTATGTTATCGGTTATTGGTCATAGATTATCGGTTATTCGGAGGGTCGCATCCAGCCCAAGGCTGGTCCGCCCTGGGTAGAAGTTGTTATAGGTTATAGGTTATTGGTTATCAGTTATTTGGAGGGTTCGCATAGTGGTCGATTGCGCTCGCTTGGAAAGCGGGTATACCGCAAGGTATCAAGAGTTCGAATCTCTTACCCTCCGCCTTCGTCCGCAGTAGCGGACTTCGGCGGACACAGTCCGCAAAGAAGTCTGCGAAGGCGGAATCCGCTTGTTGTATCTTTGAGAAAAAAGCATTATAGATTTATGCACACAGTTTACATTTTAAAATGTGCTGATGGAAAGCCATACACAGGTTGTACGGAAAATTTAGAAGAAAGATTGCAGAGGCATAATAATGGGCATGTTCCGGCCACAGAAAATCGGCGCCCAGTTAAGCTAATTATATACACTGTATTTTTTGATAAATATAAAGCATTTGAATTCGAGAAGTATTTAAAGTCTGGGTCGGGCAGGGCATTTATAAATAAGCATTTGATCTAAAGAGAGTCGTCGATGGAGAATTTGTGAAGCTTGTACTAAGTACTTGAGGAACGCTGAACAACGAGGCAAGAGGAATTCCTCCGCAATAAAACAAACACCCTTAAAGGGTGTTTGTTTTTGGCGGGTAACCACTCCACTTGATTTAAATGTTAGAATAATATAACATTATTTATAATAACCAATCATTTTTAACAAACCCTATGACCGCAAAAAGATTTCAGCAAATAAAATTGGTTTTCGTGGTTTTGATCGCCATGATCGTCGGGCAATCGATCGTGCGTAATGAATATCTCGTTCCGCTCATCGCGCTTGTCATTAGCGCATTGGTGCTTATGTATCTGCGCCGAAAGGTCACGGAAGTTGTTACGGACGAGCGCGATCATGCTATTGGCGGCAAAGCCGCGTTTTTAAGCATACAAATATATTCGTGGATCGCAGTTGTTATCATGCTCGTATTGTTCGGGCTGCGTGCAAGTAACCCCGCATATGAACCAATCGCTACTACTTTGGCCTATTCCACTTGTGCGTTGATGTTGATCTATTCGGGATCGTTTCGTTACCTTTGTGGCCGTTGCGATAAATGACGCATATGAAAAATCGGATCAAGGAATCAAGGGCAAAGCTGAATATGACGCAAGAAGAACTGGCTCGGCGCGCGGGCGTGCGGCGGGAAACGATTGTTTTCTTGGAGCAGGGGAAATACAACCCATCGTTGCAGTTGGCTCACGATGTCGCGGTTGCGCTAGGCACAAGCATAGACGAATTGTTTGTTTTTGCCGGGTAATGAGAAACGAATGCGTGACCGTTGCGCTTTCATAGGGTATACTGTAAGCAATATGACTCGTTGGCAAAAACTGGAGGTATTTCTTGAATTGCTTATTTTTGGAATAGTCATCGGCATCATCGAGGATCTGATTGCGATCAAGTTCGCCACCGGCGAGCCGATAACATGGGGTGTGGTTGGTATCGTTGTTTTGGTGGCGATTCCCTTCGCTATTTTAGGGGAGGTCGTTCTCGATAGAATAGACTTCGCCAGCATATTACAACGCATGTTCGAGAAAAAGAAGCCCGAGGATGACACTATGCAATAAAGATAGTGTGGGTGTGTCTGGGTCTATTTATTAAATACTTTCGATTATGAAGCTCGGTATGTCATCCCGAGCGCAGTGAAACGAAGCCGAGGGATCTGCAGTAAAAAACAGATTCCTCGACTACTCCGCCTGCTGGCGTATATGCTCGGAATGACAATAGTCAGGCTTATGCCAAGATGAGGGGGTTGCGTAATTCAAAGTAAATACATCTTTTATTTAAAAAGGCCTGCATATGCAGGCCTTTTGGGTGCCGGTTGACGGTCCATTATTACTCACCACCGTACATTTCCGCGAACAATCTTTCCATGGTCCAGCCAATGATGACCGCCCGCAGAATAAATCTGACTTCGCGCCCCGGTGAAAAGGGCATCCGGGGCGTTTCCTTAAATGAGATCCTTACCCCGCAGAGCATGTATGCCTCTCCGTTGTGATAGATGCGGATCTCGGTCAACGCATCTTCATCGTGGGGTGTGGCGATCGTTACCCTGTTGACGCCGCCCTCGCGGAGGATGATCCTTGACCCCATTTCGCGGTACTGCTCATGGTACTTCACCGGAAGGCGCAATTTCCGGTGAAGCGATTTGTTCGCTTCCTCGAATTGTTTCCATAGGCACCTCATCGGGCCTATGCCAGTGCATGATGCTGCCCCTATCTTGGTCGTCATGGCTTTCCCCCCCCTATATTTTTTTGTAAAAGTTAAACTGCTTCTACAATTATATTGAACTACTATTTACTATTTGTCAAGTTTTGTTGGTGTAAAAAAGGCCTGCATATGCAGGCCTTTTGGCGAACACCTCGGTATTTCAGTAGCCGAACACCCGTTCCCAGAAGGAAGGTTTTCCTTGCTTTATTTTTGGGAGCGTGTCGGTTCGCCGGTCGCTTCGCTTGACGCAAAGGTCAGTATACAATTGGCTGGCGTCCAGTTTAAGGATGATTGCCTTAAGTACGGATTCAATATCGAGTTCCGGTAGGAAAAGTATCGTAGCCCACCGATCACTTGATTTGGTATCGAATCCGCCTATTTTATACTGCTGTATTTCGCGATCGTAGGAGATAAGGAGCGTACTGGTCGATCTGTTGGCATTGAGCCAGCTGAGCTGTATGCACCATATCCCGCCATCGATAAGCCTAATTGACTCAATCGCGTTGGGGTATATCTTTTTAAGGCGAATGTTCGTGGGTAACTTTTCGTTTTCACGCGCGAACCAGCACCATAGATCGCGCATCGGAACGATGCTCATATATTCGGCGATCCTTAGCTTTTCTTCTCCTGTATCCTCTACTTGTTTCGCTTTTTGTTCCGCCTCCCATCGTTTGTTTGACTCATTTTCTGCCCATCCCATAGCGGTTCCTCCCGTGTTATGCAGTTATAAATGTTAGTAATGTCTTCTGCTCCTATACTGCTATTTTATTACTATTTTGTCAAACTTGTTTATTTGTGCAACGAAGAAAGACTTGTCGCTTTTTGTTATACTACAGACATAATCATTTACCTTATCTTTATGACCACTATAGATAACATTTTGAAGAAAATATCGGAATCATTGGCCGGGGTCGAGTATGCGTTCATCGGCTCGGTCAATTTGTATATTCAAGGGTTCGCCATTGCTCCGCGAGACATCGATATATTAACGACCCCCGACGGAATCAAGGAGATCGATCGGCTTTTAGCGGACTATCGAACGAAAGACATTTATTTTGATGAAACAGAAGGAAGGAATTCGTTCCGAAGTTTTTATATGATCGATGGTGTGGAAGTGGAAGTGCTGGGAAATGTAAACAATCTGTATCGGGCCGTTGACGGGTTGCTGTATAAGCGGATCATCCCATTCAAGGATATGGGGTTGCCCTGCATACCGCTCGAGGATGAGCTGAACGCATATAAAAATATGGGGAGGACCGAAAAGGCGGAAATGATCGAGAAGTTTTTGAAACAGCGGGCGTTGTAGGTGTGGACGGCAAGGGACCATAATCCAAAAGAGGCTATTTATGAGTAAAGGCGCGAAATCCATCGGTGATCGGGTCAACCTGTTCGTTTCAAGCTGGAAGGTGTAATATAGATACATATAAAATTTGGTTTCAACATTGTAATAATCATTTAACCCAATACGCATATATGAACACCAAAAATATTATTTTAGTGGTAGTGGGGGCGGTCATCCTGGGTCTGGTCCTATTTTTCTCGATGCGACAAAAGACCGAAGCGCCTACGGTGCCGTCGGTTCCGGGCGCTTCAGTGGTCAATATCGATAGTTATAAATTCAATCCGAATACGCTGACGGTCAAGAAGGGGGCGACAGTCACTTGGACGAACAACGATGGTGCAACGCACACCGTCACCTCAAATGGAGCTACCGGACCGACAAGCGAAATATTGGCTTCAGGACAAACATATTCGTATATGTTCGACACTGTCGGAACATACGCCTATCATTGCAACCTGCATCCGTCGATGAAGGGAACGGTCATCGTAACGGAATGATCCATCCATGAAACTTTTCACCCAACCGATCAAATTTTGCATCGTTGTTGCCACGGTCACGCTGGGCATTGATCTGTTTTGGCATACATTTGCAACGCATCCTATGGAATCGTTCGACTATTTCACCGTCAAATGGCTGTTGGCGTTTTTTGTGGCGACCGTCTTCATCAACCGGCCCAATGTGGTCATCGGGGCGAAAGCGAACTATTTTCGCAATGCCGCATTCGCGGGCGTGTTCAGCTTCTTGATGAGCTTTTATTACCGCTGGTGGGAGTTCGCGATGGGGGCGCCACTCGGGTCCCGGGCGCCCGAGATCAATTTCATAGCGCCGAGCCATATGATTTTGTTCGTTATCGTGTGGTTTTTGGCGCATGCATCGTTTTTCTTCGTTGGCCTGTGGGTTGCGAATAAGGTGATAAAGAAGGCGTAAATAAGTACAAGTAT
Source organism: Candidatus Wolfebacteria bacterium RIFOXYD12_FULL_48_21 (assembly GCA_001793945.1). Lineage (GTDB taxonomy): Bacteria > Patescibacteriota > Minisyncoccia > UBA6257 > UBA9933 > UBA9933. The sequence continues at coordinate 212,126 of MGIW01000006.1, forward strand.
ATGGATAAAACCCGCCGGTCCAATATTGGCGGGTTTTTGTTGTGTAATATTTTCTTTCATATGTATTGACAGAAAATATTACATTGCATATACTGTAAATATAAACCTATGACCACATACTACGGGGCATATATTAAAAAAATGCGTGAGCGGGCGAATCTTTCGCAAGATTTTGTTGCAAAGAAGATTGGCGTCTCCCGCCCGACGATCACTCAAATAGAAAAAGATGAGCGCGAATTAACGCTTGCAGAAGCACAAGGGCTCGCCGATTTGTTTGATATGCGGATAGAAGAGTTTTTGGCGAAAAAGGATGCTTCAGAGCCCATTGTTGTTCTATCAAAAGCGGCGGTAAAAAAGAAAGAGGACAAGGCAGATATTCGCATCAATGTCCCACAAAAGAACCTCAAGAAATTCAAGGAGGTGCTTTTGTATGTGCTCGAGAAGGTCGGCGCAAAGCCCAACATTGGGGAAACGGCAATTTATAAATTGCTCTATTTCATCGATTTTGATTTTTATGAGAAATATGAGGAGCAGTTGATCGGAGCAACATATATCAAAAACAATTACGGTCCTACGCCCGTTGAATTCGCCAAGATAGTTGAAGATATGGAGGCAAAGGGCGAGCTGGAGCGCATCAAGAGCAAATACTTTGATTACGAACAGAAGAAGTATCTTCCTCGGCGTTCGTCCGATCTTGCCGTATTATCGGCACTCGAGATCTCTCATATCGATGATGTCTTGAATCGATTGTCAGACAAGAGCGCAAAGGAATTAAGCGATTACTCGCACGGAGATGTTCCTTGGGCTATCGCGGAAGATAAAAAAGTGATCAGTTACGAGAGCGTGTTCTATCGGGATAAAAACTATTCGGTGAGAAGTTACGACGATGAACTTTGATATAACGCATGGCTTCGAGCGCGATTGTAAACGACTGGCCAAGCGGTATCGTTCACTCGAGGAAGACATTGGCGAATTAAAGAAGGTGCTTGCGTTATTCCCGGCCGGAAACGGAAAGCATTTTGCGACCCTTGTTGAAACGGATATGGTTAAGATTATTAAAGCGCGTTTGTTTTGCCGGTACTTGAAAGGATCTTCATTGCGCGTTATCTATGCCTATAACGAAGAAGCGGAACAAATCAATTTTATCGAGTTGTATTTTAAGGGCGATCAAGAAACGGAAAATGAAGCGAGAATCAAAGCATATCTAAAGGGATAAGCCCTTGTTGTCATTCCGAGTGAAGCCGTACTCGGCGCAACCGAGGAATCTGTAGTAGTTACCATGTTATTAACATAATCCATGACCCAAAGGTTGTCATTCCGGACTTGCCTCGCGCTGAGCTTGTCGAAGTGATCCGGAATCCAGAGCCTGTGTCATTCCGGCGGAGGCCGGAATCCAGATTTACTATTTTTTACTGCTAAACCACCCATGACCCAAGACGAAGCATTTGCAATTTTGTACGAGTAATAAACTCGATACTCTGTATCAGATATTATATAATAAAGCTTATGGTGAATAATTATGCGTTTATTGATAGCCAAAATCTGAATCTTGCAATTAAAGACCAAGGATGGAATCTTGATTTTGAACGGTTCAGGATTTATTTAAAAGACAAATATAGTGTGACAAAGGCGTTTATTTTTATTGGATATATACCAACGAATCAGCCTCTTTATACGGCTTTACAAAAATATGGATATATATTGGTATTCAAACCTACGCTTGAATTGCCTGATGGTAGAGTGAAGGGGAATGTTGATGCCGAAATGGTATTGCATACCATGATCGAATATTCGAATTATGAAAAAGCATTAATTGTGACGGGGGATGGTGATTTTTATTGTCTAGTGGATCACTTAAAAAACAATGGGAAATTAGCCGGAGTAATGATACCCAATGGGAAGAAATATTCTTCATTGCTCAGAACATTTACTGGAGATACTATTTTTATGAATAATCTCAAGGAGAAGTTGGGATATAATAAAAATATGTAAAAAAAGAGGCATAGCCGCGGGACGGAACCCTTTGGTTAGCCTCTCATCGTGATAGTTAAAGTATAACAATTGGTCAATATATGTCAATATAAATCAATCCCGCACCTGCGGGATTTATGCTATTATAGGTACACATTTATGACCCTCGCATTGTCATTCCCGTCCTTCGACAAGCTTAGGATAAAACTTCGAGCGGGAATCCAGAGCCTGTGTCATTCCGAGCGGAGTGGTACTCCATGTAGTCGAGGAATCTGCAGTATTCGTAATTTTTACTACAAACCTTATTACCTATGACCCAAGACGAAGCATTTGCAATCTTAAAGACCGGACGAAATGTGTTTTTGACAGGAGAGCCGGGGAGTGGCAAGTCCCACATGGTCAATCGCTATGTGGAGTATTTGCGGTCCTGCGGGGTTGAACCGTCCATTACAGCGTCCACGGGCATTGCCGCCACGCACATCGGCGGCATGACGATCCACTCGTGGAGCGGCATCGGGGTACGGACCCGGCTGACCGACCACGACCTTGAATTGATGCTCGACAAGGACCGGCTGGTCAAGCGGCTTCGGGCCGCGCGGGTGTTGATCATCGATGAAGTTTCCATGCTTTCGGGCGACACACTGGCGGTGGTGGAGCAGGTTTGTCGCGTCTTGCGCGACTCCATAGAGCCCTTTGGAGGGCTTCAGGTGGTCCTGGTGGGCGACTTTTTTCAACTGCCGCCCATTATGCCAAAAGCCGACCAAGAGCGTGTAAAAACGATTTCTCTCGATGGGGAAGATCAGTGGTCACCCTTTGCATTCATGGGTACGGCGTGGGCAAAAGCGGACCCGACCATCTGCTATCTGACCGAACAGCATCGGCAGGAAGACACAGAGTTTTTAAAGGCACTTTCGGCCATCCGTCGCGGGGAGGTTACCGACGAGGTGCGCGAATGTTTTGCGGGCCGGCGTGTGGAGCCCGCCGTTGCGGACGATCATACCAAACTATATACGCACAATTTCGCGGTCGATAAGCTCAACGATGCGCGGCTCGCAAAACTGCCGGGCGAGCGGCGCGACTTCGCGATGAAGAGCGAAGGCGCCCCGACGATCGTGGAGGGGTTGAAGCGTGGATGCTTGTCGCCCGAAACACTTTCGTTGAAATTGGGGGCGAAGGTCATGTTCACCAAAAACAGCGTCGAGGGAAAGTTCGTCAACGGCACCATCGGCGAGGTGGTCGGATTTTCGCCCGTTACGGGCTATCCGCAGATCACGATGCACAACGGCAAGACGATCGAACCCGAGTTGGGCGAATGGAGTATCTATGACGGCATGAAGATGCTTGGCATGATCAAACAAATTCCGCTTCGCCTTGCCTGGGCCATCACGGTCCACAAGAGCCAAGGCATGTCGCTCGATACTGCAATCATGGATCTTTCACAAGCGTTTGAATACGGACAGGGGTATGTCGCGCTATCACGCGTGCGTACGCTCGCGGGGTTATATCTGTTGGGGTATAACGAACGGGCACTCGAAGTGCATCCCGATGTGTTTGCGAAGGATATCCAGTTCCGCGCCGCGTCCGAAAAGGCCCGGTATGACTTCGCCGCACTCGGCGAAGAACAAATCGCCGATCTGCAACTGCAGTTCATCAACACCATCGGCGGAGCCGTGGGCATGGGCATGCAGGCGCCTGCGCCCAAGGTTTCGACCTACGACGCAACGGCCGAGCTGGTCGCGCAGAAATTGTCGGTTGCCGACATGGCAGAAAAGCGTGGCGTAACCGAAGCCACGATCATCACGCATTTAGAAAAGCTGGTTGCCAATGGAACCCTCGATCCTGCAGCCGATTTGGAATACCTAAAGCCCGAACGCCGCCGGTTCGTGACCATGCAGGCAGCACTCGAAAAGACCTATAAAAAGAAGGGGAGCATGCTATTAACCCCCGCCCAGTCCCTCCTCGGCCCCGGGTTTACCTTTGAGGAATTGCGGGTTGCGAGGCTGTTTTTGGGGAAAACCGAAGATCCGTCATCCTGAACTTGTTTCAGGATCTGGGCGGGGGTCATTCCCGCGAAGGCGGGAATCCAGTATCCCCGCATTGTCATTCCGGCCTCCGAGCCGGAATCCAGTATTTGTGTCATTCCCGTGAAAACGGGAATCCAGTATCCCCGTATTGTCATACCGGCCCGTTCGACAGGCTCAGGGTAAAACTCCGGCCGGTATCCAGCGCATTGTCATTCCTGCAAAAGCAGGAATCTACTTCGCATTTTTCGCATTGTCATTCCGGCCTCCGAGCCGGAATCCATCCCCACTCCATAACCGTGAAAACATGCCATTGTACGGCCACTTTTCACGGTTATGGACGCAAAACCGTGAATGATCGTTTTCGTGACGTTAGTAAAATGGTTGATGCTTTCCAATCCCTCGTACTAACTTGACAGTTTATTCATGTGTACGCTATTATGTACATATGGATAGCAAGACAACAATTTCAATTTCCGAAGCACGGAAGAAAATATTCGATATTGCCACCGAGGTACAGGCTCCCGGTAAGCACTATACATTAACTGAAAAAGGCCGACCAAAGGCGGTTATTATGTCTGCCGAAGAGTTTGAATCGTGGACGGAGACCATGGAAATCATGCGTGAATTTCCTGACATTAAAAAAGATATTGCCCGTGCCGAGCGGGAATATAAGAGTGGTAATTATATAACCCTTGAAGATCTCTTGGAAAAAGAGGGGTATGTGTTAGCGGGTAAGACATCTAAAAACTATGCAGTATCGGATCATTCTGCCAAAAAGCGTACAAAAGGAGCTCGAAAAGCTTGATAAGAAGATTAGAATGCGGGTGATTGTAACCTTGCAGGAATTAAGCAAAGATCCTTTTGCCGGGAAAAAGTTGCAAGGAGAACACGCAGGCCAGTGGTCGGTACGCGCATGGCCATATCGGGTCATCTACAGGATAAACAAAGGCGAGCTCGTTGTACTTGTTATTCGCATCGCTCATCGGCAAGGAGCGTATTAAAAACCCCCCCGCATTGTCATTCCCGCCCATTCGTCCGCCGGCTGGCGGATCAGGGTAAACTCCGGCGGGAATCCGTGGCCTGTGTCATTCCCGTGAAAACGGGAATCCAGTATCCCCGCATTGTCATCCCGTGCTCCGACACGGGATCCAGATCATGTGTCATTCCCGTGAAAACGGGAATCCAGTATCCCCGCATTGTCATTCCGGACTTGATCCGGAATCCAGTATTTGTGTCATTCCCGTGAAAACGGGAATCCAGAGTAGAGGGGAAAATGGTACCCGACCCCTTTAATGACAACAAATTATTTCTAATGCAAACAGATAAGATCCCTCATCCCTGCGGGATTTTTGGTTGGTTTATAAATGGGGTGGGATTTGGTAAGATTGAGTTGTAGTTGAGGTAGTGACGCGTTAATATGGAGAAAATCAAAGCACTTACGCAGAAAATTGTTGCATTTCGAGACGAGCGGGATTGGAAGCAATTTCATAACCCCAAAGACGAGGCGTTGTCTTTGGTTTTGGAAGCAGCTGAAGTTATGGAGCATTTTCAATGGAAATCCGCCGAAGAAATGCAAAAACATGTCACGGATCAAAAGGAGGAAATCGGAGCAGAGCTTGCAGATGTCTTTTACTGGGTTTTATTAATGAGTCATGATCTCGACATCAATATCGCAGACGCGCTGGAGAACAAAATTAAGAAAAATGCCGAGAAGTATCCTGTTGAAAAGTCAAAAGGTAGCCATGCAAAATATATCAGGATAGAAAGCTAATAATATTATTGTGATCCATGCCGAGAGAAATTATCATAACAGCAGAATACTTTAAGCAATATCGCCGACGGTTGGGGTTTGCCACTCAGGCCGGAGTTAAAAATTTTTTCGGAGCAAAGGACATCGTTCCAGGCGTAGATTTTGATTATGTGCAGTATTTAAACGATAGACTTTACGAGATCATTGATCGTATAAATGATGCGTTAGTTGATAGTATAAAGGTTGACAATGTGGACACATTCAAGCGGGAGCATGTCGATAGGGTTTTTGAAATAATAAAAGATAATAATATTTTGCCCGTATTGAATAATCAAGGAAGGAGACCCGAGGATGTGTACTTCTCTTGGATGAGGGGATATGTTATTTCAAATTTATTTTTAAGGGCACTGGAAAGCATATTCGGTGTCGATGCATCGACCATTGAGCTCATCGGCGACGATGATTTGCGAAGCGTGGAAACTTTTAAGCGAACGCCAAAAGCCGACTTGGAGATTAATCTCGGGGAAAGGGGGCGAATACGAATAGAAATGCAATCGGGCTTTACAGGAATCAACGACATTAAGCAACATAAAGTCCTTGAGGCAAAAAGAGTTTTTAGTGATATGGGCGTTCATACATTGGCGGTTCATTTTGACCTGTATAACGGCCAAGCCGCCTTTGTGATGCTCGATGATGTCAGTGAAGATGATGTAAATTGGATTACAAGGCAACAAATGGAGGGACAAACTGTTTTTAACATAGATCAAAATAAATTTATCTGGAAGATTACCGAAGATCCGATCAGGTATGCAGACATAATTTTCGAGTAAGATTTAACCATGGGAAAGATTAAAGTTGTTGATTTATTTGCGGGAGTGGGGGGATTGAGCTATGGTTTTGCACATGACCCCCATTTTGAAATTGTTGCAGCAAATGAGATATTGCCGAATATGGCAAAGGCTTATTCTCTGAACCACCCTGGCGTGCGGGTTTACGCCGAGGACATCAAGGATTTTAGTGCAAAAAAAATAGAAAAAGATTTAAAAATAAAACCCTCCGAGATTGATATTATCGTGGGCGGCCCCCCTTGTCAGGCCTATTCGACCGTCGGGAAAAGGCTTATTGGCGATCCTCGAGGGCAACTTTTTCAAGAATATTATCGAGTGCTGAAGGAATTTAATCCAAAGCTTTTTATCTTTGAAAATGTAAAAGGTCTTTTGTCGATGCAAAACGGTGAATTGTTAAAAGCAATCATTGTCTTATTCGAATCACTCGGTTACAGGGTTCAGTATAGAGTTTTAAATGCTGCGGATTACGGAGCGCCGCAAATAAGGGAACGGATTATTATTGTCGGATCAAAATTAAAATCCGATTTTATATATCCCAAGCAAACCCATTGTGATCCCGTTCGATTGATGGGATTAGCGGGCGCATCTTTAAAGCCTTACCTAACACTTGGAGAGGCTATTGGCGATTTGCCTTTTATGAGAAGCGGGGCGGAGAGCTTTGAGTATGCATCGGATCCGCAGAGTGATTTTCAGAGACTTATGCGAAAAGGTTCTCCCGACAGGCTGATGGACCATTGCGCGCCAAATAATAATGCTAAGCTGGTTAACATGATGGAGCTTTTGCCCGATGGAGGTACGCCGGAAGATTTGCCCGAGCACTTGCGGCCGACATCGGGTTTTAAAAATACCTATTGCCGCTTATGGTGGAAAAGGCCTTCGACGACAATAACTAGGAATTTAAGTACACCCTCTTCGTCGAGGTGTATTCATCCAAAAGCGCCCCGACCTTTGACGACAAGAGAGGGTGCGAGACTCCAATGCTTTCCCGACTCCTATCAATTTTTTGGTTCTCGCAGCGATAGAAATCTTCAAATTGGGAATGCGGTCCCAACTTTTTTGGCGAGCGCTATAGCCGCAGCGATTTTAAAAAATTTTAAAGCCGAAGAGCTCATTTAAAAATAGACGGATATTTTCTCCAAGGAAAACCGCAGCGAGATATTGGCTGTAGTAAAGGGGAAGGGAAATATGACCACCGAGATTGCCCTGATAAAAATTCTGCGGGAGGAGAAAATAACCGGTTACCGACATGGCAGAAAAGCGTGGCGTAACCGAAACCACGATCATCGCCCATTTGGAAAAGCTGGTTGCCAATGGAACCCTCGATCCTGCAGCCGATTTGGAATACCTAAAGCCCGAACGCCGACGATTTGTAACTATGCAAGCCGCGCTTGAAAAGACCTACAAAAAGAAGGGGAGCATGCTATTAACCCCCGCCCAGGCACTCCTTGGGCCTAGTTTTACATTTGAGGAGTTGAGGGTGGCACGGTTGTTTTTAATTACCCCGTGATGAGCGGAGCAGATTTTATGGGAGGAGAAAGAGTGGATGAGTTTTTTGAAAATACCTTTTAGCATATTTAGGTAGTTTAACAGCACCTATTGACACCATTATTCATGGTGTTATTATTAGTATGCAAGTTAAAAGAAATACTTAATAAAAATAAACACATGGAAAAATCTGAGGGACTATCTGAACTTAAAGAGCTTAACAAGAAGATTGAGGTAGTGATTGCTCTGCTTCTTAAAATGTTACCTAAAGATAATCAGGGAATTTCACTTAAAGATCAAATTAAATTGTTGGATAGTCTCCATATTCGGCCAAGTGAAATAGCTGAAATTATCGGACGAACTCAGAGCTATGTGAGTAAAGAGCTTGTGTACATCCGAAAGGATAAAAAACAAAAAATTAACTAATAATATATCTATATGAGTGAAAATGAAATTTTGTCATCAGTGTCAAAAAAGCTAGGAGTTTTAATTGCTTTGAATTTGATGACGCTTAATAGCAAGGCAACTGTAATTGACAATGTTGCTCTACTTGATCGTTTTGGTTTATCTACTACTGAAATTTCGGAAATATTAAATACCTCTAAAGGTACGGTCGATGTTACGAAAAGTAGAATTAAAAAAGGAAAAAAATAATAATATGGAAAGTAAAGAACTTATTAAAGAGTTAAAATCTTTAAATAAAACAATAAAAGATCAGTTCATCTTCCTTTTATGCCGAGAAGGTTATACTAAAGAACAAATTAGGATAATTATCGGAAGTATTGATAATACTAGGATAACCCAGATTAGTTCTGGGCTTAAAAAAATAAATAAAAAATAATCATGACGAAACAGAAAGAGCAAAAGTTGGATACTTTGGAACAGATCAAGCGACTACTCATTCTTGCCCTAGTGCATCAAGGTGTCCAAGGGAAGGATGTTGCTGCGGTGCTCGGCGTTGATCCGGCGGTTGTCAGCCGTATGGTTCCAACTCGGCAAATAAAGAAGAAATAATGATATGGCCCGCCCTCGCATCCTTGATTTAAAACTAATGGTAAAAATTGCCAAAAAACTTGGCAAAAAGGATACTATTTCTATAAATAAGATGGTAAGTAGAAAAGCATCAAAACTTGGCATATCTGCCGAGTCGGCTTTGATACTTTTAGCGAAGGAGTATGGGATAGGTGCATCTACATATCAGCGTAATCTTGGTGTTACGAAACAAGCGGAGGTGCGAGATGCATTGCCATCTATTTTTATACAAGCGCGGGCGATGAGTCATGAGAATAAGACAAAAAATAATAGCGAGGTAAAACCGTCTATTAGTAAAAAAACAGCACTGAAGCTTACAATAGAGTATTTAATCGAGGATCAGGAATTACGAAGTAGATGTCAGGATATTCTTATGGCTTCTGCAAATTTTGATAGACCTATTAACCAAGCAACTTTAGTACTTGAGGATAGAATAAGGAAAAAAGCAAAACCTCTTACGAAAATGGTTGGGGAAAATTTAGTGGGGTATGCTTTTAATGAAGAAATTTCCAAAACAGTTCTTCGCGTTGCGAGTAATGATGCTGATGATCAGCGTGGATTTGCACAAATTTTGAGAGGTATTGTACCTGCATTTCGAAATAAAACACATCATCATATTGTTGAACATTTTTCTAGAGAAGAGGCAATCAGAGTTTGTGGGTTTATCGATGTTTTGTTACGAGTTGTAGATAATTCTGTAAAAATAAAATAAGCTTAATAGTCACTCCTGCGGGATTTTTGGTTGGTTTCTAAATAAGGTGGAATTTGGTAAAATTTTAAAAATGCCGTATAAAGATCCAGCAAAATTTAAGGAGTTAAATTTTTTGTTTAAAGAAATAATAGACCGGATTATGATCGCTGATATCTTGCGATTAAAAGAACTTGACCCACTATTAAGATTTCATGGTTCCGAATATTATGGTGGACGCGGGACGACTCCCATGGTTCTTTATATTTTTGTTTGCATGGAATTTTTGGGTTCTTTAATAATGGAAGTTGAAGCTAAGGGTTCCGGTAGTACACAGAAAAAAGTTTTGGCGTATATGGAGATGACTTTTGGTCCCGATATGGATTTGTTTATTACACACAGAAGGTTGTTTATTAAATTTTATCGCAACGCATTAGCTCACGGATTTTTTCCTGGAGGAGGGGGTATAAGTCGGGGCGGCTCGCAAGTATTAGGAGTAACAGCGAGAGGGGATTTAATTCTTGACGCTGATATTTTGCAGATATGTTTGTTAGGTCGGTGTGGCGTTTTAAACGGCTATTTCGTTCTCGGATAGGCTTGACTACATATCCTTATTTGGTAAATCAAGTTGTCGATAGATTTTTAAAAATACAGCAGAGATAACCCTGATCCTTTATAATTTATAAATGGGTCAGAATTTGGTAAGATTGAGTTGAAATGGGGTGTAATTATTAAATGGAGAATACAATCGTGGAAATGTTAATACCGCATAATGATCCGAATGGACTTCGGATTATTAAGCTTGCTGGGTGGATCGGAAGGGCATTTGTTATTCCTCGTGCAGATATTAAAGAGATAAAAGCATTAAAGGAGGCGAGTCATCCTGCTGTGTATTTTCTTATTGGAGAAGAGGATGGTAAGGCAACTGTTTACATAGGACAAACTGATAATTTTGAGCGTCGACTTAATCAGCAGGTGGTAGCAAAAAATTATTGGGATATCGCCATGGTATTTACCGGCGAATTGGATATTGATGTTCAATATTTAGAATATATTTGCACAAAAGAAGCAAGAGAGTCTGGTAGATATGAAATAAAAAATGCAACAGGAACGCCTGGGCGGAATATATCTGATTTTCAACGAGTTGCGAATAATAAGTTTTTTGAAAATATAAAGTTCGTTGTCTCATTGTTAAGTTACCCGATTTTCCAGGAAGTTCCGAAGGAGCAGCAGGCTGATAAAATCTATCACCTTAAACTTTCGAGGAGTAATGATGTTTTAGGAAGGGGTGCACTGCTTTCAAGCGGTGAGTTTGTAGTATACGCAGGATCTATGGCTCGAATAGTCGAAGCAAAAAGCTTTCAGGGAAGGAAGGGGTCTGGGCTTCGCAAACAACTTATCGATGAAGGTGTTTTGCAGAATCAAGATGGTATTTCTTATATTTTTACAAAAGATTATATTTTTGGAAGTCCAAGCGCAGCTGGTTATGTTATCACTGGTATGTCGACAAATGGGTGGACGAGCTGGAAAGACAAGAATGGAAAGACCCTCGATGAGAATGTGAGGAAATAACTTGTAAAAATCCCGCATTCCTGCGTGATTTTTAGTTGGTTTATAAATAGGGTGGAATTTGGTAAGCTTGGGAGTAATAAAGGTTACCCATGAAATTATTGGAATTATGAGTCTCTACGAGAAATTACAAAAAGCTACGAGTGAAGAGGATGTTAAAGATATCTATATAAAAGCACTTGGGCTAAAGGAATATCAGAAAAATCTTATAGATATTCAAACGAAAGAAGTTTGGTTCGAAGCCAAGCAGAATTCTAAGCTGTCGACTTATGCCATGTTCACCCAGCTACTGCATTATGTGCAGGAGGCACTGGATAAGGGAGGATATGTTCCTCCATTTTTGGCCGTAATTGATACGCAAAAGGCAGCTATAATGAAAAGTGTCGATATTATTCCCTTTCTCGAAAAGAAAACTATTAAGTGGGGCAAGTCAGCAAGTAGTTATACACAGGAAGCTCTCGATATTGTATCTGCGTATATTGGCACGCACTTTGTTTCTTTTAAGATTGAAACGCACGAGGAAGAATTTATACAAGCAATTAAAGGCGCTATTAAAAATGGCGATATTATTAGAACTCAAATTACCCCAGACAATTTAAAACAAGTTTTCGATAAGTGGGTACAGATGATCGGGCGAGAAATAAGGGATGTTAAAGAGGAGGATTATGTGCTGCTATTTTTTGCTGATATTATGCATGACGGTACTGTTTCTACGCATAATGATCTTCCTGCAGAGTTATTACACAAAAATAATGCTCCGGTATTTAGTCTGGGCGGGAAAATTTATGAACTCGGAAATAAAGAAGGTTATCGACAATTCTGGGCAATTTATCACAAACCGCCAAAAGCAGAATATCGCGATTATTTATTAGAACGGAGAGACAGTCTAATCCCAATTGATGAAAGAAGTTTTAAAGGTGCCTATTACACACCGCTCCAAGTGGTGGATAAGGCTTATGATAAACTTCTAGAAACCTTAGGAGATAATTGGCAAAAAGAGTATATCGTATGGGATATGTGTTGTGGCGTTGGAAATTTAGAGGTTAAACATAGTAATCCTCGCAATATTTACATGTCTACATTAGACAGTGAAGATGTGGATGTGATGAAAGCTACTAAAACCTGCGTAGCGGCGCAGCGGTTTCAATACGATTATTTGAATGATGATATTGCTGATGATGGTAAAATAGATTACACACTAACTAATAAAGTGCCTGAAGGTTTACGCAAGGCTATTGCTGACGGCAAAAAGATTTTAGTGCTGATCAATCCGCCATATGCGGAAGCTATGAGTGCTGATAATATATCAAATAATGAAAAGGCGGAAAGTAAGTTAGGCGTTTCTAAGACTCGGGTTGCGTCAATAATGGATACTCAGGGTTATGCAACTAGGGAGTTATTCGTGCAATTTCTCGTGAGATTATCGCTTGAGATACCAAGTGCTACCTTGGCGATGTTTAGCAAATTAAAATATGTAAATGCCCCTAATTTTGAGAAATTTAGAGAAACCTGGAATGCGAAATATAAGGGTGGTTTTATCGTGCACAGCAAGGCTTTTGATGGATTAAAGGGTGATTTCCCAATTGGCTTTTTAGTGTGGCAAACAGATCAAAATGCAAAAGTGAAAACACCGATAATTGAATTAGTGGCTGAAGTGCTGGATAAAAATGCTAATCCAATTGGGGAGAAATATTTTTATAATCTATCAAACGACAAGCTTCTTGGAGATTGGATAAAAAGACCCAAAGCAAATAAGATCGATGTTGTGCCATTAAAAAATACAGTTACTCCAGCTACGGTTAGTAAAGATTTACGAGGAACAAAATGGTCCGATAATGCAATTGGTTGCATGATTTTTCAGGGTAGTGATGTTCAACATTCAAAAACAACCGCAATACTGTCCTCGGGTTTTGGTAGTGCGGGGAGTATATTTATCAATCCGGAAAATCTTTGGCAAGCCTCGATCATTTTTGCTGTTCGCCGTCTCATTAAGCCTACTTGGGTGAACGATCGGGATCAATTTTTGCAACCAACAGAACCACTTACCGATGAGTTTAAAAATGATTGTCTTGTATGGATGCTTTTTAATGGAAGTAATCTTACCGCCAGCGCAAATGATCTCGAGTGGAATGGTAAGAAATGGTCAATTGTTAATCATTTTATCCCGTATACCGAGGAAGATGTAAACGCTCCAGAACGCTTTGAATCAGATTTTATGGTGCGGTATTTAGCTGGTAAGCAGTTCTCGCCTGAAGCGGTCGCAGTATTGAGAGAAGGAAAGTTGTTGTGGCAAGCATATTTTGCGAATACAGACACCAGAACGGTTCGAGATGAATTGATGTTGAATCGTCCTGATGTGGGGTGGTATCAAATCAGAAAAGCGATCCAAGCGCGAAATGCGATTAGTGATTCTTCTCCAGTTAGTTTAGAATCTTTTGAAAAGGAGTACGGCGCTTTAACCGAAAAGCTAAAACCTCAAGTATATGCGTTAGGATTTTTAAAAATCTAATCATTTTAACCTTAGGAGGTGGTCGTGGTATTGCCAGAGATAATATAATTAACAAAGGAAATTGATAAAAATTAATATTTAATTATGGACCCACAAAACAAAGATTTTATAAAGCATCTTATTAAGGGGAAGATTGCAGAGATTATATTTGAGCAGATGTTTCGAGAATCGGGGAAGTATACCATCCTTCGTTCTGGTTATGAATACACGCTTCCTGAGCTTGCGCAGTACCAACATATTGCTGAGATTAAAGCCGTTATGGAAAATATTCGTAATGCACCCGATTTCATACTTGTTTCCCAGGATAAAACCGAAGTACATTTGGTTGAAGTTAAATATCGCGCTAACCGATATACAAATGAAGTAAATGAGCTTGCTACTAATCTGCTCGTACGATGGAATCCTTCTTGGCTTTTTGTCGCTTGCCCTGATGGATTCTTCTTTGAGCCGTGTAATACGATTGCCAATAAAGAAGGAGAGATTGGTCCGCTTTTTGAAAAATGGGTAGCCCCTGAAATTCAAGCTGAGTATTTAAAACTACTTAATGAATTCGAGCCGAAGGGGTGATATTTGATATAAATAATGCTTGATATTGAAAATCTTCTCAAGGAATTATCTAAGAAGCGCCCGGTCTTTCATTCGGAGGCTGATTTTCAGCATGCGCTTGCTTGGGGAATTCATGAAGCTTATCCGGACTATAAAATTCGACTGGAGATTCGGCCCGGGAATTCCAAAGAAAAGGAATATCTTGATATATTCATTGAATATAAAGGGATAAATTGTTTTATCGAATTAAAATATAAAACTAAGAAATATAGCGTAGAATTTGATCGTGAAAATTTTTCTCTCGCAGGACATAGTGCTCATGATATTGGGAGATACGATTTTATTAAAGATATTCAGCGGGTAGAAAAATTTTTGGGGAAAGATGACATGGCCGAGGGTTATGCGATTCTGTTGACCAATGACAGGGCTTATTGGTCCGAATCGTATCGCATGACCGTCGATAAGGATTTTCGTGTTCATGAGGGTAGAATTTTACAGGGTCGCCTTGTATGGGATCAAAGGGCATCAGAGGGTACAAGGAAGGGGAGAAACAAAGAGCTTCATTTACGAGGGACTTATGAGTGTAATTGGAATGATTTTTCAAATATTGATTCTGAGAGTTTTCGATACTTGTTAATTAAGGTTAGAAATTAATGCTATAATTACCCCATGAACCTCAAACCCCTCATACAACTGACCATTGCAATTGCAATAGCCGAACTCGCGGGGATCATTGGGTCATTTTTTACTGTGGGTGCTATAGATACTTGGTATGCGGGGATCGTTAAGCCTGCGTGGAATCCGCCCGCTTGGGTGTTTGGGCCGGTGTGGGTGGTGTTGTATGCGATGATGGGGGTTGCGGTTTGGTTGGTGTGGAGGAAGATGGATTCCCGGCGCATTGCAAGGAGCGGGGAGATCCTGAAACAAGTTCAGGATGACAATGCAAGCGGGAATGACAAACTAATAAAGGCAGCACTCTGGGTTTTTGGGGTGCAGTTGGGTTTGAACGCCCTGTGGTCCACCATCTTCTTTGGCTTGCACAGCCCGGGATGGGCTTTTGTAGAGATCGTTCTGTTGTGGGCCGCCATCGTCGGTACGATCGGCGTGTTTTGGCGCATCTCGAAGCCTGCGGCGTTGCTGTTGGTCCCTTACATTTTGTGGGTCAGTTTTGCAGGGTATTTGAACTACACCATTTGGGATTTGAACAAGATCGACGAGCAAATGGTGTTTTGCACTGCCGATGCCATGTAATGCCCGGACGGAACATTCGTAGGCCGCACCGGCCCAAACTGCGAGTTCCAATGCCCTTGAATTCCCCCCCCCATTTTTCTCATCTAACCCATCTAATCTAATTCATCCAACCCACCCAACCAACCCATTCAACCCTACCCCACAAAAATGCTTAATAATATTGCTATAGCAATATTATTAAGCGTTTTCTATAATGAATATAATACACATGCGCATGAAGTGTGAAATATGAAAAAAAGGGTGGATGGCAAACAAAGGCGAATCAGTGGGGCTTCGAGGAGGGATAAGGCCAAGGATCTGACGGGGAAGATTCTTCGGTTCTTGCTAATTAGTGGAGGCATCGCTATTGCGATGACTTCGCCGTATTTTGTTACCAAAGTCGTCTACCCTGCGCTTGGCAAGTTGTTGTCCGGGGATGATTCGCTTAGCGATCCGGAGAAGAAGGCTCAGCTGCGCAATACATTTTACTATCTTCGGAGTAAGGGCTTTATTGAATTTGAGGATAGGAATGGGCAGGTGTTCATTTCTTTGACCGGAGAAGGCAAACGGATGGCCGGTAAGTATCAGATCAACGACTTAAAGATCAGGAAAGATAAGAAGTGGGATAAAAAGTGGCGCATATTGATCTTTGATATCGCCGAAAAGCATAAGATCAAGCGGGAGGCGCTGCGGGGCAAATTAAGAGAGCTGGGGTTTTATCAGTTGCAGAAAAGCGTGTGGGTGTATCCGTATGATTTTGAGCGGGAGGCCGTGCTTCTGCGGGATTTTTTTGGCCTTGCCGTGAAAGAAATGACGATCATTGCGGAGGCGAAGATCGAGGAGGATGACAACCTTCGGAAATTTTTTGATGTTGCGTAATATTTATAGTGTACGCAAGGAATTAAAAACGCTTAATATTATTGCTATAGCAATATTATTAAGCGTTTTTGTAGGGTGCGATAACGATGCGATTTGTGTGGTGTATGTGATATACTTGATGTAGTTGCCCGTTGGATGCTGGTTGGCAGATGGGGTAGGGGTTATGGTTTGGGAATTTTAAAATAGTAGATTCGTTATGGCGTCATCTATGCAAGAAATGATTAATGTTCCTTTAGTTGGTTCCGCTCCGTGCGGGGCGCCGCTTTTTGCGGAAGAGAATGTTGAGAAAATGATACCCGTGGCAAAGGAAAAGTTGCAGGGAGGTTTGCAGTATTTCATATTGCGCGCAACCGGGGATTCTATGGATGCGGCGGGGATTAACGACGGTGATCTTATTTTGTGCAAGCAAAAGCTGACGGCGCGGGAGAACGATCTCGTCGTCGCGCTGATCGATGATGAAGCTACGGTTAAGGAGTTTCATCGGGAGGGAGATAAAATTGTGCTTAAACCGCGCTCGACAAATCCGGAGCATCAGCCGCGCTATCTTACCGAAGGAGTGCAGATACAGGGGATCGTGCAGGAGGTTGTGCGTCCACTTGAGAACTGATAGAGGGGATACGGTATAGGGTATAGGGTATATGGTATAGGGTATGGGAGGGGAGAGGAGAGGAGAGGAGGTATAAAGTATAAAGTATACGGTATATGGTTGGTATGGGAGAGGAGAGGAGGTATAAAGTATAAAGTATACGGTATATGGTATAGGGTATGGGAGGGGGATTTCAAATTTCAAATTTCAAATTTCAAATTAAAATACTGGATTCCCGTCGGATCCGCCGGCTGGCGGACCCGTGCTGCGACACGGGGCCCGCAGTTTGGGAATGATAGAACTCTGGATACCGGCCTCCGCCGGTATGACAATGCGGGATGCTAACCGATGACCGATGACTAATAACCAATAACGGGATGCGGGGGTATTGGTGTATTGACATTGTATATACATTGTATATACTACTGATATGACTACTTTAACCGTGCGGATCGATGAAAAAATAAAGGCGAAGGCGAACAAGGCATTTGAAAAGCTTGGGCTTGATATGTCTGGCGCGATAAAGATCTTCCTCAATCAGGTCATCAAGGAAGATGGTCTTCCGTTTACGCCTACCAATAACGATGCCGTTATTAAGGCTCGTTGGGATAAGCAGGTTGCTGAAGCGAAAAAACGGCCTGGCTTTAAAACTGCGCACGAAGCGCTTAAGGATCTTTTATAATTTATCTACCAATGTACATCATTAAACGTACGAGAGATTTTGATAAATCTTTTACGAAGCTTGTTCGTGCGGGAATTACTGATAAACAGATTGGGGCGATCAAACTCGTGATTGACACGCTTGCTATAGGGCAAATATTAGATAAGAAATACAGAGATCATCAGCTAAAAGGGAAGCTCGGAGATTATCGAGAATGCCATGTTTTAAATGATCTTTTACTTATGTATAGAATTGAAGAGGATGAATTATTATTAACATTGATCGATATCGGCAGTCATTCGCAATTGTTTGGGTAAGCGCAAAAATCCCATTGTTATGGGATTTTTGTCATATTGTATAGCCATTAAATAAATCGGATTATTTGGTATACTGAGCACATGGAACAGAAGATCGGCATGGAACAATCGGGTGAAAATGACCATTATAAGGAATTCGCCGAGGGGCGTAAGCGGTTCGCCGGGGAAATAGGCGAGCGTACTTTGGATGTCGCAAAAGAGGGAAAGGAGGATAAGGAGCGCGATCTTGAAATGGCGCAACAACATGTTGAAGCATATAAGAAAAAGGCGGAGCAACTGCGCGATGCTATTGATGCGAAGAAAAGGGGCCTGATAGCAAAGATCATAAACTACAAACAGCTAAAGGAATTAAGAAAAGATCTGAGCCGGAATGAAGATGTTCTGCGCGAGCGCGAGGAAGAGCAACAATGGCGAACGGAGATGATTGGCTATTACGATCGTTTGATCGAGGAAGAAGAGCAGATGGGCGAGCTTATGGAAGAAGCGTATGCGGACAATGCACTGTTTGATGAGGCAAAGAAGCAGGAACTCATAATGGAAGAACAAGGGCGGAGCGTGATGGAGCAGGCAAAGAAACATAATGTATTTTTTGTGAGCGATATTGTTACCGCCGATTGGAAGCCAAGCGCGAACAACTATGTCATTGATACAAAAAAGCTTGATTTTGAAGATCAGCTTAATATCGTGTTAGGGTTTGAGCCCACGATAGCGGTTTCTACACTGAGCCCTGATTCACCCAACCGGACATTCGGAACGGGGGCGTGGGGCGTGTTGCTTGCGGGTGGTCGGATTGTTGGGGGTGCAGAAAGTGACGCCGGGACCGTAGCAAAAGGATTGCGTAGCAGGTATATTGATCCGCGAAGGCGAAGTGTGAAGGCGATCGATGCGGCCATTGAGCGGCCATGGGGCGGCGGTAAGGAGGCGTCTACGAGCTATAACGAACTGGTTGTAGAGAAGCCCGAGGTTGCCGGAGTATATTTTAAACTTGAATCGGAAGATATTCCGCAAGATATGCAACAAGGTAAAGAGATTACCCTCCCTAAGAACTATGGAGATATGTGGTGGGGGCAGGTTGGCCAAATCATGAAGACGGGGACTCCGTTGTTTGTCATAGAAAGAAACAACAATACGGTACGGATGATCTATGATGTCGATCTGGAAAATCGGTCGTTCAAGATGACCCCGGCGTATGATCCGGAAAATCTGACCAATATGCCGGGTGTCTATAAACAGCATACAGACGAGGCGCATCGACGGGATGCGGTGGGTAAGGTGTTTGATAAGGCGTCTCACCTGTTGACCGAAGAAGAGCGCGAGCAACATGAGCGTGAAAAGGACAAGGGAGATGCCAGTAATTTTATCAATGTGTATTAGGTCTATTTTGTGCTACCATTTAAACCATGAACAAGCTTATTTTTCTTGATACGGAGACGACGGGGAATGATGTGACCAGGGACCGGCTGTGTCAGGTGTGCTACAAAACGACTGATGGCATACGCACGGAGTTTTTCAAGCCGCCGATTCCGATTTCCGTGGAATCGATGAGCATTACGCACATTACCAATAAAATGGTCGCGGACAAGGCTCCGTTTGCGGGAAGCGCGATGGCGGGCGAGCTGGGGGCGTTGTTGAACGAAGGTATTTTGGTGGCGCATAATGCGGTGTTTGACAAGGCAATACTCGAAGCGGAGGGGCTTGCTGTACCAAAATACATTTGCACATTGCGTGTTGCGCGCGCGCTTGATCCGGAAGGGGTTTTGCCGCAGTACAAACTGCAGTTTTTGCGGTATTACCTCGACCTTGATGTCGATGCGCATGCGCACGATGCGGAGGGCGATGTGAAGGTTTTAGTGGCGGTGTTTGATCGGCAATTTGCAAAACTGAAGCAGGAAGGGTTGAGCGATGATGAAGTCGTCGAAAAGATGCTGCATATTTCTACTACGCCGATGCTGTTCAAGAAGTTCACATTTGGAAAGCATATCGGCAAGGATATTGCCGAAGTGGCAAAAATCGACAAAGGATATTTACAGTGGCTCTTGGGGCAAAAAATGGCAGAGGCCATTCCGGACGAGGATTGGGTGCATACGCTGAATACATATTTGAAATAATAAAAGGAGTGGATTCCGGCCTCCGCCGGAATGACAATACGGGAATTCAGATCCTGAAACAAGTTCAGGATGACAATTTATCCACGCATTTTTATTTTGGTTGTTCGTTGGGCGAGGTCGCCGTGGGCGGGATGATGCGTATGTTTTCCGGCAATTGTTCCTCAATTTTCCACAAAAGTAGGACGACGATGATTATGATCAGCCCGATGATGATATGAACCGACCATTTGAAATAGTGTTTCATGGGGTATGTGTTTAGTAGATCTTTCCTATAATGATACACCTCACAGGGGGGTGCAGTACAGGTTGGATTTTGAGCGCTTGTTGACAAGAAGTGCTTTTATGGTAAAGTTTGTCTTAGTTGCCATATGATGTGGTGATACAGAACCTTTACTTTGTGAGGAAATACGATGGAAAAAGACAGCAAGATGAGCATCGAGGAACTCTTGGTCGGTACCCCGCTCCTTATGTTTTTGCAGGAGCTGGCGGCGATCAAGGACGAAGAGATCGTGGACGATCTCCCCCCGATCAAAGAGGGTGAGATTCCCCTTGGTGATATGACGCCGTTTGAAAAGCGGCTCAACCTTTGGGTTGATCGGAGAGCCGAAAAAGAAGATTCTATCCGCGCCGAGGCTTTGTCTGGCGATGGCGGCACGATGTGCTTGTCGGCGTATGAGTTTGGCGCCGAAACAAGCAGGCGGTTTGCCTTGTTGGGGGAATCTGTTCCGGTGCGCTATCCGCAGATAAAAACTACGAACTGTGCCCTCAGGCAAGGATTCAAGATCGTGACCAATGTGCGCGCGGAAAACCCGCTGGCCACGGAGTTTGACATCGCTCATGTGCTCGCAATATTTACCGGGCATGATTTGAGCGGTAGAAAGCCTCGCTAAACTTTCTCTCTGTTTGTTATAAAGCCCGTTCGTCCATCCGCCAACTGGCGGATGGACGAACGGTATTTTTTTGACAAAAAAATACCGTGTGGTACATTTTATCTTAGTTGCCATATGGCATGGCGATACAGAACCTTTACTTTGGGAGGAATACGATGGAGAACGCGATAAAAAAATCGGTAAGCATCGAGGAGCTGTTGGTGGGCATGTCGTTGCTGACATTTTTTCAGGAGCTGGTGGCGATCAAGGATGAGGAGCTTGTTGATAAGTTGCCGCCGATTAAGGAGGGCGAGATCCCCCTCGGCGATATGACGCCGTTTGATAAGCGGCTTAGCCATTGGTTTGATCTGAAGGCAAGCGAGATCGTGGCATGGGGCGAAGAGATGCAGGAATCCATCTGCGTCACATGCAAAGTATGTGGTACTGCAGATGCGGAAATGGCTCCGTGCGCCGATATGTTCAAGCTGGGCGATTATGTTAGCGAGCGGTTCCATTCATTTATAAGCGAATCGGTCAGCGAGCGATTCCCGCGCGCAAAAGGAGACATAGCCTTGCGCCAAGGATTCAAGATCGTGACGAATGTCCGTGAAAAACCTGAAAATCATTTTGTTTGCATTGGCAATTTCGAGGATATCGCTGAACTGCTCGGCCCGTTGTCTATGCAAATGTCCGGCAAAAAGCCTCATTGATCTTTACCTCTTGAGGCGATACAGCGCCCGTCCGCCAGTTAGCGGACGGGCTTTTTTGTTTGTCGGAACGGATGGGGTATACTTTTTATACAAATCATGCCGAAACAGAAAAAGACAATTCTTTTATGCGATCGAGCTATCGCATATGACCTGAAGAAAAGCAGTCGCGCAAAGCGGATGCGGATCGCCGTTTCTGCGGGTGGTGTGCTTTCTGTTACCGTGCCATATCGGTTCCCCGACATGTTCGTGGAGCGGTTTTTACATGAAAAGGCGGAATGGATCCTGCGGCAAATGGACCACATGCGCCAGCGGGGTGGACTACTTGCGCGCTATGGCCGTGCGCACTATTTTGAACACAAGGAAGCCGCTCGGGCATTGGTGCATGCACGGCTCGCACACTTCAATCAATTTTATGATTTTGATTATGGTGCCATTAGCATTCGCGATCAAAAGACGCGCTGGGGGAGTTGTTCCCGCTCGGGCAACCTGAACTTCAACTATAAACTTGCCGTTGTGCCCGAACATGTTGCCGATTATGTCATCGTGCATGAGCTGTGTCATTGCAAGGAGTTCAACCACTCCAAAGCGTTTTGGAAACTGGTCGAGCGGACTGTTCCGAACCATCGGGAGATCAGAAAACAGTTGAATCGCCTATAAATCGCCGAAACGGTTTATTGCGATATGCCCTGTGAATTGCTATAATAACCGCACTATGTCAGACAAACTTTCCGGCATCAAATCGGCTTTTGAAACCGATATTCGCATGGTTGCGGACCTCGACCAGTGGGAAGCGGTGCGGGTGGCCTATCTTGGCCGCAAAAGCGCGCTGAGCGAAGTCATGGCGGCCATGAAGGACCTTTCCGTCGAGCAGAAGCGTACGCTCGGTAAAAAGGCAAACGAGGTCCGGACCTTTTTGGAAACGGCGCTTGCGCAAAAGCGCATCGAGCTTGAAGCAAAGGGAACGCATGCGAATTTGATCGATGTAACCCGACCGGGTGTCAAGCGACACGCGGGGCATTTACATCCGCTGACGCGCGTTGAAGAAGAGATCAAGCAGATCTTTTTGGCCATGAACTTTTCGGTCGTGGAGGGACCCGAAATCGAAACCGAGCATTATAACTTTGACGCATTGAACATTCCGGCGAGCCATCCGGCGCGCGAGATGTGGGATACATTTTGGGTCAAAGATACGGAAAAAGGAAAAAGGAAAAAGGAAAAAGGAGTCGGGGATAGCGTGCGGCATTTGTTGCGCACGCATACCAGCCCGATGCAGATTCGCTACATGGAAAACCACCGGCCGCCGTTTCAGATCATCGTACCGGGGCGCGTGTTTCGCTATGAAGCGACCGATGCTTCGCATGAAATAAACTTTTATCAAATGGAGGGGTTGATGGTCGGCACGAATGTTTCTTTGGCGAATTTCAAATATGTTATCGAAGAATTTTTCAAAAAGTTCTTCAATGATCCCGACATGCAGTTTCGTTTTCGCCCGAGTTATTTCCCATTTGTGGAGCCGGGCGTGGAGGTGGACATCAAGCGCAAGGGGGATTCGAAATGGCTTGAGGTCATGGGTGCCGGCATGGTGCACCGCAATGTGCTCAAAGCGACCGGGTATAATCCTGACGAAGTGCAGGGGTTTGCATTTGGCATGGGCACCGATCGGCTTGCCATGTTGAAGTATAAAATACCGGACATACGATTCTTCTATAATGGGGATCTGCGGTTTGTAAGACAATTTAAGAAATAACGATACGATTGCTGGATACCGGCCTCCGCCGGTATGACACAAAGAAAAGGCGAGGATGATAGAAGAGCGGGATGAATGACAGAAGAAGATCAGAATGACAGAAAAACGCGGGGGGTGGCACAAGAAGAACGGGGTGACAGAAGAAATAGTAGATAGCAGAAATATTGCATGAAATTTTCCTATACCTTATTAAAAAAACTGGTTCCTGAAATAAAAAATGCCAAGGCGCTTGAGCAGCATCTTTCGTTGTATGCGTTTGAAGTGGACAGCGTAGAAGGCAAGACATTCGACATTAAGCTGCCGGCAAACCGGTATGGTGATGCCGCATCGCATTGGGGTGTTGCCCAAGAAATTGCCGCCACCATGGGGGTGAAGTTTGGTGAACAGCGCGCCATTGCATCTTTGCTCAGCAAACAGGTAGCGACCACGGGCAAGCAGCCGCTGAAGATTACCGTAGAAGATAAAGAGCTATGTCCGCGTTATATCGGCGCTTATTGTGAAAATGTTAAGGTGGGGGAATCGCCGAAGTGGATCAAGGATGTGTTGATCGAATGCGGCATGCGACCGATTAACAATGTCGTTGACATCATGAATTATGTCATGCTTGAAACAGGTCAGCCGTTGCATGCGTTCGACTACGATAAACTGCAGGGAGGAACGCTTGTGGTCCGACGCGCAAAAGACGGAGAGAAGATTACGACGCTTGATGATCAGCATGTTTCTTTGACGCCTGACATGCTGGTAATAGCTGATGCGAAACATCCGCTCGCCATTGCCGGCATCAAAGGCGGCAAGCTGGCCGAAGTAGATAAGCACACAAAACGCATCGTTATCGAGGCGGCCAATTTTGAGGCGGTCAGTATTTATAAAACATCCCGCGCCGTGAATATATTGACCGATGCATCGGCCCGTTTTTCACGCACACTGAGCCCCGAGCTTGCAACGCTTGGCGCTATCCGCGCGAAAATGCTTTTGCAGTCCATTATGGGTATGACGCAAAAAGGCGTCGTGGATATCTATCCGAAAAAGCAGGCAAAGCGCATGGTAAAGTTCGAGCTTGCGAAGTGCAATGCGTTTTTGGGTACGCAATTCGACGCGAAGACCGTGCGTACTTATTTTGAGCTACTTGGTTTTGTGATTGCGCCTATCGATAAAAAAATGCCGGTTTCGACGGGTATGTTTTTGGTGACCGTTCCGCCGTTGCGCACCGACATCGAACATCCGCATGACCTATATGAAGAAGTGGTGCGATTGCACGGGTTCGGGAATCTGCGTTCTTCCGCGCCGCACATCCATCTGGTTCCATCCGGTTTTGAAGATGAGATCATCTTGAAAGATAAAATTCGCAGGGAACTCGTTTCGCTTGGCATGGACGAAATGTACAATCATTCGTTCGTAGGCGAGCACTTTGGCGCGCACGATGCGGACATTCGCAAGGAGCTGGTAGAACTGGAAAACCCGATCAGTAAGGATTATGTATTCATGCGTTCGACGCTTGCCGCGGGGTTGCACGAGAATGTTGCGTCGAACAGTCGTTATTTTGACGCGGTTGCCGCGTTCGAGATCGGGCGGGTGTTTGCGAAATACAATAAAGACATCAAAGAAAGCAACATGCTTGGCATCGTATTGGCAGGGAAGGGCAAGGAGCAATTTTTTGAATTGAAAGGATCGTTGTCGGAATTGTTCGCGCGTATCGGTCTGCGTGATGTTGCGTTCGTGGAAGACACCGAGCGGGAGCCGCGATTTGCCGGTCCGTATGTTAGCGAACGGGAAATGCTTTGCATCGAATCTGCCGGTGAACATGTTGGATATATGGCAAAGATGAAGCATGTACCGGCGAAATGGCACGGCAGCATTGCAGAGCTCGACATGGCGGTTTTGACCAAGTTGATTGTTGCGGAACATGAATACCTGCCGCTGTCGAAATATCCGTCGATCGCGCGGGACCTTTCTATTTTGGTGAGCGTCGATGCGCGCGTTGGCGATATCATGCAGGAGATCCAAGGCGTGGACATGCATCTTATCGAAGATGTCGACTTGATCGACGAATACGAAAACGAGAAATTGGATCGCAAGCGCAGTCTTACATTCAGGATCATTTTTCAATCTACCAATCGTACATTGACCGATGCGGAGGTAAATGGAGATATGGAACGCATTGCGGCGGTTCTGCATAAAAAGTTTTCCGCCGAGGTTAGGTAATAGGAATGAAATAAAAAAAGCGCCCCCGATGTGGGGGCGTTTTACGGAGGCGAGTCCTCGCCTATTTTTGAAAATCGCGGACAGCCTGCCGCGCGAGATTTTTGACCGTGCGCCATTCACTTTTTGGGAGTTGCTTTTGCTCAAGGGCGCAGGGTCCCAAGCCCAGGTCGATGCCGCTACCGTCGAGTTTGATCACGATTTGTACGATGTACTTATTTTTGATCGCCTCCCGTTCGGTAGGGAAGTCGATATCGATCCGGTACTCGCCGGGGATGTCGACCTGTTTCGTGATGTACAGCATGTGCCGGGGTGGCTGTTTACCGATGTTGGCAATATTCTTGATGTCGACCACCTCCGCCAATATGCGGTACATTACTTCGGCGATATCCTGAATGCTTGCCGGTTCGGTTTTTACTTCCGCCATCACTGCCTGCTGGGTCATAAGTGCACCTCCTGAGAAAAAGTTAATTTGCTGACTTTTTTATAACATGGATATGGCGCGTCTGTCAATTATTTCTCTGCTAACGCACATTTCGGACAAAAAAAGAAGCGCAACGCTTGATGGTTATGAGGGGGTTTGTCATTCCGAGCGCAGCGGAGCGGAGCCGAGGAATCTGCTGTCACTAACAGCTACAGATCCCTCGTCCGCCAACCCTGCCTGCCGGCAGGCAGGTGGCGGATCGGGATGACACAAGCCACATCACTTCTCAGCTAAAGACAGATTTCATGCGAATTGCAGTCCGAATTTGTCCGAAATGTGCGTTAGCGGAGCAATTATAAAAAAGCCTTTTGGGGCTTCTTGGTGTGGTGCCCAGAGCCGGACTCGAACCGGCACGACTTTTTAGGTCAGGGGATTTTAAGTCCCCCGTGTCTACCATTCCACCATCCGGGCGTTATTTATTTGAGGTCCGGGCGGGAATCGAACCCACTCATAGCGGTTTTGCAGACCGCCGGCTTCCCATTTGCCTACCGGACCGGCACGCTCATTAGTATATCGCACAATGAGCGTTTGAAAAAGAGGTTACTTATCTTCCGTTAGGCCTTCTTCCAATAAGATCTTCTCTACCTTCTGTGCCTTTTCCAGGCCCGGGTCGTATTCGAACCGAATGTAGGGGATGCTGCGCATGGACAGCTTTCTGATGAGCAGGCGCTGCAGGTGTCCGGCATTTTGATCGAAGACCTTGGACACTTCCTTTGCCTTGGTCGACGGAATAACGCTGAACTTTACATCCGCGAAATCTGCGTCGTGCGAGATGCCTACATCGGTGATGGTTACCAGTGCACCATCAAACTCAAGCTCGCGAACAATGAGCTTCGAGAGTTCTTCCGCTATGAGATTACTGAGCCGTTCTTTTCTGTACTTCATGTGATAATAGATCTCCTATTTGTATGTCTACACTTGATTCGAACACCATGCCGAATTCCATGGGGAACTCCACTTGGGTCACATCGCGCTTTGATGATTGGAGATTGGTCAATTTGCCCGTGCCGAGCACTTCGCCTGCTCGCGTTACGGCCAGGGTAGTATTGTTCTTTATGATGCCGTTGGTTATTTTTCCACCGATGACCTGCTTTTTTCCTTTTTGGCTGTAGGTCGCCATGATCTCTGCGATGCCGAGTGGAGCCGGTTCTTCGATCGCTTTGATTTCTTCTTCGATCGTTTCTACCAGTTTATAGATGATGTTTCCGGTTATGATGCGGATCTTTTTTATCTGCGCCATTTGTTCGGCAGACTTGGATACCTTTGCGTTGAATCCGATGATAATCGCATCGCCTGACGCCGCTGCCTTTACATCGCTGTCGGATATTTCGCCGACCGATTCACCCATGATACGGATGTTGACCGTGGTCTGGTTGAGGCTTTTTACGATGGCGGCGAACGCTTCAAGCGAACCGCTTACATCCGCCTTTAGAATAAGGCGCAGTTCCGGATTGCCGGTTTCCTTGATGAGCGATTTTTGCATCGTCGGGGGAACTATGATCGCCGCTGCGTATTTGTCGAACACCGCAAGCTCGATGTCTCCGCTGACGAATTTTTCGCCAACCTTTGGCAGGGTATCAAAGCCCATAATAACTACCGGCGCCGATGGTTCCATTTTAGTCGCACGCTTGCCGAGAAAATCTTCAAGCAGTTTTATTTTGCCGCAAGCACTATCGGTTTCGATGTTCTTGCCGGTCTTGAGCGTGCCGTTTTTGATGATGCCGGTCGCTATGATACCTCGTTGTTTATCGAGCTTTGATTCGAGAATGATGCCTTCCGCATTTGCATGCGGATCGTAGGTAAAGTTTTCGAGTTCTGCGGCGAGCAAAAGTAGATCGAGCAGTTCGTCTACGCCTGTGCCTTGTTTTGCCGATATCTTTTGCCAGCTGATGTTTCCACCGGCTCCTTCCAAATAAACGCCATGTTGCATAAGACTTGCCTTGGTCTTTTCAATGTCGGCATTTGCTTTGTCTATTTTATTGATTGCCACTACGAACGGAGTGTTCGAGCCGATGAGCGTCTCGATTGATTCCTTGGTCTGTGGCTGGACGCCGTCGTCTGCGGCAACAATAAGGATCGCGAGATCCGCTACATGTGCGCCGCGGGTGCGCATGTGGGTAAATGCTTCGTGCCCTGGGGTGTCGATGAATGTCATCTTTTTCCCTGCGTGCACTATTTCATATGCACCGATGGCCTGCGTAATACCGCCCGCTTCGCGTGCCGCAATCTGGGTCTTTTTGATGGTGTCGAGTAATGTGGTCTTGCCATGGTCTACATGGCCCATGACGACGACGATCGGGGGACGGGGGAGGAGTTTGTTCTTTGTATGTGGCATGGTGGTGGAAATTAAAAATTAGGGTAGCGGATGGTGCTCTTTTTCGACTGAAATGCGAGCAGATGGCGCAAATGCGTGTTTTTTGCACCCATGTTTTCATACCATACCAAAAAAAGGCCTAAAACGCAAGGAATAATCGGCAAAGAACCGTTCAGAAATAATTACCGATGAATGTTATCTGGTAAGCCTTTGGAACGCGCTTTTGCACATCCTCAAGCTTTTCCCTGATAACTCCCTTTGCTGATTGCGCATGGATGATCTCATTTGTTTCTTTGATGTAAATGCCAACATGCCCTATGAGAATTTCGCGACCGTTAAAAAGATTGTCGTTATAGTGTCCGCGGTCGCCGCGAAAGAACAATAGGTCCCCGGTTTGCGCTTCGCTTAACTGTTTGACTTCCCGCTGGCCGGTAAATGCTTCCGCTGCTTGTTCGAGCGAAGATAGCGGGAGGCTTTTTTCGATCGCTTGGTTGAATACATAATGGGTAAAAAATGAACAATCGAAACCCTTCGGATCTTCTCCTAACTTTGCGTCACGGTATGCACCGTATGCATATGGGAAGCCGACATATTTCTCTGCGGTGGCGATCAATTTAGCTGTTTGTTCTGCTCGATTCATTACTTGTAGCATAGGCGATATTGATCGACTTCGTCAACGCAGCTTTTCGGAAGCGCTCTTTACAAAAGGAAGGCGTATTTGCTATACTAACAAAACTGTGTTACCAGTGCATCGCGGGTTAGAGGAACGGTTACCTCGTAAGGCTCATAACCTTGAGAACCGGGTTCGACTCCCGGACCCGCAACCGCGTAAAAACAAAAATGCCTCTCTATACTACATAGAGAGGTATTTTTGTTCACGCGGCGAGCCGTTTTTACGAAACACATTTCTTAGACTAAGATTATTTACTTGATAAAAGGTCTATTTTTTGTTTAAATTATGACCGTAGTGCCTCGCCTCCGTAGTTCAAGGGTTAGAACGGATCACTCATAACGATCAGACAATGGTTCGACTCCATTCGGAGGCACAAATAGAAATAAACACAAACACCGTCCGCCAATTTGGCGGACGGTGTTTGTGTTTTGTGGTATCATAAAGAGAATATGGAAATCGTATTTTTATTCGCGATAGTGCTTAGTATGGCCGCCATTGGCGGATTGCTTTATTTTCAGAACAAGGAGCTTGTGTTGAGCAGGCATACGATCGGGTCTGAATTTCTGCCGAAAGAATTCGACGGGTTTACTATCGTGCATTTGTCCGACCTGCACAACAAGCAATTTGGCAAAGGGCAGTGGCGGCTTATAGGCATGGTACGCAAGGCAAGGCCCGACATTATCGTGATGACGGGGGATATGGTGGATTCGACATTTTATCATTCCGAGCCTACTGTCGAACTCATGCGTGGTTTGCGCGAGATGGCCCCTATCTATTATGTAACGGGGAATCATGAGTGGTCCCGGCCTGAACTCGGCGAGCTATTGCGGCAATTCGCCGAGCTCGGCGTAAGCGTGCTTGATAACCGCGTGGAAATCATTACACGAGGCGATAAGGAATTTGCCATTGCGGGAATTGATGACCGTGCGCGATATGTGGGAGAAGAAGATTCGCGACAGACGCTTCATCGGGAGCTCGACCGGGTGCGTCATTCCATCGACGAACGCGCATTCAAGATATTGCTGGCCCATCGCCCCGAGCTGTTGCATGAATATATGCAGCATCATTTCAGTATTGTTTTTTCGGGGCATGCGCATGGCGGTCAGTGGGACCTTCCGGTGATTGGCCCGGTGTTTGCTCCCGGGCAAGGTCTGTTTCCTAAATTGGTTTCCGGTGTTCATAAGCGACACAATACGCACATCGTGATCAGTAGGGGGATCGGCAATAGCGGTATTGCGTTTCAGCGGTTGTTTAATAAGCCCGAAGTTGTCGTGGTCGTGTTGAAAAATCTTGCAGGCAAATAAAAAAGCCGTGCGTCCGCCAGCTGGCGGACGCACGGCTTTTGCCGTCGAGATTGTTCAGATCCTCTCGCTTGTCATAAGGGTCTGTTTTTTTGATCACACGGCATATTTTGAGTTCATCAAATACCCGAGCTTGCCCTTTTGTGAAGGATGGCGCAGTTTTTGCAGTGCGCTCGCTTCGATCTGCCGTACGCGCTCTTTGGATATGTTCAGCGCATCCGCTATCTGCTGCAGTGTTTGCGCTTCGCCTTTCCTCCCGATGCCGAAGCGCAGTCGTATGACTTTTGCTTCGCGCGCGGCGGGGAGTGTTTTCAGCACTTGGTCGATATATTGATGGGCGGTAGGCGACCATCGGGGCGCGATGTACCTGCGGAGCGCGTTCGCGGTGTATGCGGCAAAGCCTTTTTCCATCTCTGCGGTGTTTTTGGGCGGCAAGATGCGTTCGGTGGCTATATCTGAAAGATAATTGTACCAAAGGCTCTTTGCGGACAAGCGTGCTTCGATCATTTTGTTGCTAAACACCTCCTTTAAGAGCTCGACATATCTGCGTTGCTCTGGCGCGTGATCCGGCAGGCGCAGCGCAGCGGTCAACATATCCAGCGATCTGAATGTCGCCGTGACCGCTTCGACTCCCAGCCATTCTTCGATTAGTTTTTTTGCCCACTGGATTTCCCGATCTTTTTTGTTTTGGAAGTCGTAGTTTGCATAATGCCAGAGTACTTTTTGAAATGCTTTTCCTCCCATGGGGGGTCTTCCGCGCGCGCTTTTATCGCCAAGCCGCGCAACGGTTCTGGGATTGATCCCCAGTTGCATTGCAATCCAGTTCGTCGGGATGCCCGACAGGTGAAGCGTTTTGGCGATTCGTTTGCGTTTCTCGTGCTCTTTCTGGTCGAAATTTCTCACAGGCCACCTCGTTGATGAATGGAATTGATAAGGATACTGAAAGCAACATAGCAATAAAGTTTGACTTTTGTCAAACGGTGTTATTTCGCTGCGTGTTTATTTTTTGTCCGACATGTGGTATAAAAAAGTTACTTATATGCGTCAATCACACCTGTTCACTAAAACGAGAAAGGAGGCACCAAAGGACGAAGAGGCAAAAAATGCCCAGCTACTTATTCGCGCCGGCTATCTGGATAAACTGATGGCAGGAGTGTATACCTATCTGCCCTTGGGCTTGCGAGTATTCAAGAACATTGAGACTATTATTCGCGAAGAGATGGAAGCGTTAGGAGCGCAGGAGATCCTGATGCCGTCCTTGCAGCCGAAAGAAAATTGGCAGACAACCGGGCGCTGGGAAGGGCTAGACAATCTGTTCCGTTTTACCAGTCATTACTCGAAGATCGACTACGCGCTTGGCGCAACGCATGAAGAGATTGTGACCCCGTTGATGAGTAGTTTCATTTTTTCATACAAGGATATGCCGAAAGCGGTGTTTCAGTTCCAGAACAAGTTTCGCGACGAGAAGCGCGCTAAGTCCGGCATTTTGCGTGCGCGAGAATTTGTCATGAAGGATCTGTATTCGTTCCATACGGATGAGGCTGACATGGACGCATATTATTTGAAGGTAAAGGAGGCTTATGTGCGCATTTTTGAACGCGCAGGGCTTGGCGACATTACCTATTATACATACGCATCAGGTGGGACATTCTCAAAATATTCACACGAGTTTCAGACATTGACCGATGCGGGCGAGGACATCATCCATATTTGCGACAAGTGTCACATTGCCATCAATGAAGAGATCATTGCAGACCAGCCGAATTGTCCCGAGTGTGGCAATACCGAACTACACGCAGAAAAGGCAGTGGAGGTTGGCAATATCTTTAAACTGAAGACAAAGTATTCTACGGCATTCAACCTTTCCTATAAGGATGCGGAAAATGTAGAGCAAGAGGTGATTATGGGTTGTTATGGTATCGGCCTGGGCCGATTGCTTGGTACGATTGTCGAGGCCTATCATGACGACAATGGCATCATTTGGCCGGAAGGCGTAGCGCCCTATCGCGTGCATTTAGTCAACTTGCATGCGCAAAATGAAGAGGTTTCCGCGCTTGCGGACGAAGTATATGCTGCTTTACAGGGTGCAGGCGTTGCGGTATTATATGATGACCGTAGAGAAGCGGGCATCGGAGAGAAATTAAAGGATAGCGACCTTGTCGGCATTCCGCTTCGGGCCATTATTAGTGAAAAAAATGGCGCACAGATCGAAGTGAAGAAGCGCAAGGAAAAAGATGCCCATTTGGTGTCGAAAGAGCAGTTGCTTGGATTGTTTACAGTTGATGGCCAACAGTCAGCAGTTCACGGTTCACAGTGAACTGTTAACTAATAACTGTGAACGATATATGAGCGCAGCGCCTTATTTTGGGAAACGGCAGACGGGCGGAAATTATAATCAGTCAGTGAAATAAAAAAATGGGCTTGTTCAATTATTTTGTAAAAGATATCGGAATCGATCTGGGAACCGCAAATTCATTGGTGTATATCAAGGAGCGGGGCATTGTCATCAATGAACCATCCATTGCGGCAACGAACAATAAGACGGGGCAGATACTCGCCATCGGTGATGAGGCCAAAAAAATGCTCGGCCGTACGCCTGCACACATTACCGTCATCAAGCCGTTGGTCAATGGCGTTATTTCCGATTTCGAAATGGCACAGGAAATGCTGCGCTATTTTTTGAAGCGCGTAAACAACGATCGCATGTTCAGCTATTACCGCGCGGTCATCGGCATCCCGCCGAACTTGACCGAAGTGGAGCGCAAGTCCGTTGAGGACGCGGCGATCAACGCTGGTGCGGCAAAGGCTTTTCTTGTTGAGGAGCCGGTTGCCGCCGCATTGGGCGCGCGTCTTCCCATACAGGAAGCCATGGCGACTATGGTGGTCGACATCGGTGGCGGCACTACGGACATTGCAATTATTTCCATGGGGAGTAGCGTCATCAGCCGCAGCCTGAAGGTTGCGGGCGATAAGCTGAACGATGATATCATCAAATTCGTCCGGGAAGAGTTCAAGCTCATGATCGGCGAACCGACTGCGGAAGAATTGAAGAAGACGATCGGTTCTGCTATTCCGACGGAAGAACGCATGGAATTCGCTGTTCGCGGACGCGATATGGGCACCGGGCTGCCGCGGGAAGTTATCGTTAAAAACACCCAGGTCCGTGCTGCCATCGGACGATCATTGAGACAGATCGTGGAATGCATTAAGGAAACCATCGAGAAGGCCCCGCCTGAGTTGGTGGGTGACATCTATGATCGGGGTATCTATTTGTGTGGTGGCGGCAGCTTGTTGCGCGGCATCGATCAATTGATTGCAAAGGAAGTTACCGTGCCGGTTACCGTTATCGATGACCCGCTTACGGCGGTCGTGCGAGGAACCGGCGTGATTGCCGAAAATATCGAGGCTCATGCGCAGCTGTTTGTTACTTCGCTTAAACCGCTGGACATCAACATCTAACAAAATCCATTCCTTTGGCGAATTACTTTGTTGCGGGTCCCCATTGCCTCGGTCGGAGTACTGCTGTACACCTTCCTCGACAATTTCCCCCGCGCCGCGTACTTCGCTCAAAGGAATGAATTTTGACTCTAAAAAGATATGTTTTATGTAATAACGCCATGCAAAGAATCGCTCTTATAAGCATTACCATCATCATTCTTGTCGTAACATTCTTTTCGGGTATTTTTATCCCGAAGCAGGCGTTGGTTGCTTCTTCGAATTTTGTGCGGCAGTATTTTAAGATCGATTTTTATCAGGAGAATGTATTGTTGAAATTGCAGAATGAAAACCTGAAGGCCCAGCTGCAACGGGCAAAAGATGGCGTCGTCGCTCCTGTTGGCACGCCCGACGGTCATTCGCAAACAGAAGCGCGAATCTTTTCCACTTACCCGTTCAATATGAAGGATACGATTACCGTCGATCGGGGAGCCGCCGATGGTATCGTGTCGACGATGATTGCGACCGTTTCTGATTCCATTTTGCTCGGGCAGGTCGTGGGCGTCGAGGAACATTCCGCCGTCGTTCGCACCATTTTCGATTCTCATTGGCAACTGCCGGTGAAGATCGGCTCTGATCATATCAATGGATTATTCGAAGGAGGCAATGACCCAAAGGTCATTCTTGTCGAGCAGTCTATTAAGGTGGGTGATGGCGTGTTCTCCGCGGCAAAAGAGTTTCCGATGGGCATCAAGATCGGCGAGATCAAAGAAATAAAAGAAGACGCCGGAGGCATTTTCAAAGAAGCGACCATACGGACGCCGTACGCCATTGGCGACATAGCAACTGTCTATCTTTCCCAATAACGGCACGCTATTGACAGAAGTACATTCATTTTTATAATCAAAAGCAAACTCTAAAATATTCATACGCATTATGGAAGATAACACACAGCAGAACGCGGAACCTCAGGAGTATGTGGCCGCTGAAGGCGGCGACATCGAGCAGCTTACCAAAGAGCGCGATGAGTACCTCGACGGGTGGCAGCGCGCGCGGGCGGATCTGGTAAACTATAAGCGCGACGAATCAAAACGGGCGGACGATCTGATGAAATTTGCCAATGGGGCGCTCATCCGGGAATTGATCGCGGTCGTTGATAATTTCGAACTTGCCATTGCGGCAATGGAACGGCAAGGCGCGGTAGAAAAAGGAATCTATCTCATCAAGGCGCAGCTGGAAGATATCCTCAAGCAATATGGACTTGAAAAGGTTCCTGTTGCTATCGGGCAGGAATTTGATCCTTCACTGCACGACGCGATCGCGTCGGTTGCGTCGGAGCTTCCTTCCGGGGCTATCGCAGAAGAGGTTGAACGGGGATATTATCTGCACGGTAAACTTCTGCGGCCTTCCCGCGTGAAGGTTGCACAATAACCAACAACTTATAACTTATAACAAAAATTCAGACAATTTTTTTAAAAATATTTAATTAAACATTATGGCAAAGATTCTTGGTATTGATTTAGGAACGACCAACTCCGCAATGGCGATCATCGATGGCGGTGAGCCGCGTGTGTTGGAAAATCATGAAGGAAACAGAACAACCCCTTCTATCGTGGCTGTTAGCAAGGCGGGCGAGCGCCTCGCAGGATTGCTTGCAAAGCGACAGGGTGTGGTCAATCCGAAAAATACTATTTTTTCGGTGAAGCGTTTTATCGGTCGCAAATTCAGCGATCCGGAAGTACAGCATGATAACGCATGGCTTCCGTTCGACATGCGGGAGTCTTCTACAGGCGGCGTAGAAGTACAAATGGGGGACCGCTGGTACAAGCCGGAAGAGATATCCGCGATGATCCTTTCAAAATTGAAGGCTGATGCGGAAGCGAAGGTCGGGGAAACCATCAACGAGGTGGTCATTACGGTGCCCGCGTATTTTGACGATTCCCAGCGCCAGGCGACAAAAAATGCCGGCGAAATCGCAGGTTTTACCGTAAAGCGCATCATCAACGAGCCGACTGCGGCTGCGCTTGCATATGGATTGAACAAGCAAAAGAATGAAAAGATTGTAGTATACGATTTTGGCGGCGGAACATTTGATGTTTCGGTATTGGAGATCGAGGGCGGTGAAGACGGACTGGTCAAGGTGTTGGCGACCGGGGGCGATACGCACCTCGGCGGTGACGATTTCGACAAGACCATCATCGAGTATCTGGTGAGCGAATATAAAAAGCAGGACGGGATCGATCTTTCAGGCGATTCGCTCGCGTTACAGCGGTTGAAAGAAGTTGCCGAGCGCGCAAAGCATGAATTGTCAACTGCGTTTGAAACGGAGATCAACATCCCGTATATCACTTCCGACGCATCGGGTCCGAAGCACTTTTTGATGAAGATGACCCGTGCGAAGCTTGAAGAGCTTGTTGGGCCGCATATCGACAAGTCTATCGAGATAGCCAAGCGCATCGTAAAGGATGCAGGGTTGCAGATTTCAGATATCAATGAAGTCGTGCTTGTCGGCGGACAGATCCGCATGCCGAAGATCCATGAAGCGGTAAAAAACCTATTCGGCAAGGAGCCACACAAAGGCATCAACCCCGACGAAGTGGTCGCGATCGGTGCGGCAGTGCAAGCCGGCATTTTTCAGGGAGACATAAAGGATGTATTGTTGCTTGATGTTACCCCGTTGTCTTTTGGCATCGAAACGATGGGTGGCGTATTCACGCCATTGATCGAAAAGAACACGACCATCCCAACCCAAAAGTCGCAGGTGTTTTCGACCGCGGCGGACAATCAGACTTCCGTTGAGATACATATTTTGCAGGGCGAGCGGCCGATGGCTACCGACAATAAAACATTGGGTCGGTTTATGCTCGACGGTATTCCGCCGGCACCGCGCGGTATTCCGCAAGTTGAAGTTTCGCTTGATATCGATGCAAACGGCATCTTGAATGTTTCTGCAAAAGACAAGGCGACCGGAAAGGCACAGTCGGTACGCATTGAAGCGTCAACTCAGCTGTTCAAGGAAGAAATAGAAAAATTGAAACAGGAAGCGGCGGTACATGCCGAGGAAGACGCAAAAAAGCGAGCCTTGATAGAGGCGCGCAATCATGCCGAGCAGCTGTTGTATACCGCCGAGAAGTCGCTCAAAGATGTGGGCGATAAAATTTCCGATGATATTAAACAGGGTGTGCAAGCCGCCATCGATGCATTGAAGGCCGCAAAGGACGGCGAGGACAGCGAAGCCATCGTTGTGAAGACGGAAGCGCTTTCTACCGAGCTTCAAAAAATAGGCTCCGCGATGTATACTCAAAAGGATGCATCCGCCCCACAAGAACCGGGCGAAACACCTAACGAAGGCGATACCACTCATGGATCTGACCAATAATCAAAAGGGGAATGCCGACATGATCGGCATTCCCGGATTGGTAAAAATAGGACTGTTGGCCCTTGCGGGAATATTTTTTGCGCTGGGGTTTAGCTGGTTCCTGCGTTCCTTTTTGTTGGCCGGCGAATGGCGCAGCCTTATCGTGAGTACGGGCTTGGCGATCGGTTTTTTGGTCGTGTTCACGCTGCAAACTTTTTTCATGCGTTCGAATATGCATTTTGCGATCGCATTTTTTCTGCAAAGCCTTGCGCTTACGGCATTCTTTTTCTCGTTTACCGCGCCGGTCATGACATTGTTCGTTACCGTATATTTGCTTCTGTTGACCGCGAGTTATGGCGGACGCAAGATACTTGATAATACGCTCAAGATCGATTTTTGGAACATCAGTAAGCTGGTCGCGCCTAAAGGCATTATCGCTGTTACGCTGTTGGTCAGCGTGTTCATTCCGTTGCATCTGCAGGAGCACCGCGATGAACTTCCACTTTCGCTGGCAACATTCGACAAGGTGCTTGCATCGAGTAATGTGTTTATTCGTCGCTTTTATCAGGATTTTGATTCCTCGCAGAGCGTCGAACAAATGGCTCGTGCGGCGACCGAACGCCAGCTTGCAACCATTCCGCAGGCAAAGAACTTAAGTCCGCGCGAACGCGAACTGTTGATCGGCAATGCCATGCAGGATTTTTATGATCAGTTGTTCGGATATACCGGCGTGAAGATTGATCCGAAAAGCCCCATATCCGTTGCGGCATACGGCGTATTGCAGGAAAAGTTTACCGGAATGGGAGACAATGCAAAATTGTGGATCTATATCATTTTCGGAAGCATCGTATTCGTTTCCATTGCAAGCATCATGATGCCTATTCGCATTCTTGTGGCACTGCTTGCATGGGTCATATACGGGATGTTGATCGCGCTTGGCTTCGCGCGTGTTTCCATAGTGAGCCGGTCAAAAGAAATCTTGTTATTGGACTAAAAAAATGAAATGATAAAAACACATGAGCAACGATTATTATAAGATACTCGGCGTCGAGAAGAATGCTTCCGATGACGACATAAAAAAAGCCTATCGGAAACTTGCCCATCAGCATCATCCCGACAAAAAGGGAGGCGATGAAAAAAAATTCAAGGAGATCAACGAGGCATATCAAACGCTTTCTAATAAGGATAAGCGCGCCCAGTATGATCGCTTTGGTAATACTACGCATGGCGGTGCGGGCGGCCCCGGCGGATTTGGCGGGTTTTCACAGGGCGGTTTCGGCTTTGATTTTCAAGGAGGCGATTTTGGCGACCTTGGCGATATTTTTGAGGCCTTTTTTGAAGGCATGAACGGGCAGAAGCGTCGTACTTATGCGCATGGTTCGGACATGGAAATGACCCAGGAAATCACGCTGGAAGAAGCATATGCGGGAGTTGAAAAAACCGTTTCCTACAAGGTTAATGTGCGGTGTGCTTCTTGCAATGGATTGGGGCATGATACGAAGGCGACATTTTTACAGTGCAAAAAGTGCGACGGACGCGGAGAGGTGCGCGAAACACGCAGTACATTCTTCGGCAATTTTGCGCAGGTCAAGGCATGCGTTGAGTGTCATGGCGTTGGACAGGTGCCCGATAAGCGTTGCGCGACCTGTTCCGGGTCGGGCGTCGTTCGCGGCGATAAAAAGATTGCCGTCAAAATATTGCCTGGCATCGCCGATGGACAGATCATCAAGATGGTCGGCGCCGGTGAGGCGGGAGAGCGCGGCGCGCAGGAGGGCGATCTGTTCTTGCATGTGCGCGTTCGGCCGCATGCGACATTCGCCCGACAGGATGATCATTTGATCGTGGAAAGGGAAATAGCACTTATTGATCTGTTGGCCTATGTTGCCGATCGCGAGGCGCATCCTATTGCGATTACCACGATCGCAGGCAAAAAACTAAGCTTGGATATTTCGTCCGACTTTGCCTTCAATAAGCCGCTCAAGGTGCCTGGCGAGGGTATGCCGCATTTTAACCGCACGGGAAAGGGCGACCTGTTCGTACATTTCAAAGTCGTGCAACCGCATAAAATGAACAAAGACGCAAAGCGTCTCTTGGAGGAGTTGCGCAAAGAAATGCGGTAAACCGCTCGATCACGATGCGCATCACCACTGTCCAGCACATGAACAAAGAAACCCTGCGATTTTCCATACTCGGTGCCGCGCTTTTTGTTGCGGGTCTGTTGCAGTTTTCCGGCATTGCGATCTTGGGGGTGGCGCCCAATTTTGTCTTGGTCGTCATCGTCATGGCATCCCTTTTGTTGCGCGATTTTTGGCATATACTTTTTTTGCTTTCCATCGCCGCGTTTTCCTTGAAGTTTTCGCCGTCCGCGGAACGGGACATTGTTGCGTTCTTTTTAATCGGGCTGGCGCTTGTTGTCGGTGAGCGGAAACTGCCGTGGCATACGCTGGTAAACGGGATCTTTTTGATACTGTGCGCGACGACGGCGTTGTACTTGTTCGTAGATCGCATGGCCATCGTTTCCCTTATGTTTGCGTTGGAATTGGGATATAATGTGATATTGACCTACGCGTTATATCACGGACTCACCTCATTCCGATTGTTCCGTCATCGCTGACGGGTCTACTTGTTTGGCTGGCCTATTTTATTTTTATATACACATCATGGAAACTCATTATAACGAACTGACTGATGCGTTGATGCAGGATGGTTATCTGAAGACACAAGAGATCATTGACGCGTTTGATCGCATAGACCGAGCCGATTTTGTTCCCGATGATCAAAAGGAACATGCCCATCAGAATGTGCCGCTTTCGATCGGTTTTGACCAGACCATTTCACAGCCGCTTTCCGTGGCATTCATGCTTGAGTTGTTGCAGCCCAAGGCAGGGGAACGCGTGCTTGATGTCGGTTCGGGCAGCGGATGGCAGACTGCCATTCTTGCGGACATCGTCAGTAAAAAAATGTCCGATGGAAAAGAGAGCGAAGAGGAGGCGTCTCGGGGTTCGGTGGTCGCCGTTGAGCGCATTCCCGAATTGCAGGCCATCGCCAATGCGAATCTTGAACGGTATGGATTTGTAGGACAGGGCGTCGTATCGGTCGTCGTAGGGGACGGAACAAAAGGATTTAAAAAAGGCGCGCCCTACGACAAGATCATTGCATCGGCGAGTTCCGAGGGTGAGGTGCCAGTGGCATGGAAGCGACAGCTGAAGATCGGCGGAAGAATCGTAGCACCGGTTGGTAGTAGCATTGTGGTCATCGATAAGGTTTCAAAAATGAAGTATGTCAAAAAAGAGCATTTTGGATTCAATTTTTCGCCGTTGATCGTGCCATGATTTGAGCATAAAAAGCGCCTTTTGGGCGTTTTTTTGTTGTTTTGGATGGAACGGGAACAGGCTTGACAACTTTTGTCAAATATGTTAACTATATATCAGAACCTAATTCAAAACTTTATTGGAGGTAGTCCCATGAGACGGACGGTAATCGCAGTAATAGTAGCGGCAGCAGTGGCCATTTTGGCTTCCGGTTGTGCAACCAATCACCCGAGGTCGATCGTAACGCATGTGCAGTATGTGCAGTTGCCTTCGGCCCCTCCTGTCGATCAGTATGCGGCTCCGCCGCAACCTGCGCCGCAAATGGTGCAGGCGGGCAAGCCAGTTGAGGTGCGCAAGTACCTCAACATCGGAGCAAATCCGGTGGACGAGAAGCGGCCGACGCGCCCAAACGAGCGCGTGCTGATTCTTGCGGATGACGCATATGTCGTT
The DNA here is from genome assembly GCA_001793945.1 of Candidatus Wolfebacteria bacterium RIFOXYD12_FULL_48_21. GTDB lineage: Bacteria > Patescibacteriota > Minisyncoccia > UBA6257 > UBA9933 > UBA9933. Next base: position 253,180 of record MGIW01000006.1, read on the forward strand.
ACGCGAGATCGGGCGGGGAAGATTTCCGAGGGGTGGATCAAGGCGGGCGAACAGGTGTTCGCCGTGCCGGCAAGCGATCCGCGGTATTGGGAAGCCATTGCGATCAAACGCTGTGGCAACCCGATCTTGAATCGCTTGCATGGCGTGGCGCCGATCTGGATCTTTGATCCTTCGGCGCAACCGCAGCCCGTGGTGCAGCAATCTATTGCGCCGCAGGTCGTGGGCCAGCAGCAGCTCGCTGCCGTTCCTGTGCCAGCTCCCGTTTCTTCGGAACCGGTCCCGTGCGCCCAGCGTAAAAGCGGCTGGGGTTCGGTAATCGGCGGTGCGGTCGGTTTCGTGGGTGGCTTGATCACCCGGAAGCCTGCCCTTGCTGCTGCAACAGCAGCAGGGGGCGCACTGATCGGCGGGTGGTTCGACGGCGAATGCCTCGAACCGCAAGATGTTGCGGTCGCGGCGGGTTGGGGTATTGCAGGCTACGGCCTGACTAAGCCCCGTTCGCACGGCGGCGGCCCTGCCACCTCGTCTTCCTCCGGCTCCGGCTCTGGCTCCGGCCCGGCCTCGCTTCCGTCAAACGGCGGTGGTGGCCCCGGGGGCATCCCCGGGAATTGAGCCTATCGGCTCGACCTCACAGAGGGGTGAAGCAATTCACCCCCCTCTTCTACAGCGCCTTGATTGCAAGACATTGTAGAAGGGGAAGCCCTTGTTAATCCACCCATTCAATTGCGTGTATTGACAAACATAACAATAATTTCTTTACTGTACAGATCGCATTGCCTGTGTTTCGATATACGGAGCAGCGCATATTCACATCAATCATTTATTATTCAAACACATGACGAACATCATAAAAAAAATCACGGTCGCCCTTTTGAGCCTCGTTGTCGTAGCGGGTGCTTTTGCGCCGGCTGCAAGCGTACTTGCGGCGACATTCAATAACGATGCGCAGGATTATTCGACGATTCAGGTTTCCAACTATACGCGAAACCCGGGAAGCAATGCCAATTGGTCCAATTCCGTTTCCGCAAATGCGGGTGAAATAGTGAGCTTTTTGGCTTACTACCACAATACCGCTTCTGATGTCGCGCAGGGAACCACCGTGCGCGTGCAGTTGCCGACGGGCTCGTTTACATCTACGACCGTAAGTGGCGAGGTTCGCTCGTCCAACGCGGCTTCGGCGACGGGCATTGTTTCCGTCAACCTTTCTTCTACGCAGACATTGACCTATGTACCTGGCTCTTTGAGCTGGTATCCCGATAAAAGCGCAACTCCGCGTGCATTGTTGAATGGCCAGAATGGAAGCGAAATCGTTTCGAACGGGCTCGTTGTCGGCGATATCGCCGGTGGATGGGCTACTCAAGGATATGTAGTGTTCCGTGCGCAGGTGAATAACACCGGCGGCACCGGAACCATTATAACTCCGGGAACGAATGGAGCGGTACCGGCGGCGATAACCAATTCCGTCTATTCCGTTACGCAAAGTTCCGCAGTGCTGCAGGGAACGGTAAATCCGAACAATGCCAATGCAGTCGCATGGTTTGAATATGGAACGACCCAGTCGTTCGGTTCTACCGCAGGCAATCAGACCGTTGGCACGGGCAATTCCGCCACGAACATTTCGGGCTACCTGTCCAACCTTTCTCCGAACACGACCTATTACTATCGCGCCGTCGCGCAAAATGTATATGGTACCACTTATGGCACCACGATGAGTTTTGCGACCCAAGCGGCCAATTACGGATATGGTTCGAACAACAATGCTCCGTCCGTATACACCAATACTGCAAGCTCCATAGCCGCCAATTCTATGACCCTTAATGGTTCCGTGAATCCGAACGGCAATGCGACCAATGCATGGTTTGAATACGGAACGACTCAGTCGTTGGGATATACCGCCGGTTATCAGACCATCGGATCGGGGAATTATGTATCGACATTGACATCGACCGTGTATACTCTTGCGCCGAACACGACCTATTATTATCGCGCCGTTGCGCAGAACGCATATGGCACGACCTATGGCACCATCATGAGCGTTACGACTGGAGGAACTTCTGTAAATAGTTACGGTAATACTCCGTATGTCACGACCCATGCCGCACAATCCGTGTTTCGCAATTCCGCGTTGATCAATGGCAATGTGAACCCGAATGGATCCCTTACAACCTCATGGTTTGATTGGGGAACCACGACAGGCTTCGGCAATCGCACCATCGTTATGCCGGTAGGGCAAGCTTCCTATGTAAGCAGCTATTCCGCGGTATTGAGCGGATTGCAGGTGAACACGACCTATTACTACCGCGCAGTTGCGCAGAATGCATATGGCACGACCTATGGTAATACATTGAGCCTTACCACAGGGGGAGCGACCATTATTCCGACGGTCGTGATCGGTACCACTCCGGTGGCACCGCGCGTCATTGTGATACAACAGCCGTCGGAATCCGTTTCAGTTGTCACGCTGACTCCGTCGATAGATAAAAAGAATCCGAATGCAGGTGATACGGTCGAATATTCGATCCAGTATCGCAACGAATCCAAGAGCCCGATTACCGGCGCAACGCTAAAGATCGAGCTGCCGAGTGAGGTAACATTCGAAAGCGCATCATTGCGCGCGAGCACATCGACCGATGGCATGGCCATATTCGATCTCGGCACCATAGCCGGAAACACACAGGGTGTGATTACTATCAAGGCGACTATCGACCGCAGTGTTGATGCGGATGATGCATTGATCTTTGGCGCGACCATGACCTACACCAACGCACAGAAGCAATTCCAGTCGACGACCGCCTATCTGACCGTTGTGGTTGGTTCGGGTGTCGCAGGATTGGCATCGTTGCTGAGCGTTCTCGGTGATTTGTTCACTAATTGGTTCGTCGATCTCATCCTCGGATTGCTTATCGGTTTCGGTATCTATCATTTCTTCGTACGACAGAAGGAAGAAGAGGTCATCATCAAGTAATGCAGGACATATGGGTTACAAAAGCCTCGCGCATCGCGCGGGGCTTTTGTTTTTACCAGTATCACTGCGAACATTGCTTTTTGTTTTGTCGCGTGGTTGAATGGGTTTAGTAGTTTATCATGTCATTGACAAAAGGAGGGTGCGGACATGGACAAGAGAATTATTGGCGTATTGGTTGTTCTGGCGGTATGCATGGTTTCGAATGTGCAGGCGGAAACGAACGGGCAAAAGCGACCCGTGCACACCATTGCCATAGCGTTTGCCGATCGCATGCTGCGCGTATACGACCCCGTGGGAAATGAGCTGTTTTCCTGCAAGGTGTCTGTGCCTCGGGTCCCAATGCGACTTCCTATCAAAGGGAAAGTCGTTGCGATTGAACGAGATCCACGGTGGACGCCTCTTCCGGGAGTGCGGGAATATGTGTTAGATACCGAAGGGAGGATGCTTCCTGAGACGGTGCCGCCCGGGCCGGATAACCCGATGGGGTCGGTAAGGTTCGCACTTGCGTTTGATGCTCCTGATGCCGCGCGGGTAAGCAATCTGCATGGTACCAACCATCCGGAACTTATCGGGAAGCGGGCGACTAGCGGATGTATCCATCTTCGCAATGAGCGGATACTTGCGCTTGCTGATGTTATCGAACCGCTGTTCCGGGCAGGGTCCGAGATCAGGGTGGTGTATACGATAACCCTTAAGGGGGAGTGGGTTGCGGTGGCGAGTCAGTGACGGTTTGTAGGCAGCGGGCGGGGGAAAATCCCCGCCCTATTTTTTTGAAAGTGGGCACCGTTTATTGTATAGTGTTCGTATCATGCGATTACATCGATTTATTGGAAACTTTGATTGTTCCGGCGAACGCATCGAGATCACCGATGCGGATGTTGTGAACCAGATCTTGCGCGTATTGCGGCTTGGCGTTGGCGATCGCCTTATTTTGAGTGATGGTGTTGGAAATGAATGTATTGGCGAGATTGCGGACCGGCAAAAGGAGCGATTGACCATACATGTTGTTGAACGATACAAGAATGCCAATGAGCCTGCCGTTACGAGCGTGCTGTATTGCGCCATTTTGAAGCGCGAGAACTTCGAGCTTGTTGTGCAAAAGGCCACGGAAATCGGCGTAAGCGAGATTGTTCCGCTTATTACGGAGCGTACGGTCAAGCTGGATATCAAGGAAGATCGTTTGCGAAAAATAATCGCGGAGGCCGCCGAGCAATCGGGACGCGGGCGCTTGCCGATATTGCATGCCCCGATGCAGTTTGCGGATGCGCTCAGCGATGCAAAGCGCAATGTCGTCAACCTATTTTTTGCCCTGAGCGAAGCGACCATTGAAACCGTCGACCTGCATGGCAAGCAGAGTAGGGGAATCTTCATTGGACCGGAAGGCGGGTGGACCGAAGAAGAAACGGCGGCCGCCCGTGGTGCGGGGTGCGCCGTTGTATCGGTGGGTCCGTTGACATTGCGCGCGGAAACCGCCGCAATCGTTGCGGCATATATTGCGACCCGGGAGTAATGCATGCATTGTGAAAACTAAAACAGGAAGCGTAGAAAACTTTGCATTACGAAGCTCATTTTGCTGCTTTAAAATAGCGCTGTCATCCTGAATTTATTTCAGGATCTCTTGGTGATATCAAACAGATTCTGAATCCGCCGGCTGGCGGATCAGAATGACAAATCGAGTTTCGTAATTCAAAGTAGAAAAGCCCCGGCGGGGCTTGCGTTCCGTGGTATACTGTTGTATAGATAGTTTGCTATGGGCATTTTTAATCTCACATCCGAATACGGGCCGTCGGGCGACCAGCCGGAGGCGATCGAGCAACTGAAGGCAGGGCTTGATCGGGGCGAGCAATATCAGACCTTGCTTGGCATTACCGGGTCAGGAAAAACTTTTACGGTCGCCAATGTAATCCGGCATTTTAATAAGCCGGTTCTTGTGATTGCGCCAAACAAGGCGCTTGCCGCTCAGTTGTATCGGGAATATAAGAATTATTTTCCCGAGCATTCGGTGAATTATTTTGTTTCCTATTACGACTATTATCAGCCTGAGGCGTATATGCCGGGGACCGATACCTATATTGAAAAGGAGGCTATGATCAACCAAGAGATCGATCGGTTGCGCCATCAGGCTACATCCGCATTGTTGACCCGCAAGGATGTGATCGTGGTCGCGTCGGTTTCGTGCATCTATGGTCTTGGCGTGCCGATGAATTATTTTGCATCCGCAATCCACTTGGCGGTCGGGCAACAGATCACCCGCGGCGACCTCATCAGCCAATTGATCAAGATCCAATTTACCCGTACGGCAGGTGTGTTGAAGCGCGGCGAGTTTCGCGTGCGCGGGGATGTATTTGAAATCATGCCCGCATCCGAGACCATGAGCTATGCGATTGAGCTCGGACCTGATCAGACCGTTACGGACATCGCGATCATCGATCCGGTGACGCGGACCATGATCGATCACCCGCAGGATGTCGCCCTGTTCCCGCCGAAGCATTTTATTTCAAGCGCGCCCGAGATTGCGCGTGCGGTAAAGGATATCAAGACCGAGCTGGACGACCGACTTGCGTATTTTAACGAACACAAGCTGTATCTTGAGGCTCAGCGTTTGGAGCGACGCGTGCGCTATGACATGGAGATGCTGAAGAGCCTCGGTTTTTGTCATGGCGTGGAAAACTATTCGCGCCATTTGAGTGGCAAGCTTGTCGGCGAAGCACCCGATACATTGCTGGATTATTTTCCGCGCGACAAACAGGGCAAGCCCGACTTTTTGTTGGTCATGGACGAATCTCACATTGGCGTACCGCAGGTGCGTGGCATGTACGCGGGCGATCGAAGCCGCAAGGATACTTTGGTGAAATATGGCTGGCGTTTGCCGTCGGCAATGGATAACCGGCCGCTTATGTTCAAAGAATTCGAACAGCGCATCGGGCAGACGATCTTTGTGTCGGCAACGCCGGGCGATTGGGAACTGGAACATTCGAAGACCGTCGTAGAGCAGGTCATTCGGCCGACCGGGTTGATCGATCCGCCTATTACAGTGCGTCCGGTATTTGATAAAGACAAGAACCGCAGTCAGATCATCGATGTCATGGAGGAATTGCATGGCGTGGTCAAAAAAGGGGAGCGCGCATTGGTCATCACGCTTACGAAAAAGCAGGCCGAGGATCTGAACGATCATTTGACGAACGAAGGATTCAAATCGCGCTACATCCATTCTGAAGTAAAGACCTTCGAGCGCACGGAGATATTGATGGATTTTCGCAGGGGAATATTCGATGTGCTGATCGGCGTGAACCTTTTGCGTGAAGGGCTCGACCTGCCGGAGGTAACCTTGGTCGCCATTTTGGATGCGGACCGGGAAGGGTTTTTGCGCAGTGAAACATCGTTGATACAGACCATGGGACGCGCGGCTCGGAATGTGAGCGGAACGGTTATTCTGTATGCAGATAAGGTAACGGGTTCCATGCAACGCGCCATGGATATTGTCGACAAGCGAAGAAAATTGCAAATGGCGTACAATAAAAAGCACGGCATTACGCCGAAGACCATTCATAAGGCCATCGAATACATGCTTGATTTTAGCGGGTCCGCGGGCGAATGATTTTGTGTTGCAGTTATTATTCCCGTCTGCCAGCTGGCGGAGGAGTCCGCTTCTATTTTAAAATAAATGTTTTTCCACTTTTTTTATAAAAAGTGGAGTAAAAAATCACGAACCGGGAATAGTTCGGGGTCGCCTCCAAAAAGGCTGAAACTCCGAACTCGCGCGCTTTGCATAAGCGCACTCAAACAACGGAGTTTCTTCCGTTCTTTTTTCGGCTCCCTTTATCCGAACTATTCTCCATGTTCGTAAAAAGTATTTGACCTTCCATTCTCACAGGCTTGCATGACCCTTAACCCAATAAAAAAGCCGGGATAAATCCCGGCGTTGGTAAAACATTCGCTCGCCCCGAGCCCTTTTGGTAATCCCGGTGCCTGACGCGCGATATCCGCGTTTTCTTCCGGTTTTTCTCCCAGGTAGGAGAGGTATCTCACTGGCGGCTCCATCCCAACCGGAGTCGGAACTTCATAGCCTCCCTCCTATACTGCGCACTACCTTCGCCTTGGGGCGAAACAGGGCGGATTCGAACCACCAGCAAATAAGGGATGCGTGCCTCCTATGCGTTTCGTTGGTCAGTGCCAAGCGAAACAGGATCATCTCATATCTGCCAAGCCAACTTCAGCTTCAGGGCGAGCGAAATCCGTATCAATGTAACTGCGTGTATCATATACTAATAGGGATAAACAAGTCAATCGGTTGACAAACCTTTTCTACGGTGTCATAAGTAAGTACTAACGACATGGAAGACAAAATAAGCATCAAGGGCGCGCGCGTCCATAATTTAAAGAATATCAACCTCGAGATACCAAAAAACAAGTTGGTGGTATTTACGGGTGTTTCGGGTAGCGGCAAATCGTCGCTTGCGTTTGATACCATTTTTGCCGAAGGACAACGCCGGTATATCGAATCATTGTCGCCGTACGCCCGACAGTTTTTGGGCCAAATGGAACGCGCCGATGTGGATGAGATTGTCGGCCTGTCGCCGGCCATCGCCATCGACCAACGGGCGCTTTCGCACAACCCGCGTTCGACCGTGGGAACGCTGACGGAGATCTATGATTATTTGCGCATTTTGTTCGCGCGCTTGGGTGATGTACATTGTCCAAATGACGGCACGAAAATAGAAAAATTGTCCGTCGATGAAATGATCGACATCGTAATCGCGCGCGCAAAAAAAGCGAAGCAGAGTATGGTCACCGTGCTTTCGCCAGTGGTGCGCGGACGCAAGGGGGAGTACTATCAACAGTTGTACGATTATCTTGGACTCGGATTTTCACAGGTGCGCATTGATGGCGTCATGCATTCGTTGCACGAAAAGATCGAGTTGTCGCGCTACAAGGAGCATTCGATCGATCTGGTCATCGACAAGGTTCTTTTGACGGATGTCGCGCGCTTGCACGAGGCCGTTGAAAGCGCACTTGATCAAAGCAAAGGGCTGGCCACCATTTTAATGGGCGAGCAGACGGAAGCTCCGGAGGAGTTCATGCTTTCTTCGAAGTGGACCTGTCCGGTGGATAATTTTGTGTTTCCCGATATCGAGCCGCGGCTGTTTTCTTTCAATAGTCCGCATGGCGCATGCGAGACCTGTTCCGGACTTGGCAAGACCGACCTGTTCTTAAAGACCATCTGCCCCGATTGTAAGGGGAAGCGATTGCGCCCCGAAGCATTGTCCATTCGCATCGACGGGAAAAATATTTATGAAGTGGCTTCCATGACCAACGCCGATTCGCATGCATTTTTTACGGCGTATGAAAAAAAGATGACCGAGCGTGAAAAAACCATCGCCGCGACCGTAGTAAAGGAGATCACGGATCGGCTGCACTTTTTACTTGAAGTGGGGCTTGATTATTTGACCATGACGCGCGAAGCGGAAACATTGTCGGGTGGTGAAGCACAGCGCATCCGGCTTTCTTCGCAAATAGGCTCCCAGCTTTCCAATACGCTCTATGTGCTTGATGAGCCGACAATTGGTCTGCACGAACGCGATACCGACCGGCTGGTGGGAATATTAAAGAAACTTAAGGCGCAGAACAACACCGTGATCATTGTCGAGCACGACGAACTGACCATCCTTGAATCTGACCACTTGGTCGACTTCGGGCCGTTTGCCGGCAAACATGGCGGCGAGGTCGTCGCACATGGCGATACGGCAAAACTGTTGAAGAATCCGGGCGAAATGAACTCCATGACCGTGCAATATTTGCGTGAAGAACGGAAGATCGCGGTGCCTGAGCGGCGGAGTAAGATAGCCGAAAAGTTGTCGATCGTCGGCGCGACCGCGCATAATTTGAAAAATGTGAATGTGGATATTCCGTTGCGCAAGCTGGTGTGTGTTACAGGTGTCTCGGGTAGTGGTAAATCGACTTTGATACAGGATGCGCTGTATGAAAATTTGAATTCGTTGAAGTCGCGCATGAACGAACCGCTTACGGGCGTCGCGAACATTACCGGTTCCGAATATATCGACCGGGTCATTGCGGTCGACCAGGCGCCGATCGGGCGCACTCCGCGTTCCAATCCTGCCACTTACACGGGTATCCTTACGCCGGTCCGTGAGTTCTATGCGCAATTGCCCGAAGCGCGCGAACGGGCCTATACCGCGTCGCGGTTTTCATTCAATGTGGCGGGTGGCCGATGCGAGTCGTGCCAAGGGGCGGGACATAACTTGATCGAGATGCACTTTTTGCCGCCGGTATTGGTGGAGTGTGAAGTGTGTCACGGCAAGCGATACAACCGCGAAACATTACAGGTAAAGCACAACAAGAAAAGCATCAGCGATGTGCTCGCCATGACCATCGATGAAGCGGCGGAATTTTTTGACGGCATATGGCAGATTACCGACAAACTGAAGGTACTGCAATCCGTGGGATTGGGTTATCTGCAGTTGGGTCAAAGTGCCACCACGCTTTCGGGCGGGGAAGCGCAGCGCATCAAGTTGGCGCGCGAATTGACGCACCCGCTGGGCAAGCGTGTGTTGTATTTGCTCGACGAACCTACCGTTGGGTTGCATTACTATGATGTCGAACTGCTGTTGACCGTACTGAACAAGCTGGTAGACAAAGGACACTCCGTTGTGGTGATCGAGCATAATATGCACCTCATCAAATCGGCCGACTATGTCATCGACCTCGGGCCGGAAGGAGGCGAGCGGGGAGGTTCCATCGTTGCCAAGGGCACGCCCGAAGAGGTCGCCGCAAACAAACACAGTATTACCGGCAGTTACCTGAAGCATTTTCTGAAATAATACGAGCGATGTGCCAAAATAGCATTGCCTCCGTCAACCCGCTCACGGACTTCGTCCTGCGCTTTCGTTTGGGTTTCCGGGAGGCAATTCTATTTTGCATCGCGTATTAAAAAATAATGCAAGATGCATGCCAAAATCGCAAGTGGCATCAGGAGGAGGGCTCTTTCTATCCTCCTAATACCACTTGCGATTTTGGCTTGTTGTCTTGTATCTGGTATTATATTGCAGTGATCTTATCATTACGAAAACGATATTTTGAAGGGGATATGGCGCGGGGGTTCATGGCGCTGTATACCGGTAAAACGATTTCCAATATTGCGGTAAATCTGTTGGGGATGTTTTTGCCTATTTTTTTGTACACCCTGTTTGACGGCAATTTTACCTTGGTCGCGTTGCAATTTTTGCTTGGGTATTTGGCCTATGGTCTTTCCGTTCCGATCGGTGGTTTCTTTTTGAACCGCTACGGATTCAATCATTCGCTTCGTTTGAGTACATTCTTTGCGGCGTCATCGTTTGCCTTTTTGTATTTTATGCGGCCGGACAATGTGCTGTATCTGTTGCCATTTCAAATAGCCGCGACCACCTTGTATCGGCTGTTGTTCTGGCTGCCGTTCCATGTCGACTTTGCGGAGTTTTCCGATGCGAGCAAGCGCGGAAGCGAGATCAGTTTTTTTGACGCGACGGTCAATGTTATCGGAATCGCTACACCAATCTTGGCCGGGTTCATCATTACGCGCTACGGATATGATGCGCTCTTTGCGCTTGCGATGATCATCTTCCTTATGGCACTGGTACCGTACCATTTCATTCCCGAGATCGGAGAGCGGTTCAGCTGGTCATATCGGAGAACGGTTCGCGAGCTGTTTGTAAAACGCAATCGCAAACCGACCTTGGCATTCATGGCCGATGGCGCGGAGGAGATCGTTGGGTATCTTGTGTGGCCTATTGTAATCTATCAACTTCTCCACGGTGATCTTTTGAAGGTCGGCATCATTTCCACCGTTATTGTTGGTGCGACGGTCATATTGGAATTGGCGGTAGGGAAGTATACTGACAGCCGTTTTGGGAAAGAAAAGTTGGTAAAGTATGGCAGTATCCTGTCTGCGATCGGATGGATCATAAAGATATTTATCGCCACGGCGTTTCAGATATTTATTGTGGACACCTACCATAAGTTCACCAAGATCATCATGCGCATTCCGTTTGCGGCCATGGCGTATGAACGCGCCGCCGATCGCGGGCATTACATCGATGAATATACCGTCTTATATGAAATGGCGATCAACATGGGGCGCGTGCTTATGATCCTTGCGGTCATGGTCGCCGCACTGTTCATATCGTTGCAATGGACATTCCTCTTTGGCGCGTTCGCCTCGGTCTTTCTTAATCTCTTGCGCGTAAAGCATCATCCGCATGCGTTGCGCCCGATCGCAGCGTAATTTTATGGGAATAAAAAAGCCGGTCCGTTACATAACGGACCGGTTTTGCTTCGACTATCGTCGAAGCAGTTCAGTTTTTGATGAGCGCGAGAAACTGCGTCGCGACCTTCGTCATGACATTATACTCCTCGCGCGATATGCGGGTGTTCTCCGCATATTTTGGGGACCTGCGCATGATCTTTTCCATGAGGTGGTTCATGAGCGCCGCCCCCATGGCCGTCAGGGGCATGTCCTTTGGGTCGCTCGTGTCTTTGAAGAGCGAACCAGCCGCATCCATGTACTGGACTTGGCCCAGTAGAATGGAACAGAACCGGTAGAACTCCCATATTTCATCAGCATCTTTCGGAAACTCTTGCTTCTCTGGTTTCGCCACAGTAAATCTCCTTTTCGTAAAATTTTTAGTTGTCCTTCTTTTCGAATATGGCGAGGAATTCTTCCGCAGCATGGAGCGTGGCGTGCACATCATCAATATTGGTCAGGTTGTGGCTCGCGAAGTCGCCGCTTAGGCCCATCTGCAGGCTCGGGTGGTTTAGGATGCCGGCGCTTAATACCGATAGGGTGTAGAACGCGCTACTCCCTTCTTTTGGCTCATAAAGTCGCTCGGCTTCCTGCAATTCCTGCGCTTTTGCGAAAAGCGCCTGCATAAAATTGAAATTGAAACCGACGATCGTTTCCGTCGGGTCTATCGCCATTTTTTGGGATTGATCCATGACATGCCTCTTTGTGTGGAAGGTTGTAGGGTTGAATGTGAGCTGAAAATAGAGTACATTATTTGTGTATATATGTCAAATCTTCTCGAACAGGTAAAGCAATTTCCGGATAGCCCCGGAGTTTATCGATTCCTTGATGCAAAAGGGGGTATTTTGTATATCGGCAGGGCTACATCGCTGCGCAAGCGGGTGGGGAATTATTTTACCAAGCGCATCGATGCGCGCATTGCGGAAATGGTATCGCTTGCACGGGATGTGCTGTATGAGCAGACCGATACTGTATTGGAAGCAGTCATCCTTGAGGCTAACCTTATAAAAAAGCATTGGCCGAAATACAATGTAAAGGACAAGGACAATCGGTCATTTCTTTATATCGTAATTCCGAAAGCGGGGATAGATTCCCGCCGGAGTTTACCCCGTGCTGTGACACGGGGCCCGCAATTTCGGAATGACAGAGGGGGCTCGGCCGATTATCCGAAACCGCTCATCGTGCGGCATCGTGAATTGGAAAAGTTTTCCGCGGTCAAGGCGGATATCTTTGGACCGTATCAAAGCGTTACATTGATCAAAAACGCATTGAAGATCATTCGCAGAATATTTCCGTACGGCACCTGTACGCCCCATAGTGCCTCTGTAAAGTCGCCGGCGGGCGACCGCGTTGCAGGTAAGCCCTGCTTTGATTATCAGATCGGATTGTGCCCGGGTGCATGTGTTGGGGCTATTTCAAAAAAAGAGTATCAAAAAAATATTCGCAACATTGTACTCCTGTTGTCGGGTAAAAAGGAGCTGCTGCTCAAGCGGCTTGCCAAGGCGCATCCTGAAAAGGCGGTGAGCTTGAAGCATATTCAGGATGTTTCATTGATCACGCGGGACGAACTGGTGCGCAGACAGGTGGACGCGCATCGCATCGAAGGATATGACATATCGCATTTGACCGGTAAGGAAACATATGGCTCGATGGTCGTGTTCACCGATGGTGAACCAGACAAGGAGGCCTATCGGTTGTTTGCCATAAAAGAAGCCGTGGCGGGCGACGATTTGCATGCACTCGAGGAAATGCTGGTGCGACGATTTCGCCACGCAGAATGGGACATGCCCGATTTGGTCATGCTTGATGGCGGCAGGCCGCAGGTTGATCATATCGCGGGCGTATTCAAAAAATATAATATCGCCGTTCCGTTCGTTGGCGTTTCAAAGTATGGCGGAGATGCGCTTGTGTTTCCGGGCGGCACCAAGCTCTCAGTGAAGGATCTTGCACGGGGGCTGAAGCCTATTTTACTGCGTGTTCGTGATGAGGCACATCGGTTTGCGCTTCGCGCCAGCCGGCGGAAAAGGGATAGTAAAATAACCGGTAACGGATAACTGATAACTTCTGACAAAATACAGAAACAGATTCCTTCTGCCGCCTGCCTGCCGGTAGGCAGGCAGGCGGCAGGTACGGGGATGGTGTGACGGACGATGCGCATTCTGTGATATACTTAGACCATGCATACGCACATGGAATATTCACGGATCACCGATCAGGTCTATATTGGAACCAATTTTTGTTGCGGAACCCATTTCGATCCCGAGCTGCTGAAGCAAGGGGTTACCTATGACCTTAGTCTCGAAGAAGAGCGGGTCGATTCGCCGACCGGCGGAGCGGCCTATCTGTGGCTCCCTGTCAAAGATATGCACGCACCGACGGAACAGCAATTCTCCATGGGAATCGCGTTCATTGGCGCCGCGGTAAAGGCGGGGCGCAAAGTATATGTCCATTGCAAGAACGGACACGGTCGCGCGCCAACCATGGTCGCGGGATATTTTATCGTCAACGGTATGACAACCGATGAAGCGCTCGAGCTGATCAAGCGCAAGCGCCCGGAAATCCACTTACAACAGGAGCAGCTTAATGCATTGCGGCAATTTGAAGTAATGCATCGATCCCGACGATCTTCAGAATGACCCACATGAAATTATGGAACTCAAAAAATAAACGGCCCAAGATCGGATTAGCGTTGGGAAGCGGGGGAGCACATGGGTTGGCCCATATTGGCGTCATCAAGGCGCTGCTCGACAACGATATCCCGATCGATTATATCGCAGGCGCGAGTTCGGGCGCATTGATCGGCGGGTTATATGCCGTGCATAAAGATATTGACGCGGTCGAACGCATCGCGTTGACCAGCGATCTCAATCTGTTGACCCGCTTCATGTTCGATGTTTCCACGCGTGGCGGATTGCTGAGCGGAAGCACGGTGGAACAGTTCATTCGTGATGCGCTTGATGATGTTACATTCGATGCATTGCGCATTCCATTTGCCGCGGTCGCCACGGACATCCATACGGGAGAGGCGATCGTACTGCGGAGCGGTGATGTTTCCTCTGCTATCCGTGCGAGCATTTCCGTACCCGTCATATTCGAGCCCGTTGTACATGAAGGACGCTTGCTTGTCGATGGCGGCTTGGTCATGCCGGTTCCGGTCGGTCTCGTGCGCGACATGGGTGCAGACATCGTGATTGGCGTCAATTTGGACACGCCATGTCTGCATAAGGAACATGCCGCCGAACCCAATGTAAAAATGATCATTGAAATGACCATGGAAATATTGCGCAACAACCTGTCCGAAGCGCAGGCACAGACGGCGGACATTACCGTTTCTCCCCGATTCGATACGAAGGTTTTGGTCGGGTGGAGCGAGTTCCTGCACGCCAAGGGGCTTATTGAAAAGGGACAGGACTCCATGGAGGCGGAATTGCCCCGGTTGAAGGCCCTCTTATCAAAACGGTAATACCTTGCTACACTTACATATATAGTATTAGTCACCATTATTTATGATCACTACAACAAACATCGTTTTGCTCGTTGCCGGAGCGTTGATCCTTTGGATCGTATTTGTATTCAACGGCCTTATTCGCTTGCGATTTCGCGTACGCGAAGCATGGTCCGATATCGAGGTACAGCTAAAGCGCCGCTATGACCTCATCCCAAATCTCATTGAAACGGTAAAAGGGTATATGGTTCACGAAAAGGATGTGTTCGAGAAAGTGACACAAGCACGCGCACAATCGTTGTCCGCAACAGGACATACTGAAAAAGGCGCTGCGGAGGGAGAGCTGACCTCTACGCTCAAAACATTGTTTGCGGTATCGGAAAATTATCCCGAACTGAAAGCAAACACGAATTTTATGGAGTTGCAGCGTGAACTTTCCGATACTGAAAACAAGATCCAGGCCGCGCGTCGTTTCTATAACGGCAATGTCATGGAATACAATACTCGGATCCATGTATTCCCAAGCAATATCATTGCGAAGCTATTCAAGTTCACTATTGAAGAGTTCTTTCAGCTTGAAGATAAGGCAGCGAAGGATCCAGTTAAGGTAAGTTTTTAAATCAAAATCAGATTTCTGCTTTCCTGTCTGCAGTTGCTATAGCGTTGCAGGCGGGCGCAGGAATGACATCATATATGAAAATCCCCAAAAGCGTTCAAAAGACCGTCATCATCATTATAGGCATCGTTACCATTCTTGGCATGACGGGCATGTTCTGATCGTGCCTGCAATGCGTCATCCCTATGGAACTGCTTCATCTTACAACTGCAGATAATGTAAAGATCGTAGCCAATTATTTTCCGGTCAACCGGACAAAACACCCCAACCCGCGTGGTTGGGTTGTTTTCTTGCACATGATGCCGGCAACGAAGGAATCGTGGAATCCATTGGCGGATCAATTGCAGCAAGAAGGGTATGCAGGGTTTGCAATAGACCTGCGGGGGCATGGTGGTTCGGATGGCGGACCCGATGGCTATACCCGATTTTCAGACGCGGAGCATCAGGAAAGTTTGCGCGACATTGACGCGGCGATCGATGTGCTAAAAGGACTTGGCGCGCGGGAAGAGCGCATCACGCTCATTGGCGCTTCAATCGGTGCGAATCTTGCATTGCAATATGTTTCTCGGCATCGCAGTTTTAAACATTGCGTCGCATTTTCTCCCGGGTTGGATTACCACGGTATCGTAATCAAGCCGTTGATCGAATCAATGCCCGAAGGTAAACATCTCTTGTTCATCGGCGCGCATGATGATGACCGTTCCAACGATTCCATTTCCGATATTGAAATGTTATATGATTCCGCTCCTCCCGGCGTTGACGCGCAAAAAGAGATCGTTGATGTCGGTGGACACGGAACAAATATTCTTGGACAGAACCCGGAACTCATTGAATTCATTTTAGCATTTATCCAATCATGAATAAAAAAGATATGTTTTTTGGCATTTCAGCCGGTTTGCTCATTGGTTTGCTTGCGCTCCCCGTGTTGCACACCGCAAAGCCTGCATTGTATGCACAGTACTGGTGGGCCATTGTCCCGCTCTTTCTTATTGCTACGCCGTTGGGGTTGTATATTACTTATTTGATCGGCAAAAAAATATCCGTCGTGTGGCAGATCGGAAAATTCGGCGTCATCGGCGTACTGAATACGCTTGTTGATTGGGGAGTACTTGCCGTGCTTTTTGCAGTCGGACCGCGCTGGTTTGGTGTACAAACCGAACAGGTGCTGGTGACTGTGGGCGCTACCATTACGGTCTACACCATCTATAAGGCTATCTCGTTCATCATTGCAAACATCAATAGTTATTACTGGAACAAGTCGTGGACCTTTGCGCGCAGTCTTGCACAGAAAACGAAGGCTGAGTTTCTGCAATTCTTTGCCGTAAGTCTTATTGGATTTTTGTTGAATGTGGGCATCGCCTCGTATGTGTTCAAAGCGATCGCTCCCATGGGCAATATGAATGTTGATCAATGGGGTTTGGTCGGCGCCGCCATTGGCAGCATCGTCGGACTTGCATGGAACTTTCTCGGATATAAGTTCATCGTATTCAAAGAAACGATCGTCGCATGACGATCGTTTCTTTTTATATTGATTCACATGGAAAGCCCATGCGCTCGCATCGCATTTAATTTTTTTTATGCAATTATAAAAAATATTTTTAAAAATAATCGCAAAAATTATTTTTTCGAGTTATCCACATTGTAAAATTATTTTTTTTGTTACAAAATTAGAGTATAAGAAAAATAAAAGATCGAAAATAGAAAAAATAATTTTTCATTTTTAATTTATATTTTTTTTATCCATAGTCATCGATTTAAAACGGTTTGACTGGTCGACGAATCGATTTTAAATATAAAAAATAATTTTTTATATCCGCATCTTCGGATGTCGGATGCAACAAAAAATATGGCAGTAAAAAAAGCAAAGAAGGCCGCAAAGAAAGTTGCTAAGAAGAAGGTAGCAAAGAAAGTTGCTAAGAAGAAAGTAGCAAAGAAAACGGCTAAAAAGAAGACCGCAAAAAGGAAATAACCCTTTTAAAACAGCCCTCGGGAGTCTTCCCAGGGCTGTTTTTTTGTGGTAGAATGCAGGTAGATAAAAGGGGAATTAACTAATCGAAAAAGACCATGCAAATCATCATAAAAGCAACCCAGCTCGAGCTTACCGATGCTTTAAATCAGTATGTCGAAGATCGCATCAAGTCGCTCGAAAAGTATATCGGCCGGTTTGAGACGCAGGGGGAGGCGGTTGCCCGCGTAGAGCTTGCTCATACCACGCAACATCATCGCAACGGAGTCGTGTTCAATGTGGAAGTCAACCTGCACATGAACGGCGATGTCATCCGCGCGGCGCGTGACGGCGAAGATATGTACGCGACGATCGACGAAGTAAAGGACATTCTTAAGCTTGAGATCCAGAAATATAAGGATCTTCATGTGGAGAAGCCAATCTCCGATGCACAACGAGCGGGTGAACAACCGATGACTGATAACTGATGACTAATAACGAGATTCGGGATGTGGGGAATAACTGATAACCGATGACTGATAACCAATAACGAGATTCGGTTTGCAGAGGGAGTTTAACGGCTCGTTAGCGGAATGCAGGGAGCAGTCAATGCTTCCTGTATTCGTTTCTGCTTTTATTGAAAAAAGATATCACATTGTCATTCCCGCCCATTCGACGGGCTCGGGGTAAACTACGACGGGAATCCAAAGAATTCATTTATATAGATTCCTCCGCCAGCCGGCGGACGGGAATGACAGGAAACGCATTTATGTTCGACTTCTTAAAAAATATTTTTGGTAAATATGATTTTGATCCGATAGTCGCGGAGATCGCCGGGTGGGAAGGCGATGCGAAGCAGCTTTCCGCGGACGGATTGCGAACGCGCAGCAGTGAATTGCGCGAGCGGATCACGAGCGGACAGGCTTCTCTTGATGCTGCATTGCCGGAAGCGTTCGCGTTGATCCGTGAAGCTTCGCGCCGCACGCTCAACCAGCGTCATTTTGATGTGCAGCTGATCGGCGGCATCGTATTGCATCAAGGAAAAATCGCCGAAATGCGCACCGGTGAAGGAAAGACATTGACCGCGACCGCGCCGGTCTATTTGAATGCGTTGACCGACAAAGGCGTGCATGTCGTTACGGTGAATGATTATTTGGCGCGTCGCGATGCGGTGTGGATGGGGCAGGTGTACTATGCGCTCGGCGTTACCGTTGGATGCCTTATCCATGACGGCGCATACATATACGATCCTTCT
Organism: Candidatus Wolfebacteria bacterium RIFOXYD12_FULL_48_21; assembly: GCA_001793945.1. GTDB lineage: Bacteria > Patescibacteriota > Minisyncoccia > UBA6257 > UBA9933 > UBA9933. Next base: position 271,699 of record MGIW01000006.1, read on the forward strand.
TTCGTAGCCCCCAAGGCCGAATTGCCTGAAGCCGAAGCGGAGGCTGATGCAACCCGCGATACACTGGGTAACTTTAAGGTGGTGCAAGAGTTTTTGCGCCCTGTTTCCCGCAAGGAAGCCTACCAGCTTGATATTTTATATGGAACCAACCATGAATTTGGCTTTGATTATTTGCGCGACAATCTTGCCTATCGGGCTGAAGACCAAGTGCAGCGCGGGCATCATTTTGTGATCATCGATGAAATCGACAGCATTTTGATCGATGAAGCGCGTACGCCGCTCATCATTGCGGCGCCGGACACCGAATCCAGTGAATATTATAAGGTCTTTGCGCGCATCGCGAGCATGCTTGCCAAAGATGATTATGCACTCGACGAAAAGGCGCGGAGCGTGTCCATCAACGACAGTGGCATATCTAAAGTGGAGACTGCATTGAGCATTAAAAACATATATAATCCGGAAAACTTCCAGCTCGTCCACTATTTGGAAGAGTCATTGAAGGCGCGAGCGCTGTTTCATAAAGATAAAAATTATGTGGTCAAGAACGGCGAAGTCATCATTGTCGATGAGTTTACCGGCCGCATGATGCCGGGGCGGCGTTATTCGGGCGGTTTGCATCAAGCGATCGAGGCAAAGGAAGGTGTGCAGATACAGCAGGAGTCAAAGACCTATGCGCAGATCACATTGCAGAATTATTTCCGTTTGTATGCGCGGATCGGCGGCATGACCGGAACGGCGCAAACCTCCGCAGAGGAGTTCCATAAGGTGTATGACCTCGAGGTGGTCAGCGTGCCGACAAACAAGCCTCCGATGCGCAAGGATCTTTCGGATGTCATCTATAAGACCAAGGCGGAAAAATATCGCGCCGTGGTCGCCGACATCAAACAACGCTATGCCGATGGGCAACCGGTATTGGTCGGCACCGCTTCCATTGAGCACAACGAATTGTTGTCGCAATTATTGCATCAGGCGCATGTGCCGCATCAGGTATTGAATGCAAAGAATCATGAACGCGAAGGCGAGATCATTGCCCAAGCCGGACGGCCGAAGGCTGTGACGGTTGCAACCAACATGGCGGGCCGCGGCGTCGACATTATTTTGGGTGGCAATCCGCCGACCGTTGCAGAAGGGGAGCTTGTGCGCTCTTTGGGTGGCTTGCATGTCATCGGTACCGACCGCCATGAGGCGCGACGCATCGACAACCAGTTGCAGGGCCGCGCGGCACGACAAGGAGATCCAGGGTCTTCCCATTTCTATCTGTCGTTGGAAGATGACCTTTTGCGTATTTTCGGCGGGGAGCGCGTAAAGGGCTTTATGGAAACCCTAAACTTTCCCGAGGGCGAACCGATCGAATCAAAGATCATTTCCCGTGTCGTGAATGAAGCGCAGAAGAAGGTGGAGGGTTTAAACTTCGACGCGCGCAAACATTTGCTTGAATATGACGATGTATTGAACAAACAGCGAACGCTTTTGTACAAACAGCGAAAGGAAGTGCTCGACGGCAATGCAAAGGCAGCCGTCATCGCGACGGTCGGCAAAATAGCCGCCGTTCTTGCCGCACAGGCTATCGAGCGTCCGGCATTCGAAGCAATATTGGTCAATGCCGAGATCGTTTCCGCCGACGAGCTCAAAGGCGTCGATGACATAAAGGAGTTTTTGGATGCCAAGATCAAGCAGCTCATCGAGCCGGCAGGGGAGGCGGAGGTGCGCATGCGTTTGCTTGCCATTATTGATCGCTTGTGGATGGGGCATCTGGAAAATCTTGAAGACCTGCGTGAGTCGGTGCGCATGCGCGCCTATGCGCAGCATGACCCGCTTGTCGAGTATCGCCGCGAAAGTTATCACTTGTTCCAAGACATGATTCGGAACTATGATGACTGGATCTTCTATAACATATGGAAGTTGTTGCCGCAGTTGGTTGCCGCCTCGCAAGAGCCTGTAGCTACCCTGCAACCTGCTGCCGTGGAGGCTATGGCGGGTAAGATAGGCCGCAATGACCCGTGCTATTGCGGATCGGGACTGAAATATAAGAAGTGCCATGGGAAGGACTTGCACACAGGATGAATAAAAAAGCCCCGGGTAAACCGGGGTTTTTGGGTGTTTTGCGGGGCACATGCTATTAGATAAGTGCCCTTACACTCTCGACTCCTTCCGCGCCACACCGGCAGGAAAAGAGACTCTTGTAAGTCGCCAGCGGAAAAGAAAGCAATTCGCCATGATCGGTGTCGGGATTGCAGAAGCTGGAGCCGAACCGCTCACGATCCCATGGCATTCGAGCAAAAGAGTGGCTGTGCGCTGGGTTGCCGGGCGTGACGATTTCGAGGTCGAGATTGTGCGAATTGGAATCCTTTTCTTTGCCGCATAGTTTTTGAAAGAGCTTATGTAGCATGTGCCACCTCCATTCTGAGAGTTTTAGGATACATCTAAATTAGATTTAATCATATAATCTAATTTTAGTCAATACCTTGCAGCGATTTGTGTGTGTTATGCCGATTGGCGATTTATTTGTCGTTTGACTTACCGATTTTTGGTATACTAAAAACAATGAATCTTAGGGATACATATAACCGGATAGCCGAGGATTGGCACAACGACCACCGGGATGACAATTGGTGGGCCGGCGGCACTGACACATTTACGCCACTGATCAAGCCGGGCGGACTTGTGCTTGATGTCGGGTGCGGTGGTGGCAGAAAGCCCCGGTATCTTATTGAGCAGGGGTTTCGCGTGGTCGGCATCGATTTTTCCGAAAAGATGATCGAGATTGCAAAACGGGAAGTGCCTTCCGGCGAATTTTATGCGCTGGATTTGCGCGATGCAAAAACACTCGGACGCATGTTTGACGGCATTTTTATGCAGGCCGTTCTGCTGCATATTCCGCGTGCCGATGCCGGTACTGTCATCAAGGATATGGCCGAACTGCTTGCGCCTGGCGGGTGTTTGTATATTGCGGTCAAGGAGCGGCGACCGGGGCAAACAGAGGAAGCGCTTGTGCAGGAAAATGACTATGGGTATCCGTATGAACGGTTCTTTAGTTACTTTACCCTTGATGAGATAATAGCCTACATGCAAGGCGCGGGACTTGTGCCCATTTTTGAACAGGTGACTCCCGCGGGGAATACGCGGTGGATTGAAGTGATTGGCAAAAGAAGTCGAGCTTTCTAATACTAAAACGACCGCAATACTATGTTTTATTGTGGGTCGAGTTTGAAATATAAGAAACATCAAGAAAAATAACACTATGTATCAACGGCCTTATACAATTGAGGAAATTAAAAAAAATTATCCTGACAAAGCCGAGGAGTTATTAAATGACCATATTCATTTATGGCGAGCCGAGGCAGGAATAGAGTTGATTCACAAAGAACCCGTCATACAGGAGCAGGAAAGAACATGGAAGAACTGGAATGAAATGTCTGATGTAATGAAAAAGAAAAGTGACGCCAAGAGTATTGAATTATTTGGTAAAGATAATATCGCTCATAACGAGGAGATTATGATGGAATGGAAGCGACATAAAAAGTGCCACGGGAAATAAAAACTCACCGGGCTACCGGTGAGCGTGCTACATAAATGCGAAACTTGCCGTGGTTGAGATAGTTGAGCATACAAAGCCCCATCGCCAGTAACGCTATTGCGCAGCTGATCGCGATGATAGGCTTTATGCCTACTGTGAAAAATGCACCCCCGCCTAGCGCGCTAGTGACTAGAAGAGCTAAAAAATCTGCTATTCTCATGAGATTCTCCTATAGGTTATGTTCTGATAATATTATTATATATAATATATAACTTGTCAAGTATTTTAATGAAGTTATCTTTAGGCGTAGTCGGTCGTTCTTTGTTATACTATATGTAGTATGATATCACTTATCGATGCGTGGACGGGCTTTGATCTATTGCTTGCAGTTGGTATTTTTGCGGCATATTTTGTTTTGGATATTTTGTATGTGTATTACACACTCGCGGTGACGCGACTGCAATCGATTGCCGCTGCCAATACTTCGCTACTTATTTACCTCATCGCGGCATTCGGGGTCATTAATTATGTCGGAAACTATCTGTATATCGTGCCTATGGCAATGGGTGCGTGGTTGGGTACTTTTGTAACGGTCTACTGGGAAAAGAAAAAGAACGGCACACACCGGCGTATCAAAAAACCAATTGCATAGATAGTATATGCCAGAATCGATCCGAACAAACCAATGGGAGTTCTTTCTGTATGCGCGCGATGCGTGGGAGAGCATGCTTGCAGACTGCCGTAATGCGCAAGTATCCATAGATCTCGAGCAATATATCTTTGCATACGATGCAATCGGAAAACAGTTCGCCGATGTGCTCGAGCAAAGAGCGCTCGCAGGCGTGCGGGTTCGTTTGCTATGCGATGCCGCAGGGAGCTCGCCTTTTCTTGATTCCATCCATGCGAAGCGGCTTGCGGCAAGCGGCGCTGAGGTGCTTTTTTTCAATCCCATCAAACCATGGCGCATCAATAACTACTCGTCATGGTTTTTCCGTGATCATCGAAAGGTACTGGTTGTCGATTCGTATATCGGTTATATCGGCGGCGTCGGCATCCACCAGCGCATGGAGCGGTGGCGCGATACGCAAGTGCGCATTGCGGGACCCGTTGTGCACGAGTTAGAGCACGCATTCGATCAAATGTGGGATCGCACGCGGGAGGGAAAATATTTTCGTTTTAGCAAGCCATCGTTGGACGCGGAGCTCCAGCAGGGTCGACCATTTTCGGCCGCCAAACATTTTCACTTCCTCACTAATTCTCCGCGATTTCATCAGCGGTTCATCTATCATAGTCTGATCGACGCGATTAGAAATGCGCAGAGCCGTGTGTATTTGACCACACCCTATTTTATTCCCGATTTGCGATTGGTGCGCGCGTTGCGCCTTGCGGCGCGCAGGGGAGTTGATGTACGGCTTATTGTTCCCGATGTATCGGATCATCCGTTTGTCGACCGCGCCACGCAATCCTATTTTTGGATCATGTTAAAAACAGGCGTGCGAATTTATTTGTATCGCGACCACATATTGCACGCCAAGACGGTAGTCATTGACGACGATTGGGCCTCGGTTGGAAGCGCCAACTTGGATAACCTCAGTCTGTTGTTTAACTACGAGGCAACGCTGGTGGGGACGAACCGTGCATTTGTGGACCAACTGCGAGAGCATTTTATGGAGGACATCACGCAGTCCCATGAAGTCATGTTTAGCGCATGGAAGCGACGCTCCTTGGTGCGTAAAATACTCGAGACCGCTACATGGCCACTGCATAAGTTTTTGTGATAATGAGCTCTGGATTCCGGCCTTCGCCGGAATGACAATGCAAAAAAGCTCCGCGTTGCGCGGAGCTTTACTATGCATACTATGCCACAAGGATTGGCGTCTTTATGGTTTTCCGTTTCTGTCGATGCGAGGTGCCTGCCGCCGGTAGAAATTGGGGCGTTTGGCCGGGTCGGTTTTCTTGCCGATCGGTTGAGGATATTTGACCATTTGAGGATTTTGACCCTGTTTGCCGCACTGCATGGACCCTTGTCGCATGTACTGCCTCCAAAGAAGATTGAAAGAGAAACACGGTTAAGTACTAAAACAAATAATAAACTTGACCAATGCGTTTTGTCAAATTGCGGGATAGTTTTTATGGAAACGACAGGGTAAATGCCGTATACTGTAGATATATTCGTTGGCATAGATTCCTCGACTTCTCCGCTGGCTGGCGGATCCGCTCGGAATGACAATGCGGGAATTTCTTTTTGTAATGACCACACTTATCAAAAATATTTTGTTGATAGACGGTTCGGGACAGCCCGCGGTAAAAGCGGATGTGCTTCTTAAGAATGAAAAGATAGCCGCCGTCGGTCTATTTCCGCGTTATCAGGCTGATACCATTATTGATGGTATGGGCGCCTATCTTGCTCCCGGATTTATCGATATCAATACGAATTCCGACCGCTATCTGACCATTTTTTCCGATCCATCGCAAAAGCAATTTTTGTTGCAGGGCATTACGACGATCATCGGCGGGCAGGATGGGTTGTCGCTCGCCCCGCTTTTGTACGGCTCATTGGACCTGCAAAAGTTTTGGACCGATCCATATGCGATCAATGTTGATTGGCATACGGTGGAAGATTTTTTTGATGTCCTGCACCGGCGCCCGATGGGGGTGAACTTTGGAACGCTTGTCGGTCATTCCACATTGCGACACACCATTATCGGCAACGACTTCCGCGATCTGACCGCAAAGGAGCTTGATGTGTTCCGCTATATGCTTGCACAGGCCATGCACGAGGGCGCCTTTGGTATTTCGTTCGACCTGCAATCTCCTGTTGCCGCGTTGACGCCTACAAAAGAGATCAAGCTCGCGCTTGAAACAATCGAAAAATATAGGGGCCTTGCTACTTTTAAAATCCGAAGCGGTTCCGATTCCACCGTACATTTGGGCGATACCAAGGAGCATTTCGTCCCGGCGGTCATGGAGCTCATCAACCTGTCAAAAGAAACCGGTGCGCGGGTAGTGATCAATAATTTTTCACCGCTTATCGGCTTTGAGGAACCATATCGCACTGCAATCGAATCGATCGAGGCAAATACGGCCAACGCCGATGTCCATTTTTCCATGCATCCGTTCGAGTATTCCGTTGTGCCAATCGTTTCGTTTTTGCCGGTTTGGGCACAGCGGGGCGGTGCGGAAGAAATACTTAAAAATCTTGAATCTCCCGAGCTGACCGCAAAAATAATCGCCGACCTGTCCGGTTTTTCGGGCGATGACATCGTCATCCATGATGCCCCCGAGTTTGATTATTTAGTCGGCAAGACGCTTCGCGCGTTCGGTGAAGACTATGGCACCGCCATGCCGGAAACACTGCTTGGGCTCATGCGTTTAACCAAGTTGCGCGCTTCGCTCGTCCACCACAACCTTTCTTTTGGTGAGTTCAACCATGCGTTGGCGAGCGATCGGTCTTTTATTGCTTCTTCCGGGGCCAGCTTTGAAGACAAGCGCTTGCGAACTCGCCCGCAGCTGTTTACGGATACTATCCCGACCTATTTGGGGAAAGTGCTCGCCGAAAAACCGATAGCACTGGAATCCGCTGTTTATAAGATCACCGGATTGCCTGCACAGCGTCTTGGCCTGAAACAGCGCGGATTTGTGCGGGAAGGCTACTTTGCCGATCTTGTTTTGTTTCGTGATGCGCATATCGAAACCGTGTTCGTGAACGGCGTCGTGGCAGTGCGCGATGGCGCATATGCCAATGTAATAAACGGAAGAACTTTGATCCATGCGAATGAATAATCCATTTAAATCAAATAGGGCTGGGCATGCGCCTGATTATGTATTTTTGTGGACCTTGGGGATCTTGATCGTGTTTGGCATCCTTATGCTTTCGAGCGCGTCTTCCGATCTGGGAAAAATAAAGTTCAACGATACTTTTTATTATCTGAAGCATCAGATCTATTATGGACTTTTCCCCGGTATCGTAGGGTTTCTCATTGCTTCTTTTGTGCACTATAAAAAATGGCAGACCTATGCGTTGTATTTGCTGATCGGGAGCGTTATTGCATTGTTGCTCGTATTTACACCGCTCGGAATCCATTCGGGCGGCGCCACTCGTTGGATCAGTTTGGGGCCCATTTCCTTGCAGCCGGCCGAACTTTTAAAACTGACATTTATCCTCTATATGGCGGCGTGGCTGGGCGGAAAGCGGACCAAACGGCAAACCAGTTTTAAGGAGGGGTATCTGCCGTTTCTTGCCATCTCGGGGTTTATCGCCGCATTGATCTTTTTACAGCCTGCCACCACGACGGTCGTGGTCATCATGCTTGCCAGTTTGATCGTTTACTTCATGAGCGGTGCGCGGTTCCGCTACATCGCATTGACCGTGGTGCTTGGATTTCTTGCACTTGCTATGCTTGTCATGACCACGCCGTATCGTGCCGAGCGCGTCAAGAATTATTTCAACCCTGAAAAGGCCGATATACTGGGCAAGGGGTACCATTTGGACCAAGCGCAGATCGCCATCGGCTCGGGCGGAATTGCCGGTGTTGGTTATGGACAATCAACCACGAAGTACAAGTTTCTTCCCGAGCCGATTGGTGACTCTATTTTTGCGGTCATCGCCGAAGAGTTCGGATTTGTCGGTTCAATATTTGTATTGTCGGCGTTTGTTGTGCTCTTTACGCGAGGGTTGGCTATCGCCAACCGGTGCAAAGACAAATTCGGACAGCTTGCGGTGATCGGCATTATTTCTGTGGTTGCCATCCAAACATTCATCAACATTGGAGCGATTTCGGGTATTCTGCCGCTCACCGGCGTACCATTACCGTTTATCAGCTACGGCGGAACGGCGCTGGCGATCTTTCTGACCATGATGGGAGTCGTGACGAACATATCAAAACATACTTAGAATAACCAATAACTGATAACCTATAACTGAAATAGAACCATATGAAAATACTTTTTACCGGAGGGGGGACAGGGGGGCATATTTACCCGATCGTTTCCGTTGCGGAGGTGCTTTTGCAGACAAGTAGCGAACCCGTGGATCTGTATTATGTCGGTGTTCCGGGGGTTTATGAGCAACAACTGACATCCCGCGGGATGACCGTGTTTCGCGTCGCATCCGCCAAGTTGCGCAGTGGCGAATTATTACGCAATTTGTTGGATGTGCCATTCTTTTTCATCGGATTGTTGCAGGCGCTGTGGCGAGTGTTTTTGATCATGCCTGACATTTTATTTTCCAAGGGTGGGCCAGGTGCGTTGCCGGTGGTATTGGCGTGCGCATTTTATCGCATTCCGATCATCGTGCATGAATCAGACTCCGTCGCCGGGTTTACTAACCGTGTCTCGGGCAAGTATGCCGATGCGATTGGTATCGCATTTGCCACCGCCAAAGAATCGTTTATCAAAGAGGGCATGCCGGAGTATAAGCGAGCGGCCATAGAACATAAGCTTGCGTTGGTAGGCAATCCAATTCGGGACATCTTTTTTATGCCCGGCGATACTGCGGCTAAGACCGACGCAAAGCGTTTGCTTGATTTTGATCCGGCAAAGCCGCTCATTGTCGTTATTGGCGGATCACAGGGGTCGGTGCGCGTGAACGATTTCTTTATGTCCATTGCCGAGGAGCTGCTCAATCGAAATATTCAAGTTTTGCATCAGGCTGGGTTGAATAACGCGGCCACGACGCAAGCCGATCTCGCGGGCATCATGCAAAAGTATTCCGATACATTCCGCAGGGCCTATCGCATCGTTCCGTATTTTGGGCAAGAGATCAAAGATGCCTTGCTTGCCGCCGATATCGTTGTTTCCCGTGCCGGAAGCGGGGCCATTTTTGAAATAGCCGCAATGGGGTGCCCTGCTATATTGGTGCCGTTGCCTGAATCGGCCCGCGATCATCAGGTAAAAAATGCATTCGAATATGCATCCACCGGTGCGGCCATTACGGTCGAAGAGGCGAATCTTACCAAACATACATTCCTTACGCAGGTAGATAAACTGTTGGCCGACTCCGCTCTGTTGGCTTCCATGGCGAGCGCCGCAAAGGCGTTTGCGAAGCCGGATGCGGCGGATGTGTTGGTACAAGAAATATTACGGCTAAGTAAGAAATAACAAAGTTAATAAGTGTAGTTTCCGTGGAGTGTCATCCCGAGCGGATTCGTCAGCCGACGGAGGAGCCGAGGGATCTGTATGCGTAACTACAGATTCCTCTCCGCCGGCTGGCGGATCGGAATGACACACACTATAGGATCGTTACATGCCTCGATATTTCATTTTTATAATTTGTTTGTTTGCGTCATTCCCCGCCCCAGCGGGTGCATTTGAAGTGCCTTATCAGCGCATTTTTCAACATCGCGGATCGACCGTCATGGTCGAGACTTACGGGGCAGGGGAGTCTTCCCGCTATGCGCAATGCGATCTTGATCTATGGACCTGCCAAGACAAGGGGACGAGCACGCCGGAATTGTTTCCCGGGTTGACGGAGCGACGGTATTATCTGTCCGACGACCGAACACTTGCAGTGGTGGTCGACGGCGGTGGCCCGCTTCCGATTTATACAGTGCATGCATTTGATGCGACGGGAGTGGGCACGCAGACCGTGCTTGATTTTACCGAACCCGTTAGAAAGGCCATATTTAGCGCGGACAACACAAGGATCCTTTTCGTCACCACGGGCGGGGAGTTTGTCGTGTTTTCTGTTAAAGATAATGTTGCCGAGCGAAGCGTTCCCATCAACGGAGGCTCATCGTTCATCCGATTTTCGCCCAAAGGAAATTATGTTGCCTATTATGGAGCGAGTACGGCAAGCACAAAGGAACGGACCTATACATTGGTGGATATTACTCGCAATGTAACGCATACATGGAAAGAGAAAAATGATTATTGGGATCTGCTAAGTGAAGAAGAAAAGATTTTTGACTTTTCTCCCGACGAGCGTCATTTTTTGCATTTGAGCGATCGCGATGGCGTGCAAACACTGTATGCGACGCGCCTTTGGCTGCTTGGTAAGGCAACGGGCGAGCGATTAGGAAAGCGTATGTTTCCGTCGAATTTTACCGTAAATAATTTTCTCTACGGTGCCGATGGGTCGTTGTATTTTATCGCCAACCGAAAAAATCCGTTGATGTGGTCCGTGTATCGGTACGACCCGGCCGATCAGTTGGTACGATGGGTTGTTGATGATGCGCTGTATTATCCGCCGCCCGTGCGCATAGGAAATGACATTGTTTTCTTGCGCTCGCAGGGTGATGTGCCAGCGTTGCATGCTTTGCGCACGGACACTCGTACTGTCGCTCCGTTGCCGGTGCCGACAAACGGGTCGTTTTCGCTTGCCGCGGGAACGGTAAAGAATTTTTCCGGTCGGTACGGCGTGCTGTATACGCCGGACGGGTATGACGCAAAAAAGTCCTATCCGTTGATTGTGTGGCTCCATGGAGGACCCAACCGGCAAACATCCACATCGTTTCATTCCTATCACAGTTACGGCACATACGATGCCGTCTTAGAGCATTTGCGCAAGAGTGGATTTATTGTTTTGAAGCTTGATTATCGGGGCAGTTACGGGTATGGCACAAAGTTTTCCACCGACCTTAAGGGTAATGTCGGTAATCTCGATGTAAAGGATGTTGCCGATGCCGTTACGGCCTTGAAAAAGACCATGCCCATCGGCGAGGTTTACCCTATGGGTAACAGCTATGGCGGATATCTCGCGTTGCGTGCACTTGCCGGAAAACCGGCATTGTTTACGGGCGCCATTTCCATCAACGGCGTTACGGATTGGTGGACGCTGATCCGCGATATTCCTTCTTCGATATTCAAGATACATTTCAATGGCGTTCCGTCGACGAAGAATAAGACGCTGTATGATCAAGCTTCCATTTTTTTGCGCTTGAACAATCTAAAAGACAAGAAGATCGTGCTGGTGAGCGGAGAGGACGATTCCACTATTCCGCCGCGGCAGACCGCCATGTTGTATGATGCTCTGTTGGAAAAGGGCATTGCCGCAACGAATGTTTCCTATGAAAAAGAAGATCATGTTTTGACCGACAGCGCGCACTTGATCGACCTGTGCAACCAAGTGGTCAAGCTGCCCAAGGGGTATGAGACGAAGATGTGCGGTAAGTAATATGTAGCATGTAGTAAGTAGCATGAAACATGTAGCAAGTAGCATGTAGTACTTTGAATTACAAAACTCCATTTACTGCTTTAAAATAGCACTGTCATCCTGAATTTATTTCAGGATCTCTTAGTAATATCAATCAGATTCTGAAACAAGTTCAGAATGACAAAGCGAGTTTCGTAATTCAAAGCGTAGTACGCAGAATGCGATTGGTGTCCAAAAAGACGATCGTCCTTTTGGACACCAAATACCCATACTTATAGAAACAGTAATACGGACTTTTGGGTGGATTTTTGTGGCAAAATATGGTATAATAAATATATTATGGGAAAATTATTGGAAGATAATTTGATTGGCGCAATTGATCGCGCAGAAAAAACGGGCGACACCCTTCTTATGTGCATGATCTGCGTAACTGCAATCGAATTTTGTGGAAGCGTTTTGACGGGCAAAACCGGTTACTCCAAAACAACACCCGACAATTTCAAAACATTTTTAAGCAGTAAATATATGCCGATAAAATATCACGGTTTGAAAGATATTTTATATGAGCTTCTTAGAAACGGAGTTGCTCATAGTTATATACCCAAGGGATATATTCACCCCAGCGTTGAATCAAGCGGTGCCAGTGAGCATTTACAGTGCTTTAAGAATGGTATTTTTATATATGCTCCACAATTTTGTGCAGATGTCACAGCGGGGATCAAAGAACTTTTAAAAGATATACACGCAGAGAGTGAGCTCAAAAGCAAGTACGAGGGCGTTTTAAATATATTAAGTGAAGATAGGGAAGGCATATATAAAAAACATCTTACTGACAAATCAATTACGCCTTCAAGAGAACTTATTCAGGGAGATATTATTTCTGACGCTGATTCTGAAGATATTTTGGGAAATCCTGAGCTAATCGCGTCGCATAGTTCGACGGTATGCGTCACCTCAACGGGCATAGTAGAGATAGAGAATAAGTAGATTTTTAGGGTTATATGTGGTATTATATTGGCATATTATATGAGCATACCTGACCCTATTCGGGTGCGTATTGCGCCGTCTCCGACCGGATTACTCCACTTCGGAACAGCCCGTACCGCCCTTTTTAATTGGCTTTTTGCC